>NZ_VILD01000007.1:122479-182707 GCF_009712085.1 Anabaena sp. UHCC 0253
ATCAAGTCAATAAAATCACAAATAAACCGACAATGAGGTGGGTATTTCAGATGTTTCAGGCTGTACATTTGGTAATCATAAATGGACAAAAACAAATGAGCAATTTAACGGAGGAACGTGAAAAGATTGTCAGGTATTTAGGAAGGAGTTGTAGTAAATATTATCTAATTATTTGATGAGAGTTTATTAGACCAAAAAAGATGTAGATAGTGATCGATAAAATTAGTAAATAGAAATTTTTAGCAAAGAGTGAAAATATTTTTTGCTGTAATTGTCATGTTTATTTAAGCCGAAATGACTATTTTAATTGAGAGAGAGAATCTATTTTAAAACCTAGCGAAATTAATTTCGGTAATATTCTCTATTTTTTGGTAGATAAAGTTAAACTCAACCAGAAAAATTAGGTAAATAAAATTTTCCTGGCTGGGATTTTTCAAAAATATCAATAATCTGAGTTACATCTGCGGAATGTGGGTTATATCCTATTTATGCTAAAAATAGCATATTTATTGAAATAGCGATCGCTATTTTTTTATCTAACATCTTCCACAATCATCATGATATTACCACCACCAACAAATTCATTTCTTGGCTAATAGCAAAATTCAGCTAAAACTGAATGAAGATTAATATTTATTCAGTCTGTTAAAACAGACTTTTGCTATGAAACTGAGAATTAATTATCAGGCAGTTTTGTGGGATAATGAAAGATATATATTAAAAGCAAAAAACCCTCGATAAATTAACCGAAGGGTTTATTAATAAAAACTGAAATATTTATTTCATCGTCCTTATACCTTTATCACGATTGCATTCAAAGCAAAGAGTTTGTAAATTATTGATATCGTTATTACCACCTTTAGAAAAAGGGATAATATGATCAACTTCTAGGGTAACTACTGGTGGACTTTTACCACAAGAAACACATTGATGATTGTCTCTTTGTAGAACTGCAAAACGAACTGATAAAGGAATGTGACGCGATCCCTAAAAGTTCTTGTCATGCCAACCAAGAATCTGTAGCAGTAACTAGTTTGGGTTTAGTTAAGAAAAGAATTCCTAGTTATGTAAATCATTATTTTAAATTAATCAAAAGTTATGGTGCATTTGCAACAGAAACAATTCTATTAACCTGATTTTTAGAATTGAAAATTAGGTTAGTTTCATCTAAATAAAATGCTTCTTCATCATTATCAATAGGATTGCTATATAAAACAGTTCTGTTTTTAAATATTTCTGCTTTTGCAAAAGATTTACCATCATTAAAAGATTGTCTGGCAATTCTCATAGCTTCTTGTGAACTGATACCAGAATTAAACTTAATATCTGTAAGAGAACCCTCAGTACCCTGAATTTTTAAAGAAATTACACCATCCTTAAACTGATAAGATTTAGCAACAGCACACAAACTTTTACCTGTCAAAAATTGACAGATATTACTCCGTTTGTGTAATTGATTAATTAGTTTTTGTGTAATTTTGAAATTCCGATATTTATAATCTGTGGGTAATTGACGACAATATTCTACACATTTGATAAAATCAAGGTTAAATGTTGCTGGTTGTGCGTTAACCTTTGGGGTTTGGATAGATGTCAGTAAAGTGAGAGAAGCAGTTAATAAAAAGGTCGGGTGTGGAAGTAGTTTAATTTTCATAATTGCACGGTCATCACAAAAGTATCTATTTAGGACAATAGCGAGAAATTTCTTTACGGTGTAAAACTATTTCAAAAATTAATTTTTCACGATTTTAATCAATCTGTTGATACAATTGAATATCTGACTCATAAATTGCTTTTGTATTTGCTAAATATCAATATAATATTAAATTTAACAATTAACTTATTAATAATCACAATAGTATATTTACTGAACAGTAAGTTAAAAATTAAGAATATTGCTATGTAATTATTTGCCTCCTCTCTCCACCCCTCCGCATTTCTGCGTGAAAAAAACCTCTTACCCAAATCAAACCACCCACATCACAACCCATAACGGTAAGGTAATAAAAGCCATATTTAGTAAAAATAAACAAAATAAATGACATCCATAGAATCCCACAAAAAAGCCAAAGCCCTCAAACCCGGAAGCGTGCGCCCCGCCAAAGAACTATGTAGCGAATGCGGACTATGCGACACCTACTATATCCACTACGTCAAAGAAGCGTGCGCCTTCATCACCCAAAGAATAGACGAACTAGAAACCACCACCCATAAACGCCCCCGCAACCTCGAAGACGAAAACGAACTATATTTCGGTGTTCATCAAGAAATGATGTCCGCCAGAAAACAACAACCCATAGAAGGCGCACAATGGACAGGAATAGTTAGCAGCATAGCCATAGAAATGCTCAATCGTGGCTTAGTTGAAGGCGTAGTTTGTGTCCAAAACACCAAAGAAGACCGCTTTCAACCCATGCCTATCATAGCCCGTACCCCCGAAGAAATACTAGCAGCCAAAGTAAATAAACCTACCCTATCCCCCAACCTCTCCGTATTAGAAGAAATCGAAAAATCAGGAATGAAACGGTTATTAGTGATCGGAGTAGGTTGCCAAATACAAGCATTACGAGCCGTAGAGAAAAAACTCGGACTAGAAAAACTCTACGTACTCGGTACACCATGCGTAGATAACGTTACTCGCGCCGGACTGCAAAAATTCCTAGAAACCACCAGCAGATCCCCCGAAACAGTAGTCAGCTACGAATTTATGCAAGACTTCCGGGTACATTTTAAACACGAAGATGGATCAGAAGAAACAGTACCCTTCTTCGGCTTAAAAACCAACGTCCTCAAAGACATCTTTGCCCCATCATGTATGAGTTGCTTTGATTACGTCAACTCCCTAGCTGATATCGTCGTCGGGTATATGGGCGCACCCTACCAATGGCAATGGATAGTAGTCAGAAATGATACAGGAAAAGAAATGCTCGAACTGGTGAAAGACCAACTCCACACTCAGCCCGTCATGTCCCAAGGAAACCGGAAACCCGCCGTACAGCAAAGCATTCCAGCTTACGATCAAGCAGTTACTTTACCGATGTGGGCAGCGAAATTAATGGGAGTCGTCATAGATAAAATTGGACCCAAAGGCTTAGAATATGCGAGATTTTCTATAGATTCCCACTTTGCGAGAAATTACTTATATGTGAAGCGGAATCATGGGGAGAAGTTGGAAGCTCATGTACCGGAGTTTGCGAAGCGGATAGTGGGACAGTATAAGTTACCGGAATAGGGTCTCACGCAAAGGCGCAAAGACGCAAAGGTAAGAAGCGTCTTTGTCCTGATTTTATAAGTTGTTGGCAATGCGGGATATTCCATCTTTGATGAGGAATGATCCGAAGTTGATGAGTAAGCCAAGGCGTTTATCAGCAAGACGAAGGTAAGTTAGTAGTTGCTTTTTATGCACTGGGTGAACGGTCTCTACAGACTTAAGTTCAATAATAACTTTGTTTTCAACTATTAAATCAGCCCGAAAACCTACCTCTAGATGAACATCTTCATAAACTACAGGTATGGGTTGCTCCGCTTTCACCTGCAATCCTCGCTTTCCTAACTCATATTCCAGAACAGACTGATAAACAGATTCCAACAAACCTGGTCCCAACTTTGTATGAATCTTATACGCAGCATCAACAACCTCCCTTGCAATCTCATTCTCATTCATCTTTTTCCCTTTGCGTCTTTGCGCCTTTGCGTGAGGATTATTCTATATTGATCATCGCCTCAATAGCTGCTTGTAAAGCTATAGATACATGAGTCCAATGAGTCCCCCCCTTGACAATAAACCACATAAGGCTCACGCAATGGACCATCGGCTGATAGCTCTAATGTACTACCTTCGATAAATGTCCCTCCAGCCATGACTACTTGGCTTTCGTAGCCGGGCATATCGTCGGGTATGGGGTCGAGATAAGAACCGATGGGTGAATACTGTTGAATGGCTTTACAGAAGGCAATTAGTTTTTTGGCTGAACCGAGTTTGATGGCTTGGATGACATCTCCTCTGGGTGCTAGGGGTGGGGGGGTTGACTGGATAGCCGAGTTTGTCAAATACATATCCTGTCAGGTATGTTCCTTTCATGGCTTCCCCTACCATCTGGGGGGCTAAAAATAATCCTTGGAACAAGAGGCGGTTTTGGTCGAAGGTTGCTCCCCCTTCGCTACCAATACCGGGGGCTGTGAGGCGACAGGCGGCAGCTTCTACTAGGTCGGCGCGTCCGGCGATGTAACCACCAGCACTCACGACTGTACCTCCCGGATTTTTGATCAATGACCCGGCTATTAAGTCAGCACCAATATGGGTTGGTTCTTGGGTTTCTATGAATTCGCCGTAGCAGTTATCTACGAAGCAAACGGTGTGGGGATTTTGCTGTTTAACTAGATAAACAATTTTTTCTATGTCGGCTATGGATAGGCTTGGCCGCCATGAATATCCGCAGGAACGTTGAATCAATACTAACTTTGTGTTTTCGGTAATGCTAGTGCTTAAGTTTTGCCAATCTATTTTTCCTTGTTCAGTTAGTTCCAATTGGCGGTATTTTATGCCAAAATCAATTAGAGAACCTTGGCCTTGTCCTCTCAAGCCAATCACCTCTTCGAGCGTATCGTAGGGAGAACCGACTACTGCTAACATTTCATTCCCAGGACGAAGTACACCATACAGCGCACAAGCGATCGCATGAGTTCCCGAAACAAACTGCACTCGCACCACCGCAGCTTCAGCACCCATCACTTGGGCAAAAACTTTATCTAAAGTTTCTCGTCCTAAATCATCGTGTCCGTAGCCACTTACGCCTGCAAAATGGTGTGCGCCTACTCGGTGATGACGAAAGGCATCTAATACTCGTTTAAGATTATGCTTGACCTGAGCGTCAATACCAGAAAAAATTTCTAATAGTGCCTGTTCTGCTTCCCGCAGCTGTTCAAAGCTGTTCATCTTTTCCTCATTCAAAAACATAAAATAGATATGCGGATTTTCGGATCGCGCAGACTAGGCTGAACAATTTCTATTCAGGTTACTGCATGACAATTGCTACTTCTAAACCTCACATTAACTGGGTTAATACCCTATTCTTCGTTGCATTGCACGTCGGCGCTCTCTTTGCCTTGATTCCTAGCAATTTTAGCTGGAGGGCAGTTGGTGTTGCTTTATTGCTTTACTGGGTGACTGGAGGTTTAGGTATTACTTTGGGATATCACCGTCTTGTCACTCATCGTAGTTTTCAAACACCCAAATGGTTAGAGTATGTCTTGGTGATTTTTGGGACACTATCTTGTGAAGGTGGTCCAATTGAATGGGTGGGTACACATCGTATTCACCACTTACATTCTGATACTGAATCAGATCCCCATGATTCAAATCAAGGTTTCTGGTGGAGTCACATGGGTTGGATGATTCATTTTGCTCCCGCTCACGATCAAGTTCCTCGCTTCACTAAAGACATTATTGATGACCCAGTTTATCAGTTTTTACAGAAAAATTTCATTTTCTTACAAATTGCCTTGGGCTTAGTTCTCTATTTCATAGGTGGCTGGCCAATGGTTGTTTGGGGAATTTTTGTGCGGATTATTTGGGTTTATCACTGTACCTGGTTGGTAAACAGTGCTACTCATAAATTCGGCTACCGCACTTATGATGCTGGTGACAAATCAACTAATTGTTGGTGGGTTGCTATCCTAGTTTTTGGTGAAGGTTGGCACAATAACCACCATGCGTTTCAATACTCTGCTCGTCATGGTTTGGAATGGTGGGAAATTGATATGACTTGGATGACTATTCAGTTATTACAATTACTAGGACTAGCTACAAACGTGAAGCTGGCAGAGAAAAAGGCATAATACAGATTTCATGCCCAAAGTCAATAGTTTTCTAGTCAATTTTTTGGCTTGAGACTATTGACTTTTTGTGTGTAACAAAAGCATTTACCTATCCGCTAAGATTATACAGACCTTCTTTTTTGGATGTTGAATGCTTACCTTCTCAACTAAAGCAATTACAAATTTTTAATTGGAAATTTTTAATTGCCAACATCTATCCTAAGTTGTTCTTAGGTTGCTATAATCTCAGAAATTAATGTTACAAAACTTTGCAGCAAGTTACTTTTCTCAGTAACCTTGTGTTGCAGTCTGTTGTTTTTCAGGTATTCATGACTACATCAATTATCAAAAGTCAGGAAATAGCGGTCTCCACAGACCTTGGTAAAGACCAAATAAAACTAAAACATATTATCAAAAGTCTGCCCAAGGAATGTTTTCAGAAAAATAGCCGCAAAGCATGGACTACTGTAATTCTCAGTTTATCTATGGCTGCATTAGGCTATTATTTTATAGCAATTTCCCCTTGGTTTCTTCTACCCATAGCGTGGGTTTTTACAGGAACTGCTTTAACAGGTTTTTTGTTATTGGCCATGATTGCGCTCATCATTCATTTGCAAAACGTCGCTGGGTAAATGATTTAGTGGGACATTTCTTCATGATGTTCTTAATTTACCCTTTTCATAGCTGGCGCATTAAGCATAATCATCACCATAAACATACCAACAAGCTAGACGAAGATAACGCTTGGCATCCCATTAGAACAGAAGTTTTTGCAAGCTGGTCTAAAAATAGACAATCCGCTTTTGAATTTTTCATGAGTAAACGTCTCTGGTGGGTAGGTTCAATTGGACATTGGGCAGTTGTCCATTTTGATGCCCGCAATTTTCAGAAAAAAGACCAAGCTAGTGTTAAACTTTCTGTGGCTGTAGTCGTTGCTTTTGCGGCTATTGTTTTCCCAACTTTGATTATTACCACTGGTGTTTGGGGATTTATTAAATTCTGGTTTATTCCCTGGATGGTTTACCATTTCTGGATGAGTACCTTCACCATTGTTCACCACACCCTTCCAGATGTTCCTTTTACAACTGCTGATAAATGGAATGAAGCCTTAGCACAGTTATTTGGAACAATTCATTGTGATTATCCTCGTTGGGTAGAAATTCTTTGCCACGATATTAACGTTCACGTTCCTCATCATATTTCTACTGCTATTCCTTCCTATAATTTGCGGTTGGCTTATAGCAGTATCAAAGAAAATTGGAGTCCTTATCTCCATGATGAATACAAATTCTCTTGGGATTTAATGAAGAAAATAACTAACGAATGTCAACTCTACAAGACTGATATTGGTTATACTACTTTTGACGCATATCGGGCAGAAAAATCATAAAGGATGAAGTAGTAATTATTGCTACTTTCATAACCAATTCTTTTAGTTTGGCAATTAACCACATCTGAAAATGTTAAGGTAAATTGCCAATATCCCCCAGCTTAAATTTTAGAGGTGACTAAATATTACCTCACTGTTAATAATTTACAATTAACCAACCAATCAAGTGCAATTAGATACCATCCAGTTCAATCAAAACCCTAATTCTAAATCTTCTGAAGGGCAAGAAAAATTACCATTTACTCTTCAGGATTTAAAAGCTGCTATTCCCGCTGAATGTTTTCAGCCTAGTGTGACTAAATCACTGTATTATTTCTTCCGTGATGTTCTCATTGTTGGGCTGCTGTATGCAGTGGCTAATTATCTAGATTCTTGGTATTTTTGGCCAGTTTTCTGGGTAATGCAAGGAACAATGTTTTGGGCTTTGTTTGTAGTTGGTCATGACTGCGGACACCAATCTTTTTCTAAGCATAAATGGTTGAATGATTTGGTTGGTCATATTACCCATACTTTCATTCTCGTTCCTTATCATGGTTGGAGAATTAGCCACAGAACTCACCACAAGAATACAGGCAGCCTGGAAAATGATGAAAGCTGGTATCCTGTCTCTGAATCTGAGTATGATGAAATGCCCTTAGCGCAAAGAATAGGGCGTTTCTATCTGTTCTTATTGGCTTATCCCGTGTATTTGTTCAAGCGTTCTCCTGGTAAAGAAGGTTCTCACTTTTCACCTAGTAGTCCGCTGTTTAAGCCTTCAGAAAAATGGGACATTATCACTAGCACCACCCTGTGGATTAGTATGGTGGCTTTGCTAGGATTGTTTACCTATCAATTTGGTTGGATGGCGTTCTTAAAATACTACGCTGCACCTTACATTGTCTTTATCATTTGGTTGGACTTGGTGACTTTCTTGCACCACACTGAACCTGGTATTCCTTGGTATCGTGGGGAAGAATGGACTTTCCTGAAAGGGGCAATTTCTAGCGTTGACCGAGATTATGGAATTTTTAACCATATTCACCATGATATCGGTACTCATGTTGCCCACCACATTTTCTTGAATATGCCTCATTACAATTTGCTGAAAGCAACTGAGGCAATTAAACCAATTATGGGTGAGTATTTCCACGAATCCAAAGAACCAGTTTGGAAGTCCTTATGGAATTCTGCTATTGGTTGTCATTTTGTTCCTGATACTGGTAGTAAGGTTTATTACACTTCTAAAAAGCAAAGTGTGAAGTAATCAGTAGATTAGTGAACTACCTACACTGTACCTGACTGTACGGTGTAGGTTTCCCAATTCATGATGTTTTGAGGATATTTCTCGAGCAAATACCAATAATTCTCAGTCATTTTTTATCCATATTTTGAGAAATTTTCAACTCAAACTTCAAATACGTTCCTCCTAATCCTTCTACAATTATTCTTGTATTAGCAGCCATCATTTTCTGATAGGTTTCTCCGTCACTTCCCTGTTCACCTAGTCCATGAATATATAGTGGTCTTTCAAAAACTTTGACTTTAGCTTTTTTGGCTATAGGTACAAGCAAATTAGAGTTTGTAGTTTTATCTGCAAAGATTGTGGGTACTTGAGCTTTTTGAATATCTCTAGCAAAATTTTTGACTTTTGTATCTGTCAACTTTTCTACACGGTTAACATTTGCTAAACTTCCTGTATAGGGAATATCATAAGCTTTGACATAATAAATCATGGCTTCATGAGATGTAATTAATTTACGGTTTTTCGCAGGAATGCTCGCTAGTCTGACTTTAATCCAATTATTAATTTGGTTGATTTCTTGAGTTAATTTTTCTGTTTTGTTATTATAAATATTTTGATTTTTGGGGACTAGTTTAACTAGGTTACTATTAATTATTTCTACCATTTTAATAGTATTATTAGGATTATGCCAAACATGGGGTTCAGTTATTTGTTGAATTTTGATAGGATTGGTGATTGCACTTTGAGCAACAGCAATTTTGGGTTTAGAGTTTTGAGTAGATTTAATAATTTTTGTCAAACTCGGCTCAAACTTATAACCATGATATAAAACTAAATTAGCATTTTCAATGGCTTGAATATCTTCTGGTATGGGTTGATAAGTTAAGGGATTCATACCAGAAGGGATTAAACAAGTTAAGTTTATGGTATCTCCAGCAATTTGTTTTGTTAAATCACAAATGATGCTATTAGTTGCTACTACTGAGGGTAAGTTATGATTAATAGTTAAATTTCTGGAATTATATGTTGTCCTGATAGTTTGATTACCACAGCCAAATAAACTTACGACTAAACCCAGAATTGTAGTTTTTAATAAATGTGTAGATAATTTTTTTTCTAACATAATTACTTATATAAATTAATAAAGACACAGCAAATCTGTGTCTCCAAAACATGGATGAGTCTAATTTATTAAATGCTCACCATGGGTAATTTACCTTGTAATTTTTGTAAATTAGTCTGAACACAATTAGCACAACTACAACCAGTTGAGTCTATGGATAAATGTGTGATCTTATTTATTTGTGGTGTCGCTAGATCAAAATTTGCTTGAGTAGATGTCACCACAATCATCTGTGCAGCGGGTGTAGCTTTGGATCTGGAAGCGTATGCGGGATTAACTAGTAATAGCAGAGATGCTAAAAACACGGGAAAAGCAAGCAAAATCAGTTTGACTATTTTCATGATTCACACATAAACACTGCTGCTGATATAGCATAGCTAATTATTAGTCATTAGTCATTAGTTCGTTAAAAATTGACAATTATCAATTGTCAATTTTTAATGATCAGAGAATTTTTCTACCAGTCAATACTTCTCGTACTTCTAGCATGGCTGAATAGGTGGGGAGAATATGTAAAGTTTCGTTTGCTGGTGTATGTTCTAGAGCAGTGGCGATCGCTTGCCGTAAATCTGACTCTACAATGAGGTTAATGTCACTCTTGATAGATTCTTGACTATAACGCAACCGTAAAGCCATATCATACACGCGATCGCCACTCACAACCAAAGTTCCACCCCGTTCTACTAACTTTTCTGTATCCACATCCCAAATCCATGATACGTCAGTACCATCTGGTGTTCGGTCATTCAACACCAATAAAGTAGTTTTATCGCTACTTTGAGTGACGACACGAATAGTTTCATTTGTTCCTACGGGATTTTTCGATAATAAAATTTTCACCCGTTTACCGTCAATAACTAAGTCTTCCGCACGACCAAAAGCCGCTTGGAAATTGCTAATTGTATCTCTGATACTAATTTCATCAATTCCCAATTCCTTTGCCGCTGTGGCTGCGGCTAGAGTATTATATTTGTTATACAAACCAACAAGAATTTGTGACCATTCCTGACTGACTAAAGCAGGTTGGCTTTTACTAAAACCACAACTAGGACAAGTAAAATCTCCTAAATGGGACAAATAAACGCCTTGATAATCTAAAGAATGCCCACATCGGGGACAATAGATAGAATCAACAGCGTGAGGAATTGCTTCTAAATAATTTTCGGGTTCATGCAAACCAAAAAATAAAACCCGTTGAGGTAACTGTTGACCCAAATATGATAAAGTCGGATCATCAGCATTGGGAATAACTACTGTTGTTTCTGGTAAAGTAGAAATAACCTTTGTCCATCGTTTACTAATACTATCAACTTCCCCATACCTATCCAGTTGGTCACGGAACAGATTTAAACAGAGAATAATCCGAGGTTGCAGCGGTTTTAAAACTTTGGGAACTATATTTTCATCAACTTCCAAAATTGCATAATCTATATTCAGCTTTCCCAATAAATTAGCATTGTCTATGAAAGCTGTCGCTAAACCATTTTCTAGATTTGCACCTGTAGAATTATGGGCGACACGGAAACCCTTCCGCTCTAAAATGGTACATAACAGCAATGCAGTAGTGGTTTTCCCATTCGTTCCCGCAATGAGAATCACTCCATTTTTTACTTGCTGACTCAACAATTGCAAAATGCGCGGTTCTATGCGTCTTGCAATAAAACCTGGTAAGACACTAGCAGCACCAAGACGAAGTAACCTGACCAAAAAAGTCACGCTTTTTGCTATTGATACCGCAAAACCCAAGCGTAGTCTATCTATAACTCTTATTTTCTTGCCCACAGTGATGATTTATTAATAACCTGTAATTGCAAATTGAATTTTGCAAGTTTAACTAATTAGTGAAGATAGCACTAAAAAGACATCTCCAGTTGAGACCTTGCAACTGACAAATAATTTTTTCCTCACAAATACCAGAGATTTTTGAGATATAGTCCCTGTAAGGGTTATCTTAAAAAATAGTGTGCGCGTGTAATTACAGCAGAGTGCAGGCAAATAAGGTCAACAATTTAAGAACAAAGCCATGTACCAGGAGACATTCAACCTAGTTAAGAGTTCCTTATTCCCTGTTCCCTGCTGTATATATCCAACTCAATTAATATCAGTTCAGCACAAACTGAGGACAAATAATAGCTTAGAAGGTTTCTGTTGATGAATAGCATAAAGTGGCTTTTTTTACAAACTCAAATAATTACTAACTGGAGACGGTTAGTGTCTAAATGCCTATTGCTGCTTGTTTGCTTATTCTTTATCAGTATGCAGCCAGCATTTGCAGGTATTAAGGATGACCGATATGATGGTAATATTTTTGTAATATATGCTGGTAATGGTTCTTTAGTTCCTTCTAAAGAAACACTAGCTCAGAATTTAGCCCAACATAAACCAGCGATAGTGACATTTTACGTTGATGATAGTAGGGATTGTAAACAATATGCACCGGTTGTTTCCGAGGTGCAAGCATTCTATGGCCGTGCAGCCGAGGTTATTCCTATCGGCGTTGATACTATTTTAGCTGACAAGACCTATCAACCCACAGAACCAGGATATTACTATTCAGGGAGTGTTCCTCAAGTTGTAGTCTTTGATCAGTCGGGTAAGGTAGTCTTGAATGAAAAAGGTCAAGTTCCTTTTGAAAAAATAGACGATAAGTTGAGAGAAGTATTTGACTTATTACCTCGAACTGAGTCGGTGGAGTTAAAACGACGTTCTCCTAAACAATTTAGTAGTCAGTTAGAAGATCAGTAAATTAAGTTGGTTGGCGTTAAAAATTGTCGTTACTTCGACTTCGCTCAGTAACCTATGACAAGGGAACAGGGAACAGGGAACAGGGAAATCCCCATAATTAGAATTATGGGGATTTGTATAAGGACATTTTTTCATAAATAACTGTGTTACTTACAAAAGATAAATATTGGGTTTTGCGCCACTCAAGCCAAGCTACAAAAGAAATGGCGAAGATATTGCTATACAATAGAAGTTGTTGTGATTTTTTATATTAACTAAAGTGTCAGACTCTCTGCCATTACAAGATCAATATCTTGCTGTAATTGATGAAATTATCGAAACTACCCTCAAGGGTAAGATTAGTTCTGTAGAACAAGTATATCAAATGTTACTCAAAGGCATCACTTCCGGGACTGGGGAAGTGTTTGAGTTAGTTTTGAGCGATCGCTTGAATGCTTTACAATCTCAAGTAGATACAGAAACAGATGAACTGAAAAAAGCTAAAGCCACGCGGAGTTTACGGGCTGTAAAAACGATCCAAACTCAATGGCAACGCTGGCAAGAACAAAATAAAATTACAGAAGCGATCGCTTTATCTATCCGCGAAATTACCACAGCAAATCCAGATGAGCGTTTAACAGCTTTTCTACGGGCTACCGATCCTAATCTCAAGTATCCCTTAAATCTATCTCAACTGCAACAATTAGCCAAATCTTTGCGACAATTTGCGACTGCAAATGAAGATTTTCAACAAATTGCTGATGGGATTAATAGCGGTATTGCTACTTGGCAAAAACTCCAACCAAATTTACTCAATTGGATGTATGAAAAAAAGAATTCTCTAGGATTTGGAGGTGTACCAGGAGAACAAGGTCCTTGGGCTAGTTGGGCTAAAGTTGTAAATAGTGAATTCTCCCAAGCATTTTTTCATACTCTGGCCACAGAACAATCAGCCATAGAATTTGTTCAAAAACAGCAGGTAATTAGTCTGAGTAATTGGGTAGAATTAGCAATTGTTTTACAGTTTTTGCAACGGGGTTTAATTAATTGGTTTGATCAACAAGCTTATGATATTACCGCTGGTCCAAAGTTATCTATTTCCACATTTTTAACCTTTGCAGTAATTTGGAGTCAATTAGCCAGCGGTTTTGAAAATCAAGCAGTATACAGTAATGGGGCTTCCCAAATAATGCTTCAGATTTTACGAACCTTTGCCCAACGCCCTTATTTTCCTCTTTATGGGGGGATTTTCGCTTCATTTACTGGCAGTTATTTGCGGGATGCTTTGGATTATTTAGATGCACCTTTGCGTTCAGTGGAAAAGACTCAAGAAAAAGCCCGGATTTTGACCTTGTTGGGTTATTCTCAGCGTAATTTAGGAAAGTATGAGCGATCGCTTAATTTTCATCAACAAGCTGTAGAAATCGCTAGAACTGCCGGAGATAAAACCTGTGAAATCGCCAATCTTAACCACCTGAGTCGTACTTACGTTCAACAAGAAAATTATGGTGAAGCAATTAATTATAGTCAACGGGCATTAATTTTTAGTAGACAAACAGGTGATAAAACTGGAGAAGCCAATGCTTTAGTAAACTTAGGTTATAGCGAAGTTATGCAAGCCAAACAAGCACAAAATAGCAGAACTGAAGTTTATGAATTAGCAATTAATTACCTAGAACAAGGTTTGAAATTGGCAGAAAAGTTAGGTGATTTACAAAGTCAAGCTTTGTGTTTTAGTAGTTTAGGTATTGCTTATTTAATAACTACACAATATGCCACAGCTATTAAATATTTAGAGAATGCTTTTAAAACTGCCCAAATCTCAGGTGATTTGTATCTTCAAGGTAGAAATTTAGCATATTTAGCTGAAGCTAATTATCATATTTCCAACTATGAAAAAGCAATTTATACTGGTAGTTTAGGAATGTATCTTCTAGAACAAATTGCTGCTGATGAATGGCGACAACCCGCAGGTTTATTAACGATAATTAAGGGACAAATTGGTGGAGATAAATTTCAATTATTCCTGCAACAACATCGTCCTAAAATAATTGCTGTTATTGGTGTTGATGGATATGATTATCTTCCTAATTTGTTAATGAAATACCAGGAAGATATTTGATCAGGAGTCAGGAGTCGTAGGGGCGTATCCCTAACGGGAGCTGGAAGCATCAGCATTCGGGCGATAAATTATCGGTTTTTTCCAAGTAGGGGCGAAGCATTCGGGCGATAAATATCTGTTTTTTCCCAAGTTTATTTTCCGAATGGTTCGCCCTTACATCGAATGGTTCGCCCTTACAGGAGTACAGGAAGAAGGAATAAATAAAATTACCCAATTCCCAATCACCAATCACCAATCACCAATCACCAATCACCAATCACCTGTCAATTGTCAATTACCCATTACCTTTTTCAAAAGTTCAGGAATTTGAGAGAGACGATCAGCGACAGGAATTTTTGCGGATTCAAAAGCAGCTATTTTACTGGCTGGTGTTCCAAAATTAGGAGAACGTCCAATTACAGTTGCTAAAGTTCCTGTTTGTTGCCAATTTTGGACAGGTGGGGCGTGTCTACCTGCAATATAGGCAATTACAGGTTTATCAATGGCTTCAAGAATGTATTGTGCTGCTGCTTCTTCACTTCCTCCACCGGGTTGGCCAATTAAAACAATGGCTTCTGTAGTTTCATCTTCATCTAGAATTTGTAACCATTGAAGAAATGAAGAACCAACAATAGCATCACTACCAATACTGACACTAATGGATTGTCCTAAACCTACCTTTGTTAATTCCCAAGCTACTTCATAAGTAAGGGTACTGCTACGGCTGACAATTCCTATAGAACCAGGTTTATAAAATTCGCTAGGTTGAGTACCCAAAAGAATTTTTCCAGGGACAATAATTCCTGGACTATTGGGTCCAATAATTAAAGTTTCACAAGCTTCGGTTTTGCGAAGTAGTTGCACCATATCCAATGGTGGTACACCAGCGGTAATAATGATAATTTGGGAGATATTAGAAGCGATCGCTTCTAATGCTGCATCCAAAACTTGATAAGGTTGAACACATATAATTGCTGTGTCAATTTGTCCAAACTTGGAAACAACCTCTTCTACTAAATCAAATACTGGTAGATCATATATTTTCTGTCCTCCACAGCCAGGACTAACACCTGCTACTAAATTTGTACCATAAGCTTGCATTTGGGCTATATGAGTTGCAGATATAAATTCACAAAAGCCTTGGATTAAAACTTTACTTTCTGGCGTTAAGTTCATAATTCGTAATTGATAATTGATAATTGACAATTGATAATTACTTACTCCCCTTTTTAACTACAGGTAACTTTGCTAAACGAACTGCTTCCTTAACGGCTGCATCTAAATTTTCTACAACGATGAGTGATTGATGAGTGGTTTTGAATGTAGCTAAATATTTTCTAGCATCATTAAATTCAGCACCTGCTAAACGGATGACTAAATGTGGTAATTCAAGCGGCGGATTATTACCATTGGTAGCTGATACATCTGATGTGATTTCACTTCTATCTAATTGGAGAAAGTTGGTAATAATTTCCGGAAATTGGTGAACTTGAGGAATCGTCCCCACGAAGTTGATGAGAATAACTTGAATATTCTGATCACTAGCCAAAGTTTTCAGACTGGTGACGAGGCGATCGCCAAAAGTTGTCGGTGCAGTATCACTCATGAAAGAATGGCGTAAATTAATACATTTACTAGGTTTGCCACTAGCATTAACCACCGCATCCAATGTTGTTAATACAGAACCTTTACCATTACCTAATATACCTATTTTACCACGCATTTCTAAGCTATCCCAGCTATCCAACAAGCCGTTCTTTTTGGCATTACCATGAGGACGACTCAGCATTTTGGCAGCCATCTCGGCTATTTCGGGATGACGGTTAATTGATCGTTCATTCACCCTGACCTTACCATTGAGAGCCATTACTTGACCAGTAGAGTTCACACCCAAGGGATTAATTTCGATTAAGTCCAAATCTTTTTGGACAAATAACTGGTACATCTTCTCAACAATATCGCTCACAGACTGCATCAACGCACCTTGCAAACCCATTTTCAAAGCCAGTCGTCGAGCATAAAATGGAGAAAATTCCTGTTCTACAACTACGTGCTGAATGTTTTCTCCTGCTGTTTCCCAATCAATATTTGCTTCTTTGCAACCCAACAAAACGGGACGAGACAGAGCGGTATCTAAGACTACAGCTAGATAAAACTCTTCATGAGCATCATACTTGGATTCTGCCAGTAACACCTCTGGCAATTGTCCCCAAATTGGGAGATTAAATATATTTTGCGCTGCGGCGATCGCATCTATCGTTGTTTCAACAATTCTGACTCCACCTGCTTTTTCTCTTTCCCCCGCTTGTACTTGGGATTTCAGCACAATTGGGTAACTAATCTTTAACCGTTTTAACTCGGTAGGATGATCTATTCTTTGGGATGGTAAGACAGGAATCCCGATTTTACCAAACCATTCTTTAACTTGATACTCCAATAAATCCATTGAGACACACCTTGTATTGACAAGTCTAACGCGCTTTCTCTGATGCTATCTGATATTTTGTACAATACCTAAGATTATAGAATTTGACTTTGGTTAACTAAAAAATTAATTTTGCCATTGGATTGTCTAATTTATAATCTAGCTGTATAAAAAAATAGAAGTCTGAATAATTACTCCTTGAGTGTGTTTTTCGTGACAAATTTAACCTTGTGCTAGAAACTGATTCTATTGGATGTGAAAATTTTCCCATTCCCAATCTCCAGTTCTCAATCCCCTTGATAATCAAAACTATATAGAAAGAGTGGCGGTAACGCTTTATGAAAGTAACAGTTCCACAAGAAGATTTACAACTTTTAGGCAATATTTTGCAGGAAAGATTGGTAGCCCAAGTCCCAGACAGTCAGGATTTCCAAGTGAAATGCGCTATCAAAAATGATGAATTGATGATTTTAACTCAACATCTTCCTGGTGTAACGGTTGACACACAGCAAGTATTTGAGGTGTTAGAACAAGCACTACAATGGCAATTCAACTACCAAACTCAACGGGTACAATTTTTCTTGAGAGTTTCTGGAGAAAAGCTGCCCTATGCTAAACATTTCCTCGATTTTCCCATTCCCACAGTAGAGTCAGAAGCAGAACCTGAAAGTGAAAGTTGGAGAAACACGCAATTTAATCCTATTGAAAATGGTGGAGACACACAGTTTGTACCGCTTGATCTTCAGCAACCATCACTACCAGCATTTACAGACATAGAACTAGAAGACAGCGAAGAACCCATTGCTGATTCATTTTTCTCCAGTCCCGCAGAACCTTCCTTAGAAGATTCTCCATCAGCAGATTCAATTTTATACAATCCATCTTTTGATCTAGATGAAGATGAATCAGCGGAAGAAGAGGAAAAGTTTGATCCTTTTGCCAATATCCCCGATAAACCTCGAAAAAGACAGTTATCGCTGGCACTCCCCCCTCTACCTATAATTATCGGTATTGCGGCGGTTATTGCACTCCTGTCTGGGGGTGGTGTTTTCGTCCTCCATCGGGCTTGTGCTATTTCTGAGTGTAAAGAATTACAAACTGCCCAACAATTTAAAAATGATTATCAGCCTCAACTCAAGCGAACTAAATCGGAAAAGACTTGTTAGCACTGCAACAACAACTAGATGGAGTAGTTGCAGATTTGCAAAAAATTCCTCAGTGGTCTCCCCGGTATCAAGAATCGCAAGAATTAGTTAATCAGTTTTCGGCACAGTCTACAAAGATAAATCAGGTAGTCAAGGCTTTACAGACGGCATCCACTGCCCAAAAAAGTGGGCAAACTCCCGCGAAGAGTTTGGATGACTTACGCAATCAACAAAAGCTATGGAGACAGGCAATCACCGCAGTAGAGATCATTAAACCTAGTCATGAACTCTATGGATTGGTACAGGCAAATTTACCAAGCTATCAAAATGGGTTAAAAAATGTTACTCAGCAGTTAGTGAAAGAAGAAACATGGCTACAAAAAATTGCCACTGCTAAAACTTCCGGGGAAACAGCGACAAAACGTCAAGCCACTGCTAAAACTGCTGCTGATTGGCAACAGGTAGAATCTAATTTTCGGACGGCAATTAGTACGTTAAAAACTATCCCTATCAATAGTTTAGGATCTGAAGAAGCACGCCAACTCTTAGCAGATTATCAAGCAAAAAACCTGGTTGTAAGCGATCGCGCCAAAAAAGAACAATCAGCGGCAACATCCTATCAACAAGCCATTCAAGCCGCCAATCAAGCAAAGGTCTATGGTAATCAAAATCAATGGCAAGCCGCCATCAATTCTTGGCAGCAAGCTTTAGACACTGCTAAAAAAATACCCCAAGATAGTTTTTATTTCAATCAAGCTACAGCCCTAGTTGAACCCTATACAGCATCTTTGGCACAGGCAAAGGACCAATTACAAGTCTATGGTGACTTAACTCAAACTCGCGTTGAACTCAATCGCACTTGTACCAGTACCATTAAGATTTGTACTTTTATTGTCACTAATCAGCAAGTTAGTGTTCGTTTAACTCCTGAGTATGACAAATTGTTGCAAGCAAATAATCCCGAAATGCAAGGTCATTTCCAAAGTTTACAAGAAGCTCTCAAAGTCATTAGTCAAAATTCCCAACTGTCTCTATTTATTTATAATTCCCAAGGACAGGAAAGGTATATGCGGAAACCAGATTAGGGAATTGACAATTGACAATTGACAATTGACAATTGGGGATTGGTGATTGGTGATTGGTGATTGGTAAGAGTAATAATTCTTTTCCCCTACTCCCCTACTCCCCTGCTCCCCTGCTCCCTGCGCCCCTACCTCCTTCTTCAAATCTCCAAATGATTTTGCAATGCTTGACGCATTTCGGTGACGGGGACTGTTTCTTGTTGTAACCAGATTTTTAGGGCTGCTGCACCTTGTTGGACTAGCATTTCTAAACCATCAATAATAATTGCTCCTTGTTTTTCGGCTTGGTGCAAAAATTTGGTGGGTTTAGGGATGTAAATTAAATCATAAGCAATAACATCATCAGGCAAATAACCCATTTCTTGATTACTTAATGGCGATTCTTCCACATGGGGATACATTCCCATAGGAGTTGTATTTACCAACAGGTTAGCTTGGTGGAGTAGGTTTGGTAATTCTCGCCATTCATGGACATGAAATTTGTCTGCAAAGGGTGAATTTTGCCAACTTTGACTAAATACCTCTAATTTCTGGAAATTACGCCCGACAACGTGAATTTCTGCCAAACCGAGTTGAATACAACCAGCAACCACAGCCCGCGCTGCACCACCATTTCCTAAAATTACCGCTTTTTTCTGACTCCAATCTTGATGATATGTTGTTTGTAAAGGAGCAATAAATCCTTCTACATCTGTATTTGTCCCCACCCATTTATCACCTTGACGAGTGACAGTATTCACAGCACCGATAGCTTGAGCAATGGGGGAAACTTCGGATAATAACGGCAATATTGCTTGTTTATGGGGAATAGTGATACTAAATCCTACTACACCAATACTAGCAAAACCAGCGATCGCTCTCTCCAAATTCTCCGGTGCAACGGGAAAAGGCAAATACACATAATCTAATCCCAGTTTAGCCAAAGCTGCATTGTGCATCAATGGGGAAAGGGAATGTGACACAGGATGTCCAATCACTCCCAAAAGTTTAGTTTTTCCAGTAATCATTTTTATTAATGTTTATTTATTCGTTATCTCATAATTTAATTTACCATTAAGCTTTTATGAAAAGTTACAGTTATTAATTTTAATTTGATTTTTTGACAGGAATAATTATGGTCATTCCCAACTGGAGTTTTAGAGAAAGAGATATTTAAAATACCTCTATCTCACATTTAATTAACTTTACTGGCTGGTTTTAATGGTGCAGTTTGGTTAAGACTGCGGAAATATAAACCACCAATCACAATCCAAAATAGGATATATGCTACAGCTTGGGCTAAATACAATTTTTGGTTATATCCAAATAGGGTTTTTAGCAAAATTCCCGGAAATTGTTTATCAGGTAAAATGTCTGAGAAATCCCAAATTTGCCAACCTAAAACACAAGCATTACTTCCTCCTTGACAAATATTTAGAGCATTGATTTGGTTAAAAGCCGTGACAGCAGCATCAAAATGACGGAGAGCAGAAATTACTAAACCGGAAACTATTGTTAATAGTAATATCCCCATCCATTGAAAAAATTGACTGAGGTTAATGCGGATACTCCACTTAAATAACAGCATTCCAATTAACACTGCTATAGTTAATCCTCCTATTGCTCCCAGCACAGGTATAAAACCCGATTGAAATTGAGCAACAATAAATAATGCTGTTTCTAAACCTTCTCGAAAAACGGCAATAAAGATTAAACTAAAAATTGCCCAAGCTGCTTTTTTATCTTCATTCAAAGCACTGTTTACAGAAGTTTGAATTTCAGCTTTGAGGAATCTTGCTTGTTTTGTCATCCAAATTAACATCCAACTGAGCATAGAAATTGCTATTAACCCTAATCCCATTTCAAACAATTGCTTGAAAACTGGTGCATAGAGTAAATCAGATGTTTGTAATCCTTGAATACTTAAATTGAGAATTAACCCAACTCCAAAACTAGCTATTACCGCAGTGATAACGCCTAAATATATCCAACGGTGTAATTTTTGTTGTTGAGCTTGCTGTAAACAAGCAAAGACAATTCCCACCACTAAAGCGGCTTCTACACCTTCGCGTAAGGTAATGAAAAAAGTGGGTAATGCAGCACTCCAATTCATAGGAAATTAATTAGCTTTGATATGGTTTGTCAATGGGTAAGTCATGAATTATTATAAAAGTAACTTAATATTTCTTCACAATATGCAAACAAGTATCGCTCCTTCTACAAATCCTATCCCTGGTCAATACTGGCAATGGCGCGGACATAACGTATATTATGTCCAAGCGGGAGAACCACAAACCCAGCGTCCACCTTTACTTTTAGTACATGGTTTTGGTGCTTCTACAGACCATTGGCGCAAGAATGTCACAGGATTGAGTGTAGATTTCCAAGTATTTGCCATTGACTTGTTAGGATTTGGCCGTTCTGCAAAACCTAATTTACAGTATAGCGCCGACTTGTGGCGTGATCAACTCCATGATTTTATCAGTGAAGTTATCGGTCAAAAAACAATTTTAGCGGGTAACTCTTTAGGAGGTTATGCTTGTTTATGCGTTGCTTCCCAACGTCCTGAAAGTGCTGCTGGTGTGGTATTACTCAATAGTGCTGGTCCATTTTCTCAACCAGAAAATCAAATTCAACCTTCTCCAAATCCTCTGCAAAAACTTTTAGGAAAACCTGTTAAATGGGCATTTAAAAAACGTTTAGCCCAGTCTTTATTATTTCAATATACGCGCCAAAAGTGGGTAATTCGCCGAACCTTAGAAAAAGTTTATCTTGATAAAAGTGCAATTACAAATCAATTAGTAGAAGAAATTCAACGTCCGGCTTTTGACAAAGGGGCTTTAGATGTATTTGTTTCTGTTTTTAGCACTCCTCAAGGGGAAAAAGTTGACGTTTTACTTAAACAGTTAACTTGTCCTTTATTGTTATTATGGGGAGAAGCAGATCCTTGGATGAAAGCGCGAGAACGTTCACAAAAGTTTCATGAATATTATCCCCAATTAACAGAATATTTTCTCACAGCCGGTCATTGTCCCCATGACGAAATTCCCGAACAAGTAAATTCACATTTACGTGATTGGGTAATTAATTTGAGTTAATAACAACTGTATGTGAAACTGCATATAGCGGTTATCGCCCTTGATACAATACAATCGAGGGCGCAGACCCTGCGCCCCTACAGAGTTGGCGATTGGCTGACTGTATCTCACAAAGAGTGCATACCGCTATAGAATAATTATCAACAGTATTTATCTGCGGTTAATTACTTTTTAAATCTTATTTTATGCAAGTTCATTATTTTAATAAACTGAAAACATTTAATAACCATCTGCTATTGGGTATATTTCTTTAGTTATAAATTGGTAAAAACAGATTTTGATAATTACCTCTTTAGACTCACGTATATAAACTAAAAAACTTTAACACTAAAAATATCACCCATCCTTATAAAATCAAAATTCTAGATATAATGACACAATCTTTAGAGACAAAACCACAAGTTCAGGAATTGCGTGAACTACTTCAAGGGATTGAATGTGGGATGTTAACCACAGTTGATGATGATGGCAGTTTACATAGTCGTCCCATGTCAATGTGGAATGATATTGACGATAATGCGACGCTTTGGTTTTTTACCTTAGATAATTCCCATAAAGTAGTAGAAATCCAACATCATCAACAGGTGAATATTAGTTTTTCTGTACCTACTCAGCAGCGGTATGTTTCCATATTAGGTACAGCACAATTAACAAGAGATCGTGATCAACTGCAAACAAAATGGCAACCAAAATTACAAACTTGGTTTCCAAAAGGAATAGATGAACCCAACATTGCATTACTAAAAGTCAAAATTAATAAAGTAGACTATTGGGATAGTTCATCTAGTTTTACTCCGCAAACAATTCAGGTAAATTAGAATCATCCCCATAAACCCAAAATTACAGCAATTTTCACATATTTCTTCCTTTGCGCCTCTGCGTCTTTGCGTGAAACAAAGAAATTGGTTAATTTATCTGAAAATAGCTGTAATAAACTTGTTTAGACCTTGATATCAAATCAACCTAAAAACAACTTATATGCAGGATTATCACTTTCATTCCAATAGTGATAACCAAGAGTATCTAAAAATGATTGCCATTCTTCCATTTCATGGGGGGGAACTTGCATTCCTACCACAATCCGTCCATAGTCTGCACCATTATTTCGATAATGAAATAAGCTAATATTCCAATCAGGAGACATAGAAGTTACAAACTGCATTAAAGCCCCTGGACGTTCGGGAAATTCAAACCGATAAAGTAGTTCATTTTCTGCCAGGGGAGAATGTCCTCCTACCATGTGACGCAAATGCAATTTTGTTAATTCGTCGTCTGTTAAATCTATGGTTTTTAAACCGTGAGATTCAAAATCTTCAACTACTTTCGCCGCGTCGGCACGGTTTTCTATTTGCATACCCACAAAAATATGTGCTTCTTTATTGTCAGCAATCCGATAATTAAATTCTGTGAGATTGCGTTTACCAATACAGTCACAAAACTTTCTTAAACTACCTCTTTCTTCGGGAATTCTAACTGCAAAAATAGCTTCTCGACGTTCTCCAAATTCTGCTCTTTCAGCCACAAAACGCAAGCGATCAAAATTCATATTAGCACCGCAAGCAACAGCGATGAGAGTTTGATCTTGAATTTGTTCTCTTTCTGCGTAAACTTTAGCAGCAGCGATCGCTAATGCCCCCGCAGGTTCTAAAATAGAACGAGTATCCTCAAACACGTCTTTAATCGCCGCACAGGTGGCATCTGTATCCACTAAAATAATTTCATCTACGTATTGTTGACATAACCGGAAGGTTTCTTCTCCTACTTCCCGCACCGCTACACCGTCAGCAAATAAACCTACCTGAGACAACCGCACTCTCTTCCCAGCTTGCAATGATTGATACATGGCGTTAGCGTCCACAGGTTCAACACCAATAATTTTAATATCGGGACGCAACCGTTTAACATAAGCTGCAATACCGGAAATCAACCCACCACCACCAATAGCCACAAAGATGGCATGAATAGGTTGTTGATATTGGCGGAGTATTTCCATACCAATTGTTCCCTGGCCAGCAATCACTTCCGGATCATCAAAGGGATGTATAAAAGTCAACCCTTTTTCTGCTTCCATTTGCCGGGCATAGGCATAAGCATCATCATAGTTATTGCCATGTAATACAACTTCTCCCCCCCGTGCTTTTACGGCATTGATTTTTACCAGGGGCGTAATCACGGGCATCACGATAATGGCTTTTGTACCCAAGCGACTGGCAGCTAAAGCCACACCTTGGGCATGATTGCCAGCAGAAGCGGCTATGACACCCTGTTTAAGTAAGTCTGGGGTGAGATTGACCATTTTGTTATATGCGCCCCGCAGTTTAAAGGAGAAGACGGACTGCATATCTTCCCGTTTCAAGAGGAGTTTGTTATTAATGCGGTGGGAGAGAATAGGGGCATATTCCAGTGGTGTTTCCTGGGCTACATCATATACGCGGGCTGTGAGGATTTGTACCAGGTAATCGCAATACATATCAAGGAGAGAATTGGGGATGGATGTTAATTTTACCGCTTGTTGGGTAGTTGGGGCGATGGGTTTTTGTGTTGGTGGCAGATGGGATATCAATGCGGTATAATGATTTTTTTCATGCTTCGGCTAAAAATGTGACTAATTAATAAATACCACTAAGATTATATAAAATATCTTCAGGTGATAACTTTTAAAATTCAGGTTATAATTCAAATCTACCTGAAAAAGTAAAGTGTATTCTAATAGGTTTAATTTTCAGCTTTTATGGCATTAAAATTTGGTGATAGTGTATTTTTAAGTTAATTCTTTTATGCCATTAAATAAACAATCGATTCTTGATGATATTTTTCGTAATGCGCCTACTTTAAACTCAGAGGATGATTGCGCTGAAAATATTGTAATTCCTTTATTACAACGACTTGGTTATGATAAAAATAATATTAGACGTAAAGTGTCTATAACTGGAATTTCAGGACGTAAATTTAGAAAGCAAGCAGATATAGTTGTTTATATTAATGAACGTCCGGCTCTTGTCATAGAAACAAAGAGAATTCAACATTCTTTAAAAGAAGAAGATGTTAATCAAGTCCTTTCATATGCTCAACTTCTTAATCCACCTACATCAATTGCTATTCTCACTAATGGTAAGACTTGGGAAGTTTATTATTTAGATCAAGACGACATTGGAAATTTAGAAGCAGTACCAGAGCCTCAAGAACTAGAAAGTTTAGTCAATAGCCGGTTAGGATTGACAATTCAACTAGAAAAACAAGAAGCGGCTGAACGCTTATTAGTTACTATTGAAAATAAATCTGATCTAGAGAAAGCTTTTCGAGAATGTAGAAATGAACTAAAGAAAGAAGGTCTGATAGCTGAATCAGCTTTTGATGAATTAACTAAAATTCTTGTATGTAAGTTTAATGAAGAAAAAAAATTCTCTGAAGGTCTAGGTCCAAATCGCTTTACTTCTCAATGGCTGGTGGGTAGTGGACCTCTGGCTGGGTTGCAAGAAATGTTTGCTGATGCCAAACGAACTTTTAATGTTTTTTCAACTAATACACAAATTGAAATTAGAAGCAATGAAACAGTAAAAAAAATTATTCGTGAATTAGAACCTTTCGGACTATATGGTTTTAAAACTCCTCTTGGTTTAGCTGGTTCTGGTGGAGACGTTGTTGGTTCTGTTTATGAAACTTTTCTCACAGGGACACTACGCGGTGATTTAGGTCAATATCTTACACCAAGGCAGCTAGTTGAATTTATGGTTGAAATCGCTGATATTCAGATCGGTGAAAAAATTCTTGATTTATCTTGTGGTAGTGGTGGGTTTCTTATTCGTGCTTTTACAAATGTTCGTAAAAAGATACACTCTCTAAATGTTAGTAAAGATGAGAAAGATAGGTTAATTGATGACCTTGTAAAAAATAATTTATGGGGAATTGAAATAAATCCGCGCTTATCTACATTATGTAGAATTAATATGATATTACACGGAGATGGATACGAACACATCTATACTGGTGATTCAATCCGTGATAATATATTTGAAAATACAGATAATAGAAGGATTGACTTAGCTAGAATTGAGCAAAGTGATAATTTAAAATTTGATGTAATTTTGATAAATCCACCATTTAATATACCCTATCAAGATTCTACTTCTCTAAATAAGTATACTTTAGGTAGAGGTAAAGCTGCACAAGGTTCTGACTATCTTATTTTGGAGCGAGCCATTTGTTTATTGAAACCTAAAACGGGCAGATTATTATCAATTCTACCTCATGGTGTTGCAAGCGGATCTTCAGAAACTGAGGTTCGTAATTTTATTAAATCTGAGACTCATATTCATTCTTGTATAAGCTTACCTGTTGGTTCATTTAAGCCATTTGGTGGTTCTAATGCCAGAACTTGTATATTATATTTAATGAAAACATTAAAGCAAGAGAAAAAGCGTTTTCTTGCTCAAGCAGAAAATGTTGGTTATGATATTACATCAAAATATTATAGGGAGCTAGACATAAACGATCTAACAGTTATTGCTGAAGAATATTTTAAAGTAAAGTGAGAATCAAAATGAGTATACAACTGATCAAAACAGAACCTCTAATTTTAACTATTACAGAAGAGATTGCAACTAATATTGATACAATAGATGTCGGTGCTGCTTATACCCAATATCTTCACGATCAGGTAGGTGAATTTGAACATAAACCACTAAGTGATTTTGTGGAAATAGTTTCTAAAAGCGTTAATCCTCGAATTAATCAATATGCAAGTCAAATATTTGAATATATAAATTTAAGTGAGGTAGACGATATTTATGGTTATGTATTAATATTTAGAATCAAAGAAGGTAGAGATATAGGTAGTACGAAAAATCGGTTTCAAAAGCATGATATTCTGTTTGCTAAAATAATGCCAAGTTTAGAAAATAAAAAGATAGCATTAGTAACTCAGGATGTAAATAATGCAATTGCATCAACTGAATTCATAGTTCTACGGAAGAAACCAGAAGCACAAATAAATCTCTATTATTTATTTCGCGCACTTCGTTCTGATTTTTTTACACATCAAGCGGTAGCAAATGTTACAGGAGCAACAGGTCGTCAAAGAATTAGTCCAACAATACTATTGAGCTTAAAAATTATTTTACCACCTGAAGAAATTCAAAAACAAATTGGAGATGCTGTAGAAAAAGAATTTACATTAAGAACTTTAGCCGCAGAGCAATCAAAAAAAGCGGATGATCTTGCCCAGCTTGTACTTGGATCACTTACACTTAGAACAGAAAGTTAAATTCTGAAAACCTACTAATATATATCAAGCAGCTAAATTTCAAAATTAGGATAAACTCAGACATGGAAATGCGATATCCAAATCATTCAGAAGCTTACAGCGAATTACTGTCTCAGTATCAACCGCGAGTCATCAAAACCGAGGAAGAAAACGAGAAGTTTTTAGCAGTTGTCGAAGATTTACTTTCTCGTTCTCATCTAACACCAGAAGAAAATATGTTGTTGGAATTATTGGTAAGGCTAATTGAGAATTTTGAAGATAAACATTATCAGTTAAATTATGAAATACAGCCAACCAATGGTTAATACAGATAAAAGATTAATAAATTTGTAGAAATCAAAGATTATTTTTCACTCAATAATTTTCTTGTCCTGTAAATCCTTAAATCCTGGAAATCCTGATTCAGACACCTTTCAACCATTAGCATTTCCTAAATGATAGGAATCGAATCGCATACCATCTAATTTTAAGAATGTGATACTATCAAAACAGTATTTTGTCAATAAAATAAGCTCGTAGTCAGCACTTGAGTGCTTTCCGGGTACTAAAGTACCCACTACGAACCACAAATAAATACTATTATTTCCCTACTGCCAAACGTAGATAAGTAGAAACAAAATAATCCAGATTACATCAACAAAGTGCCAAAACAAAGAAGTGGCATTGATCCCAAAATGGCCATTATCAAAATTACCAGGAATGAAAGAACGCAACAAGACAATTAACTGTAACAGAATACCCGTAAAAACGTGCAAACCGTGAAAACCAGTTAATAGATAAAACATTCCGCCAAAAGTACCAGAAGTAAAGCCAAATTCCAGTTCACTCCATTCCACAGCTTGGCCATAAAGAAAATAACCACCCATGATCATTGTTAAAAACAACAATAGACGGTAACTCTTAAAATCATGTCTTTCTAGAGCCTTTTCTGCAAAATAAATCACAAAACTACTAGCAACAAGCACTACCGTATTAATAGTAGGTTCTTTAATTGCCAAACCAGAAACACCAGTCGGCAACCAATTAACAGCAGAAGTTTTGTAGATAATATAGCCAGCAAAGAAACTCAAGAAAATGACACTTTCCGATAACAGAAAAACAATAAAACCAAACATTTTATTGCCTTCCTCATCATGCTCATGACTGTGATGAGATTGTAAATCTTCCGAAGAAATAGAACTATCCATCATAATTTCCAAATCAGTAAATTAGTTATTAGTTGCCATTAAACACAAACTCCAGCAACACTCCTTCCCTCTTTGCGCCTCTGCGTCTCTGCGTGAACAAAAAAATAAAAAATAGAGAGAAAGTGCGTCAAAAACAACGCACCCTACAAATTACTCATGTTCAGAAAATGCCATTAACTCAGGCTTACCATAACCATAAGGCTCACAAGTAACAATCGGAATTTCCTCAAAATTCTCAACAGGAGGAGGAGAAGAAACAGTCCATTCCAAACCAATTGCTCTCCAAGGATTATCAGGAGCTTTTTCTCCATCCATCCAAGAAATTAACATATTGAAGATGAAAGGAAGAGTAGACATTCCTAACAGAAAAGAACCCAAACTAGCAACAATATTCCAACCAATTAATTCAGGTGCATAGGAAGCAACACGGCGAACCATACCTTGCAAACCTAAAGGGTGCATAGGTAAGAAATTCAAATTTGTGCCGATAAATGCTAACCAAAAATGGATTTTGCCCCAACCTTCATGGAACATTCTGCCCGTCATTTTCGGAAACCAATGATAGATAGCGGCATACATTCCCATAGTCACAGTTCCATAGAGAACATAATGGAAATGACCAACTACAAAATAGGTATTGTTAACATGAACATCCACTGGTACAGAAGAAAGCATAATCCCTGTAATGCCAGCAAAGACAAACATTACCAAAGCACCCAAAGCAAATAACATGGGTGTATCTAAGCGAATTTTGCCACCCCAAATAGTTGCCACCCAAGCAAATACCTTAATCCCTGTGGGAATAGATACAAACATGGTTGTTAACATGAAAAACAACCGTAGCCAACCAGGAGTACCACTCACATACATATGGTGTACCCAAACAATGCCGCTAACTACAGCAATTAACATTGAAGAAACAGCAACGACTTTGTAACCAAATAAAGGTTTGCGAGAATAAACGGGAAATATTTCCGAGAAAATCCCGAAGATAGGCAAAATGATTACATAAACCGCGGGGTGAGAATAGAACCAGAAATAATGCTGGAACATAACCGGATTTCCGCCTTTAGTGGGGTCAAAAAAGGCAGTTCCCAATGTAATGTCAAACAGCAACATAACAGCACCGGCTGTTAAAGCTGGGAGTCCAAATAATTGGATAATTTGGGCGCTAAATACTGCCCAAACAAAGAGAGGCATTCTAAAGAAACCCATTCCTGGCGCTCGCATTTTCACAATGGTGGTGACAAAATTCACCGCACCCATAATGGAAGATACACCAGAAATAGCCACTGCTAATAGCCAGAGAACTTGACCATTAATCAAGTTGCCAGTGGGGTTTTGGGTACTCACGGGGGGATATGCCCACCAGCCAGATTGAGCCGGTCCACCGGGAACAAAGAAGCTAGTCATGAGGAGAATTCCCACCACTGGGACCATCCAAAAAGCGATCGCATTCAAGCGAGGAAAAGCCATATCTCGCGCCCCAATCATCAGCGGAACGAGGTAATTAGCTAAACCAACAAGGGAGGGAAATGTCCACAGAAACAGCATCACTGTTCCGTGCATGGTGAACATTCCGTTATATACTGTGCGGTCAATTAAATCCGATTCAGGAGTAATGAGTTCTCCGCGCAAAATCATGGCGAAGATACCACCAACGAGGAAGAAGATAAAAGAAGTAACCAGGTATTGAATACCGATAACTTTATGATCTGTACTAAAGCTGAAGTATGTTCTCCAGGTTTGGGGCGGTTCGTGGTGATGTGATTCACCAGAAATAGGAATGGGGATGTTAGTCATTAGTTAAAGAATAGGAAATTTGGATTAAATGTCTGATAGTGTGGCGTAGCCATATCAGGATGCTTAGGATTAGAAAGATGAACAAGATTTAAAAAATACAAATAAATAAAATCCTGAAAATCCTTAAATCCTGGAAATCCTGATTCAGACAAAAGTTGGTTAACCAGGGAAATTGACTAATGGAGGTGCAGCGGGTTCAACAGTTTTCCAACCGCTGTCAATACCGTTTTCTATTTTTAGGGCATATTCGGAAGCCGCTTGGTTAGGGGCTGCGGTAGGTGCTTGACTGGCAGCTTGGCTTAACCACTGCTGATATTTGCTAGGTGATTCCACAACGACCTTAGCTCGCATAGTGGCAAAGTATGTACCGCTATACTGAGAGTCTGTCAAATCATACGCACCGGGGCGAATAGGGGTAAATTCAAAGTCGAGGTCTTCACCAGGAATAATGTCTTGCTTGAGGCGGAAAGCAGGTATATAAAAGCCGTGAAGTACGTCTTCCGAATGCAGATTTAGACGGATACGGCGATCGCTTGGTAAATGCAATTCTGTACTGGTAACGTTGTTTTCTGGGTAATGAAACACCCAAGCCCACTGTTTAGCTGATACATCAATATGTTCTACATCCTCACCTGCTGCGGCTTCTGAAGCTTCATCTGGCTCAGTAGAGGCGGATATCATGTTCATTGGGTTCGGTAGGTGGATCTGGTGAGATGGACCCTGGATACCTATTTGTTCGTAAACTTGGTAACTATAACTTGCAATCCACAACACCAACATAATCGGGATTGCTGTCCAAACTACTTCCAAGGTAACGTTACCTTCAATGTGGGGACCATCACTAAAATCTGTAGATTTAGCACGATGGAAAGTAATGGAATACAGAAGAGTAGCAGTTACTCCCAGGAAAATTAAAGCTCCTAATGTTACCAGAAAGCTAAATAAATCATCAATCAGATGAGATTCAGCAGCCCCTTGAGGAGGAAGCCAATAATAAGCCTGTTTACCAATCCAAAGACTAGTAAGAGTTACGGCAACTGCCCCAGTAGCTAGGGTCAAAAAGTTTAAAATTTGCCGAATTTTCATAATTGTCAGTTGTCAGTTGTTAGTTGTCGATTACTAATCACCAATCACCCATTACTTATTCCCAAATATTTGATTGATGTCCTTTCCGGCTCGCAGTAATTTGTCCGCTGTATTGTGAACACCAAAATCTGCTGCTAGGTGCGCTCCTAATGTTCCGTGAAGATACATCAGCAACATAATAATTACACCAACAACTAGATAAGAAATTTGGACTTCTCTATCTTCGTCTTTGCCGATAACGTAACGTTGCCAACCTCGCCAAAAGGTCATACCCACAATCATCGCCAGTAGCAATACACCACCGACACCGTGCCACATCATTGTCGGCATTGCCAGCATTCCCCAAGGACTTTTGATATCTGCTGGTGGGGCTGCTAATAACATTTCATAAAAACCCGCACCAACTGTGAAAAATGTAATCACAGCCGCAGCAAAAATGTTGTACCAACCCACATCAAATAATTGAGAACGTTCAACTTTAATTCCCAAAAAATTGAATAGCCATTTTTCCACAGGGAAAAATACACCTAAAAGATCAAAGATAATGGCAATGATGAACAAACCTAATGTGAGATGCACTAAATTAGGATGAATTGGAATGGTATAAGGTAAACCATTTGCACCCATTTGGTGACTAATTTGGTCTAGTAATTCTGAGTTCATGGCAAGATTCCATCCTTTACCGCTTCCACGACAGGTACGGTGTGTAAGCCATACACCCATACAAGTTCATCACCAAGATAGACTTGAAACCCAACCAAGGCTGTTAATAAAAGTGCCACTGCTATGTAATGAAAAGGGAGTTTTTTCGGGTTACGACTCCGCAAAACATAACGCCAAGCTGTAATTGCCGCGATAATACCTGAAAGTGACCAACCGATAAGAGTATGAACATTTAATACTGATTTAGCAAGTTCGTAGGGTTTAGCTAAACCAGCTTCAAATTGACCAAAGATAATTGCTACAAAAATAGATACTGTAGCAATACACATATTCCACCAACTCACTTCAAATAAGCGAGTTCTTCCAGTTAAATACCCAGCAACATCACAGAAAACCGAAAATAGCACCATCGCAATTACGAAGTGAACCACGATAGGATGTAACGGATCTGGATATGGTAAATTATGCTCATTCAATGAAGTGAAAAAATCCAGCATTACATTCTCCTAGAATTATTTACTACTCCTTAGCCCAACTTAAATAATTGCTAGAGACTCACTCACTCATATCAATAAATTATTTGATAAATTTGGCGTGAGTTTGTTGCAATGTATAGCCAAATAGCCAATTACTTTTGGTCAAGTTATTTCCTCCTACCAACATTGTTGACAACAGTAATTATGGATGTAGCTAAACTAAATCACTGTTAGAGGTTGAATTTACTAGACCTACCTTTTAGGTTACGTAAATTTTTATGAATTGTCAGCAAAACTAAAAGTAGAACTTCTAGAATTAATGAGAGAGCCAGCAACAGATTTGATCTTTGCTGTATTACAATATTTTTAAAGCAAAACCAATTATTTTTATGTTTATTGATGTACAATTACAAATTATCACTTTGTAATTTAAAGAACCGAAATATATAATTTTTATAGTAAGTAATAGTCAGGTGAGGAGAATTTTTAAACATCCTCCAAGTAAACATAACATCAGTCCCATAGACTACAGCAATTTCCACAGATTTATCCAACATTTTCAGGCGTTGCTGAATCAGGGTATGAAATTTAAAAATTAGATATCTTTAACTCTTAATTCTTTGCGCCTTTGCGTGAGGCTAATTCATACATTCAATCAGCAACGCCCATTTTCACTTTGCGCCTTTGCTCCTTAGCGCCTTTGCGCGAAATAAAAAATACTGTAAACCCATATCTGCATTCATACCCACCTAATCCCCAAACCCTAATTAACCTTGATAGGGGTTGTCCAATTTATCTACAGAAACATTAACCGATAATGGTAGACGACCGGGATTTAAACGGGGTTCGGCTGCATAACCTACGGGTACTAAAACAGCGATCGCTAAATCTGGGTTATTTTCAGCGCCGATAATAGTTTTTACCTGTTCTTCAATCCAACCATTCATGAAGCAGGTGGATAAACCCAAGCTTTCGGCTGCTAAGACTAAGTTCGTAGCAGCTATCATGGCATCTTTAATGGCGTATTCCCGGCGCTTGTCTCCTAAACCTGCTTGAAATTGAGGAATCGCTTTTCTAAAATAATTGACTGTTCCCTCACTCCAAGCCCCTGTGGCTGCACCTTGTTCTAATATGGGGGTTATATCTTGTTCTCCCGCAGCAGCGTCAGCAGCAAATACAAAGGTAACTGGTGCTTCAATAATTTGCTTTTGATTCCAAGAGGCGGCACATAATGCAGTTTTTTGGGCTTCGTCTTGAACTAATACGATTCTCCAACATTGGACGTTAAAACTACTGGGTGCGGCTACGGTTAGTTCTACTAGTTGTTTGAGTAGTTCTGGTGAGATGGGATCTGGTTTGAAGGTTTTGATGGAACGACGTTGTAAAATGGCGCTGGGTACGTCTAATGCTTTGATTTGGGTGCTTGAATTCACGGGATTCTCCTGTATTTAGTCTTATGCGCTTAGGTTAACGCTTTTTTGTACGGAGTTCAACAATTAACAATTGACAATGGACAATTGACAATGGACAATTGACAATTGACAATTGACAATTGACAATGAATTCGTACTTCTAAGATGAGGATTGAGAAGGAAGAATTTTTTGGCGTTTTAATCCCTAATAGGGATTATTAGAAATTGCAATTTAAATCCCAAGGTAGCCAAGCAGTAGCTTCATCGTTTCAATCCCTAATAGGGAGTAGTAGAAATTGCAATCGCTACTAATTAATAATTCATCATGGCAGAAAAAACAATAGGTTTCAATCCCTAATAGGGAGTAGTAGAAATTGCAATCCCTTTTTTTATTTATGAAAAGTAAATTATTTTTGTTTCAATCCCTAATAGGGAGTAGTAGAAATTGCAATTAATATTTTGTCAAGCCTCTCTTCACCGGGCGTAGTTTCAATCCCTAATAGGGAGTAGTAGAAATTGCAATGTGATTATCATGATAATTTTGTAATTCCTCTAAAGGTTTCAATCCCTAATAGGGAGTAGTAGAAATTGCAATGTACGCTAGAAGAAGGCATAGAGGCTTTCAGAAAAGTTTCAATCCCTAATAGGGAGTAGTAGAAATTGCAATTGATGCTGTCACCAACTTGTAGCTTCCCTGCTGGAACTGTGTTTCAATCCCTAATAGGGAGTAGTAGAAATTGCAATCCGATAATTTCATCTCTAACGCTCCCACAGCATTGCTACGTTTCAATCCCTAATAGGGAGTAGTAGAAATTGCAATTTGCATCCCTTCCGAGTAGCACATTTCTAACAGTTTTTGTTTCAATCCCTAATAGGGAGTAGTAGAAATTGCAATTGCACAATCAGCAAGAATTTCTGATGGTAGAAGCGTGTTTCAATCCCTAATAGGGAGTAGTAGAAATTGCAATTACAGAATTAATCAAAGGTACAAAATCCTTAAACGTTTCAATCCCTAATAGGGAGTAGTAGAAATTGCAATGCAACTAAGAATTGGTAATATGTTCGATAGCAAGTTTGTTTCAATCCCTAATAGGGAGTAGTAGAAATTGCAATGTTACAGTGATGTCATTGATGAGTTAATTACCGATGTTTCAATCCCTAATAGGGAGTAGTAGAAATTGCAATATGCCTACTAAAATTAGTGATGAACGTGGTAGTGGTTTCAATCCCTAATAGGGAGTAGTAGAAATTGCAATGGTGTTATTGTCAAATATCTCGGAAAATGTTGGTTGAGTTTCAATCCCTAATAGGGAGTAGTAGAAATTGCAATTAGAAATATTATTATCAACTTATAATTATGACTTCTTGCGTTTCAATCCCTAATAGGGAGTAGTAGAAATTGCAATCCAGTTTTAACGGACTTCATAGTGGACGTGGTTTTTAGTTTCAATCCCTAATAGGGAGTAGTAGAAATTGCAATAGCGGGGGGCTGGAGGCCTGACTGTATTTGGTTTTCAAGGTTCAGTTGCGCGGATGGTCTTATCATAGTGCATTTTAGAAAAAGTGTCAAGGGACAAAATAGCCGAAACCCTTGCTGTATAAGGTGCGCGGGTGTCTGAACATCAAAAAAGCCATAAAAGCCTTGCAGAGAAATCATTCCAGCCATTTTTTTAGAGTGTGAATTTTTTACACCCACCCACTCGCGCAGAAAAACAGATTTACCACAGAAATTCCCCATATCTTTAACTATGCTTGTGCAGCAACATACTTATCCAAAGCAGCCGATAAGGTAGATTTAGGAACAGCACCAACAACGGTATTAATTTGTCGTCCCCCCTTAAAAACCATCAAAGTAGGAATACTGCGAATCCCATAATGACTAGCAACAGTAGGATTCTGATCAGTATTGAGTTTCACCACCTTTACCTGTCCCTCGTATTCTGCCGCCACTTCCTCAACAACAGGAGACAACATTCTACAAGGACCACACCAAGGGGCCCAAAAGTCAACTAAAACAGGAGTTTCGCTTTCTAACACTTCTTGCTTAAATGTGGCTTCAGTGACGTTGGTAATGGATGACATAATTAATTGTCTGCCTAGATTTAAATCAATAATTCAATATTATCGAATAAATATAAGAAGAAATATTTTGCTAAGTTGAAAAATATTAAGCGACTAGCAGTCGCAGCTACACAGACAAAAACCGCCTCAGTGGATTTCAAATCCTTGATTTTTCATTAGTCCCCGCAGGTTGTCACAGAATTTGTCGCAGGGTAGAAGTAAGAGAATTTTATTTGAAGTTAACTCTCTCTTATTGAAAGCTTAACTTTTGAAGTGTTAACTGATATTAATTTCACTTTTTGCTGCAACATTTAACCTCCCCCCATTACCTTGAAGTGAAAAGGCTGGGGGGATTATTTGCTACAATGATATGGATTTTCCTTAGTTCACGAATTTATTCTTTTGTCTACACAAGAACCACAGCACGCAAAAAATATTAATTACTCTCGTGTTATTCATTTGAGTCATGTCATTGACACGGATATACCTAAATGGCCTGGTGATCCTCCGGTTGAATTTGCTAGTGTTGCAGAAATTCAAGATGATGGTTATTATTTGCGAGGCTTTTCTTTAGGAGAACATAGCGCCACTCATATTAATGCGCCTAATAGTTTTTATCCTAATGGTGCGAGTATAGACAAATATTCTGCTCCATCTTTGATAGTACCCGCTGTAGTGATTAATGTCTGTGAAGAAGCTGGGGTTAATGCTGATTATGTTTTGACTATTGCTGATATCCAAACTTGGGAAATGCAGTTTGGGGAAATTCCTAGTGGGAGTTTAGTTATACTCTATACTGGTTGGCAAAAAAAGTGGTTAAGTCAGAAGGCATTTTTTAACCAAGATATGGAAGGAAAAATGCACTTTCCTGGTTTTGGTGATCATGCAACTGAGTTTTTAGTTATACAAAGACAAATAACTGGAGTAGGGATTGATACTCATGGTATAGATTCTGGACAGGATACCAATTTTACTATTAATCGGTTGTTGCTAGAGCGATCGCTCATAGTTATCGAAAACCTCACCAATTTAGATCAGTTACCACCTCAAGGTATTACTTTAATCATTGGTATTCTACGATTAAAGGGGGGTTCTGGTTCTCCGGCTGCGGTGATAGCGTTATTTTGAATTTTTATTTTTCTAGTAAGTAGAACGGACTAAATAATTCCAAGTTTGTAGTGAGGACTTTAGTCCTCATTTAAGGGCTGAAGCCCTTACTACCAAATCATCTCAATATTTTTACTTAATCTAAGTTGATTTATTTTGTCTAAATAGGTGAACAGAAAAAATTAAAGGTATGTGAAGAAAAGTAAAATCGCTCAAAACTCTATTCCTGTTCCCTTACCCCAACGACAATTTTTAACGCCCACCTACTTAGTTACTTAGACAACCGCAAAATATTAAAGCCTTATAGACAGATTAAGCAAGAACTACTTAATAATGACTATAAAGCTTAATACTTTACGAATTGGACGTAATATTTCTGAATCAACCCCCAGAGGAGAATCAGAAAGCAATTCCACAGAATTTATGAGAAATTGCTAATAGTGAATTTAACAGTGCTTATTTATGTCGCTGCAAAACGACAAGAATCAAAATTGATCTAGCACAGTTACCCCAAGCTTGCGCTGAGTTTTCTATTTAATTTTTGACAGATGCAGGGGATCTAAAACTAGATCCCTTCGTGAGTCCTAACTCAACGGGAGTTGTTACTGAAAATTGGTAACACCGTTGGATAGATTTTGACATAGACCAGGATGATGAAATGGGAAATTGCTCTGGTTTGATTCAAGAGTAGAAAGGTGATAAATCACACTAACACTCTTGTTATCAATTTCAGCTTGTGAACTGGAGGTTGGAGATTTTTAACTCTTACCTACAGATTTAGATTTCACCATTAACCTGCATTTGATGAACTTGATCCGCCAACTCTTGACAACTTTGGTCGTCTAACTTGTCAATTGCCAACATTCCCATGAGGATAACCTCTTTCAAGGTTAAGCGAGTTGAATGTGCCTGTTTTTGCACAATCTCCTTAATGATGGGACTAACACCGATTGCTGTACTAGCTCTAGCCACGGAATAAAAGGAAACATTAATGACTTCGGATAAATCCTAGCACTTTTAGCGAAGTAATTCTACATTCCTGGAACTGATCTGCTTTTGTTTCGATAAATATTTATATGTCTAAACCAGACTCTAAATAGCAAGCAGTTCTAGTAATTCTGCAAATTTACTTTTTTGTCTACGGGCATAACCTAGTCATAGCAAGCATTTCTAGGATCTATATACTTCGGCTTGTATTACTGTGTTATTTAAGCTACGGGCATAAACCCAGTATGTTTACGCTTGTATCCCACAAAAACACTGTACTTAGTGGGTATGAATAAACGTATATATAGCAAAAAACTAATAGCGTATTTAAAGCTTATAGATTCAACTTTGTAGCTTTTTATTACTGATTTTTGACAAATGAATATTTATGCTGACTTAATGACTTATTAAATCTTCTTATGACTCTATCCACAAACTACTAAAAATTGTCATCTACCGAAAGTATGAGATAGTTTTTATTCCCAAAATTTCATAAACTACAAGAGTAACATGATTGGAAACATGATACATAGAGAAAAAGCAATAAACCTTATATAGTAAGCTTTTGGCAGTCTAAAACCCAAAAATTTAGGATTGTTTAATCTTGCCCATGGGGTATAGACTTTCGATAAACTAATTTGATGTTGTTACATTGCTTAACTAAGTTAAATATTGTGAACAAAATAATCAAATCAATAGAAACAGAAATCTTCCTGAATTCACTTAGTAAAGGCTGTCATAAGGATAAGCAGTGAATACGTACAAGGAATAAAACAACGATGAGTGAACCTTATCTGTTGGCCGCAAGCTTGTTAACAGGATTAACAATACCCGCATCAGCACTACCACAAATACCCCGTCTTCCCGAAGGTTCTTTGTCTTTATTGGATTTGGTACAAGGTTTTCAGTCTCATGACATCGAAAAACCATCTCATCAGGAGATTGCTTTACCAGAATTTAGCGATCGCACCTTATTGGATTTAGCACAGGGTTTCCAATCCTATGAGACGGAGAAAATGGCCTCTCAGGAGATTGCTTTACCAGAATTTAGCGATCGCACTTTAGCTAAATCAGGAAAATCTTCCATCTCTAGAAAAATTACCTCTAAGAATAGTTCATCAACTCCGATTAAATCATCTTTCAATTTCCAACCAGCTAAAGCTAGATCCGTACCAGCTTCTGGTAGTGAACTTTATCAGCATAGAATAGCTTCGTTGAGAAGTGGTCAAATTTATACCCGGACTAATGATTATGAAAATTTAGCATCAGCCCGGAATTTACACAAAACATCTAAACTAACTTATCAAGACTGGAAAAGCTTATTAGCGATGGAAGCTAACGCCGTGACTAAAGGCCAAGGTGCAAATCGTTTGAGCGTCTTGGTAGGTGATTCTTTAAGTTTATGGTTTCCGAAGGAAAAACTACCTACGGGTAAATTATGGCTAAATCAAGGCATATCTGGAGATACTTCCCAGGGTGTCTTAAAACGATTATCGGCTTTTTCGTCCACCAAGCCGGATGCAATTTATGTAATGATTGGTATTAATGATTTACGTAAAGGTGCTACTGACAAGTCAATTTTGCTGAATTTACACCGCATTATTCACAACTTACGCCAGAGTCACCCCACAAGCCAGATTATTGTCCAATCTATTTTACCTGTACGTTCTCAAAGAATCGCTAATAGTCGTATTCGTCATATTAATACTCAAATCGCTTTAATTGCCAGAAAGCAAGGAGCTAATTATCTAAATATTCACAATTGGTTTACAGATTTGGATGGTAATATGCGTTCGGAATTAACTACTGATGGATTGCATTTATCTCGCGCTGGATATGAGGTATGGCAATCTGCACTTGAGCAAATAGAAACTAGAGTTGCTCAAAGACAATTGATAATTGACAATTGATAATTGACAATTACCTTGCTCTGGAAGTGCGAGGATTGAGAAAGAAGAATTTTTTGGCTTTTTTCTCCTTCAAAGCAGAGGTTGTAAAACTTGATTGAGTTTGCCGCTACGATAACCTTCTAAATCCAAGGTGACATAGATAAATCCCCAGTTTTGAAATGCTGATACTAGAGTTGGTAAATCTGTAGTTGAGACAAAATCTTTAATTTGATCTGGTGATAGTTCAATTTTGGCTGTATCACCTTCTGAGCGTACCCGTAAATTTTGCCAACCCAGATTTCGCAAATAAATTTCGGCTCTACCGACGCGCTGTAATTTAGCGATGGTAATTTCTTCACCGTAGGGAAAGCGAGAACTTAAACAAGGTTGAGCCGGTTTATCCCACCAAGATAAACCCAAATGTTGGGAGATTTGTCGAACTTCGGCTTTAGAGACACCAATTTCTGCTAAAGGCGATCGCGCACCTCTTTCTTTTGCAGCTTGAATTCCGGGGCGATAATCATGTAAATCGTCAGCATTTACACCATCTACGACATAAGGATAACCTAGTTCTAAAGCCAAAGGTTTAAGGGTATCGTGTAATTCACTTTTACAAAAATAACAACGATTTACCGGGTTAGAAGTGTAATTAGGATTGTCCATTTCCTGGGTTCGGACAATTTTATGAGCAATTCCAATAGTTGCCGCTTGAATTTTCGCGTCTTCTAACTCTTCTGGTAATAGAGAAGGAGAAACGGCCGTCACAGCTAACGCGCGATCGCCCAATACATCATAAGCAATCTTCGCTACCAGCGTACTATCAACACCCCCAGAATAGGCTATCAAAGCCTGCTCCATTTCTGTAAATAAATCTTTTAACTGCTCCAGTTTTTCTATCCCACTCATCCTACTCAAACCCCATAACGCCTAACCACTTCTATTTTAACTAATTATTGTCTGAATCAGGATTTTTGGTTACTGAGCGAAGTCGAAGTACAGGATTAAAGGATTTTCAGGATTTTTATTGTCTGAATCAGGATGCTCAGGATTAAAAGATTTTCAAGATTTTTATTTCCAAAGTAATCTATAAAATTAATAGTCACTAGAAATAATCATCCTGTACATCCTTAAATCCTACAAATCCTGATGCAGACAAATAATTAGAAATAATCATCCTGTACTTTAAAAATCCCTAAATCAATCAATTTTGTAGGGGCAAACCCCCTGTGGTTGCCCCAAATACCGGGGTAGGCACGGGGGCGCTACCCCTACATTAAATCCAAATCTTTTATATAATTAATTTTGCCTGCCTACTTATTGTCTGAATCAGATAATTAGCCATACTTTGCTACTAAACTAGCTAAAACTTGTAAATCAATCGGTTTACAAATATATTCATTAGCACCCGCAGCTAGACAAAATTCTCTATCTCCCTTCATCGCCATTGCTGTTTGAGCAATAATTGGTATGTGTTGAAATTGGGAATTGTTTCGTAATTCTTGCACCAAATCTAAACCATTCGCATCAGGTAGACTCACATCCATTAAAATCACATCAGGTGCTATTTCCTGGAGATTAGTCCACATTTGCTCCCCATTCCTCACCCAGCTAACTTGATATCCTAACCTTCTCAAATAAATCCCCATTAATTCCCCATTAGGTAAATCATCTTCCACTAACAAAATTACAGTAGCCGAAATCTTACTATCATCAATACCAGAACGACTTACCACTTCTAAATCATATTCTGCTGTTGTTTCTATAGCAGCTAAAACTTTTCCTGTAGGCTTGAGAGGTAATAAAATACTAAAACGAGAACCTTGATTAACTACAGATTCTAACTCTAAAGAACCACCATGAATTTCTGCCAATTTTTGAGTCACTACTAACCCCAAACCTGTACCTTCATTCCGTCCGACTGCGGGGTTAACAACTTGACTATAGGGACGAAATAGTAAAGCTTGATCTTCAGAAGATATCCCTGTACCAGTATCCCAAACAGTAAACCGCAAAAATCCTTCTTGACTAGCAACCTGTAACCCTACAGTCCCTTTTGTGGTAAACTTAACCCCATTGAAGAGTAAATTTAACAGCATTTGCTTGAGTCGCAAAGGATCGGCTATCACATTTTTAATATCTGTTTCAATTTCTAAGCGTAGCGTTAAACCTTTATTAGCGGCTTTCTCTTTTACTAAAGCTAAAACATTCCGGCACAAAGTAGAAACGTCAATAATTTCCCATTGAACTTCTAGCTGATTAGCTTCTATTTTGGAGAGATCCAAAATATCATTAATTAGTCCCAGTAAATGCTTACCACTAGATTGAATAATCCGTAAATATTCTTGATGACGTGCTTTTTCAGGTTCATAACCCTGTGCTAAAAGCAAATGGGTAAAACCAATAATAGAACTTAGAGGTGTGCGGATTTCGTGACTAGTATTAGCTAAAAATTGATTTTTGAGTTGGTTAGTGCGTTCTAGTTCTTGATTGAAGTTTGCCAACTGTTGACAATCTTGATGGCGAGATTGTATTTGTTCGAGTTGTGCTAAAGCGGTACGGCAATTTTCTACACTTTTTGTAATTAGTTGTAACTTTAGAGGTGCAAAGGCATCTTTAAATAATCTGCAATCTGGTGAAAAACTGCTTGTATTCATTATCAACCAACCTCTTACCCCCTGAGTATCTCCAAATAAATACCAAGCACTTTGGAGTTGTTGTCTCTCCATTTGTTGCACATCTTTGAGCTTGATAGATTTATGTAATCGGATGCTTAAGTTCTTGGCTGTTGGGGAGATTCCCTCCACTTTGGGAGTTAATGATGCTGAATATGGTGAGTAGGAAATATAGGAAATTTGACCAACTAGTTGCTGTGGTTCAAATATGGCAATGCCTACGATACACTGGGTAAACGCAATTAAACTATCACTGAAAGCCGTATGAAGTTCATTAACAACTATTCGGAAAATTTCTGCTTCTGGAGCTATTCCTAATTGAGTCGTAGTAGCCACAGAAATTAGATAATCCTTGAGGCGAATCTGCAACTTGTTTAAGCTGCTTTCCAACCACAACTGATGCCGTAGGTGTTCAATTGTTGTCAAAAGAGGCTTTCCGTCTATTTTTGAGTTTCGTTCTGGTAAGCTTGAAGACTGTTGCATGGTCAACTAGACCGCTGAAAAAAATATTCTGCTCACAAATGAAAATGTAAACAGTATTTATGTATATTACCCTACGAATGCTTTTTATATATAACCTATCACTGGTAGTGCTGAATGTGACGAAGATCCCCAAGATGATTGAAGGAAATCACTTACTACCTATTTTCGCAACAGCCACTTCATCGTAACTTTATCATGACTTCATCGTAACTTCATAATTATGGATATACAACAATTTGCTCAATTAATTATCAATGGTATTGCTGTGGGTAGCATTATTGCCTTAGCCGCCGTGGGACTTACCCTTACCTATGGGATTTTACGATTATCTAACTTTGCTCATGGTGATTTTCTCACCTTGGGCGCTTATCTGACTTTCATGGTCAATGGTATGGGTTTAAATATTTGGCTGTCAATGATCGTAGCTGCTTTGGGGACAGTGGGAGGAATGCTACTCGCGGAGAAGTTGCTGTGGTCAAAAATGCGGTCTATTCGTGCTACTTCGACAACATTAATAATTATCTCCATTGGTCTGGCCTTATTCCTCCGCAATGGGATCATTTTTATCTGGGGTGGTAAAAACCAAAACTATAATTTACCTGTTATCCCTGCTTTAGAATTTGGGACATTAAAAGTACCACAAAATCAATTATTGGTACTGGTATTAGCTATCCTGGCGATTTTATCACTTCACTACCTGTTGCAAAATACCAAAATTGGCAAAGCGATGCGGGCAGTAGCCGATGATTTAGATTTAGCTAGAGTTTCTGGTATTAATGTTGATCGGGTAATTCTCTGGACTTGGGTAATTGCTGGTACATTCACTTCTTTAGGTGGCAGTATGTACGGGCTAATTACAGCCGTGCGTCCGAATATGGGCTGGTTTTTGATTTTACCCTTATTTGCTTCGGTAATTTTGGGGGGAATTGGTAATCCTTATGGAGCGATCGCTGCGGCTTTTATTATTGGTATTGCTCAAGAAGTCAGTACCCCTTGGCTAGGTTCACAGTATAAACAAGGGGTAGCTCTATTAATCATGATCTTGGTGCTGCTTATTCGCCCCAAGGGTTTATTCAAAGGCACGATTTAAGCAGCACCAGTCTACTTCTAACTATTGAATGATGTTGAAGTAGTAAGCTGCTACTAAGAAGTTAATAGCCAAAAGTAGCAATGCCCAACCTGTACGGAAAGCGTAGGAAGGTTTAGCAGCGGGTTTTCCTTTAGCGGTCATAAGCGGTTCTCCTAATTTCGTGACTTTTTAAGAAATAGCAAACTGATGCACCAATTTCACAAATTCTTTAAAAATATTTTTGTAAGGCAGAGGTAATTATCAATTGTCAATTGTCAATTGTCAATTTTTACCTGCCCTTCAATCCTCCCCAGCGTGATAGGAACTGCGGACTAGGGGACCTGAACGAACATGATTAAATCCCATGTTCTTGGCTATATTACCGAGTTCTGCAAATTCGGCTGGTGTCCAATATTTTTGGACTGGGAGATGATCTAAAGAAGGACGCATATACTGACCAATGGTGAGGCGATCGCATTTTACAGATTGCAAATCCGCCATGGTTTCAATTAATTCCGCTATGGTTTCTCCATGTCCCACCATCAGACCCGACTTAGTAGGAATCGTGGGATTAAATTCTTTAACTGTTGCTAATACAGCCAAAGAGCGATCGTATTTTGCCCCCCGGCGTACTCTCGGAGTTAACCTGCGGACAGTTTCCACATTATGATTAAAACAAGCTGGTTGAGCCTGGACAATCATCTCTATACTGCGAAGTTGGCCTGACAAACCCGCGCCACCCCAAAAATCTGGTGTTAGCACTTCAATTTGACTTTCTGGATTTAATTGGCGAATAGTCTCCATGGTCTTGACAAAATGACCAGCACCCCCATCAGCCAAATCATCACGGGCGACAGAAGTTAACACCACATACCGTAATCCTAAAAGCTGTACCGATTCGGCTACTTTTTGCGGTTCTTCCTCATCTAAAGCCATGGGGGCATGACCTTTATCTACTTGACAAAAAGCACAGGCGCGTGTGCAAGTTGGACCCATCAATAAAAAAGTCGCCGTTTTTTGGGCGTAGCATTCACCCCGATTCGGACAACGCCCTTCTTCACAAATTGTATGAATTTGACGCTGCTTAATGATACGTTGGACAGTAGAGATTTCACTGGCTTTGCCCAGGGGGCGACGCAACCAGCTAGGCATATTTATAATTTCTGACTTGATATCAACTTGTTTGGGAGAGTTCATATCTCTGTAATCTGTATGTTCTCTGTAGTTAGTTTTCCTACCGTTCGTGAGTAAGTCCATAATTATGATACAAATTGATCAGCACGTCAGTAGAGGTTTCACACAATACTTGTGTTTTTTAAGTTTGTACTAGAAAATACTCTTCCCCAATCTACATAAATTTTGGATATAGTGAGAGAATTCTTAAAAGCAATCAGCAATCCGCCATCTAAACATAAAGTTTTTAGTAGAGTAATCAGTTGTGGCAAGTAACAAAATTTTAGTTATTGACGACACTACCGTTGTCAGGGTGAAAGTACGAGAAATGTTACCTCCGGGTAATTTTGAGGTAATAGAAGCAAAAGATGGGTTAGAAGGATACAATCTCATCCTCAAGGAAAAAGTCAGCTTAATCATGCTGGATTTTCTGCTGCCAAAAATGAGTGGTTGGGATGTTTTCCAGAACATTCAAGCTCAACCAGAGTTACGGAAAATCCCTTTGGTGATTATGTCCGGACGAAAGGAAGAGGTAACGGAAAAACTCCTAGAACCATTTGAATATTTTGAATTTCTGGGCAAACCTTTTGACCAAAAGCAACTCATTGGTGCGATTAAGTCAGCAATGGTTAAGTCCAAAAAAGAGCGCAAAGACTTAAATCCATCCCTGGTTATTCCTGGAAACAATCAATCAACTCCAGCGAATCCATCTGTGAATGGAGTAGATTCATCCGCTGAAATAAAATCACTAAATGATAAAATTGTCAAGATGCAAGTAGAAATTGATGGCTTGAAGAAACAGCTTAATCAAATTGTGACTTTCATTAAACAGAAAATTAAGTAGTATTGTTTTTGGTAATGATTCTTGCCGTCTAAAATCCTCAGTCTGATAAAATATGGATTGAGTAATGCTAGGTTGTACCTAGCTAAGAAACGGCAGGATTTTTTTTGGCATTTGTCCAATAAATTAGTTTGAGTTTTACTATTGTATGACTCTCAAGAAGAAGTATGGCTGATAAACAAGAAAATAGTTTAATTTTAGTAGTGGATGACAGCTATACCAATTTGTTAATCATCTCTGATTTATTAAAGTGTTCAGGTTTTGATGTTTCTACGGCTAGTAATGGAGAAAGTGCTTTAAAACAGGTTCAATATCAACAACCTGATTTAATTTTGTTAGATTTGGTGATGCCGGGTATAGATGGATTTGAAATTTGTAAAAAATTGAAGAGTAATCCTGAAACTAGCGATATTCCAGTGATTTTCATGACTGGTATAGCTGATATAGATAGCAAGGTTAAGGGCTTGGAATTAGGTGCAGTAGATTACATTATTAAGCCTTTTCAGGTAGAGGAAGTATTAGCACGGCTGAAAATTCATTTACAATTACGGAATTTAACAAAAACTTTAGAGTTTAGAGTTGCTGAAAGAACATCGGAACTTACTAAGGCATTAGCAGATTTACAAGCATCTCAAACCCAACTGGTTCAGAAAGAAAAAATGTCTGCTTTGGGAAATTTAGTGGCTGGAGTAGCCCATGAGATTAATAATCCGGTGGGATTTATTGCGGGTAATTTACAACCGGCTATAGAACATATCCAGGATTTGCTGTGTATTATTGATCTTTATCAAACTTATTATCCCCATCCTGTTCCCGAATTAGCAGCGGCCATATCTGAGATTGATCTAGATTTTATTCGTGATGATTTACCTAATTTGATTGCGTCTATGCAGGAAGGTGTGTTACGGATTCGGGATATTACGACTAGTTTAAGAACATTTTCTAGGGGAGATAGCGATCGCCAAGTTCTTTGTGATATTCATGATTGTATTAATAGCACTTTAATTATTCTCAAACATCGTCTCAAAGCTACTCCCAATCGTCCTAATATTCAAGTAATTAAAAACTATGCTAAATTACCTCTGATTAACTGTTTTAGTGGACCAATAAATCAAGTATTCATGAATATATTAGCTAATTCAATTGATGCTATTGATGAATCTAATCATAAACAAAAAGCAGAAGATATTTTAGCAAATCCTCATCAAATACATATTCAAACCAGTCTGAGCGAAGATGCTAATCATGTAATTATTGGAATTAAAGATAATGGCATAGGAATGTCACCGACAACCAAGGAAAAAATATTTGAGCATTTATTTACCACTAAATCTCTAAGTGAAGGTACAGGTTTGGGTTTATCAATTGTCAGGGAAATTATTATTGAAAAACATGGGGGTAATATTGAGGTGAATTCTGTACTAGGCAAGGGGTCAGAATTTATTATTACTTTACCAATTAACAACAATGGGGAATAGGGGATTGGTAAGAGAAAAAATCATCACCTATCACCCATTACCCATTATTGAGAAATTAAAATTCCTGTTGCTGTTGATTGATCATCACACTAGCTTGTGTACTGGCAACCTTGGTTACTTGTAACATGGGAGTGTTAGCAACGGCATTATTAGCTAGAGTAAACAAGGGATTGGATAAAACTCCAGAGATAGTAGTCGCTATTAAAGTTACTATCAAACCCACTTGTAAAGGTCTAAGACCTGGTAAATCCCAACGGACTTGGGGATAATTCTTCACTACGTCGGACATTTCTTGAGGTTCTTTGACTACCATCATTTTAACTACACGAATGTAGTAGTAGATGGAAACAACGCTGGTAATTAAACCTAGTAAAACTAACCAGTAAAGACCAGCTTGCCAACCTGCCCAAAATAGGTAAATTTTCCCGAAAAATCCGGCTAGTGGCGGGATACCACCCAATGAAAGCAGAGAGATACTCAAACCCAGTGTTAAGAGTGGGTCTTTTTGATATAAACCTGAGTATTCGGCGATTTGGTCTGTTCCGGTTCTCAGAGAGAACAGTACCACACAGGTAAAACCGCACAGGTTCATGAATAGATATACCAGTAAATAGAAGATCATACTGGAATAACCGGCATCAGTTCCCGCAATTAAGCCAATCATCACAAAGCCAGCTTGGGCAATAGATGAATAAGCTAACATCCGTTTCATGCTGGTTTGGGCTAGGGCGACGACGTTACCCAACACCATACTCAGGACTGCAAGGGCTGTGAAGACAAATCTCCACTCATCAGCAACGATAGGGAAGACGGTAGTTAATAAACGGATAGCGAGGGCAAATCCGGCTGCTTTAGAACCAACGGATAAAAAGGCAATAACTGGAGTTGGTGCGCCTTCATAAACGTCTGGTGTCCATTGGTGGAAGGGTGCAGCGGAAATTTTGAAACCAATACCCGCAATTACGAAAACTAGAGCAATAACTAAGCCGAGAGATTGACCAACATTGGCTGTAGCGATACCATTAGCGATCGCAGTTAATTCTGTTTGTCCACCGGATAAACCATACAGCAGTGAGACACCATATAAAAATACGGCTGTGCTGGAAGCTCCAATTAACAGGTATTTCAACGCTGCTTCATTGGAACGGGGGTCACGTTTTGTATAACCTGTCAACAAATAAGAGGAAATACTCAGGGCTTCTAGAGAGATGAAAATCATCACCAACTCATTAGCACCGGATAAAAACATTCCTCCCAAAGTTGCAGTCATCAAAATGGCGATAAATTCAGCTAAAGCCGTACCACTTTGTTCGACATAGCGAATAGACATCAATATTGTCACCATTGATGACAAAGCGATGATACCGCGAAAGATAATACTCAGGTCATCACCATTAAAGCTGCCCGTAAAGGCAATGGGATTACTACTATCCCATTGGAAGTATAGAGCGATAACCGCGGCTGTTAAACCAGCGATCGCTAAATATCCTATCCAGCGAGCAGATGTCCGTCCCAAGATCAAATCAACGATCAAAACCCCTAAGAGGGTGAGAATGACAATTCCCTCTGGTAAAATCGTTCCAGCATTTAACTGGGATGCAAAATTAGCAAAATCCATGAGATGTATAGGTTTTAGCGATTAAACATTAGGGCTAACACAAGTTTATTCTATCTATACTTCTTAACTAAAATTGCATTAATCTTTCTATCTTCAATAGTTAATAATTCGTATACACGCCATTTTAGTAAATAAAATCCCAAATCTAAATCTAAAGTTAAGTGGTTTTTACAAGAGCATCCGGTAAGAGTAAAGCTCAGTGTCTTTAGACCTGAGATATAAGCGACACTATGGCTAACGCCACGCTACGCTAACGACAAGCTCAGTGACCGCTCGTGCAGTTCGGCAAGCTCACTGACCACGGTTTTAACCGCATAGAGCCTTTCTTTTCATCAAGATTGGTTGAGGTGCGCGAAGTTTTGTTATCTTTGCTCTCAATGGTGTTATACTGTTCACAACAGGAATGGTAATCAACCTGTATAAAAACCTAACTGCCTAACGGCAATCTGTACCTTGACAACTGAAGATATGGGGTTCTATTCCATAGTTCTAGTTCCTGCCCAGGAATAGGTAAAATCTTCATGGGAGCTAGACTTGTGTTTCGACTTCGATCAACACGACACAGAATTATAAACTCAATCAAAATTTGCAGTAATGCAACTACCTTCGGGCAGAGGGAAAGTTAACGCTTGGGGAGAGAACCACCTCTGGCTTAGATACCGCAAGGGTTCTAAGTTAAGTGGACTCGTTGAACCAAGAATCTCAGTGGCTTTAGCCCTGAGAGTGTCAATTCTGAATTGCTGAATTTTGCCCTCTCCGCAAATATACTACAACAACGCAAAACAAACAGTCCAGTATAAAACTGAACTGTTAAGGCTAAGTAATTTTGATTAAAAAATTAATACCGTTGAGAGTAGCCATCACTACTTGAGCGATTGCCTTTTTCCTCCCGTGGTCGAGCTTTATTCACCTTCATGACGCGTCCCATCCATTCCGCACCATCAAGTCCTTGAATAGCTGCTTCTTCTGCCTGATCTGATTCCATTTCTACGAACCCAAAGCCTCGTACACGGCCTGTTTCCCTATCTGTGGGTAACTGAACTCGTTTAACAGAACCATACTCAGCAAATACTTGAGTCAGGTCCTCTTGTGTGACGCTGTAGGCTAGGTTTCCTACGTAAATTGACATGAAACTCTCCAAAATCCATTGATATAGAGATGTAGCACAGTTACACAAACAGACATTTTTACTGATAACAATATCTGTAGCACCGGACTTATATCTCTAGACTTAGATTAACACAAATCATCTAGAAACCAGAAAAAAAATGTATATTTGTGGTGTTTTATGGTAATATGTATCTCATTTTACATTTATTAGGGAAATTTATATAAAAGTTACCTGGTTCGATGAGTTGAGATGAAAACAACAAAAATTTAATTAAGCTCTCAGCAAATAAGAAGTATAAAGTATAAACAAGGATGTAAATACTGCCACTTTTATCCTATCTCCGTTCTCATTTCCTAATTGACCTCTTAGCTTCTACAGTCAGCACCTCTATAATTTTAGTTGACAGTTCCACTTGACATTTCGCAAAAATTAATCCAACTTGACTGTTTAGCTTTATAGCTATTCTTTTTTTTAATTTCCATGTCAACTCTTGTCATCGTCGAATCTCCGACAAAAGCTCGTACCATTCGCAACTACCTGCCAAAAGACTATCAGGTAGAAGCTTCCATGGGTCACGTCCGTGACCTTCCACAATCGGCCAGTGAAATTCCCGCCGCCGTCAAAGGAGAAAAATGGGCGCAGCTTGGGGTAAATGTAGAAGCCGACTTTGAACCGGTTTATGTCGTTCCCAAAGACAAAAAGAAAATTGTCACTCAGCTTAAAGAAGCCCTCAAAGGTGTAACTGAACTGATTTTGGCAACTGACGAAGACCGGGAAGGGGAAAGCATTAGTTGGCATTTATACCAATTGCTCAAGCCGAAAGTGCCGACAAAGCGAATGGTGTTTCATGAAATTACAAAAGAAGCCATTCAAAAAGCTTTGAAAAACTGCCGCACCATTGATGAGCAGTTAGTTCGCGCCCAAGAAACCCGGCGCATTTTAGATCGATTAGTAGGATATACCCTATCGCCCCTGTTGTGGAAAAAAATTGCCTGGGGGTTATCCGCCGGACGAGTTCAATCTGTAGCAGTGCGGTTATTAGTCACAAAAGAACGGCAACGCCGGGCTTTCCATGAAGGTGCATATTGGGATTTAAAAGCCAGCCTAGAGCAGGAAAAAAGTCCTTTTAGCGCCGTGTTAGTAGCTCTAGCAGGTACGAAAGTTGCTACAGGTAGTGATTTTGACTCTACAACGGGAGAAATTACCGCAGGTCGCAAAGTAGTATTACTCAACGAGGAGCAAGCAGAAGCCCTAAAGGCACGCCTAGAGGGAAAAACTTGGTCAGTGACGGATATGGAAGAACGTCCCGTCACTCGCAAACCTGCACCACCGTTTACTACTTCTACACTGCAACAAGAATCTAACCGCAAATTGCGCTTGTCAGCACGGGACACCATGCGGGTAGCTCAGAATTTGTATGAGCAAGGGTATATTACCTATATGCGGACAGATTCGGTGCATTTATCTGATCAAGCGATCGCTGCCGCTCGCAGTTGTGTAGAACAAAAATACGGGAAACAATACCTGAGTCCCCAACCCCGGCAATACACCACTAAATCGAAAGGCGCACAAGAAGCCCACGAAGCCATTCGTCCTGCGGGGAGCAGTTTCCGTACCCCCCAAGAAACCGGTTTGGGTGGCCGGGAATTTGCTATCTATGACTTGATTTGGAAACGCACCGTCGCCTCTCAAATGGCTGACTCTCGTCAAACTCAAATTACCGTCCAGCTACAAGTGGAAGAAGCTGGTTTTCGTTCCTCTGGGAAGCGGATAGATTTTCCAGGATACCTCCGCGCCTACGTAGAAGGTTCTGATGATCCTGAAGCCGCTTTAGAAGATCAGGAAGTAATTTTACCTCCTCTCAAAGTTGGGGATCATCCATTGTGTCGTGAACTGGAAGCGGTAGGACATGAAACCCAACCCCCCGCCCGTTACACTGAAGCAACTCTGGTAAAAACTTTAGAAAGTGAAGGGATTGGTCGTCCTAGTACCTACGCCAGCATCATTGGCACAATCATTGATAAAGATTATGCCCAATTGGTGAATAATGCCCTGATTCCTACTTTCACTGCCTTTGCTGTAACTGATTTATTGGAAAAACATTTTCCAGATATTGTTGATCCTAGTTTTACCTCCAAAATGGAGCAAACCTTGGATGAAATTGCTACAGGTGAAGCTAAATGGCTACCTTACTTAAAGAAATTTTATCTTGGTGAACAAGGTTTAGAAACTTTGGTGAGGGAACGGGAAACCGAAATTGATGCCAGTAAAGCTAGAACTGTAGAACTAGAAAATTTAGATGCTAAAGTCCGTATTGGTAAATATGGTCCTTACATCGAAGTTACTAATGGTGAAGAGGTAGTGACAGCTTCTATCCCCAAAAACCTCACACCTGCTGACCTTAATCCCAAACAGGTGGAAATCCTCCTTAAACAAAAAATTGTGGGTCCGGATCAACTCGGTCGTCATCCGGAAACTGGAGAACCAATTTATATCAAAATTGGTGCTTATGGTCCTTATGTTCAGCTAGGTGACAAAACTGAGGAAAATCCCAAACCCAAACAAGCGTCCTTACTCAAAGGTGTAACACCGGAAACAATTACTTTAGACATGGCTGTTGGTCTATTGTCTTTGCCCCGTGCTTTGGGAACTCATCCAGAAACTGGTGGAAAAATCCAAGCTAGTTTAGGAAGATTTGGTCCTTATGTTGTCCATGACCAAGGGAAAGAGGGGAAAGATTACCGTTCCCTGAAATCTACGGATAATGTCTTGACAATTTCTCTAGATCGTGCTTTGGAATTACTGGCAGAACCTAAAAAAGGACGTGCATCCGCCAAGAGTAAGTCAAAAGAAGCTTTACGGGAATTAGGTCCACATCCAGAAGATGATTCGCCCATAAATATCTATGATGGACCCTATGGACCTTACATTAAACATGGGAAAACTAATGTCAGTATTCCCGAAGGTGAATCAGTAGAAAATATAACTCTGTCTACAGCAATTGAATTACTGTCAGCCAAAGCATCTACAAAATCTACACGCAAAACAACTAAGTCAACCACTAAATCAACAACTAAGTCAACCACTACAAGAGGAAAAAAGAAAGACACAGCCAGTTAAACGCAGGGGAAAGGGGGAGAAATATACTCAGGATTTACGCACAACATCACAATAGTAGGGGTAATTCATGAATTACCCCTACGGAAAAATCAGGTTTTAAGCCATTTATTGCGTAAGTCATAATACTTTTTCTTTCTTCTCCTGACTCCTAAAATTGATTCCTATCACTAATTACTCATTAAGAATTGTAGATGTGATAATCTAATAAGTAAGGGAAAACACAAAATTACAATTTCCTAGTGGTTGTTACCATAATTATGGAAAAGTGTCAACCTGATTAAAGGCTAAAGGTGCGATAATACGCGAGTTTCTGCGACCTGGTTAAATAAAATTGAGGTAGTATCTCAGGAGCGGTCAATTTAATGGATTATATAGAAAAGGTACTGGAAAAGCTGAAAGAATTAGCGCGAAAGTTAATTGATAGCCTGCTAGGTCCAGAGGCTGAACCGGAACCGGAACTGATTCCTATTCCTGTGCATGAACCTTCTATGCGCCGTCGCTAAAATTTTCAAGGTGTGGGAGTTGAATTTGCCAGTTTTAAGTATTTTAGTGCTGCATGGGCCAAACCTAAATTTGCTAGGACTCAGAGAACCTGGAATTTATGGTTCTTTAACTTTAGCAGAAATTAATCGCTTGTTAGAAGCAGAAGCAGTGCATCTACAAGTAGAGACGTTACCCGTGCAGTCAAATCATGAAGGGGTTTTAATAGATGCTATTCATGGGGCATTAGGCAAGCATCAGGGAATTGTCATAAACGCGGGAGCTTACACTCATACGAGTGTAGCTTTACGAGATGCGATCGCGGCTGTTAATTTACCTACTGTCGAAGTGCATCTAAGTAATATTTATCGTCGGGAAGATTTCCGTCATCATTCTCATATAGCACCGGTAGCAATTGGTCAAATTAGTGGTTTTGGCGCTCAAAGCTATGTGTTGGGCTTGCAAGCACTGGTGTATTATTTAAGGCAGTAATAATTGACAATTGATAATTGACAATTGACAATTAAAAATCATGCGTTATTCTCTCGTTAATCGGGTTAGGGGTATATTTCTGGGAGCATTGTTAGGAGAGAGTTTAGCTAACGGAAATAGTTGTGATTTGGGTAAAATTGCCGTTTTGGGGACAGAAAGTTTAATTAGTTTAGGAAAACTAGATGTAGATGATTGGCTCAAGCGTCAGCAACAAGCAGGGATTGAATTAGAAACAAATATTAACTCCTGGGGACAAATAATTTTCGCTACCTTACCAGTAGTAATTTTTTTTCATGAAGATACTGCAAAAATGCGAGAAAATATCCTAGCAGTGCAAAGAATATTGAATTGGCAAAATGAGCCAGTTGTCACAGATGCTAGTTTAATCATAGGATATGCGATCGCTCGATCTCTCAATGAAAAACTAAACCCCATTCACCTCATTTCGGAAACAGTTAGTTTTTTAGGTAACACATCAACTTCTTTACCACAAGAGTTAATAAAAGTCAATGCTTTATTAGAAAAAGGGGCAGGACTAGAAATAGCGTGCAGGGAATTGAGCAGTATAGCCACGCAGCACCAGTTAGAGGAAACATTCACTAGCAATATTAGTTTAGCTATTTATTGCTTCCTGAGTACCCTAGAAGACTTTCCCCTCACAATATTACGGGCTACTCAAAATCACGATTTAGTTAATCAAGATGTTATAAGTGCAATTACCGGATCATTATCAGGTGCATACAATAGTTCCGTCGGTATACCTATAAATTGGCAAATTCCTGTTTTAGCTAACAAATCCTCCAAATGGGGACTTCATAGTTTTGCTCAGATGCTAAAATTAGCCGATACAATGATGGAGGTGTGGTCGGGAGTGTATGACCTGAACGATGATTTTAGCGAATTTGTAGAGAAAGGATATACTATCTTTGCTGCTCCTCATATTATTCGTTGAAAGAATTATGATTAGGCAAAGCACGTGACCAATTATGTAGTAAACTTAGAGACTCGTATTTAACCCTAAATAAGGTAAAATACAAACCGCTATCCATCCCTAAGTTCTAATCTAACTTGGGTGGCGTATCCCTTCGGGAGCCAGAGGCATCAGCCATACTTGGGGTATTTCGCGGAAGGAAAGATGAAAACGCAGCGATTTTTGCAGTCCTTGAGCCAGCATTTAAGGCAATGGCAGCGACAGTATAAAGTGCTATTCCGCAAAGGAAAGCGCCATCAAAAACTGCATAGGAATTTCTTCAAAGATATACTTCTCTATTTATCAACAAATAGTCATCAAGGAAAACAAGGTAAACACAGGCAAACAAATAAATCGTCTGGTAACGTACTGAAAAAAAAAGGCGGACTTGATACAGTTCTTTTTAAATGGATACATCAAAAACGCTCCTCAATAATTTTGGTGTTAGCAATATTATCACTGACAAGTATGCTGGGGCATGATTTATATAACCAACCAAAAATGAAGGTTGGTAATATCGCCTTACAAACATTTATTGCTCCTTATACGGATAATATTGAAGATCAGCAAGAAACAGAACTACAACGTCAAGCAGCGATAAATAGTTCTGTGCCTATTTTGATGATTGATAATCAGACAAATGAGCAGATTAATGAAAGATTGAACAAAATTTTAGATGCCAGTAATGAGATTAGGACAATAGTTGGCGTTTTTCCTTTTTTTGATATTTCAGTTCTATCAATTCCTACTCAACGTTATCTGCGTTCTCTTCCAATATTAGAATGGCAAAAATTACAAGGAATTTTAGAAAATAATAGTAAACAAAATTTAAGAAAACGAATTTCTGCAACTGGAAAACCCATATCTAATTCATCAATTTTTCCGGGATTACCATTATCTGATAGCTTGAGTGGGGTAGCTACACCTACACCCAGTCAAGAAAAACCGAGTGATGATGCAGCTTTTATTCAAGCATTATCAGAAATTGAAGCTTATCAAGCTACCACATCAGAAAGAGATTTTTCGGCACTGATTAAGCAAATAATTCAAGCTAGACAAGCATATAATCAAGCTATTGAGAAAGCATCAAAACTAGAAACTGGAAAACTCAAAAAAATTTATATAGAACCTATTATTTTAGAGTTATCTGATAATGATTGGGTAAATACACAGGCGGGAATTCGTAAAAGTGCAGAGCGAATTCTTGCCCAGGGAATATCCTCTGGATTACCCAAAAGTATTTTGTATAATGCAGTGAGTTTACAGGTACAATTATCTGTTCCTAGTGAGGCTGAACCGTTAGCAACAAAAATATTATTAGCTGTAATTCAACCAAATCTTAAAAAGATGAAGAACAAACTCAACAACAAGCTCAACTAGCAGCGCAGGAAATACCATCTGTAATGTTACAGGTGAAAAAAGGAGAGGTAATTGTTAGTAAAGGAGAGAAAATTACACAATGGAAATTTGAAGTTTTAGAACATTATCAACTGATTGGCCGTCAGGTGAATTGGATGAGGTTAACATTTTTAGCTGCTGTTGTGAGTGTAGCTATTCGGATTTTTGTGTGGTTAGAAAGAAAAAGTAATAATTATTTACGACAACGCGATCGCCTGTTAGTCTTACTACTTACCCTGACTGTACCGGGAATATTAGCAATCGGTTTACCCTATACTAGCTGGAGTGCCATTGGTTTGTTGTTAGGCAGTTTCTATGGTCCGACTGTAGGGGTAACGGTAGTAGGTTTACTGTCATTAATACTACCATTTACCGTAGATAAAAGTATTCTCGTATTGATGGCTGGGGCTGGGGGTGGAATTTTAAGCAGTTATGTAGCGCATATATTGCGATCGCGGGAAGAACTCGCTTTATTAGGTGTTATTACTGCCTTAACCCAAGGTGGCATATATTTATTATTAAAAATCTTTACGGGTACGGTATTCGGTTCAGGTTGGTATATCTTCCAAGAAGTAGGTTTATTTGCTGTATCGGGCTTGGCTTGGAGTATTGTCGCCTTGGGTTTAAGCCCTTATCTGGAAAAGCTGTTTGATGTGATTACCCCCATCCGCTTGGCAGAATTAGCAAACCCTAATCGCCCATTATTACAGCGTTTGGCGACGGAAGCTCCAGGAACTTTTCAGCATACTTTATTAGTAGCCACTCTTGCTGAAGCGGCTGCAAAAGAATTGGGATGTAATGTAGAGTTAGTTAGGGCGGGGACATTATACCATGATATTGGCAAAATGCACGATCCATTAGGATTTATTGAAAATCAAATGGGAGGACCAAATAAACATGATACAGAAATTAAAGATCCTTGGAAAAGTGCAGAAATTATTAAAAAGCACGTGACGCAAGGGTTGATCATGGCCAAGAAACACAGCTTACCAACAGCGATTCAGGCTTTTATTCCCGAACATCAAGGCACAATGGCGATCGCCTATTTTTATCACCAAGCCCAACAAGTAGCTCAAGAAAATCCTAGTATCATAGTAGATAAAGCCGATTTTTGCTACGATGGACCTATACCCCAATCACGGGAAACAGGAATCGTCATGTTAGCAGATTCTTGTGAAGCTGCCTTACGCAGCCTCAAAGATGCAACTCCAGAACAAGCATTAAATATGCTGAATAATATTTTGCGAGCAAAATGGCAAGATGAACAATTAATAGATTCAGGATTAACAAAGGCAGAAATGCCAAAAATTGCCAAAATATTTGTAGATGTTTGGCAACAATTTCATCACAAACGCATTGCTTACCCTAAATCAAAAACTAGTAATTCGTAACTTGTAATTTCTAACTCATAGATAATTACAAAAAAAGGGAACAGATAAGAAATACTCATAAAAATATTACAAAGAATTTAATTATGGTACTGTATTCGTACTTAACCATTAAACTAGAGAAAACAACCAAAGGAAGATTATGATGAGCGATCGCGATTATACCCTAATTATTGACAAAAGCGGCAGTATGTCCACACCCGACCAAGTGGGCGGGAGAAGTAGATGGGAAATAGCCCAAGAATCTACCATTGCTTTAGCCAGAAAATGTGAACAATATGATCCAGATGGCATTACAATTTACGTTTTTTCCGGCAGATTTAAACGTTACGATGATGTGACATCAGCCAAAGTAGCTCAGGTATTCCAAGAAAATGATCCAGCAGGAACAACCAACTTAGCCAGTGTATTACAAGATGCCCTGAATAATTATTTTCAACGCAAAGCAGCCGGGCAAAGCAAACCTAACGGGGAAACAATTTTAGTTATTACTGATGGTGAACCAGATGATCGTAAAGCCGTATTTGAAGTCATCATCAGTGCTACCCAAAAAATGGATCGAGATGAAGAATTAGGAATTTCCATGATTCAAGTTGGCAATGATCCTCAAGCAACCAAATTCCTCAAAGCCATAGATGATCAATTACAAAGTGTTGGTGCAAAATTCGATATTTGTGACACCATAACTTTAGATGATTTAGAAGACATGAGTCTGGCTGATGTTTTAATGAATGCGATAACTGATTAATTTAAAAATTACTTACCAATAACTGGAGAATTTAGCCATGCTAGACAATCGTGATTACACCTTGATTATTGATAAAAGTGGTAGCATGGCTACCCCAGATCAAAAAGGTGGTAGAACTAGATGGGTAACAGCACAAGAATCAACTTTAGCATTAGCAAGTAAATGTGAACAATATGATCCAGATGGCATTACTATTTACTTGTTTTCTGGAAAATTCAAACGTTATGAAAATGTCACATCTGCCAAAGTTTCACAAATTTTCATGGAAAATGATCCTTCTGGCACAACCGATTTAGCAGGAGTTTTAAAACACGCTACCGATGATTATCTACAACGTAAAACTGCTGGTACAGCTAAACCCAATGGGGAAACAATTTTAGTAGTTACTGATGGTGAACCAGATGATCGCAAAGCCGTAATGAAGGTAATTATTGAAGCTTCTCGTCGTCTAGATAAAGATGAAGAATTAGGTATTTCCTTTATTCAAGTTGGTAATGATGCTCAAGCTACCCGCTTTCTGAAAATTCTAGATGATGAACTACAAAGTGCAGGTGCTAAATTTGATATTTGCGACACCGTGACAATGGATGATATGGAAGATATGAGTTTATCAGAAGTTCTTCTCAATGCCATTAATGATTAGCAATCTCTTTTCCAGGAATTACCAATATGGATTCCATTGATAAGCTATTAGCTGAAATTAAAACTGAACATACTCAACCAAAAACTACACCACCACAAACTAATTTAAACCCAATTAAGTTTGTGGTTTCCTCTACTACGAAATCAGATGTATTAATAGATAACTTGTTATCAGAAGTACAAGCTGATTTTGCGGAAGCTGAAACTAAAACTGCCGTACCCCAGACTAACTTAAACTCCATTCAATTTGTTCATTCACCTACTACAAAGTCAGATGTAGTTATAGATAACTTATTATCAGAAGTACAAGCCGATTTTGCAGAAGCTGAAACTAAAACGGAACATATTTCATATCAACCTACCGTACCCCAGACTAACTTAAACTCCATTCAATTTGTTAATTCAACTACGACAAAATCAGATGTAGTTATAGATAATTTATTAGCAGATGTTCAGTCAGATTTAGCGGCAAAAGATGCGGCTGAAGAACTGCGAAAACAAGAAG
>NZ_VILD01000007.1:182732-188368 GCF_009712085.1 Anabaena sp. UHCC 0253
ATTAGCAGATGTTCAGTCAGATTTAGCGGCAAAAGATGCGGCTGAAGAACTGCGAAAACAAGAAGAATTAATCCAGGAGAAAATTCGTCAGGAAAAACTTAAAGCTAAACAAAGACAAGCTTTAGAAAAACCCGCCAAAAAGTGGTTAGCTAAATTAGATCCATTATCATCAGAAGGATTATGGTTTGAAAAATTTGCTGAAAGTTATCCTGACAAATTAGCAGCCGCAATTGATTATTTACAAACTAACTCCTAAATCTGGCGTTGCTGAATTGAAGTATGAAATTGAAAAATCAAAGATTTCAAACCCTTACTCTCTGTGACTGGAGCGCCTCTGCGTGAAACAAAATCATACTCTTAATCAGCAACGCCCTAAATCTTAATTTATGGAATTATGCTGTAAGTGATTAATTGCCCATTCGTGCATAGCATAAAGAATAGGTTTTAAACTTTCCCCTAAAGGTGTGAGTGAATATTCTACCTTTGGGGGAATTTGGGGATAAATTTCTCTATGTATAATCCCATCTACTTCCATTTCTCGAAGTTGCTGAGTGAGCATTTTTTGGGTAATTCCATTTAAAGAACGTTGTAATTCTCCAAACCGTTTCACCCCAGTTATTAATTCTCTAATTATCAATACCTTCCACCTACCACCAATGACTTTGAGGGTAGTTTCTACCTCACAATTAGCTTTATCATGTATCGGTAATTCACTGTTCATAGTTTCAGTTTTTTGTCTTTAATTTTTAATTCCCCAAAGGGGGTTAACTCACAACCATTTTCCACCGCGAAACCGCCACCGGGGGAAAATAATCCTCATTATGCTTTGTGAACTTATAAAAACTGCTAACCAAACAACACTATAATGCAGCAAAAAGATAAACGGTGATAATTCATTCTTAGGTATAGGTATAGGTAAAAATCCCAATATCTTCACCCCACAAAAGACAAATACCATTTCCCAGATACCAGCAAAAAGCTGATAAGCTGCTGGCCAGTCTCTATCCCAACGGGATTTTTGCAGATAGTTATACAAAATATCCCAACCTAGTCCAAAAATGGCGACATAGGCAAGTATCCAAAAATATACTAAATTAGATTTGTTGCCAAATAAACCTGTAGCGAAAGGTATAGATACCAAGATACCTACAGTTGCTAATAATAATAATCGCGTTTGCCAACGACCAAGTAAAGTAGGAGTCATAAAATGTAAGCATTTAGGAGTCAGGAGTCGGAATTAAAAGGAGATAAAAATTTACTTTAAAGACAATGAACACATTAACTTTACATTGGCAAGATAAAGATCAAAATATCACACAGCATATTTACGAGCAACAGTCCAGCAAAAATCCAGGTACTGTGCGTCTTGGTCGAGATCCCTTACAATGCGATATTATTTTAACTCACCCGACTGTATCGGGTTTGCACGTCGAAATATTTTTTCACGCACAACAGCAACAATTTTATATCAGAAACTTGCGTGAACCAAATCCTCCACTAATCAATAATCAACAATTAATTAAAGGGGAAATGGCTTTAGGAAAAGGTAGCATCATTTATTTAGGACAACAGAAAATAGAAGTTACAGCTATTTCTGTTCACAAGATTATTTCCCCAACTATTATACCACCACAATTGCAAATACATTCTCCCACACCTGTGACAAGACCCACACCTGTATATGGTTTACAATGTTCCAGATGTCATAAAATTTCCCCAGCCGAAAATTTAAAAATAGGTTGTCCTTGGTGTGGTACATCTTTAGCAGCAGCCGTCAGCGTTTTGGTTGCACCCAGTAATTAAATCATTAATAATTGATCACTAACCACAAATAACTGACTCATGACTAACTTACAAATTCAATTAAGTTGGGAAGATCCAGCGACGGGAGAAAGACGAGAACCAAAATTAAATATACCCATTGCTTTTGGTCGAGAATTTGCCCGCTTACCAACAGAAATTCAGGGACAGCGTGTTTCGAGAATGCTGTTAAATAGTAATGAAGTTTCTCGTTATCATGCGCTAATTGACTCAGAACAAGACTGGGATGAAAATCATATATTTGTGATTGATCAAAATAGTGCGAATGGAGTTTATGTTAATGGTCAAAAACAAACTCGTTGTCAGTTAAAGAATGGCGATACTGTGCAAATTGGACCTTATGCAATTACTGTTCAGTTTGGTATTAATACTATTATTCCTACTCCTAATCATCCTTCTAGAATTCAATTTAATCCTCATACTAATCTTCCCGATTCTAGTGTATCACCGTTACCTGTAGCTACGCCTGTAGGTAGTAATTTTCCGCCGTCGGCTTTTCAGTCAGAAAAGGTAGAAGTTCAGGCGCTTCATGCTACAGGTTTACCCATTCATGAATGTGATTATCTAGCTATTGGGGCAGGTTTGGGAAGTTTTATTTGGGTTGATTTGCTGAGAATTAGTGGTGTAAAAGCTAATAAAATTATTGCTGTGGGATTAGAACCACAACCCTATGCCCGTTATCAGCGGCTTTGTCTCAATTCCCAAATTCCTTTGCCAGAAAGATTGCGTTCTAATTCTGATTCTTGTCCCGATAATATTTGGGGTTGGCCTAGTTATGCTTTACGAGAATCTTGGCATGATTTAACTCAAGGTCATTTAAAGTCTGCATTTAAATATTTATGGCAAGTTTTTAGTGAACCAACTTTTGCCCAAACCTATACTCCTCGTGCAGGTAATGTTTTTAATTCTATAGATAGGGAAGCAAAACGCATTGGTTGGGAGCAAATTTATCGTTATGGAAGAGTAAGAGGAATTCGGAAAACGGAAGATGGGAGATATTGTATTGCTTATGCTTTAGGACAAGGAGAATATGCTTTTATTGTCAGTCGTTATTTACATTTAGCTACGGGATATCCAGCCATTCAGTTTCTACCAGATTTGCAAACTTATCGAGAAAAGTATCAGGATTTTAAATCTGTAGTTAATGCCTATGAAGACCACAATCATGTTTATGAACAACTAGAACGCCAAGGTGGGACAGTGTTGATTAGGGGACGGGGAATTGTGGCTTCACGGGTTATACAGCGGATTTATGAAGCGAGAAAACAAAATCGTCATGTTACAGTTTTACATTTAATGCGATCGCCTAAACCCCAAGGCAACAAATTTCAAAAAGCACAACGTACCGTTAAAAATCACTATGAATTTCAGCCCTTTAACTGGCCAAAAGCTTGTTGGGGTGGTGAACTGCGGGAAATGCTAGAAAAAGCTACTCCCGAAGAACGTAAAAGCTTACTAGCAGACTGGGGAGGGACAACTACTGCTGACCGTTTAGACTGGCAAAATATCACGGAACAAGGCATCAAAGAAGGTTGGTATCAAATCACTTTTGGTCAGGTATTTAGTGTAGAAAAAGATGAACAAAACCGGACTATTACTAATATTCAAGCAGAAGGTTTGGGGGAAATGAAATTAACCGCAGACTTTATTATTGATGCTACTGGATTAGATGCCAAAGTTGAAGCTAGTCCTTTATTAGAAGATTTAGTTCAACATTACAATCTCCCTTTAAATCATTTAGGAAGATTAACCGTAGCGAATAATTTTGAACTATTAGAAATGCGAAATACCAAAGGACAAATCTATGCCGCAGGAGCAATTACCCTGGGTGGACCTTATGCCGCTGTTGATAGTTTTTTGGGGTTACAATATTCGGCATTAGTTGCTGTTGATGGATTATATACTGCGCGTGCGCCGGGGGTGAAGAGTATCAATGGTGTGAATTCTTTACAACAATGGTTAAAGTGGGTTTTTAACTATTCGCCGGGCGGAAGTAAAAATTAGGGATTGAGACAAGAAGAAGGGGGATTCACACCCCCACTAATTATCTTTAATTTTGTTGTCCGTAGCCTGTGGTTGGCAATATTTGGAATTCATCAAAAGAGTTTGACTCCTGAATTCTGCCGTAATTTCGTTCTAATGCCGTTCGCTGTGAAGGATATGGAAATAAATTTTTAAATCCAGCCAAGCGTTCTTTTAATGGTTCTGGTGCTGCATTCCAAAGGCTTTCATAATAGAAAAAAGCTACACCCAGTCCCCGTTGTTGAGCGGCTCGAACCTGAGATTGAATTTGTTGAATGGAAACGGGTTTAGTTCTTAAACCTGCCATAATTCCAATTCCCGTAGGAATTATTTGTTTGACTTCTTCCATTTCTGGACGGGAAAGTTTGGAGCTAAAATCATTCAAGTTGTCCCGATAAACTTGCACAATTAACTCATCTACTATGTTTAACCGCACCCAATTCAACCAATCTTGGAGTTGAAATTTATAAGCAAAATCATAGTAATTAGGAGAAACAGAGAAAATCAGTTTGGGTTTTATTTGCTTAATGGTTTGGTTGAGTCTTACCATAAAATCTGTAATTTTATTTGCTCGCCAATTTACCCATTCCGGATCTCTAGGATCTGTTGGGGGACTTTTTTTAGTTTCTTTGGTGTATAAAGCAACTGTATATTGATCATAGCCAAATTCATGGGGTAAACTCATGTGATCATCAAATTGAATACCATCAAGATCGTATTTATTGGTCAGTTCTACCAGCAAATCAGTAATAAATTGTTGTACTTCGGGATGAAAAGGATTTAACCATTTAACTTCACCAGCGGCACTAATAGATGTTTGACTACCATCCCGTTTTTGTGTGAACCATTCAGGTTTATTTATGGCTAATTCTGAGGTTGGGGGAGCCATAAAGCCAAATTCAAACCAAGGAATTACCAGTAAATTTTGACGGTGGGATTTTTCAATTAGGTCTTCAAGGATATCATGTCCGTCTAAACCTCGAAATACAAAGGGTTGAATTTCTAATCTCTTGGCTACGTTACTCGGATACATCACATATCCAGAATTCCAAATCACAGGATAGATAGTGTTAAAATTGAGTTGTCGCAGTTTTGTTACAGCTTCCTGAACTTTAGTCCTATCTCTGAGAATATTCAGATCATTATTTGTCATCCATACACCACGAATTTCTTGACGTGGTGCTTGGGCGTTAACAGCAGTGAAGGTGTTTCCCCAAAAGGCGGTGAGTAAGGATATTAAGAACAAAGGCAGAAATAATCGTTTAAGTAATTTCTGGGAACAAAACTTTAAGAAATTGAATTTCATTTTGATTTGAGACTATTCCAATGGGATTGACTAAATTTAAGATAGTTGACGTAGTTGATCAAAAGTAGTGCCTGGTTTGACTATTTTTTCTCGCAAATCTCATCAAAAATTTATTTTTGACATTTAGCAAATGACAAAGAATTACTATTTATCATCGTGATGATATGAAAAAATTTTGTAATTGATATTGACTTTTTTGTAATCAAGAATTTAATCAAGAACTAGTAGTCTGTCAAAAAGTAATTGACGGGTAAATAATCTTCCTTCTTCCTTCTTCCTTCGCGCTCTTTGCGTCCTTTGTGGTTCGTTTGTTCTTTATCCGTAAAAATGTATTTGACCGGCTACTAGTATCACAGAGCGAAATTAAAAAAGCATATTCATCAAGATCAGGGTGCATTACGCGAAACAAAAATCCAAATCTTAGTCCTATAGAAGTCTAGAAAAGAGAAAACTTGCCGCAGTGGGCTTGTGCTTGTGTGGTAGTAAA
>NZ_VILD01000007.1:188393-254734 GCF_009712085.1 Anabaena sp. UHCC 0253
ATAATAGTGTAAAAATATATATAATCTGTTGCCGAAATCAACTATATTGCTGTTCATAATGCCAAATTTTCAGAGTTTTACCTCCATGCAACGATCTATATCGCCAAAACTATGTCAGCCTTTAAAGATTGTCGCTTTAGGAGATAGCTTAGTATATGGATATGGCGACCCGGAAAAAGGTGGTTGGGTGGAACAACTCCGACGATGGTGGATGTTACCAGACAGCGTGGGTCATGTGCTTTATAATTTGGGAATTAGGGGCGATCGCACACAGCAAGTTTCCCAACGACTAGAAATAGAATTCCGTCACCGTGGGGAAATTCGTCATCGTGTTCCTGATTTGATTATTTTATCTGTTGGAGTTAATGATACACCAAGATTAGGACGCACAAACGGCAGAAACTACACAGATTTTAATCAGTTTGAATTGGAGATAGCTGCATTACTAGATCAAGCACAACAATTATGTCCTGTAATTTTTGTGGGCATGGTTCCTGTAGAAGAAACTAAAATGCCTTTCCTTGACTGTCTATTCTACAATCACGCCGACCAATATCGCTACAAAGAAGCAACTCGTCAAGCTTGTTATCAAAGGCAAATTCCCTACTTAGATATTTTTGACCAATGGATGCAACGTAGTCCAGCTTGGAGAAGTGAACGCATGAGCAATGATGGACTTCATCCCAACACGCTGGGGTATCAAGACTTGTTAGAAGCCGTACTCAACTGGCCAGAACTAGCAAAATATCATTGTCAAGTTGACTATCAACAAGAACTAGGAACTAGAGAGTGGGGTGTATCGGTGGGAGAAAACGTTGATTTGTGAACAGTCTAGAGTGATTTTTGTTATAATATATTGTTAAGAATTATAAATATTCTTTGCTAATTGAAAATTGCAGAGATGTTTATAATTTATACCCTTGAATCGAATTATTTTGTATGAATAAAATAGCTGTAAAGGCTGATATGAACTGGCAGCAATTAACATCTGCAAATGTAGTTGCTGATACTACTCCTAATTTTCTGGGAGAAATTTTCCAAGAAACCTTTGCTTTAACTCGTCGTCTTTTTATTCAACTGCAACGCCGTCCTTCTACCCTTGTTGCCGGAATTATTCAGCCTGTGATGTGGTTAGTTTTATTTGGGGCTTTATTCCAAAATGCCCCCAAAGGTTTATTTGGGAGTACGACAAACTACGGACAATTCCTAGCAGCCGGTGTCATCGTATTTACAGCTTTTGCTGGGGCTTTGAATGCCGGTTTACCTGTAATGTTTGACAGGGAATTTGGCTTTTTAAATCGGTTGCTGGTTGCACCTTTAGCTTCTCGCTTCTCAATTGTGTTTGCTTCTGCTATTTTTATTATTAGCCAAAGTTTATTACAAGCGGCGGTAATTGTGGCAGCAGCAGCGTTTTTAGGGGCTGGTTTACCGGATACGGCTGGGTTATGCGCGATCGCTCTCATTGTCTTGCTTTTAGCTTTGGGTGTCACGGCTATTTCTCTCGGTTTAGCTTTTGCTTTACCAGGGCATATTGAACTGATAGCTGTAATTTTTGTTACTAATCTACCTTTGTTGTTTGCCAGCACAGCCTTAGCACCTTTATCCTTTATGCCTGGTTGGTTGCAGGTTATCTCTACCCTCAACCCTCTCAGCTATGCGATTGAACCTATTCGCTATTTGTATCTACACAGCAGTTGGTCATTAAATGACATAGTAATGCACGCTTTTTGGGGTGATGTTACCTTTGGTGTAGCGTTATTAGTGTTGTTGGGTTTTGCATTAGTAGCTTTACTGAGTATTCAACCCCAATTGCGTCGGACTCTTGCTTAATATAAAAAGCATCATTATGAGGGGAAATTTCATGAAAAGACCATTTTTACCAGTTCACAAAATTATTATTGCCACTATCGCCGGCATAAGCTTTGCTTCTATTCTCATAGCAAAACCTACCTTAGCTAATCCTAATCAACCTTTTGGTAGTCCCGGTAGCGATGGTAATAGTAATCCTTTATCTGGTAATGCCTCAGATTTCAATATGTTTAACTTAATTCATCAGGCACAATTTGGAAATCTCCAATGGAATGCTAATGAACAAAGTCAACAGTTAGATCAAGCCGCAGCCGCATTCAAAGCTGCACAACAAAAACGTCTGCAAACTCAGTCACAACAAAATCCAGGTGCGTCTGAGGTTACAAATACATTGCCTTTACAAATTTTACCTTTATCAGGTCAATAATACCTAAAAAAGGAGTTCAGGAAAGAGCAGTGGTTTAAGCTGCTCTTCTGGACGCAAATCCTGAAACAAAGAATGGGCGCAGACTCTGCGCCCCTACTGATTTATGATTACAAATTCAGTGCTGCCAAAACATCACTAGCGTGTGTAACTGTATTTACAGCGGTATCAATATGAGTAATCTTGCCATCAGTACCAATTACATAGGTAACACGCTTGGCATAACCACCACCATCAACATCATAAGCAGTGATGATGCTTTTATCGGTATCAGCTAACAGGGGAAAATTGAGATTATATTTGGAGGTGAATGCTTGGTGGGCTGCTTCATCATCAGCACTCACTCCAAGAACAACTATGCCTTTTGTCGAATATTCTGGTTTAGCATCCCGGAAACTACAAGCTTGTTTGGTGCAGCCTGGTGTGTCATCTTTGGGATAAAAATAGAGAACTACGGTTTTACCGGCGAAATCTGATAATGAAACTGTATTACCGTTAGTGTCTTTAGTTGTAAATGCAGGTGCGTCTGTACCAACTGCTAGAGGCATAATTCACCTTGTCCTGTTTAAAAATCTTCATGCAATCAAAATTTTACAATAATTTACAATATTTAAATAAATTGTTAACGAATATTATCAAACAGAAATATTCATGACAAAAGTATTGACAAAAAGCACAATTTATAGTGAGTAAAAATGTCTACTGTGAATTCCCCAAACCTCAAACCCTTAGTTTATACTGATAAAGCCCTAGAAAGAGCCGAGCGATCGCTCATCTGTTCGCCCTTTAATCTCAGTTTATTTGTAGCAATGGCCAGCCAAAGTATCCAACTAGGCACTATTGCCATGGATAAAGGCATCAAGCAAAGTTACACCAACCGTCCATTATCAGAATTAACCTGTGAAAATGCTTTAGCCTGGTTAATTGACGTAGGAGTATTGCGGCGAGAAGTTGATGGACAGGGAATTACAGATAGTTTTCGTCTGACACCGCTGGGACATTTACTCATAGGAAAGTTACAAGATCAAAATTGGCGTAATCCGTCAGTAAGCGATCGCTTCAATGATTTTATTACTCGCTGGTTGCGTTTACCCTTTTAACCAATAAATTGTGGTTAAAACTCTTATGGGGTGGGCATCTTGCCCGCCATACTCATGCAACTTTAAAAAAATCACAGCTTATTTACCGATGCACTACTGATCCGAACATACTAGATTATAGTTAAAAATGAAATCAATAATGGTAGTGGGAACAACATCCCACGCGGGGAAATCACTGTTAACCACAGCTATTTGTCGGATTCTTTCGCGGCGCGGTTGGCGAGTAGCTCCCTTTAAAGGGCAAAATATGGCTTTAAATGCCTACGTGACTGCTAGTGGGGGAGAAATTGGCTATGCTCAAGCAGTGCAAGCTTGGGCGGCGGGAGTAGCGCCCTTAGTAGAAATGAACCCAATTTTACTGAAACCCCAAGGGGATATGACATCCCAAATTATCCTTAAAGGTAAAGCCATAGGGAAAGTCAGCGCCACAGACTATTATGAACAATATTTTGAACTAGGTTGGCAGACTATTAAAGAATGTCTACAATATCTATCTACAGAATTTGATGCTTTAGTTTGCGAGGGTGCTGGTAGTCCCGCAGAAATTAATCTCAAACATCGGGATTTAACTAATATGCGGGTGGCAAAACATTTAAATGCACCCACCCTTTTAGTAGTTGATATTGATCGAGGTGGGGCATTTGCCCATGTAGTAGGAACATTAGAACTATTAGACCCAGACGAACGCGCCTTAATTAAAGGAGTCGCGATTAACAAATTTCGGGGACAACGATCAATTCTCGAACCAGGAATCAAATGGTTAGAAGAACGCACAGGTATATCTGTTGTGGGGGTAATTCCCTATTTAGAACAGGTTTTTCCAGCGGAAGACTCCCTCGATTTACTAGAACGCAAACCAGCAAAAGCTAATTCAGAACTGAATATTGCTGTAATTCGCTTACCTAGAATTGCTAACTTTACCGATTTTGATCCTTTGGAATCAGAACCATCGGTAACAGTAAAATATCTCAGCCCTAAGCAAGATTTAGGACATCCAGATGCAGTAATTATCCCCGGAACAAAAACCACAATTGCAGATTTAATCCTGTTGCAAAAAAGCGGTATGGCAGAAGCAATTCAAAACTATGCAGCTTCTGGAGGAACAGTTTTAGGAATTTGTGGTGGTTTCCAAATGCTGGGACAAACTATCGCCGATCCAGAAGGAGTAGAAGGGCAAGCTGGCAGATATCAAGGGTTAAATTTATTACCAATAAAAACAGTCATTACAGGTCAAAAAATTGCCCGTCAGCGTCAAGTTACCTCCAATTATCCCCAAATGGGCTTACCTGTAACCGGGTTTGAAATCCACCAAGGGCGATCGCGTATCGAAAACCCCGCTGATCAAAAATCCTGTCATCCTCTATTTGACGATGTTAATTTAGGTTTAGTGGATAGTTGTCAATCGGTGTGGGGAACTTATCTACACGGAATTTTTGATAATGGACCATGGCGACGAGCTTGGGTAAATCGTCTTCGACAACAACGAGGTTTGAAATCATTACCAACAGGTGTATCAAACTACCGAGAACAGCGAGAACAAATTTTAGATTCTTTAGCAACTCAAATTGAAGAACATTTAGATTTAACACCGTTTATCTCGTAGGGGCGCAGGGCCTGCGCCCATTCAGGAGTCAGGAGTCGTAGGGGCGAAGCATTGGTGTAAGGGCGAAGCATTCGGAAAATAAACTTGGGAAAAACCGATAATTTATCGTCCGAATGCTTCGCCCCTACAGGAGTATGGCTCACGCCACGCTGCGCTATCAGAAGGAAGAAGAAAGTATATTTATTTCTCCCCTACTCCCTGCCCCTATTTGGAAGTTCCTAACTTAGGGTGTGCTTTTGAGTATTTTGTGACTATAGCGGAAACTTCTGGATTGTAAAGTCGGAGATAATTCCAGTAGTTACCAAAAACTTGACGAACGTAATTTTTAGTTTCATCAAAAGGAATTACTTCCACAAACTCATCTGGATCTTTTTTGGGTATAGTTCGCAACCATTTGGCAACATTACCAGGTCCAGCATTATAACTAGCGATCGCTAACATGGAATTATTACCATACTGTTGATGAGTATGATCAAGATACCAAGTACCCAAATTGATGTTATCGGTGGGATCTTCCAGATTGAGTTTTTTAAAATCTAAATTGATTTGTGGGGCTATCCATGCGCCTGTACTGGGCATAACTTGCATTAAACCAGTTGCACCGACTACCGATTTAATTTTCGGTTGAAAGCGAGACTCTTGCCGCATCAAGGCTGTAACTAACAGCGGATTAAGTTGACGGGAAGTAGACCATTTTTCAATTTCTTTAAAATAGGGAAAAGGATAACGGGCTTGCCAATAAATACTTTGTTGACTTAAAGCTTGATATTCGGCTTTGTCTGTGGGAGTTTTCCTATCTTCTAATTTAGAAATTTTGTCAATCCCAATTAGATAATCACCTTTAGTGAAACTCATCAACCCTTCTGTAAATTGTTCCGCGACACTAGGCTCAGTTTTTTGATTAACTTCGGTTTTCCATTGTTGCCAAGCATCACGATCTTGTCCTAACAAATACAATTCTTGGAAAGTTTGAGAACCCGCTGGAGGTACAGGGCGTTGATAAGGAATAATGGTGGGGTTCATCAAACGTATATTATTAAAATTACCCACATTTAAACCTAAAAGACTGGCAGAACGCCAAGCATAATAAGAGTAAGGAAATTCACTAATTACATACTGATAAGCCGTAATCGCTTCCTGTTGCTTATTTAGTGTCGTTGCCCACTTGCCTACCCAAAATCCGGCTCTGGGAGCTATGATACTAGTCTTGTTATTAATAGTAATTGGTTGCGCCCATTCCCACGCACCTAAATAGTCATTATTCTTAGCTTTAGCTTCGGCTGTTTTCCAGCGAAATTCTGCGGCTTCATCAGATCCGCTATATTTACCTAGTAATAATTTCCATGTAGCATTAGCTGATTGATCATCTTTAAGACTTTCCAAAAGAGTAGCTTTTCTTGCTAAAGCTTGAGGCGCTTGTTCAGGAAATTTACTGATAATTTGGTCGAGATAAGTTATGGAATCTTTACCTTTAGCGATTTCTGATAACCGTAGTAAGGCTGTTCCCGTTTCTGTTTCAGTGGGAAATTTTTGGATGAGTTGTTTGTAAACAGCGATCGCTTGATCTTGCTCTTTATTTAATTGTAATCCCCTAGCAATGCGGTAGAGGCTAGTAGCTGTTTTCGGTGCTTTAACATAGGCATTTTTAGCTTTAGTAAATTGATTATTTTTCCAGTACACTGCACCAACAAGTTCCCAATCTGCGGGTTTAAGTTGTGGTTGTTTTACTAATTGATCTAATACACCAATAATTCCCGGTTCATCAGCGGCGTATTTAACCAAGATTAATTGTAAATTGGGTTGATTAGGATTTTCTCTTAACCGTTTGCGGATAATTTCCCACGTGAGGGGATGGGAAGGGAATTGAGCGATCGCTTGATCATGCAATTTTGGTTGAGCGATCGCATATATGGCTTTAACTACCGCTGCTTCTTGAGGATATTCCTTTAACACCTTTTGGCGCAAATCTGAAGCTTTTTTACCTTCACCTAAAATATCATGTGCCTGGGCTTGTTTTAGTAAAACATAAGGAGCTAAAACGGGATAGTCTTTTTCTAGTCCTAATAATAAACTCAGGGCTTTTTCCCCTTGAGAAGTTTCTACATAATCACTGGCCAACAGATAACGGGCCCGTTCCCGATCTGGGGAACTACCTTGTTCAGCAATTTCCGTAAGTTTTGTTAATCTCTCTGGTACAGATTGAGACAGTATAGAAAATACAACTGACTTAGCTTTGTTAGCCTCAGTTAGTTGTTCCTGCTTATCTGGACTCAAGTTCAGCCATTGGCTTAGGGTTTTGCCAGCTTGGGGGGCTGCCACCATTGCACCAGCAAAAAAGGCACATATTCCAGCGCCCGTAAGCAGATAAATTTGTGTTTTCTGTAATTTCTTCAACATTGATACTCGCTGTTTGCGTAGTGTCTGGAAGAGAAAGTTGGCAATTAATATCTTTGCAACTTTAACATTTAGGGTAACACCCATGATTAACTTTTACGACTTTGCTGCATGAATTTCCGCCAGTTTGGATCAAAATAACTCTTTAACGACAAGTTATAGCGTCAAGCCATGACAATATAATTTTTGCATTTGCTCTACCTCATAGGGCGTTGCTGAATCAGAGTATGAAATTTAAAAATTAGTTTAACTCTTAATTCTTTGCGCCTTTGCGCCTTTGCGTGAGGCTAATTCATACATTCAATCAGCAACGCCTCTCATAGAATAGCGATCGCTATAACTCCTAACTGATAAACAGAACTGATTAAAAATGGTGGGTTAACAATAACGTCACCCACCAAATAAGTAATTTGCTAATGCTATTAAAACCCGTAATTAACCAACATTAGTTAATAGCAACTCACGAGTTTCCGATTTTCTGACTTTTACCTGGCCATCATCATCTACATCAACGATCGCCTTATCTCCATCTGTAATTTCACCAGATAGGATAGCTTCAACCAGAGAATCTTCTAGCAGACGCACAATAGCGCGGCGTAATGGTCTTGCGCCGTAGCTTGGGTCATAGCCTTCTTGTACTACCTTCTCTTTAAAGGCTTCTGTAACTTCCAAGGCTATATCCTTATCTTTCAGGCGAGTAGCAACATCACGCAGCATGATTTCAGCAATTTGCTTGACTTCATCTTTGTTGAGTTGAGTAAAGACGATGATATCATCAACACGGTTGAGGAATTCTGGACGGAAATAAGCTTTGAGTTCTTCGTTAACTAAGTTGCGAATCCGATGATAACTAGCATCTGGTTGATTATCAAACTCAAACCCTAAACTACTACCACCTTTTTCAATTACCTTAGAACCAATATTAGAAGTCAAGATAATTAATGTATTCTTGAAGTCTACTTTTCGACCTTTCGCATCCGTAAGATGACCATCATCTAAGATTTGCAGCAGCATATTGAATACATCGGGATGCGCTTTTTCGATTTCGTCGAATAGCAACACTGTATAAGGTTTGCGCCGTACAGCTTCCGTTAATTGTCCGCCTTCGTTGTATCCTACATAACCAGGAGGTGAACCAATCAACTTAGAAACATTTTGGCTCTCCATGTATTCGGACATATCTAAGCGCACCATAGAGTCTTCGTCACCAAAGAAGTAAGCTGCTAAGGCTTTGGCTAATTCAGTTTTACCTACACCAGTTGGACCAGAGAAGATAAAACTGGCGATGGGACGATCAGGACTTTTTAAGCCGACACGGGCGCGACGGATAGCGCGAGAAACGGATGTAACTGCTTGTTCTTGCCCAATGAGCCGTTTGTGTAAGGTGTCTTCCAGGTGTAAGAGTAACTCTGATTCAGATTCAGTGAGTTTGTTAACAGGAACACCAGTCCAAGAGGCGACAATTTGGGCGATGTCTTCCTCGTTGACAATGGGAGCGTTAACAGGTTGCTGGTTTTCTTCTAAATCAAGTTTGGCTTGAAGTTCCAATTCTTGTATCCGCAACTTACCAGCTTTGCCAAAGTCTTGAGTTCTGATGGCTTCAGATTTGGCTTTGGTAGCGGTGGTTAATTCCCGTTTGAGTTCTTTATTATTGGCAATACGCGAGTTACGTAAGCGCACACGAGAACCAGCTTCATCAATCAAGTCAATGGCTTTGTCTGGTAGGAAGCGATCGCTAATATAACGATCCGCTAACTCCGCCGCTGCAACTACCGCTTCATCAGTAATATTGACTTTATGGTGCTGTTCATAAGCACTGCGTAAACCATAGAGAATATCAATAGTTTCGGCTACCGATGGTTCACCGACCAAAATTGGTTGGAAACGCCGCTCTAGGGCTGCATCACGCTCGATATGCTGACGATATTCATCTAAGGTCGTTGCACCAATACATTGGAGTTCACCCCTTGCTAAGGCTGGTTTCAGGATATTAGCTGCATCTAAACCGCCTTCTGTACCACCTGCACCAACTAAGGTATGAATTTCATCAATCACTAAGATGATGTTACCTGCGGTGCGGACTTCTTCCATGATTTTTTTCAGGCGTTCCTCAAAATCACCACGGAAGCGAGTTCCTGCAACTACAGACCCCATATCCAAGCTGATTACTTGCTTATCGAGTAGAACTTCGGGAACATCTTGATTAACAATCCGTTGCGCTAGACCTTCAGCGATCGCTGTTTTGCCAACGCCTGGTTCTCCAATCAAAACCGGGTTGTTTTTCGTCCTCCGCCCCAGAATTTGCACAGTTCGTTCAATTTCTTTCTGACGACCAACCACGGGGTCTAGTCTGCCCTCTTGAGCCAATTTGGTGAGATTTCTCCCAAACTCTTCTATAGATAAATTCTGATTGCGCTGGAAATTATTTCTACCGCCAGCCGTAACAGTTGTATCTTCACCCAATCGGCTCATGACAGCCGAACGGACAACTTGTAAGTCCACTCCTAGATTTTGTAATACTTTGGCGGCTACTCCTTCACCAGCCTCAGTTAAACCTAATAATAAGTGTTCAGTGTTTATGTAATTATGGCCAAGACCATGAGCTTCTCGGAAGGATTGCTCAAACAGGCTTTTTACTTTGGGGGTAAAAGGAATTTCCGGTGGGACAAAACCAGAACCCCGGCCAATTATTTTTTCTACTTCCCGACGGGCTTCTTTCAGGGTAACACCCAACTCAGCCAGGACTTTCGCAGCAACCCCTGTTCCTTCTCCCATTAAACCCAGGAGAATTTGTTCTGTTCCTACAAAGTTGTGTCCCAGACGGCGTGCTTCCTCCTGAGCTAACATGATTACCCTAATGGCTTCGGAAGTGAAGTGTTCAAACATAGCGGGTTATTGCTCCCTTGCTGCTTGGACTTTGGGTGAGATAAAGTTCACCCTCATCTAAAGTTTCTTGTATTTTCTTAAAGATAATGTATCTTTATTTAAAGCTGAATGGCAGTAGTGAGAGCCGTAAGTAACAAGGCGTAGTTGCCGTCATTCTCCAGATAATGGTGGATAATTAGCAATTACAGAGGTTTTTTGAGTCTGATATTGTTGATGTATTACCAATTATGTACTCATAATAATTATGACAGAGCCTTTAGGTAGCAAAGACCAACAACACCCCCTCTACGGCCGCGATCGCCCCCTTATTGATATTTTACTCGCTCAAGGCGCAACGGACTACAATTTATCAGAATTAGCTAGACTAAAAATTCGCTATCAAGGTTTTCCAGGCGCTAGAGACATCCAAAATGACCTAGATCAGGTTTTGCAAAGTTGGGGTTTAACGGAAGCTGAACTCTTAGAAAAAACTCGCCAACTCCATGATATTGGCGGAATTTACAAAACTCGTGGCAAAAAGGAAGAGCAGGATTGGAATTAGTTAGTTGTCAGTTGTCAGTTGTCAGTTGTCAGTTGTTAGTTGTTTTTTCCCCCTGCCCCCTGCTCCCTGCTCCCTGCCTCTTCTCTGTCACCTGTCACCTGCTCCCTGTTCTCGATAATTTCGGAGTTGTTGTAGAAGTTGTTCTTGGGATAAATTGGGTTGTTCTGGGACGGATTGCGGGGGTTCTCTACTTTCTCAAGAATTTTGGGTGCAGGATTAATAACTAAAGTTTGTTTTTGAGGAACAGGTGCGGTAATTACTACTTTTGGTTGGTTGACAGAAGCTTTGAGAGAATCTAGGGTTGCAGCTACCTGAGTTTGTTCTTTGATATCCTCGGTAGAAGAGACTAATTCACTCAGACCATTGACAAATCGCAGCAGATTTTGGCGAAACTTAGGATCACCTGTCAATTCATCTAAATCAGAGGTGATTTTTTGTGTATTTTCAAAAGTCACTCTCGCTGCATCTAAGGTTTGTTGCAGTAAGACAATGTTTTTTGGATCATTTAAGGATTGAGAAGCATCTTTTAAATTAGTAGAAGCTTCGGCTGCATTTGCAGAAAGGGTTTCTAGATTGTTTAGTAATTCTCCTTGGGTTAAGCGATTAAGGGCTGGGGATAAACTTGTCACTGTCTGACGCAGTTGGTCACTAGTTTGCGTCATACTATTCAAAGCTCCCACTAAAGAAGAACGATTAGTAGTGACGAGATTATCTAAGTTAGTCAGTAAACGACTTGCTTGTTGGGCTGTAACACTAAAGTCTTTAGCTGTTGTTCCTAATTGATCTGCTGTTTTGGTAGTAGTTGCAGTCAGTTGGTTGGTGGAGCGTTGTAATGCTACAGCAGTACCAGAAAATATGCCTAATTGTCCCTGAAAGCTTTTGCTCAAACTTTGCAAATCTTTGGTCAAATCTGCGATATTGGCGGCAGCACTGGAAGAGGTTTCCAAGGTGCGATTAATATTTTTATAGAATTGTTCATTACTGTATTGAGCCGCAAAACTGGCTGATTGACGCACCAATTCGTCAACACTGATACCAATTACACCTTTTAAACGAGAACCATTACAAATAATGAGACTGGGGTTACAGTCTTTATCGAGGGGTTTAGCGATCGCCTCTTTAGGTAACTCTTCTTTTGGCGCAATGTCAATAATATTTTCACTAATTAATCCACTTTGATTCGCTTCAATAACCGAATTAGCAGGAATTTTCAAATCTGGTGAGTTAATTTGAATTTCTACATCAACAGCATTTGTTCCAGCTTGAACATTAGTAATACTCCCAACTTTGACACCCCGAAACCGAACGGCTGAACCCTTTTGCATTCCCCCGGCGTTAGCGAATTCGACAATGGCTTTATAGGAATCTTGTCCTGGGGTAATTTTATTCAACCACAGTAAAATTACGCCAAATGCGCCTAACCCTAGCAGGAGCAACAATCCTACAGAGCCTTCTCTCCATGTGCGTGCGGACGTGAAACTGCTAATTAGATCTCGCATTTGTTCCTCCACCTATATCCTTAGCGTGGCATAAGCCATAAAGTTAAACTTAGAAATTTTTAGATACTTAACCTGCGACTTGAATAGGTCCTTGTACCTTTCCACTCATAAATTGTCTAATCAAAGGATTTTCTGTATTATCTATTTCACTAACTGTACCTTGCCATTGCACTTTACCTTGATAAAGAAATACTATTTGGTCAGAAGTCCGGCGAATGGTACTATCTTGGTGCGTAACAATGGAGTATGTACTACAGACTCCATGTGTATGTTGTAAATTGCGGATTAAATCCTCAATTACCGTTGAGGCGATGGGATCGAGTCCAGCCGTAGGTTCATCGTACAATAAAACCTCTGGGCTATCTGTGGGATGATCTGGGTTAGACATAATCGCCCGTGCAAAGCTGACTCTTTTTCGCATCCCTCCAGAAAGTTCTGATGGGTAAAGATGATTAATGCTTGATAAGCCTACCATATCTAATTTTTCGTTAACCAGTTCTCGAATGCGCGATCGCTTTAATCGGGAATTTTGGTAAAGTAGAAATCCGATATTTTCCTCTACTGTCAAGGAGTCAAATAAGGCTGCTTGCTGAAACACCATCCCAATCCCCACAGGATCAGCAGCATCTTCAATTAACCCAGATCGTCGTACCCCTTGGACATAAATTTCTCCCTCATCAGGTTTCAATAACCCCGCTATAATCCGTAGAACCGTGGATTTACCAGTTCCCGAAGGTCCAATAATCCCTAATGCTTGTCCTCGGTATATTGTCAAATCTACATTATCTAAAACTTTGTTATTCCCAAAAGTCTTAGAAATACCTTTTAATTCAATTAATGGTTCGGTGGTTGGTAATTGGTAATTGGTCATTGGTATACTAGGAAGGGAGGAACAGGTTGAGAGAAAGACAACTTAAGTATATTTTCTCATTCTGAGTGCAGGGAAGCTCAACGAACAATCCCCATTTTTCCTGAATTTGTGAGATGCTTCATGATGCGATCGCTCCATTGAGGATGATATTCTCGACTTATGATGACATCCCCTCCGAATTTTTATTAAAATTCAGCAATTTAATTTTTGTTCCGTTAATCTCAATCTTTCCCTCTTGACTTAATTTATAAAAAGCCCGAGAAAGAGTTTCTGGAACTGTCCCTAATAAAGCAGCTAGTTGTCCTTTTGGTAAATCGAGTTCTACAATATTAATATTACCATTACGTTGGCTCAATTTTAATAGATAATTACTCAATCTTTCTGGAACTTCTTGAAAAGAAAGACTATCAACTAAATGGGTTAATTGTCGCAAGTGTCTAGCGAATGTTCCTAACATAGCTACTGCTAAAGTTGGATGTTGCTGCAAAACTATTAAAAATGCAGTTCTCGGAATAAATACTACTTCTGCATTTTCCATTGCTGCTGCTGAAGCCGGAAAATTTCCGCCATCAAAAGCAGGTACTTCGGCAAAATATTCATCTGCACCGAATATATGAAGAATTTGTTCTTTACCAGAATTCCCTATTTTGAAAACTTTAATTCTGCCAGATTGCACAATAAAAAATCCTGTGGCTTCGTCTCCTTCCCAAAATAGGGTTTCACCTTTTTTATTAAGTTTGGAGAATAGCAATATTAGCGACTGCTTGTAGTTGTTCATCTAAGATGTTTTGAAAGATTGGAGTTTTTTGGAGAAATTGTTTAATTTCTAGAACTTTTTCGGTTACGGTCATAAATATCAGGAAATTTGGTTATATTATTACAGATTATAACTTCAATTTATAGTTAAGGAAATTGTCTGAATCAGGCGGTTATCGAGTTTCGACTCCGCTCAACTACCGCGAAGTCGAGATAATGTCCAGGATTAAAGGATGTACAGGATGGAATCTGAGATATTATCATCAATTACCAATTTTCATTATATTATCTGTGTGGTGATAAGTATGAGAAAATATCAAAAAGTGTATTTTTACTAGATTTGGATTTAGATTTTTTGGTTTAATTAGGTCTGGTAAAAAACCAAAATATTTAATCTCAGAATTTCGTAAAACCATTAGCAATGGTAATTTATACATAAGTTTTCAATGGGAAATAATCGTCGTCTGAACATTAATATCAACATTCAAGTTTTTTCGCAAAACATTGAAAATTGCAGTCAAATTATCCATTGTTGGATTACCTTTGGCAGATAACATTCGATGTAAACTCTTGCTCGGTTTAGAAGTTTCAATTGCCAACTGTTCAAAACCTACAGTTGCATTGACAATATCTCTTAAAATCAATCTTGCTGTTTCTGGTTCACCATTGAGGAAAAGAGAAATAGCTTCATCAAGTAATGCTATTACAAATTCAGGATCTTTTTGAATTCGTGCATTAACAGTTTCTTTAAAGTCTCTAGTCAGTGCCATAATAACTACCTCTTCTCTCTATTCTCGGTTTCAATTTCTTGCTCTTTACTAACTTCTTTTTTTCGCTTTTTGTACTCTTGGTACAATTCTTTAGCACGATTAATATCAGATTGCTGATTTTTCTTTGTTCCCCCACCAAATAAGACTATAAGTTGCTTACCATCCTGAGCCAAATAAATGCGATATCCTGGACCCCAATCAATCTTATATTCACCGATACCATCAAACCATTTAACATTTGATGTATTTCCTAATTCGAGACGAGATTTAGCAACTGTCACCTTTGCAGCAGCTTTGGCATCTAAGCTATTAAACCATTCTTGATAAGGACTTGAACCATCTTCTTTAAGATATTCTTGAACTTTTATAATAGACATAATATTATGGTAACTTATATGTTACTTATTGTCAATAAGTTTCTGACTATTAATGAATTTGTACTAGAAAAAACTTTACCAAACTTCACAAACAAACTTGACTTAAATCAAGGATTTCCCCAACCGAAATGAATACGCTGGAAGCATAAAGATTTGAGGAAAGACTTATGTTCTGTAACCAGTGTGAACAAACTACCCGTGGAGATGTCTGTCATCAGTGGGGTGCTTGCGGTAAAAGTCCTGAAGTTGCTGCTTTACAAGATTTGTTGATACATTGCTTGCGGGGACTTTCCCAGGTTACACTACAAGCAAAATCTCTAGGTATTACAACTCGTGACACGGATGAGTTTACCTGTGAGATGCTGTTTTCCACATTAACCAATGTGAATTTTACCACTTCTGATTTTATGGCTTTTGTGAACCGTGCGATCGCACTTCGCGAAAGTCTCAAGTTACAAATTCAAGCTTTGGGTAATAAAGTTGTAGAATCAGCAATTAATCAGTTCCAACCTGCTATTAATTTACCAGCACAAATCCAGCAAGGTAAAGATTTAGAATTTGAATTTATCAGTCATTCAGCTAAAGATGTAGATATTTTCTCTCTCAAACTTACAGTATTATATGGTCTCAAAGGTTTAGCTGCTTATGCTTTCCATGCTTTAGAATTAAATCAGCATGATGAAGGTTTATATACATTCTGCCATGAAGTTTTAGCTCATTTAGATGACCAAGATAAAACCTTACAAGATTGGTTAAGTCTAGCCTTAAAAGTTGGGGAAATGAACCTGAAAGCAATGCAGCTTTTAGACGCAGGAAATACAGAAACCTTTGGACATCCTACCCCCACACCAGTAAATTTAGGACATAGAATTGGTAAAGCTATTCTCGTTTCAGGACATGATTTATTAGCTTTAAAAGCCATCTTAGAACAAACCGCAAAAACAGAAATTAAAGTTTACACCCACGGGGAATTATTACCAGCGCATGGTTATCCGCTATTAAAACAAAAATATCCCCATCTTTGCGGACATTATGGTACAGCATGGCAAAATCAAACCCATGAATTTGACCATTTTCCTGGTGCAATTGTCATGACTACAAATTGTCTTGTCCCTCCCCATGAATCTTACAAAGATAAAGTATTTACATTAGGTCCAGTGGGTTATCCTGGCTTACAACACCTGAGTATGAGTAATCTTTCTCCAGTTATCAACAAAGCTTTAGAATTACCAGGTTTTAGCGATGAAGAAAATAAAGGAACAGTCACCACAGGTTTTGCTAGAAATGCGGTTTTAGGTGTGGCAGATACAGTGATTAATGCTGTCAAATCAGGGAATATTCGGCACTTTTTCTTAGTAGGTGGTTGTGATGGTGCAAAACCAGGACGAAACTATTACAGTGATTTAGTAGAACAGATTCCTCATGATTGTGTAGTCTTAACATTAGGCTGTGGAAAGTTCCGCTTCTTTGATAAAAACTTAGGTGATATTGGAGGAATTCCTCGGTTATTAGATGTGGGACAATGCAACGATGCTTACTCTGCAATTCAAATTGCGGTAGCTTTAGCAAATGCGTTTCAAGTAGGTGTCAATGAATTACCATTATCAATGGTATTATCTTGGTACGAACAGAAAGCGATCGCCGTTTTATTAACCTTACTTCATCTAGGTATCCAAAATATTCGCATTGGTCCGACACTTCCCGCTTTTCTATCAGCTAACGTCATCAAATTACTATCAGAAACCTATCATTTGCAACTCATTACCACCCCAGAACAAGATTTAGCTGCTTGTCTTGGTTAAACGTAATAGAATTGGAGTTTAGCACCTCATTCAGACTGAACACAATCATGAAATCCATTAATTCATCCGTCTGCATCGGCGTTTATCTGCGTTTATCTGCGGTCAATTATTCTGGAAATCTTATTTTATGCAGCTTCATTTAATTTTGTCTAAACTCCAATATCACCCATAATCTATAATATTTTCTCAAGCAAGCCAATTTCCAATTTTACTAAAGTTTATGTCTCCTTATCCTAGTTTAGTCACAGTTTCCGCACTTTTACTATATTTTGTAGTCACAATTAATGTAGGTAGAGCTAGATTCAAATATCAAGTTCCCGTACCACAAACTACCGGAAATCTCGATTTTGAGCGCGTGTTACGGGTACAGCAAAATACCTTAGAACAACTTGCTTTATTTATACCCGCTTTATGGTTATTTTCTATTTACGTTAGCCCTATTTGGGGTTCTGGAATAGGTGCAGCTTGGGTAGTGGGAAGGATTGCGTATGCTTGGGGATATTATCAAGCAGCCGAAAAGCGAGGTCCAGGTTTTGCAATTAGTTCTCTGAGTAGTATCGTGCTAATTATTGGTTCACTGGTTGGTATCATTTTATCTATGCTGAAATAGTACAGGAATCGTAGGGGCGAAGCATTCGGGCGATAAATTATCGGTTTTTTCCCAAGTTTATTTTCCGAATGCTTCGCCCTTACAGGAGTCAGAAGGAAGAAGGAAGAAGAAAATTCCCAATTACCCAATTAAATCGGGAAAGACTTCTTGAACAGCAGGATGTACAAGACGATGATTATGGACATTCAAACCTTTTGCTAAAGCTGGGTTAACGTCTAAAGCTTTAATTCCCAGACTTGCTAATTGAACAGCATAGGGTAAGGTACTGTTGTTGAGGGCTTGTGTTGATGTCCAAGGTACTGCCCCTGGCATATTAGGAACACCATAATGCACAACACCTTCATCTATATAGACTGGTTTCGTATGTGATGTGGGGTGTAATGTTTCCACACATCCACCTTGATCAACAGCGACATCAACAATCACCGAACCAGGGCGCATTTTTTTAACTAATTCACGCGATACTAAAATAGGGGCTTTTTTACCGGGAATTAAGACTGCACCTATGAGTAAATCAGCTTCTTTAACTGCGGCTTCAATATGGGCGGAATTGCTGTAAAGTAATTCTACTCTTGAACCAAAGAGGGTTTCTAGGTAGGATAGGCGTTCAACATTGACATCTAATATTTGCACCATTGCACCCATACCAACAGCAATCTTGGCGGCTTCTGTACCGACGACACCACCGCCTAAAATTACCACCTTTCCGGCTTTGACTCCAGGGATACCCCCTAAAAGAACACCTCTTCCTCCTTGTTGACGTTCTAGGAATCTTGCGCCAAATTGTACGGCTAACCGACCAGCAACAATACTCATGGGGGTGAGTAAGGGAAGTTTATTTGCTCCTGGTTGTTCTACGGTTTCATAAGCGATCGCACAAGTGCCACAATCTATTAAATGTTCTGTTAATTTACGATCTGCTGCTAAATGTAAATAAGTAAATAACAACTGTTCTTTTTGCAAAAATTTATACTCACTGACCAAAGGCTCTTTTACCTTGATAACTAACTCTCGATTCCAAGCAGCATCAGCATTATCTACAATATTTGCTCCAGCACTGCGGTAATCTTCATCAGTAAATCCCGCGCCAGTACCAGCTTCACTTTGCACAAAAATATTATTACCGTTTTCCCGTAATACCCGTACACTGGAAGGGCTTAAACCTACCCGAAATTCTTGATCTTTAGTTTCCTTGGGAATACCTATTTCCATGGACAGCCTCTAATATTTTATTGTTTCAGTCTAGCCTGCCAGTATCTATGTCGCTATGTCCGTATTCCATGATTCAAAATGCCTCAAATCTCTTGCGGAGATTAAAGAAGCTGCATTGACAAAAGTCCTTATCTTGCCAGCACTATACCTTGACTAATTTGCCAGTTTTATTACAATAGATAAAGAATAATTAAAAATTGTAAAGTACCGACAAGCATCCCTGCAATTTTTCCAAAATCTCTGTAAATCTTTGTTTGCTAATTATCAAGAAAGGAATCACCGATTATGTCACAACCACAACCAACAGTTACCCCAAAATTAGAAGAACCTAAGTTTGGCTTTAATGAATACGCCGAACGATTAAATGGTAGAGCCGCCATGATTGGCTTCATTTTAATGGTAGTAATTGAATACTCTACCAACCAAGGTGTACTTTCATGGTTAGGTTTAAAGTAAATTCCTCATTTTAACGGGAAGAATTCAAGTAGGGGCGAAGCATTCAGGCGATAAATTATCCATTTTTGTCAAAGGCTATTTTCCGAATGCTTCGCCCCTACAATAGGTGTTAATTACCGTACTCCTTTTTTCCCTCAAGGAAATTATAATTATTTGTGCTATTATTTGCCTTTGATGTAATTGGCAAATTGTATTCGGAATATTCTGAGTAAATCTATACAAAAACTTAAGTGGAAATAAGTAAGCTGTGATGAATGCTGTATTGCCTCGTTTTTTAAAGTCAGCCTACCGGAAAGAACCTATAATTAGTGCATTACTAACTATTGGTGTCATAGATGCTCTGATTGGTGGATTAGATGATAGTTGGTCATTATTTACCTTTGGATTAGGAACAGCAGGAGTAGCCCTCGCTTTTAAATTATGGCGAATGCAGCAACGTCCGTCTTTACCAGAAGAACCTGTTGTGCAACATTATTTACCGCCTCAATCTTCTACGGCCCCTTTACCTGTACTGAAGGTTTCTAAGAAAAAACCACGTCAGTAGGTATCACCAATGAAATCGTTAAATTTATTTCCAAAACTTAGAAAAAGTATCACTAAGTCCAAAAAACGCAGAAACAATATTCTGGGGTTGATGGTATTTGTTGTTATATTTAGTCAAATTGGGCAAGATTTAAGTATTAAGTCTGTTCAGGCGGCGAATGAAGTTATACCCAACCCCAGAGATCGTAGTAACATTGGAGAACCTCGACTGCTGCATAGTTTTATCGCCCATTCAGGTATTGTCAAATCCCTCATCTTCAGTCCTAATGGAAAAATGTTGATTAGTGGTGGAGGAGAAAACGAGGGTAGAATCAGATTTTGGAATTTCCAAGCTGGTAAAAATATTGGGAATATTGCTAGGGCGCATTCAGCCGCTGTAGAATCTATGGCGATTTCTCCTAATGGTCAAACTTTTATCAGTGCGGGAAGTGAGAACCGAATTAATCTTTGGAATCTGAAAAATTTAGAGTTTAGTCGTTCTTTGCTAGGTCATAGTAGTCAAGTTTTGTCCTTAGCGATAACTCCTGATAGTAAAATTCTGATTAGTGGTGGTTTAGACGGGATTCGTTTGTGGGATTTACAACAACAACGCCCATTAGCAACATTAGTCCGATTTGATAATGTTATTTATACTTTAGCGATTAGTCCTGATGGTCAAACTTTAGCAAGTGGTGATCAAAAAGGTGTGATTAAGCTTTGGAATTTGCGTAGTGGGGAGTTAATTAGTCAGTTAAAGGGACATTCGCAAATAGTTACATCTTTAGCTTTTACTCCTAATGGAGAAAACTTAGTTAGTGGTAGCAGAGATAAGACAATTAGAGTCTGGAATGTCAATGCTGAAGAAGAAATTATGACCCTAACAGGACATAATAATTGGGTAAATGCGATCGCTATTAATCCCAATGGTAAAATTCTGGCTAGTGGGGGTAAAGATGGAATTAAATTATGGGATTTAACTACAGGTGAACTGAAAGCATCACTTCTTAGTTATAGTGATTGGGTGAGTGCGATCGCTTTTAGTCCCGATGGTAAAACTCTCTCCAGTGGAGGATTTGACAGGAAAATTAATATTTGGAAATTTTAACAAAATTAAATTATTGGTGTTAGTGATATTCAGTAGTTTTTATAATTATAGCGATTCCTATTTAAGTGAGTTACACCGAAGAAAGAGTTAACCGCAGATAGAAGATGATGGACGCGGATAAACGCAGATAAATTTGTACTTTAGTAGACTAGGAAACGCTATATTTGGATCATTATATTCTACATTTTTAATTTATAAATTACTCAATTATACTTCATTAAATGCAGGTGGATAAATAGTTTTCCCCTGATATTTATCTTGATAATTTGCAAGAATTTTTAGTTATAATATATCATCTCAATAAATTATACTTGCAAAATGATCAATAATCAACCTATTTGCATTTCTCTATTTACAGGTGCTTATGGTTTAGATTTAGGTTTAGAACAAGCAGGATTTCATACTGTTAGTGTAGTTGAAAAAGACCGTGATGCAGTCAAAACAATTGCTCTTAATAGACCTTATCTCCAAGAAAGTGCTATTCCCAGAGAATTAGAAAAAGTTACTTCTCAAGAATTACTAGAAGAAGGTGGAAGAGTTTTAAATTTAGGTCGTGCTTTGCGTGTTGGTGAAATAGATTTAGTCACGGGTGGTCCTCCTTGTCAGCCATTTAGTACAGCAGGAAAACGTGGTTCAGTTATGGACCCGCGCGGGAGTTTATTTATGGATTTTATCCGCATTGTGAAAGAAGTCCAACCGCGATTTTTTCTAATGGAAAATGTCAGAGGTTTACTTTCTGCTTCTTTGCGTCATCGTCCTATTAATCAAAGAGGAAAAGATTACCCAGCTTTAGAACTTGATGAAATGAATGGTGCAGCTTTGAAAGTCGTTTTAGCAGAAATGAAGGAATTAGGCTATAACGTAGTTTATAACCTTTTAGAAGCCGCAGATTATGGTGTTCCTCAAAATAGATCCCGTGTAGTTTTTATTGGTTCTAGAGATGGTGAAGCTGCTACATTCCCTCTAGCTAAATATAGTAAAGATGCTAAATTTTTACCAAAATGGAGAACTTTAAAAGATGCGTTAACAGATTTTGTAGATATCCAACCAGAATTTATTGCTTATTCAGAAAATCGTCTCAAGTTTTTAAGATTATTAAAAGCAGGACAAAATTGGCGAAATTTACCAGAGGAATTACAAAAAGAAGCTATGGGAGGTGCTTATAATTCTGGTGGGGGAAAAGTTGGGTTTTACAGAAGATTATCTTGGGATAAACCTTCACCAACAATCACAACCAGTCCCCAACAAAAAGCTACAGATATGTGTCACCCTGTAGAACTTCGTCCTTTAACTGTGCGCGAATCTGCCAAAATTCAAACTTTTCCTGATGATTGGATTTTTCATGGTTCAATAAGTTCTAAATACAAACAAATTGGGAATGCAGTTCCGGTATTACTTGCTAAAGAACTTGGTGAATATCTGATTAATTTAATGCAGGGAAATCAACCAAAAGGAAAAGAAATGGGTAAACAACTTTCCCTATTTTCTTGATATGATTTAATGTTCATACATAATGATATTAAATAAAACATAAACATCACCTTTCTGTCTAACTCTGTCTTCTCTGAGTCAGAAAGGGATATATAGTAAATTTACGTATATAATTTTAACTAATACTGAGGGAGTTTAGTAAAAATAAGTAAATTTACTTTTGTTAATTACCTACAAGTATCTATATTATATAAAAGGTTTTTAGCATTCACTAAACTAATTACTTTATCTTCACTACTCTTTTATGCCAGTAATTCTTCCTTTTATACTTCAGACAGTCCTACCTGTCCTTAGTACCATTTTTGCCCTTTTAGTTCCTGTACTGTCTGCTGTTCTAAGTTTTACCATCACTCGTATCCCCAAAATTCCTTCCTATATTCGACTCATTCTCATTTTATATTCAGATATTGATTCATCTGCTAAAGAACGCAAAATGCTGAATGGTGGACTGCTAGTAATTAGCAGTATTTTAACCTTCATGGCATATAATCTTATACCTTGGACAGGTATACCTTTGATTGGTGCTATTACTACTCCTATTGCTGCTTCTCTGTCTATTGTCGTGACATTGGTGCTTTTAGATGGAGTTTTTAACCTTAATAAAGGCTATTACATACACAAACTGCAAGAGAGAAATTTTGCAGGAATTAGCGACATAGAAACCGATATTAATGACTTGAAAACTATTTTTGGTAAGTCATGGCAAAAACTTACAGATACTATTAATAATGCCAGTCAGAAAATATATGAAGAAGGGAACAAACAGGGAATAAACTTTAATGACAAATCTTTTCAAGGCTATGTCAATCATGAATTAGAAGGCTTGAAATTGTACTTCAATAATAAGTCCGTTACTTACTCTCTAGATCCTACTGTTGATTTATTAAAGGACAATAATAGTGATGATTGGACAAAAGAGGCACTTTCCTTTGGGACAAGTGCAACCATAGGAACTGTAGCTGGTGTGGGAGCTTCAACTGCTGCTTCATCAGTATTTGTTCATGCTAGTTTATTGACAACTATACAAGGCATTTTTGGAATGTCCACAGGTGGTATTGTTGTCGGTGCTTTCCAATATTCATTATTTACTGTTGCTGCTCCTGTTGGAGTAGGACTATTAGCAACTGTGGGAATTTATAGCGGTTTGATGAATTGGAAAAATAAAGATGAAGCCGCCAAGATGAGTAAGTTTATATCAGAAATTATGATAGCAGCTTTACCAATGGCTTGGATTGATGGTAAGTTAGCGGAAGAAGAAGAAGATGCTATAGATAGATTAATGACTACCTCTGGTATTAGGAAGCAAGAGCGAGATTTAGTTAGGAAAGCTATAGATAAACGTCAAAAATTTGAGAATATTATCCAAACCAGTATTCTTTTTGATGAAGAACATCGGGATAAAACTTGCCGTCTCAGCAATAACGAGCGATTGAAACATCGTCTCATGTTATCTGTTGCTTGGGAAATTGCTATTGCTGACGGAAAAATTGAGTTTTCGGAATTGAAACTTCACAATCGCATGGCAGATAAGTTAGGTATTTCACGGGAAGAAGTCAAAGAAATTCGTCGGGTAATTAACCTCAAACATCACCAAGAAATTTTAGTATCAGAGGAAATCATAGAAGCAAATGTTGCTAATCAAAAATTATTAATACCTGTCCGAGAAGTATATCTTCTTAAAGCAGCAGAGAATCTTTAATAAATTTCCTCTCACTCTATAAGGGTGAGGCTAAATCAGCCTGAATTTAATTTCTCTGCTGTTATTTATAAGCATCTAAATTATATTGTGAATATCACGAGGTGGTATTTCATCTGCTGTCAAAGTCACAACTTTACCATCTCGCAAAATACTAATAGATTCTCCTAACCTGCGATGTCTTTCGATTGCATTTGCAATAGCAAATTTCACACCAGCATCTATTTTTTGGTAAAGTTCTGTACGATTAATTTGAGCTTCCTTATCTTGCTGTGATTTGATTCCAGATTCTGTGTTCATAAACTATCACTTCCTGATTTATACCTAATTGAGCAACTAATTGAGGTTCATCCCCTGAATTATTATATACTGTCCAAGTATCACACAAAGGTAAATAAAGGTCAATTAGATTTCTGCGTCCTCGTTCATAGCGTCTACGAATGATATCTTCTAGAATATTATGACCTCCACTTGCTACCCGTTTCTTTACCCTAGTTATTGCTAATTCTGGAGTTTCTAACCAAAAGTAGATTAAATTGATTATATAATCCTGGCTTTTACATTTCCTAATAAAACGCGCAAAATTACGAGCAGCTAAAGTTGTTTCAAAAGCAAAGTCAGCTTTATCATTCACCAGAGTTTCTAATCTTTGCAACATTAACCTTCCGGCTTCAATAGCTACAGATTCAGAATTAAAAGGAGAAATACCTGCTGCAATATTATCAGCATTGACATATTCAAATACTTCTAAAACATAAGGGAGAATTTGCAAAGCTACAGTAGTTTTTCCCGAACCGTTTGCACCGCCGATAATGTACACATTAGGCATGATTCTGGTAATATATATTAACTAATTTATTTGTATTTTACCATTGAAATAAATCTCTATTGAAAATAATTCAACAAACTTTATTGAAAAAAGTTACTTCCCAACACATTACGCTATTTTCTTGATAAGATATTACTATTGTATAGTAAAAACTTGTGTATTAATTAATATGAAATCTTGTATTGATGCTCAACAGCTAGAACTATTCCAATTATTGCAACCGACAAATACCATAAAAACCACAACCAAATTTACTTTTATAGACCTATTTTCCGGTATTGGTGGCTTTAGAATTCCTTTAGAAGAACTAGGAGGAATTTGTTTAGGTTATTCAGAAATTGACAAAGAAGCAATCAAGGTTTACAAAAATAACTTTATTCGTGATATCAATGCTGACGAACCATATTTAGGAGATATCACTAATTTAGATAAATTACCTTTTCAAATAGATATAATTGTCGGTGGTGTCCCTTGTCAACCTTGGTCTATAGCAGGTAAATTAAAAGGTTTAAAAGATCCCAGAGGTCAATTATGGAATGATGTTTTTCGAGTAATAAAATCTAATCAACCTAAAGCGTTTATATTTGAGAATGTTAAAGGTTTAACTGAACCGAGAAATAAACTTAGTTTAGAATACATCCTTGATAATTTAACATCATCTGGCTATGTAGTTAAATATCAGGTGCTTAATTCCTACGATTTTGGTTTACCTCAAGATAGAGACAGAATATTTATTGTAGGAATTAGAAATGATATAAATAACAGTTGGGGTTTTACCTTTCCTCAACCTGTAAATAAACATTGGAAATTATATGATGTAATTCCTGATATTCAACGCACAGATTTTTATAAAAAGAAATTTTCTCCAACAGTGTTATTTACAGATGGTAAAATTCCTGGTTCTAGAGGTAGATTTCAAAAATTAGATGAATTAAATGATTTCTTTCTATTTTCAGATGTCAGAGACGGACATACTACTATTCATTCTTGGGATTTAATCGAAACCACTCCAAGAGAAAAGCTAATTTGTCAAACCATATTAAAAAATCGTAGAAGAAAAATTTACGGTGATAAAGACGGAAATCCTTTAAGTATAGAAATTTTACAAGCTTTAATTCCTCAGTTAAATATTGAAGATATCAATGCTTTAATTGAAAAATCAATTTTACGTTTTGTAGAAAATAAAGGTTATGAATTTGTTAATTCTAAAATTTCATCAGGAATTAAGGGAATTTCTAAAATATATTTACCTCATGCTGATGCTATTGGGACTTTAACCGCAACAGGAACGAGAGATTATTTAGCAACTATATCGCTAGAATGTGATGAACCAAAAATATATAAACAGAAGTTTATTCAGGAAATTTATCTTCTTAAAAAATATAGACCATTAACCGCCAAAGATTACGCAATATTACAAGGATTTCCAGCAAATTTCCAAATCGCACATAATGAAAATAAGGCCAAGCATCAATTTGGTAATGCTGTATCTGTCCCTGTAATCTATCATTTGGCTAAATCTTTACTCAAGATTATCTCAAAATGAAATATTAAACTCATCACAGCGATCGCTCAACTCGTACAATAAAAGATAGATTGTTGCGAATTGTATAGTTAGGGATTATAGCTGTTATGGCTGCTGCCGTTTTCATCGAAAATCTAAAAAAAAGCTACGGTAATGTCGTCGCAGTTCAGGATGTCTCCTTTGAAGTCCAAGCTGGAGAAATCTTTGGTTTACTTGGACCCAACGGGGCTGGGAAAACGACCACTCTCCGGGCTTTGTGTACGCTGACAACCCCTGATGCTGGGAAAATTGAAGTTTCGGGCATTTCCGTATTAGATCACCCCAAATTAGCCCGCCAAAAGTTGGGTTATGTCGCCCAGGAAGTAGCTTTAGATAAGGTACTGACTGGCCGGGAGTTATTACAATTACAAGCCGCACTTTATCATCTTCCTGGTGCGCTGATCAAACAGCGGATTAACACTATTTTGGATTTACTGGGTTTACAAGAATACGCAGATAAAAAAACTGGTACTTATTCCGGTGGTTTACGCAAGCGGTTAGATTTGGCTGCGGGTTTACTCCATTCACCGGATGTTTTGGTATTAGATGAACCAACGGTAGGATTGGATATTGAAAGCCGGGTTGTGGTGTGGGATTTCTTGCGTCAATTGCGGGCTGCGGGAACTACCGTGGTCATTACCAGCCATTATTTAGAAGAAGTTGACGCTTTAGCTGATAGAGTGGCAATTATAGATAGAGGTTTGGTTATTGCTAATGGTACACCTTCTCAGTTAAAAGATCAGGTAGGAGGCGATCGCATCACTTTGAGAATCCGCGAATTTTCACCCAGTGAAGAAGCCGAAACTGCAAAAAAACTTTTAGCGGCTTTACCTTTTGTTCAAGAAATTATCATCAATAGCGCCCAAGGTAATTCTTTGAATTTGGTAGTCACTCCCCAAAATGACGCTTTAATCACGATTCAGCAAACATTAAATAATGCAGGTTTACCGATTTTTGGTATCGCCCAATCTCGTCCTAGTTTAGATGATGTTTACCTAGCTGCAACCGGAAAAACTTTAATGGATGCTGAATTAGCCGCTGTCGCTAATCGTGATCCTAAAGCCGAGAAAAAGCAGAATATGAGGTAGACGCAAACACAGTCAGGACTTACGCACAAGTCACGAAAGAACAAACCACGTTCGCGGAGCGTCCCGAAGGGATAGGAACGAAGGACACGAAGAAAAGAGGGTTTCCGAGATATTTTGCGTAAGTCCTAACAGTAATACGGTTTCACTTTAGCCCTCCCCTCTAGAGGGGAGGGTAAGTTTTACGTCAGTAAAGCGGGGGTGGGGTTCTTCTGAATTAATTGGTAATTGAGTCAGTTTGATATTATTGATTAAGTTTTTGTAAATTGGTATTAGAGGATGTTTTAAAAGTTTCTGGCGATTATAAATTGCTACTACACAAACAAAGTCCACACTATGGCTAACGCCACGCTACGCTATCGACAGGCTCAGTGACTAACGAAAAATTGAGAGTTTGAAACCCATGAAGATGGGTTTTGTCTGTGTAGCCGCGACTTCTAGTCGCCAAGGCTTTTGGTGGTAATTTACCGGACATCACTATAATCGTGTAGGAAAATAAATTTGATTGGGGTACTGAAACTTAGTTCTCGCGGATTTTTAAGTAGCGATTATTTTGTGTTATAACCCTGTCAGACAATGAAATCAAGCGAAAAATTACTCTATGGAACCAGATAAGCTGGCGCGATTGAAAGAGTACGGTGAATTTATCCTCCGCAAAATTGACTCAGTACCTCAAAGCCCTTCCCAGGAGGAAGATTGGATTCCGACTAGCCTTGATGATTGTCTGCGACGGCTGCGAGAAGCGGCTGAAAAAACTGTAGAATTGGCAACATCACCGGTAAAAATCGGCGTAATGGGAGAATTTAGCAGTGGTAAAAGTTTACTGTTAGGCAGTCTCATTGGTTATGCAGACGCTTTACCAGTCAGCGAAAATCCTACCACAGGTAATGTTACTGCTATTCATATTAAACCCCAGGATGGTTTTGTAACTACCCAAGTAGACAATTACACTGTAGAATATTTATCTCATGAAGGGGTGAATGAGTGCTTACACTTCATGCTCAGAGAAGCAAACCGTCGCGCTACTGCTGCAAGTGTAACACCTTTACAGGTTGCTAAAATTAGAAGTGGTAAAGATATTAGTACCTGGTGTGAAGAAGTTTGGAAAAGCTCAAATAATTTAGAATTGCGCTATTTGGTCAGGGAGTTAGTGTCATTTTTGCGGGCTTATCAAGCCTATGGTGAGGCTTTATGCGGTCGTTTTTACCCAATTGATGATGTGACTGCCCGCGAAGGTTTACAACTGGCAGAAATGCCTCTAGCAATTCAATCGCTCAAATTTGAGGATTTACCAGCAGCACATATTCGTTTACCGAGTGCGCCCCAAAGATTAGCAATTCAATTATTACAAAACAGTTTTCCTTTAATTCGTCGTGTTGATATTGAAGTCAAAATATCCAGAGAAATTTGGGATGTTACAGGTGCAGAAGAATTTGTCCTGTTAGATTTTCCGGGTTTGGGTGCAGCTAATTCTGGAACTAGAGATACCTTTTTATCATTGCGAGAATTGGCACAGGTACAGACAATTTTAGTTTTGCTAAATGGTAAATCACCAGGGAGCGATCGCGCCAATAAAATTTTCACAATGATGCAGCAACAACGCCCCGGACAAGACCTCAAGGATTTAATTCTGGTGGGTGTGGGACGTTTTGATCAACTACCTTTAGAAAGTGAAGGTGGTGAAAGAGAACTAGATTTATTAATTGCTAATCAATCAGATTCACAACCTTTACAAACAAATACAGTTTTCCAAAAATTGAAAGTTCTCAAAACTATCATTGATGGTGCAGAGGCTTTTACTTCTCAAAAAGACCGGATTGTTTTATTATCACCACTGTTAGGATTATCTGAATTAGCTAAACGTTCCAGTCAAGTTAAAGCCGGTTCAGAGGAATTTCTCGCCAATTTAGATTATCCCGAATATCTAGAAAGATCGAAAAAACTCCAACAGAAATGGGGTGATTTAAGCACAGGTTTATTAGCCGCAGATGGACGCAATCAATTAGGCAGACAATTGGGTTATTTTTCTCAAGATGGAGGGATTAGTAAATTAAGAGAACTGATTCAAACTCATGTTGCTAATCATGGCTTAAAGCAATTGTATGAAGATACCCGTCGGGCTGCTGATGTCATTCGTCAACAACAAGAATATCTCAAAGAAATTATTGCGGAAATTCATGAACAAGGTATACCCACAGCCGATACTCCAGCTTTAATAGAATTGCGATTGGTGATTGAAAGTTTAGATAAAACCTACAGAAATTTCCAGAAAGGTTTAGGAAAAGAACAACTTAAAGATAGAAGAGGAATTGTAGTTAGTGATGTGATTAAAGATGAACTAACTTTGAGAATTTTGAATTGGAGTCAATGGACATTACTTTTTAATAAAGTCCAAAATGGCACAATTACCTTAGCTGAATTTAAAGGTGCAGCGGGGAAATTATTTGATCGAGGAAATAGGGTGAATAATTCCCTACCAACTAAGAGTGATGACTTTTATCCAGCTTTTGAGAAAACCATTAAAGAATTAGAAAGTTTTGCGAGCGATCGCATTCGTCAAGCTGTGGTAGACTTATTAAACTCATTAGCACATCAAATCACCTTAGAACGGGAAAAACTGCAAGCCATTCTTCAGCCAGAAATGGAACAAGAAATTGAAAAAAAATTTGGTTTAGAAGAAGCAGATTTATTTTATAAACTGTTATTAGGATGTGATCCTCGTCAATGGAAAGAAGCCATTATTGCCGAATTAAATAACAATGATCAAAACATCAAACCAGAAAGTATTTTTCCCTTAGCTAGACAAGATGAAAAACACAGTGTTGGGCAAATTTTTGATTGGTCTCCGGAGAGAAATCAAAACCCATCTAGAAATACCAATCATCAACTTTTTGTCTTGAGACTACGAGATGAAATTACCGCTAGTGCCAGTCTTCACTTAGTCCAATATGTGAGTGAAATTAATCAACAGGTAAATATAGAAATCAATGGCATTTTAGATCAAATTATCCCCAGTTTGCAAAACCTTTCTAAACAAGAAGCATTACTCAGATATATTGCGGCTAGAGATTCACAATCTGAATTAGCTATTCCCACCTGGTTAGAAATTTTAGGAGATATTGCCGCAATTAATGAAGCTGAAGCATATACCTATATTTAATTGGTCAGCATTCAGTGATTAACCATCAACTTAAATAAGGAAAATCAAAAATGCCTGTGGAAATTCAAATTCCACCTAGCTTTAAATTAGGTGTGAGAGAAAATGCACAGTTGCATCTACCCTCAATTCAAATTATCTCTATTAATAGCAACATCTCTTACATTTCTCGAATTACCTGTATAGTTAGAGGCACACCAAATGAATTAGCAGCAAAAATTCAAAGAACTTATAGACAATTCAACTCATCTATCCCTAAACAAATATCTAATATTTGTCAACTAGGACAAGATCCCTGTCTATTAGATTCACCTTTAATGACAGTAGTTGATTGTACTTTAAAGGTGATTGTTGAATATTTTGAATCTGATGCTGTGGGACAACCAATTTTATCTATATCTAAACATATATGTGCTGAATGTGATCTTTGGTTTATCCCCAATTTACAAACATCATCAAATCTACCAGTCGCAGTAAATAATACAGCCATGAACCATTCTCAATTTGACCAATATCTTCATAGTTTAAGTCAACAACTTAGTGAAAAACTTAACGAAAAACAAAGAAAAAGATTTCCTGGTTGGTTAGCTTTAGATTTTGGAACTTCTAACTCCACAGTTACACTTTTTGACCCTATTGAAGTACCTATTGCTGAAGTTTTACCCAGAGAACAAGAACTGAGATTAAGAGAACGCATGGCCGAATGGTTAAATTCTCCCCCTGATTTAGCTTTAATTGATGTTAGTGGCAGCGAATGGGAAAAATTCCTTGCTGATATTAGCAAAAACTTAGAAATAGAATCACATCAATTAAGTGAAATTTTTGAAATTGATAACAAAGAACTTTTTTTAGAAGCAATTCGCCAAATTGAATTATGTTTAGGAACAAGTGATAGATTTCGACGGGCTGTTAGCAAAAAACTTTATTCCATTTATCATGAAGTTTTTCGTGTTCCCACATTAGAATCACAAAATTTAATTCCCGTAGTTTTAGATATTGATCGGCGAAATACCGAAATTCCCAGTGAAATGGAAATATCAGAATTAATTCCCTTAAAACTGCGAATGGGGAGAGACGCAAGAGATAATCGCAAAAAAGCGATAGCCCAAGGATCAAGTATTTCCGTCAAAGAAATTATTAGCAGATTTCACCATTCACCCAAACGCTATTTTGGACAAGATCGATCTTTTCCCGTTATCTTAGAAGAAGATGAAGAAAATATTCAAGTTAATCGCCTAATTCAAGCAGCTTGGGCGCAATTAATCGAACTAACAGAAGACTATCGCCAACGGGCTAGACGCAGATTTTCGGAAGGCGATTTTTTAACAGCAGTTGTTACCTATCCCGCCGTTGCCCCTCCAGTAGTTCGCAAAGAAATTAAGCAATTGGTACAGGAATTAGGCATTGATGATGTGCAAACAGCCTATGACGAAGCCGTTTCTGTGGCTATATTTTTCCTCTGGCGAGAATTTGGCGGTAATCTCAATATTGGCATTGAATCTTTTAAAACTCGCTGTCGTCAAAATGGCAATAAATGGTCACAAAATGTCCTCGTTTTAGATATTGGTGGCGGAACAACAGACTTAGCTTTAATTGAACTTACTCTCGAAGATAAAACCCCATTCTTTGCAGATAATGAAGATAGAGGCTTAGGAGGACGTTACTATAAACTTACTCCTAAACTATTAGGTTCTTCTGGACATTTACAATTAGGTGGTGAGTTAATTACTTTACGAATATTCCGCCTCTTAAAAGTTGCTATTTCCGATTTTCTTCTCACCGCAGTGACTACAGGTGATATCGAAAGCGACAAATTAGAAGACTTAATTAACTCTGAATTAAATGAACGTTTTTTAGAAGATGGAAAATTTAAAACTGGCAGTTTGTTAAAATGTATAGATAAAGAAAATCCCGAAGGTGATGTAGCCTTTAAAGATGCCCTAGATACAGCCGAAAAAGTATTACCAACTCGCTGGCAACAAGCACCACAACGCCTGCAAACCTTTTACACATTGTGGGATCATGCCGAAACCGCTAAACTCAAATTAGGACAAAAACCACCCACAGAGGGTTCTTTATTAACCTTCACTTTAAATGAACAGCAAATTGGTGAACTTCTCGCCCAAAGTTCAGTTAAATTTCAAGTTAGAAGCCCTGAATCTATTTCTCTAACCTTAGACAATCAGCAATTTGAACGATCTGCTATGTCGTCCATTAAGGAAGCTATTGGTATTGCTAAAGGTTTAATGGAAAGCCGTCTAAATTCTGAAACTAATCAAAAAGTAGATTGGTTAATTCTCTCTGGTAAAACTTGTAATCTTGATCTAGTTCAACAACAAATTTACGAAGAATTTAGTCAATCACCATATTTTGTTTGGAATCCAGAACGGATTACCTTTGTTTTAGAATTTACAAAAATTGCCACCTCCGCAGGTGCTTGCTATGCCGAAAAACTGCGTCGCTTTCGATTTGATCCGGAAGAATCCAAAAATCTGTTGCGGAAAGGTGCAAATCAATTAGAAATTGATGTTAAAAACCTATTTTATTATCTTCCTTGTAACTTCAAACGCAAAACCCAAAGTAACGAACCATTACCCATATTTAGTGCAGGACAAGAACTATATCAACTTGCACCTTGGGACACTGTTGCGAAAGTGCGGACACCTTGGCAGGGTATACAATTAACTAATATTATCCATCGTCAAGATTATGAAAATGGAACTTTTCGCTTGTGGGGGAGTTTTGATGGTAAGATATTGATGGATAAATTAGGCATGGAAGAACAGGACTTTCTCAAAAAAATCAAAGTCCAATTTGAGATTGATCAAGCTTTACAATTTAGTGTTTTACTATGTCGAGGTAATCCTCACTATTTAATAGATGTAGCGGGAATTAATATCAATTCTGTTATATCTAAGTCTGCTGAAAATACCCTATTTGCTGATGGTAATTTAAAATGGAATATTGCCATTGAGAATCTACCGCATAACTTAAATGATGGTGATATAGCCGTCAATGTTTTAGAGTCAGCAACTGTTGATCAACCTCATGCTTATCATTTAGTATTTGCAGTTGATAATAATGATAGTAAATTGATGGAAACATTTCATTATTTACAAGATGGTGTTAATCAACCAGGAACAGGATTAATTAGTAAACCCTTACCACCATTCCCCCAAAGTGGTCAACATACCTTCTATATTTATCAAACTGATAATGAAACCAATACTAAAAAATGGATACGTATTGGTACACTCAGTAAACCAGACATTATTACAGATTACCCTTGTCAATATCATATAACTCTTGATAACAAAGGTATATTAAGAATGCACGCTGGTGCAGTTCCTTATTGGACATCTAATAATCAAGAATGTCTCCAAAAAGAAGGATGTGTTTATCGGGCAGAATTAGAATTACAACCTAATGAAGTTGATAAAGAACGTGATCCTTTTTGTGGGATTCATTAAGTCCAAAATCCCCACTTTTTTCAAGAAGTCGGGGATCTACAATCTTCTATTTTCATCCTCACAAAACCATGCAACATTTATATAAACTACTAAATACAGAAAACTCAGAATTAGCCAAAATCTTACGGTTTAATTTATATGGATTAACCGCAACTTTAACAAAAGCCCATCAAGAATACCCCTTAGATCCTGGAATTGGGATATGCGAAGAACTACTCCAAGAACTTGATCATCTTTTACAACCTAAGCCAGTTATAGTAGAAAAACCTCAGTTAACAAATGAATTAAAATTATTGAAATTAAAAGAGGCTTTTAATTACGATCCTGAATTAAATTACTATTTGGGTAATTCTCATATCCACAGCCAAACTGATGCCGAAATCTGGAGTGAAATTCATAGAAAATTATTGCGTGTTCCTGAAGATTTAGCCACATCTTGGCGACAAATGGCTTTAAAATTGGCAGAAGAATTAGGTGCAGTTGCAGATCATAAACATATTTATGAATTACCATTTGTGCGTGATGAAATTATTTATCCAGGCTTGAGTGGTACAGTTAAAGCCAAAGGACTATGTTTATCTCAAAAAGCCCTGGCAAATTCAGGAATTGCTCAAACTCATTTATCTGAGAATCTTCATTTAATAGCCGGATTTTTACTTTTATATATTAAATTTATTGAGATAGAACCAGATTTACATCATGCTTTGAAAAGTGTTTTTAGCTTTGATGTAATTTCCTTATATTCCAAATCGGAACAACGTAATCAATATATTGACGCATTAAGCGATCGCTTTCACCGCACTCAAAAATCCGATCAACATACTGATACAGTCCTAAACTTATGTGCTTGGATTGACATGGATGAAGCCATTCATTCCTTAGTATTTATCCCTCCCGCTGAACGTTATTCTTGGTGGGGAAAATTACAAAAAGAATCCCGTCGTCTTCTCAGAAAAGCTGCTGACAAAGCGATAAAAGCAGGTAATGAAGTCCGGCTTAAGCAATTATCAGGACTGTATGCTGATGTTTGTGAATTTTCTAAAGATGACTTGCAATTAGACTGTGGTGGTAATCCTGGTGAGGTATTAACTTGTTTACGAGTATATGCCCGAATTAATCAGCAAGAGTATCCAGGAAGAGTCATATTTCGGACTTTAAGGTAAAATGAGAATAATTTTTACCAAAAATGCAACTTTGTTGTGAATTGTTAGATTTTTTACAAATTTTGCTGGCATTTGCTAATCTAGAATACAGGCATCAAATGTTTTATCTAGTTTTTAAGGGTTAGCAATGTCTAAAAAGCAAAAAGATATACAACTATCTCTATTTGGTGACGAACGAGAATATTTCAATCGCAAAAGAACATGGACTGCGGCTAAACATCGGATTATGTTAAGGTATATACAAGCTTTCTGTTATAACTTAGGTGGTAGCAAACCCTTCCAATCAAAGTATCTTAACTATGTTGATGGTTTTGCAGGAAAAGGTAAATATGATGAAGGAATTGGTATTGAGAATTTTGTAGATAAATCAGATTTTTGGAAAAGATATAAAACTGATTTTTTAGATACTGATGGTTCACCTTTGATAGCTCTTAAATTAGCCAAAATATTTGAACTTGAAGAGCGCGTTACATTAAGATGCTTTTTTACAGAGAAAAACAAAAAAAGAAACCAAGAACTCAATATTAACTGTAATTTAATAGGGGAAGGATTATCTTACAAAATTTATGAACCTCAAAAATTTGATAAAGTATTACCTCAAATCATGAGTGAATTAGACAACTATCCAACATTATTTTTTTTAGATACTTTTGGTGTTCAAGGAGTAACTTTTGAAGAAATATGTTCTATAGCTGATTATGTTAGTAAGTATAAAGGGGAATTATTCTTCCTATTTCATAATATCGCAGTTGCTCGCAGTGGAGGCAGATATAAAACAAGTTATAAAGATTCCAAGGAAGAGAAAATTACGGAAACATATACACAGCATCTAACTAAACTTTTAGGTGATAAATCAGATTTAGAATGGAAAGAAAAAATGCTTGAATACCAACAAGAAGAGCAAAAAGGGCAAAAATTTGAAAGATGGGTGCTTGAATACTTCAAAGATAGACTGCAAAAAAATAGTAGTTTTAATGGAGTAGCTAGTTTTGAAATCAAAGAAGAGTATAATGATACTCGACCACAGTATCATATTGTAGTTGGCAGTAACCATCCTCAAAAGGCTTTTGGTTTCTTTTTAAATGATTTTGTGTATCAGGAAAATAAATTGCTCTTCCATCAAGATGATAAAACTGGTCAATATCATAAATTTATGGACGATGAATGGGAAGGTCAAAATAATGAACGTATTTCCACAATCAAACCTCAAATAATTGATATTTTACGCATTAAAAATCAAGATTGGATGACTTTAGACAATGCTATAACTATGGTTATTCTTGAAATTGGCAACCTTGGTTACTTAAATAGGAAAAAATATAGAGAAATATTTCTAAATTTGTATGAAGAAAAAATCATAGAAGCTAGAGAATTAGGTGCAAGTGGTAAATTAACTTTGGAAAATTGCATTAGAGTAGTAAAATAATACTAATATAATAAACCTAAGTTTTTTATTGAGTAAAATTATATGTCAGTATCTTCAACAATAGAATGGACTGAAGCTACATGGAATCCTACAACTGGCTGTCATAAAATTAGCCCTGGTTGTCAGAACTGTTACGCAGAACGTTTTGCAGAAAGGTGGCGTGGTATTCCTGGTCATCCTTATGAACAAGGTTTTGATGTAAAATCTTGGGATGAAAGAATAAAAATGCCTCTTTCATGGAAAAAACCTCGTATAATATTTGTGAATTCCATGAGTGATTTATTCCTTGATGAAATTACCGAAGAATTTATTATTAAGGTTTTTAATGTTATGGAAGAAGCACATTGGCATCAATTCCAACTATTAACTAAGCGTCCAGAAAGGATGTTAGAAATATCTAAAATACTCAAGAAATGGCCTCCTAATGTTTGGGCTGGAGTCAGTGTAGAATCACAAGCTTGGACATGGAGAAGCGAAATTTTAAAAGAAGTTCCTGCAAAAATTAGATTTTTATCTTGTGAACCCCTTTTAGGTTCTTTAAAACTTTCTTTGGATAATTTACATTGGGTGATTGTTGGTGGAGAATCTGGTATAGGCGCTCGACCTATGAATATTGAGTGGGTACGGGATATTAGAGAACAATGTATTGAAGCTAATGTGCCATTTTTCTTTAAACAATGGGGAGGAGTTCAAAAGAAAAAATTTGGTAGAGAACTCGATGGAAGAACATGGGATGAATTTCCAATATTAGCAGATAGTAAAAATAGTAAAAATAAAGTGTCAGCATTAGCTACCAAATAAGAATTATCAAAATTCTATTTCTTTACTTATTCACGACTATAAAAAACAGTGGTTAAATAACGTAATCAATATATTGACGCATTAAGCGATCGCTTTCACCGCACTCAAAAATCCGATCAAAATACTGATACAGTCCTCAACTTATGTGCTTGGATTGACATGGATGAAGCCATTCATTCCTTAGTATTTATTCCTCCTGCTGAACGTTATTCTTGGTGGGGAAAATTACAAAAAGAATCCCGTCGTCTTCTCAGAAAAGCTGCTGACAAAGCGATAAAAGCAGGTAATGAAGTCCGACTTAAGCAATTATCAGGACTGTATGCTGATGTCTGTGAATTTTCTAAAGATGACTTGCAATTAGACTGTGGTGGTAATCCTGGTGAAGTATTAACTTGTTTACGAGTATATGCCCGCATTAATCAGCAAGAGTATCCAGGAAGAGTTATATTTCGGACTTTAAGGTAACTACAGGATATTTTTTGTTTTCTTAAAAACTGAAAATACCAAAATGATGATCCTAAAATGGATGTATAGGTGTAGGTATCGGTGGATGTGTGGGGGTTGGTACGGATGTAGGTGTAGGGGTTGGTACGGGTGTAGGTGTAGGTGCTGGAACGAGTATAGTCGGGTTTTGTTTAGCAAATATGACTTGTGATGTCGTTATGTCTTGAGAATTTTTGAATATTGCAACGAAAGCGGTAGTTCCCAAAAATGCTAATAGAGTTATTGATGCTATACGCTTCATATTTTTATCCTTGTCACAACTTATGTCATCCTATTTTGCTATATCTTAAACCCTTAGATATCTTGCTATAGGTATTTTGACTTATGCAACTTTAGAGATAAAAATTGATTTAGAAAAATGTATCAATTTGCTGTTTTTCTAAAATGCCAAGAATGATATTTGCGTCTATTTGATGTCTAAATTTACTTATTCACTACCTGAAAAAAATAATGGTAAAACAAATGCGGCGATAATTCCCCCCAATACAATCACCTCAATTATTTTCAATAATAAACTACCCCCCATAAACTGATTAATTTCTCCTTGAATATTATGAGAGAAATTATTTAACCAACCACGCAAACGAGTGTACCAGTTAGCAGGACTATCTTCTGCGCGGAATTCCCATGATATTATTGATATTAATAATGGCACACCACCAACTTTAGCTGACATCAAGACATGAACTGCTAAAAAGCAGATCATGATTACCCAAGCTATTAGATGAAGATAATACCAAATATGATCAAGTTCTCCTATAGGTAGCCATTCTTCTTTCATCATTCTGCCAGATATTACTGCCAAAACAGCAGCAATTAGGATTTTAGTATTTACTAAACGTTGCAGACTTATCCACCAAATTGGTTTACCGAATTGAGTTAGATTTTGGATTGAGTCTGGTTGTAGTAAGCGTCTTTTTCCAGCATGAAAGCTATAAAGTGCAAAGAATGGCAGTAAAATCAAGAAAAATACTGCTAATGTCCCATGAATATCTTGTATTGGATTAATTTTGGGAATTGGAATATATCCAAATCTTTTGTCAAAAGTATTGTAAACTAAGAATCCGCTAATAATTGCACCAATTACTAAAACTCCGCTGATACCATGCAGGATTCGCAATATCAAGGGTTGATAAGGGGCTGAACGATTCATAAGCTGATATTGTAGTTTTTAAGAAGGTTAATTTTGATGTAGATATAAAATATAAAATTTATATTATCACGTCTCAAACATCGGAAACAATGAATATCAAAAGTCCTCTCCGTTATCCTGGTGGAAAGTCAAGAGCAGTCAAGCAAATCTCTGAATATTTACCTGAAAAGTTTTCTGAATTTCGAGAACCTTTTGTTGGTGGTGGTTCTGTCTTTATTTACTTAAAACAAAAATTCCCTAATTTAAAGATTTCTATTAATGATTTAAACCAGGAATTATTTCTATTCTGGCATTTTACTCAATCTGATTTATCGAAATTAGTTTCTGAAATTCGTCAAATTAAAGAAAACTCAAAAGATGGGAAATTACTATTTACCCAATTAGCGAGTGTAGATGTGAATACTTTATCAGATTTAGAAAGAGCAGTGCGCTTTTTTGTTCTTAACAGAATTACATTTTCGGGAACTATAGAATCAGGTGGATTTTCTTTAGAGTCTTTTCATACAAGATTTACACATTCATCAATAGATCGTTTGCAGAAGTTAGAAAACATATTAACGACAGATATTAAAATTACTAACTTAGATTATAGTCAAATTTTAAATATGGGTGGCAATGATGTATTTATATTTTTAGATCCCCCCTATTTTAAAGCTGAAAAATCTAAACTGTATGGGAAAAGAGGAAATTTACACACTGGTTTTGATCATCTCAGATTTGCAGAAATTTTAAAAGAATGCCCTCATCAGTGGCTAATTACCTATGATGATTCTCCAGAAATTAGAGATAATTTTCATTGGGCAAATATCCTAGAATGGGAATTACAGTATGGGATGAATAATTATAAACAGAAAAAAGCTGAAAAAGGCAAAGAACTATTTATTAGTAATTATAAAATTAACCAATATTCAGAAAAATCTCAACTTACGGCTTAAACACCATATAGCAGTTATCACTAGGATAAAATACAATCGAGGGCGCAGACCCTGCGCCCCTACAGAGTTTGCGATTGGCTGACTGGATCTCACTAAATAAGATCAAAACATCTCTTTCTTCTCTTCCTCTGTGTCCTCTGCGCCTCTGCGGTTCGTTCTCTTCGCATCAAATAGCCACTAAAAGCGATCGCGCGAAACAGATAACCATTTTTCGGTAAAATCACATCCAGTGTCATAAAAAACCGCAGCATGGATTCTACTATTTGGTCTAACTTACTCAAACAATTATTAGAACGTCAATCATTAACCCGCACACAAGCAGCCGAATTGATGCAAGGATGGATTAATGAAGCGATTCCCCCAGAACTATCAGGGGCAATTTTAATGGCTTTGAACTTCAAAGGTGTTTGTGCTGAAGAATTGACAGGAATGGCGGAAGTATTAAAATCTCTATCTTCTGTACCGAGAGCTAAGAGCGGGGAAACCCCGCCCCTACGGTTAATTGATACTTGTGGTACTGGTGGTGATGGAGCATCAACATTTAATATTTCCACAGCGGTGGCTTTTGTAGTTGCAGCGGCTGGTATACCTGTGGCTAAACATGGTAGTCGTTCAGCTTCTAGCCTGACGGGAAGTGCTGATGTTTTAGAAGCATTAGGAATTAATTTGACTGCTACGAGTGAAAAAGTTCAAGCAGCAGTAGAGGAGGTAGGAATTACATTTTTATTTGCCCCTGGTTGGCATCCAGCACTTAAAGCTGTTGCCCCATTACGGCGAAATCTCAAGGTGCGAACAGTGTTTAATTTACTAGGTCCCCTGGTAAATCCCCTATCTCCCACCGGTCAGGTAATTGGTGTATTTGATCCCCAACTGATAGAAACCATTGCAGAAGCTTTAAATCAATTGGGGACACAAACAGCTATTGTTCTGCATGGGAGAGAAAAATTAGATGAGGCTGGTTTAGGGGATATTACCGATTTGGCAATATTAAGCAATGGTCAAGTACACTTATCCATTGTTGATCCTGATGAAGTAGGCGTGACACCTGCCCCTATTACGGCTTTAAAAGGTGGCAATGTAGAAGCAAATGCAGTCATTCTCAAGGAAGTTTTGCAAGGGAAGGGGACAATAGCGCAGCAGGATATAGTGGCGCTTAATGCTTCCCTTGCGTTACAGGTAGCTGGTGCAGTTCCTTTGCTAAATCATGCCCAAGGGGTGACTGTAGCTAGGGAAATATTACAAAGCGGTAGCCCCTGGAAAAAGCTGGAGGATTTGGTTCAATTCCTACAGAATTAACTTCATTGATTTGGGGACGGAATTCGACAACATGGCGTTTGATAGTGACATCGTGATTACCAAAAAAGTCATGCCCTAATAGTCCTGTATCTAATTCTGTACCAGCGATCGCTACTGGGACTTTATTGATCATCATCCCTCCGGCTTCCATTGAATCTAGATAGCCAATGGCAAATTCTACAGCTTTAGCACTAGCGGTATTAGCTCTAGTTTTTCCCACGGGTACTACTCCCAAAGCCACTGCTGTCCTCTGGGTAATCACAGTCCCACTAGCCCCTGTATCTACAATCATCTCAAATCGCTGTGTACCATTAAAAGTAACTTCAATAATTGGTGTTTTACCAATGCGTCGCTTAATTGGGGCAATAAATACCTCATTGTGATAGGGAGCGATCGCCAATGCAGGAGAAGTTGGTTTTAATAATGATGGTTTTTGAGCTTTGATGACGGGATGGGGAGAAACTGTAACGCTAGTTTGTGCTTTGGGAACTTCAATTACGACAGTTTTAGGCTCAGTAATGGAAGATATCCAATTGCGAGGTTGAGCTTTTTGGCGAGCAAGTGCAATTTGACGGTTATATTCAGCGATTTTGCGTTGAGCAAAGGGAAAATTGGGACTATCGCGCCGGACTTTTTTCATGAAAGCGATCGCCTCTTGGAACTGATTCATCACCAAATTCCAATCATCTGCTGTATTTGCCGATTTGCTGATACTTTTAGCACCAGCGGCTTTACTGAGTGCCATTTCAAAAGCACTTAATTGAGTGGGCGCAGGTTTTAGAGGCTTCGATGCTGGTTTAACTTGACTAGAAGGCTTGATCGCTGCCAAACTCCCAGTTGATAAAGATTGTTTAGATCCAACAGGTGCTGTTGTTTGCTGGTTTTGTTCACAAGCAACAGTCAAAACCGCTAAACTAACGAAACAAGAAATGAGGGCTGTACGGGACAAAAAAGACTGAAGCATATTAAATGTTTTAACCGCCCTGGCTGCTCTTTCCAAGTGTACTCTCCCCACAGAATTAAAGATGCTCTACTTCTACTGTTTAACCATTTAATTTTTAATTAATTCCCGTCTCAAATCTAAAGACCTTAACTCATGGGATAATAAACAGTCGCAGTCGCAAACTGGGGCAAAAATTAATTCAAAATAGCCTAACGACACAATTCGCGCCTACAAAAAAACTTTTACTTATCCCCAGTCCCCGAAGAGGCAGAGGGGAAGGGGGGCAGGGAGCAGGGGGAACAAGCCTTTCCTCTGTGCGCGGAGCGAAGCAGAGCAGGGGTAAGAAGCTTTGTCCCAGTCTCCCCCTCCCCCGCTCCCCCGCTCCCCTGCTCCCCCGCTTCTTTTGACCAGCCCCCTATTCCCCAATTACCTATGTCCCTGTCTGACGCAATACCAGCTTTACTTGTTTTAGCAGATGGATCTTCTTATCGCGGTTGGTCTTTCGGTGCTACAGAAACCGCCATTGGAGAAGTCGTATTTAATACGGGTATGACCGGATATCAGGAAGTATTAACTGATCCTAGTTATTGCGGTCAAATTGTCATTTTTACCTATCCAGAATTAGGTAATACTGGCATTAATTCCGAAGATGAAGAATCCGCTAAACCCTATGTCAAGGGAGCGATCGCTCGGAACATTTGTCACAAACCTAGTAACTGGCGTTCCAGCCAATCCTTACCAAATTACCTCCAACAGCATCGCGTCCCCGGCATATACGGCATAGATACCCGCGCTATCACCCGGAAAATTCGCACAGTTGGAGCAATGAATGGCGGCATTTCTACAGCAATTCTCGACGAAGTAGAATTGTTAGAAATGGTACAAGCTGCTCCCAACATGACAGGATTAAATCTGGTTAAAGAAGTAACGACACCAGCAGTTTATGAATGGCATGAAGCCACCACCACCCCTTGGGAATTTAACTCCGAAGCGATCGCTAAAATTGGGGAAACATTTACCGTCGTGGCCTTAGACTTTGGCGTAAAGCGGAATATCTTGCGTCGTCTAGCCAGTTATGGTTGTCGCGTCATAGTTGTTCCTGCCGATACACAACCAGAAGAAATTCTCAAATACAATCCAGATGGTATCTTCCTCTCCAACGGTCCAGGAGACCCCGCAGCAGTAACAGAGGGTATCACCACCACTAAAGCCCTGCTCTCAAGTCAAAAACCAATATTTGGCATTTGCATGGGACACCAAATTTTAGGTCATGCTCTTGGCGCAGAAACCTTTAAACTAAAATTTGGACATCGGGGTTTAAATCAACCTGCTGGCTTAAAACAACGAGTGGAAATTACCAGCCAAAATCACAGTTTTGCCATTGATCCAGACTCCTTACCAACGGCAACCGTTGAGATCAGTCATTTGAATCTCAATGATTTGACAGTCGCTGGAGTCCGTCATAAGTCTCTACCTGTGTTTTCTGTTCAGTATCATCCAGAGGCCAGTCCTGGACCCCATGATGCTGATTACTTGTTTGAGCAGTTTGTGATCCAAATGCAAGCAACACGGCAAGCAACGAGCGGAGCGAGTAACGCCTAGCTTGAGTAAAAATAAAAAATGTCATGATGGTAATTGGTAAAAATCTTTGCCAACCCCCAACCAAGACAACTTGCTCACAAACCATCTATACTGGAACGTTTACTTTTAGTAAAAAAAATGAGGAGGAAATTATAGCTGAACCACTAAATCTAACCGTGAGCCTGAGAGGTACACGCGAAGTCCGGGATAACTGTCAGCTATTCCGCCTCACAGGTTTATTAGACGCTTTTTCTGAGCCGACATTTCGTAAGGTACTTGGCAGTAAAATTGATGAAGGCCCAAAAAACATAATTTTGGATCTTTCACAAATAGACTTTGTAGACAGTTCGGGCTTGGGTGCGCTAGTACAACTAGCCAAACAGGCTCAAACAGCTAAAGGCACTTTGCAAATTGTCACTAATGCCCGTGTTACCCAAACGGTTAAGCTTGTTCGCTTGGAGAAGTTTCTCGCCCTACAAGTTTCAGTTGATGCAGCCCTAGAAAACATCACAGCATCTTGATTGCTTAACTGGAAAATCTGAATTAGGCTATCCGATGTTAAATCTGGATAGCTTAATTTTTGCCTATAGGAAAAATCTATCTCTTCACAGTAACTACTTAACATCTATTTAATGTATTATGTTGAAGGTTAAATAAAATTGAACTACTCGCGGCAGTCCCTACCCTCAATGTACCCATAGGGTAGGGGTTAGAGCGGGTTATTGCAGCGAAGCGAAAATAACCAATCTTTCTATTCTACAGATTTTAAACAGAGGGTAAATATTTACTGTGGCGATAAGACGTATGACTTTCCGGTTATATCCAAATCAGACAACTGAATCGAAATTGCGGTATCACCGGAAGTTACATAAAGACTTGTATAACGCCGCAGTCAATAACAGGTTTACCCAATATCAAAAGTTTAACCACAAGGTTGATTATTTTGAGCAACAAAATTGTTTGCCAGCGTTTAAAGAAGTCTGGGTAGAATACAAAGAGCTTCCTAGCCATGCTTTACAGGCGACTTTAAAGCGGGTTGATTTTGCTTTTGAACGCTGGTTTAAAGGGTTGGGTAAACGCCCTAGATTCAAATCAATCAGGCATTATTCGGGGTGGACATATCCAGATTCTGCTGGGTTTAAAGTAGAATCTAATGGCGAGAATGGGTATCTGAATCTATCCAAAATTGGCAAGATTCAAATGCGTGGACAAGCCAAATATTGGGGGAAACCTACTACTTGCACTATTGTTTTTCGCAATGGCAAATGGTACGCCTCTATAACAGTTAATGTTTTAGAGCAAGCCCTAAAACCAAAAACTTTACCCATTGGTGCGGTAGGAATTGATTTAGGGTGTAAATCAGCATTATCAATTACCGACGGGGAAAATCATCAACAAATTGATGCCCCTAAGTTTTATAGAATTGCTGAACAGAAAATCAAAAAAGCTTCTAAGGAGAAGAGACGTAAACGCGCACCAAATAGAAACAAAAAAATCAAAGCTTCTAGAAGATATAAAAAAGCCCAATTGAAAGTTAGTAAACTAGTCGCACGAGTTGCTAATCAACGTCAAGACTGGGTACATCAAGTTGCAGTAGAAATAATCGGCAGTAATAGCTTCATTGCAACGGAAAAACTAGAAGTTAAGAATATGACTAGTAAAGCGAAAAAAGGTAAGCGCAAAAAGCAAAAAGCTGGGTTAAATAAATCAATTCTTGACGTGGGTTTTGGGATGCTTAGAGCATCTATTAAATACAAAGTAGAACAAATTGGTGGTGTCTTCGTGGAAGTCCCAACCCGTCAAGTCAAACCCAGTCAAACCTGTCCAAAATGCGGAAATCAGCACAAGAAAACACTCGATAAACGAGAGCATCAGTGTGGTGTTTGTGGGTATGTTCAGGACAGGGATATTGCTGCTGCTGAGGTCATGCTTTATTGGGCAAAAGGCACTCTACCGGGGTTAGGAACTAGCCTCGTAGACGCTGATCTTTCTGGCTCTACTTCACGCACCCGCAAAAAAGCGGGAAGCATGAGGCAACTAGGGGAAAAGAAGCGTCAAAAATCTCAAGGGGACTTTGCTAATAACAAACTAGAGGATGTAGAAACCTCTAGTTCAAGCGAAGCTAACTAGAGGTAGTTCATATTACTATAGATATAGCAATCCTAAATCTTTGGTAAAGAAATACCGTATTTGTTGCGTGTTCATAGTTTCATTTTCTCTATTAAACTTATCCGTGAATTAGTTTACGTCCTTGATAAATCAAGGTTTGTTGTGAATTTACAGATGTGTCTATTAGTAAATATACAGTTCCCATAACACCACTATGGCTTTACCTCTCCCAGCCAAAAATACTGGGAAGTATAATCCTGAATCATTCGGACAATCTGCTAAATAGCTTGAAAAGTTGTTGTGTTCAGCTAACTGACAAGAACAACTCCCAAGAGTTCAGAAAACAAGATCAGTAATTTTTGGTAATTTTTGCTAGTTTGGAATATGCTAGGTACGCGAACATTACTTTTGCAATTAGAGCAATGTTTGTGAAAATTATCTCTCAATGTAGTGCTTTATTAAGGAATGATTAATCTGTGAAGTCCAAGGAGGAAACAGGCCAAAATGGAGAAGATGAAACTGTCATGCAGGATTCATCAGATATTGACCCATGGTTGATAAATACAACGCAACTACCCCAGCAAATATCCTCAGATCAAATAAAACAGATATCTCCTTCTGCCTTAGCCTACTTGGGAGATGCAATTTATGAACTATATGTTAGAATGTTTTACCTGTGGCCACAACAGCGACTGGAAAATTACCATCGTTCAGTAGTGGATCAGGTAAGAGCAGAAACACAAGCGATACATTTGCGAATGTTAACTCCTTACTTGAGGAGTAACGAATTAGAAATTGTTCGCAGAGGTCGTAACTCTGCCACGGTTCGTCATAAACGACTGAATCCCGAAATTTATCAACAAGCAACTAGTTTAGAAACCTTAGTTGGCTACTTATATCTTACTGATTACCCCCGTTTAACCGAATTATTACAAAAACTCCATCTAGAGAAATAGTAAAAAGCTACATCTGGTGATAGGAAACTGATTTGTAATGGTTCATTAAATTGATGTCATCGGGCTGTTCACTCATCTAAATAAAACCTCAATACTCATATGACAAGTCAACCCAAAAAATACAATAATAGTGGCGAATCTAAGCGTGGTCAACCTGTGAAAATTAAAGGTAAGCGCGTTGTCCCTCACCCTATCCGTAATCAAGGCAAAAGTGACGGTAAACCCCGCTCATCTCGCTATTCTTCTGAACAATCCCCAGAAATTAGATTAGACAAGGAAGGGAAACCCTATTCTGCGAAACCTCGCTCATCTCGCTATTCTTCTGAACAATCTCCAGAAATTAGATTAGCGAAGGAAGGGAAATCCTATTCTGCAAAACCTCGCTCATCTCGCTACTCTTCTGAGCAATCCTCAGAAATTAGATTAGCAAATGAAGGGAAATCCTATTCTGCGAAACCCCGCTCATCCCGTTACTCTTCTGAACCATCCTCAGAAATCACATTAGCAAATGAAGGGAAATCTTTTTCCAGTAGACATCGTCCCTCTTACCAATCTTTCCAGCAATCTTCAGAAATTACATCTACATCTACATCTACAGAAGAGAGTGATCTCATATACGGTCGTCATCCAGTTTTGACGGCGTTGGAAAATGAACGTAGTATCAACCGTCTTTGGATTACTACCCGTCTCCGTTATGATCCCAGATTTCATCATTTGATTTTGCAAGCTAAGGATAACGGCGCAGTTATTGATGAAGTTGAACCAATGCGGTTAGACCAAATTACTGGTCGGGCAAATCACCAAGGGATAGCTGCTCAAATTGCTCCTTATTCCTATATTGAATTAGAGGATTTGATTAGTCAGGCTAAATCTGTTACTGATCCTGTAATTGTGGTTGCTGATGGGATTACTGATCCCCACAACTTAGGGGCAATTATTCGCACAGCAGAAGCTATTGGCGCTCACGGTCTAGTGATTCCCCAAAGAAGGGCAGCCGGAATTACTTCAACGGTGGTGAAGGTGGCAGCCGGGGCATTAGAAAGCTTTCCTGTCTCTAGAGTTGTAAATCTCGGTCGCGCTTTAGAGCAGTTGAAAGAAGAAGGTTTTTGGATTTACGGGACTGCGGCTACAGGTAGTGAACCATTACAAACTGTTAAATTTAGTGGACCAGTGGTTTTAGTTGTCGGTGGTGAAGGCGAAGGTCTGAGTATGTTGACACAACGTTCTTGCGATGTTTTAGTGTCCATTCCCTTACAGGGCAAGACTCCTAGCCTTAATGCTTCGGTAGCAACTGGTATGGCACTTTACGAAATTTATCGTCAAAAATCGCTAAATACACTGTACCTTGATAAATTACAGACAATTTCTTTGAAAAAAGAATAGTAAAAGAGTATAAAGAAATGTAAAAGACAAAAAATCTAACATATTCTCACACACCCAGTCACACGTTTATAAATCGGCGAAAACCATGAAAACGATTTGGCATAACTTCCAAGAAGGGTTGATTAATACATTAAATGGACTCGGCCTTGCTTGGTGGGTAGAAATTGTTACGCAGAACCCTCGGTGTACATACTACTTCGGACCATTTTTCAGTTCCGTGGAAGCGGACTCAGCAAGTAAAGGCTATATAGAAGATTTAGAAATTGAAGGAGCGCAGGGCATTATAGTTAATATCAAACGCTGTAAACCTAGTGTTTTGACAATTGCTGAAGATTTGGGGGAATGGATTGACCGTAAAGTAAAGCCTGTCTTTAGCGGTCAGTTATAGTCTAATTACCAATTCCATAGGCTGTTATCGTTCCTAGGCCAATCCTGGGAACGAACTACACCTAGTCTAGGGCTTGTAGAAAAAGTCTTTTCGTTAGGAGAAGGTGACAGGTGACAGGGAAGAAGGAGATCAGAATGGTCTTGAATCTGGGTTATTAAGCGTTGTTAGTTGTCAATTGTCAATTGTTAATTATATTGCTTACGCCACGCTACGCTATCAGCAAACCTTAGTCTAAACTTTTATTACCTGGGCGTTGGTTGCTAACCAATGATCTATGTCCCCTAGTAATTGCTGGGGTATTTCCCATGGAAAGAGATGGGCAGTATTGGGGTAACACTGCCATTGAGAATTTGTGAGGTGTCGGGCTGTTTCTAAACTGGCATCGGCCGTGATGTGTCGGTCTTGTTCACCAGCAAGAATTAAGCTGGGACATTGAATTTTCCAGAGATCGGGAATGCGATTATAACCTGCTCTAATGGCGCTGTAGAGAGCATTAGTAGCCGCAGGAGAGGTTTTTAAATAGGCTGGTACGGCATCCCTAGCTATGTAACTGTAGGCTGTGGATGTGTGTTGTTGAATTAAGTAGCGAAAGAGCGATCGCTTGCCGAAAGTATCAATATTCCATTGCCAACTAGGTTTTAGATAATTCAATATGCCAGCAATGCCTGTATAAACATTGTCTTGCCAAGAAATCCGGGGATGATTGCCCCAAGGTCTAGCCGCGGTGGCGACAAGAATTAAGCCAGTCACCCGTTGCGGTAGACGCATTGCTAGTTCCATCGCCAAAATCCCCCCTAGTGACCATCCCAATACTAGGCATTTTTCTATTTCTAATTGGTCTAACAGGGCTTCTAGGTCATATAAATGATCTTGCATCTCAAATTTACCCTGAAACTGACTTTTGCCATATCCGCGCAAGTCTGGGGCGATAGTTTGATAGCGTTTTGATAAATGATTGGTAAAGATGGAGAGGCTACGTCCAGATCCAGGATGACCATGTAAACCAAGAATGGGAAATCCTTGACCTTGGATGTAGAAATTAAGTGGTACAGCCTGAGATGTGCGGTAGCTGCGATCGCCGAAGGCATCACCCATAAATCCCCATTTGCAGTTTTATTTTTCCCTATAACCACCGGCGTAAGTAATAACACACATACTGCCATAAGTGGTGTGATTGCCGTAAGCAACACCAGTTACCTGAAAAGCTGGGTTAAAGATATTTGTCCGATGTCCACGGGATGGGACACCATCATCAATAATTAATTGCATAACAATATCTTGGGCAGTTTTCGTACCATAGCTGATATTTTCTCCAGCGGTGCTTTGCCATTGACCATAGCGATTCATCCGGGTAAAGGGATCGCTACCGTCACTACCATTATGACCGATCCCACCTTTTAAACCTTGATCTTTGACGTGATCTTTTGCAGCTAAAGACATTCCTGTGGAGGCATTTAATACAAGAATAGGAGCGGCTGATTTCAAAAAGGCGATCGCCTCATCAACAGCTATGATCCCTTCTTGGGTTTGTAAATAAGAATTTTCAGCGACTTTGACCTTAGTCCCTTGAAATAGCTGTTTCCAGCTTTCTAAAATCGGTAAATATGTTGCAGGATTTGTCCTTACCAGATTCATTTCTGCAATTACTTTTTGTTCCAAATCTGAAATCATGGTCAAATTTTGTTCAGTCATTGATTATCTAAAGTAACAGTATAAACGTCATAGATTAATCATAAAGCCTATGTAGATCCAAGTTAGATGTAATTTTCCTGATAATTTTGAATTTGGTAAATTTACCATTAAAAGAAATAAAACGCCTATTCTACAAAAAATCCCCCACCTTGCGGCAGGGGATTTTTTTTTACTTACCTAAAATCAGTAGTCAGGATCAACCAAACTTACCAGCAGTAGAGGCAATGAGGAATGCTGCGTAGGTGACAATGTAGCCAACTGTGAAGTGAGCTAAACCAACCACACGAGCTTGAACAATGGAGAGAGCAACGGGCTTGTCTTTCCAGCGAACCAAGTTAGCTAGAGGAGTACGCTCGTGCGCCCAAACCAAGGTTTCAATTAACTCTTGCCAGTAACCTCTCCAAGAGATGAGGAACATGAAACCAGTTGCCCAGATTAGATGTCCGAAGAGGAACATCCAAGCCCAAACAGACAGGTTATTCATGCCGTAGGCGTTATAACCGTTAATCAACTGAGCAGAGTTAGCCCAGAGGTAGTCACGGAACCAGCCCATCAAATAGGTAGAGTTTTCGTTGAACTGAGCAACGTTACCTTGCCAAATACCTAGATGTTTCCAGTGCCAGTAGAAAGTTACCCAACCAATGGTGTTTAACATCCAGAACATGGACAGGTAGAAAGCGTCCCATGCGGAGATATCGCAAGTACCGCCACGGCCGGGACCGTCGCAGGGGAAGGCATAACCGAAGTCCTTTTTATCGGGCATCAGTTTAGAACCACGAGCATCCAAAGCACCCTTAACGAGTACCAAGGTGGTGGTGTGGATAGCCAAAGCGAAAGCGTGGTGAACCAAGAAATCGCCAGGACCAATTGTTAAGAAGAGGGAGTTGGTGCCAGAGTTGATGGCTTCCAACCAGCCACCTAACCAAACATTGCCGTAGTTAGGATAAGCTGTGTAAGCAATACTATCGGGATTAGACAGCAATGTGTCTAAGCCGTAGAGAACTTTACCGTGAGCAGCTTGAATGAATTGAGCAAATACTGGCTCAATCAAAATTTGCTTTTCAGGAGTACCGAAAGCTACAACTACGTCGTTGTGAACGTACAAGCCCAAGGTGTGGAAGCCCAAGAAGAGAGATACCCAGCTAAGGTGGGAAATGATCGCTTCTTTGTGCTGCAAAATTCGGTCAAGAACGTTGCCTTTGTTTTGTTCGGGATCGTAGTCACGGACCCAAAAGATTGCTGCGTGAGCAAAAGCACCAACCATCAAGAAACCAGCGATGTACTGGTGGTGTGTGTACAGGGCTGCCTGTGTTGTGTAATCCTTAGCGATAAAAGCATAAGGAGGCAGAGCGTACATATGCTGCGCTACCAAGGAACAAATTGTTCCCAAAGATGCCAAAGCTAATGACAACTGGAAGTGCAGGGAGTTGTTGATGGTGTCGTAAAGACCTTGGTGAGGCAGGTTGAACTGACCTTCACTTTTGCTACCGGGAATTAAACCGGATTTGGAGTTCAGCATTTCTTTGATGCTGTGACCAATTCCGAAGTTAGTCCGGTACATATGACCAGCGATGATGAACAAAACTGCGATCGCCAAGTGGTGGTGAGCCATGTCAGTCAGCCACAAGGATTCTGTTTGGGGGTGGAAACCGCCCAAGAAGGTGAGAATCGCAGTCCCAGCACCAGTGGAAGTACCAAATATCTGGCCAGCGGTGTCAGGGTTTTGAGCATAAACGCCCCAGTTACCTGTAAAGAAGGGGGTTAAACCTTCTGGATGGGGGGCTACAGTTAAGAAGTTATCCCAACCCACGTGGATACCGCGAGATTCAGGAATAGCAACGTGAACCAAGTGACCAGCCCAAGCCAAAGAACTAACACCAAATAAAGCAGATAAGTGGTGGTTCAGGCGGGGTTCAGCACTCTTAAACCAAGAGAGGCTAGGACGGAACTTGGGTTGTAAATGTAACCAACCAGCAAACAGGAACAATGCTGACAACAGGAGCAAACCAACTGAACCAGTGTATAGTTCTGTGTTTGTCCGCATCCCGATGGTGTACCACCAGTGGTAAACACCGGAGTAAGCAATGTTTACAGGGTTGTTTGCACCAGCTTGGGTGAAAGCTTCAATTGCCGCATCACCGAAATGAGGGTCCCAAATCGCATGGGCGATAGGACGGACGTGAAGGGGATCTTTAATCCACTGTTCAAAGTTACCTTGCCAGGCTACGTGGAACAGGAGGCTGGATGCCCACAGGAAGATGATTGCCAAGTGACCGAAGTGCGTAGCGAAAATCTTTTGGTAAAGATTCTCTTCCGTCATGCCATCGTGGCTTTCAAAGTCGTTGCCTGTAGCGATCGCATACCAAATCCGACGAGTAGTCGGGTCCTGTGCGAGATCCTGGCTAAATTTTGGAAATTTTGTTGCCATAGGTGTGATCTGTCCTCTGACCTTTAGCCATTATTTGTCAGTAAAATTTTAGATTCTAGATTTTGGATTTTGGATTAAATCTTAAAATCCAAAATCCTTTCAGGTTTGGCAGTCGCTCATGGGGGAAACCCCCAAGACCGCGCTGCCTCACCAAAATTCCACTGATTTTTATCCTACTGAAAGGATGTGTGCGTGGAAGAATGCCCAAGTGGTGGCAATTCCTCCTAATAGGTAGTGAGCCACACCTACAGCCCGACCTTGAGTGATGCTCAGTGCGCGAGGCTGAATTGTTGGTGCTACTTTCAGTTTATTGTGCGCCCATACAATGGACTCAATTAGTTCTTGCCAGTAGCCACGACCACTGAACAGGAACATTAAGCTGAACGCCCAAACAAAGTGAGCGCCTAAGAACATTAGTCCGTAAGCGGACAATTCTGTGCCGTAGGAGTTGATTACTTGTGTAGCTTGCGCCCACAAGAAGTCACGTAACCAACCGTTAATGGTGATTGCACTTTCTGCAAAGTTACCACCAGTAATGTGATTTACTGTGCCATCTGGATCTACTGTTCCCCATACGTCAGATTGCATCTTCCAACTAAAGTGGAAAATTACAATTGATAAGGAGTTATACATCCAGAAGAGTCCGAGGAAGATATGATCCCAACCGGAAACTTGGCAAGTACCACCACGACCTGGACCATCGCAAGGGAATCGGAAGCCTAAGTTAGCCTTGTCTGGAATCAGACGAGAACTGCGGGCGTACAATACACCTTTGAGCAAGATGAGAACAGTAACGTGAATGGTGAAGGCGTGAATGTGATGAACCAAGAAGTCCGCTGTACCCAAAGCAATGGGCATCATAGCGATCTTTCCGCCTACAGCTACCATACCGCCACCAAAAGCATGACTAACTACTTGAAGAGCGTTAGGTGCTGTGTTGCCGGGAGCTAGTGTATGCAAGTTTTGCACCCACTGAGCAAATACTGGTTGCAATTGAATTGCACTGTCGGAGAACATATCCTGGGGACGACCCAAGGCACGCATGGTGTCATTGTGGATGTACAAACCAAAGCTGTGGAAGCCGAGGAAAATACAAACCCAGTTGAGGTGAGAAATGATAGCGTCGCGGTGACGAATCACCCGGTCTAACACGTTATTTTGGTTAACTACGGGATCATAATCGCGCACCATGAAGATGGCTGCGTGAGCAGCACCACCAACAATCAAGAAACCACCGATCCAAATATGGTGAGTGAAGATACACAACTGAGTAGCGTAATCAGTTGCCAAATAAGGATAGGGAGGCATCGCGTACATATGATGCGCGATGATGATTGTCAAAGAACCTAAGAAAGCTAGGTTAGTAGCTAACTGAGCGTGCCAAGAGGTGGTCATATTTTCATAAAGACCTTTGTGACCTTCGCCAGTGAAAGGACCTTTATGATTTTCGAGGATTTCTTTAATGCTGTGACCAATACCCCAGTTGGTACGGTACATATGACCAGCAACGATGAACAGTACAGCGATCGCTAAGTGGTGATGAGAAATGTCAGTCATCCACAAGCCGCCTGTTACAGGGTTCAGCCCGCCTTTGAAGGTCAAAATATCAGCGTAAGTTCCCCAATTCAATGTGAAGAAAGGTGTCAAACCGCTGGCAAAGCTGGGATACAGATTTGTCAACAATTCTTTATTCAAAATGAACTCGTGGGGCAAGGGGATGTCCTTAATCGCCACACCTGAATCTAACAGCTTGTTGATTGGTGCAGACACATGGATTAAGTGACCAGCCCATCCCAACGAACCACAGCCTAGCAACACTGATAAGTGGTGATTCAGCATTGACTCCACATTCTGGAACCATTCCAGTTTAGGAGCGCGTTTGTGGTAGTGAAACCAGCCAGCAAATAAGAACAAGCCTGCTAATACTAAGCCGCCAATTGCAGTTACATACAGTTGGAAGGAGCTAGTAATACCCCAGCCACGCCATACTTGAAACAAGCCAGAGGTGATTTGAATGCCGCGGAAACCGCCGCCCATATCACCGTTTAAAATGTCTTGTCCAACGATAGACCAAACTGTTTGGGCGCTGGGCTTGATGCCTAATGGATCAGCCAGCCAAGCTTCGTAGTTGGAGAACTTAGCACCGTGGAACAACATCCCGCTCAACCAGATTGCTACTACAGCCAAATGGCCGAAGTGAGCGGCGAATATCTTGCGAGAGATGTCTTCTAAATCACTTGTATGTGTATCAAAATCGTGGGCGAGGGCATGGAGGTTCCAAATCCAAGTTGTGGTCTTTGGACCTTTGGATAAGGATCTGTCGAAATGTCCTGGCTTTGCCCATTTTTCAAATGAGGTAGGAACCGGGTCATTGTCAACGATCACTCGTGCTTTTTTTTCCTCTCGCTCCGGAGGACTAATCGTCATTCGACCTCCTCTCTATAAGGAATGGGGAATCATGAATACCACCTAGAGTTACATAGTCGCAGTTTTCCGATTTCTCTGAAAAAGCGATGAACTTGCCGTGTGGAAAAGAAAAGTTGTTTCTGTTGAATTATAGAGTGTGAACTTGCACATTGTCAGAGACATTTTAACAATAATTTAAAATCGCCAATTTTATTGCCTAATTTGCTTTACAAGTTCCTATTCATTGCCAAAAGTCAATAGACTCTTCATTTAATTTACAAAGAACAACAATTTGTAAAACTTATAGTTGATACGCAAAACAGATGAAACTACTACTGTTTAGCGATTTTTGGCTAAATTTGGCGAGATAAAAGCAACTTTTTGTCCTATGATCAGGTCACAAAAATCACTTATTTGGCATTGTAATCAGAGAAAAGTAGGTAAATTTATAACTTTGGCCATAGATTTATGCTTTCAGTTCATAGTCCATGGGTCATAATTTGCGTCACAATGATTGCGTTAATTGTTAAAAAATATTAACAGAGGAAAACATGAATACTGGGTGTAAAAAAAATTTTGAGCAGCTTTTTTCAAAGAGATTCCCGATTTTCAAATGGGTGATCACATTAGTGCTAGTTGTTATATTAGGCAGTTGTGTTGAATCAGCAAGCAGTCAAGAAGTATTGATGCAAAATCCCGTCAAAGCGATACCTGCCACGAAAATTTCTGGAACATTTGCGGAAACAGCACCACCAGATGTTATCCAAGCATTGCGCCCTAGTTTAGAGGGTTATCAACCCCAAGTCAGCATCCTGAGTCCCCAAGCAGATGAAATTCTCCAAGACAATACAGTTAAAGTCCAGTTAGAAGTTAAGGATTTACCGATATTTAAAGATCCTCAATGGCAACTTGGACCCCATTTACACCTAATTTTAGATAATCAACCTTACATAGCTGTTTACAACTTAAATCAGCCAGTGGTCTTGCCAGATTTATCTCCAGGTACACATACCCTCCGCGTTTTTGCCTCTCGTCCGTGGCATGAAAGTTTTAAAAATGAAGGTGCTTATGCCCAAACCACATTTCATGTTTTGACGAAAACCGAGGACAATAATCCTGATGTTAAGTTACCTCTGCTTACTTACAGTCGTCCCAATGGTGGTTATGGTGCAGAACCAATTATGCTGGACTTCTACCTAACTAATGCACCGTTACATAGTATCGCGGAAACTAATCCTGACGATACAATGAGTAATTGGCGCATTCGTAGCACAGTCAATGGTGAAAGCTTTATTCTTGATCGTTGGCAACCAATTTATCTCAAAGGCTTTCAACCTGGTAAAACTTGGATAAAACTAGAATTCCTCGATAACCAAGGGCAACCTGTGAAAAATGCCTTCAATACCACTATCAGGTTAATTAATTACCAACCCAATGGTCAAGATACCTTGTCAAAAATTGTCAGGGGAGAACTGACAGCGGAACAGGTACGTGGCATTGTAGAACCGAATTATACAACTGAGACTCCAGTTACTGCACCAACTCCAGAACCCAAACTAGAAAAATCGCCAATTCCTGAAGTTAAAGTTCCTGAAGTTACACCAACTCCAGAACCCAAACTAGAAAAATCGCCAATTCCTGAAGTTAAAGTTCCTGAAGTTACACCAGCACCAGAACCCAAAGTAGAAAAATCGCCAATTCCCGAAGTTAAAGTTCCTGAAGTTACACCAGCACCAGAACCCAAAGTAGAAAAATCGCCAATTCCCGAAGTTAAAGTTCCTGAAGTTACACCAGCACCAGAACCCAAAGTAGAAAAATCGCCAATTCCTGAAGTTAAAGTTCCTGAAGTTACACCAGCACCAGAACCCAAAGTAGAAAAATCACCAATTCCTGAAGTTAAATTTACTGAAGTTACACCAGCACCAGATACCCAAACAATGGAAAATCCTAAAGCACAAAAAATTCAAGAGTAATCAGCAAAAAATACTCAGTTGTAAATTTTGAGACAACATTTCCATTAGTGCTAAACCAGCTACAGGATTACCTACGGAATCTAACGCAGGACTGTAGCTGGCGATCGCCGAAGGCATCGCTCCCTGATTTGGTACTATTGCTATTAGTCCACCACCAATACCTGATTTCATAGGTAAACCAATTTTGACAGCATATTCTGGCGAAGCTTCATATAAACCGCAAGTTAACATCACTGCATTCACAATGTGACGGTGTTGATGATTTATTATCTCGCTTTGACAAGCTAATACTTTTCCTAACTTCGCTAAATCTGCCACTCGCCCAGAGATACAACATATTTGTTCATAAATGTCAAGAGCTAATTCACTATTCTTTAAATTCCCGGTTTCGTAGAGATAGTTAGTAATATCTATATTTATCTGAGAACGATTAGCTCGAAGTGAAGCGAGAATATCTACATCTATATATAATTGAGTACCTGCTAATTCATTTAACCATGTACAGAAAAATTGTGTACATTCATTTCCATCCTTACCTGGTAACTTATCAGCGAGAGTAATAGCACCACTATTAATCATAGAATTGCGTGGATATCCATTATCTGCTATTAATTGCGTCAAAGAATTAAAAGGCGTATCCGAAGGTTTAACCCCAACCCATTGTAAAACCTGTTTTGCTCCGAATTGTTCCAATAAATATAGTAAAGAAAATGGCTTAATCACACTCATGAATGGAAACACACAATCTGTATCTCCTAAACTGTAATTTTCTCCTGATTCACAACTTATGTGAACAGCAAATAAGCTAGGATCAACTATAGCTAATGGAGGAATGCGTTCAATAACTTTCCCTTGAGATGATTGGGTTTTTGCTTGTTCTACCCAGATAGATAAATTATGTATATTGATGCTTTTTATGCCTATCAAAAGCCTAATCCTTAAATCGAGATATAAAATTCAAAATGCCGATAATTGCCCGTGTTAGAGCGTCATGAATACCGAAAAACTACAACTTGCTAAGAGTGTTCCAAACAATAAATGATCCAAAACCAGAGATTGCTTCATTCCGCTCCGCTCCATATGGCTAACGCCACGCTCCGCGAACGCAATGACAATTGGGCATTTTTTTACTTGGAATACTCTAAGAGGTTGTTTGCAAATTTTTTTATGTGGGATTTAACACCCGCACATACCCGACTTCTGATCTAATTTATTTATTAATAATCTCAAAAAAGAAGTCGGGAATCTTATTGTTTAATTAACGCCGATACTCATCTCCACAATCACCAATTAATTTATATAAATCCCGTGACTGCTGAGAAACAGCATCTATTTTTCCTATATCTTCAGCATCTAAATTGAAACTAAAGACCTTAGCATTATCTTCTAAATGTTCCGCAATTCCCAACCTTACACCCACAATTACACCACCTACTGCTGGCTGATTTAAAATGTAATTTACAGCCACATTGGCAATACTCACTTGATGTTTATCTGCTATTTGTTTTAGGGTAGCTAGTAACTCTTGAAATAATTGCCAATTACCCCAGTTAACAATCATTTGTTTATATTTTCTCAAGCTTGTGGTGTTGATTTCTGAGCTTTTTGGTTCTGGTTTATCCAAAAATTTTTCTGATAACAAACCACCACAAACACTACCGTAGGCAAATATTTTAATGTTATTCTCTTGACAAAATTTCACCATATTTACTTGTGGTCTTCTGTCAATTAGAGAAAACTGTACTTGATTAGATACTATTTTGATTCCTGCTTCGGTGATAATTTGCAAATGTTCAGTATCAAAATTAGTTAATGCTAAATGTTTAATTTTGCCCTCAGTTTGCAATTCTGCCATATATTTGAGAGCATCTAAATAACTAGAATCTCCATATTCCCACCAATGGAACTGCATTAAATCCAATGATTTAACATCCATTCTTTTCAAAGAAATATCAATATTTTCCTCGACTAGTTTTTTTGTCATCTTTCCAGGACGAGGAACCCATTTTGTAAAAGCTTGAATATTATTTGCAGCTTCTTCTCCACGAGTCGCTATGAATTGACGACGAAACTCACCAATGAAATCTTCTGCTGGTCCATAATGATCTGCTAAATCCCAAGTCGTAAAACCAGCATCAACATATTGAAACATAGACTCAATAGCAGTTTGGGGATTAATGCGTCCATGTCCCCCAGACACTTGCCACATTCCATTTAAAATGCGGCAAATTTTTAAATCAGGGGTAAATTGTAAATAGCTTTCTTCAGGTAAAGTCATATATTTTCGTGTATTGTTATTTCCAATCTTTTTCTGCTTGTTCCAAAACATAAGCTGCAACGGTTTGAATTTCCTCTGTTGTTAAACGATCTTTATAGGCTGACATATTATTTTTACCATTAGTGACGATATTTGCGATCGCTTCTAAAGAATCCATGCCATATTTTTTGAGTGCATTCTTTTTTAAGTTTTTACCACGTCTAATGATGTTTCCTCCATTGATATGACAACCAGCACAATGGAGGCTAAAAATTTCTGTACCATTGGCGGTATCTAAGGCGTTAGCAGGTAAGGTAAAATTGATTGTCCACAAGCAAAATATGCAGAATATCAGTGTTATGATTTTTTTCATAAAGATTCAAAATCAGATGTAAAGCCAACAAATTTTGCACATTCTTCCTGAAAAGATTCTGCTTCACTGACATCTTCAATTTTATATCCCATGATTCTTGTCCCATCTGGCATTTTTTTAGAACCAATTAATTCAGCTTGGTAGTTTTCTACCATTTTCTTAAATTCAGCACCAGACACTTTCCAAGCTTCACTATCACAAGTAATATTGACCCGCCACATAATTAAAATCTATTTATTGACCAATATTGATTATTTCATAAATTGGTAACATTTGATTAAAAAAATTCAGAAAATTCAATTCAGAACTCTGATTTATTAAATAAGTCTGATATCTAAGGGCTATTGTTGTTAATTTACTGCGAACTACCTGAAGATAGATATGATTTTATATCTGTAGGAGGGTGCTAAGGGTAAAAATATTCCGTCATATTGATATTGAATGCAAGTGTTGCTGGATATTGCAGGCACGAACAGGAAAATTACATTATAATATAGCTATGAATAAAAACGTTAAAGAACAAATCCAAGTAGATTTACGCCAAGCTAAAGAAACAGGACAATTAAAAGCTGAACGGATTCGGGAAATTGTTAAATCTGCTGTTTCTCAAGTAGGTTCTGAGTTTCAAGAAGGTTCTCATGAACTGCGTAATTTAGTTAATGATGCTGTTTCTACGGTCATTGAGAATTTACAAGATAAAGGTAGTGAAGTTAAAGAAGGAGTAGTAGCTTCAATTGAAGGTGCTATGGAGGCTATAAATATAAAAAGACACTCAGATATTGTCAAAACACAAGGAGAAATAAAGCAGCTACAAGCTCGATTAGATAGAGAAGAAGATGAACTTCAATCAGAAGTTGAAGGAATTTTAACAAAGATAGTAGAAACAAGTCAAGATAAATCGGCGGATACAAAAATTGCTATTAATTCAGCAATTGATGCTATTAAAGATAGTGAAGAAGTGGGTTTATTAAAGAAACGCTATGCACAATTACAAGCACAATTAGCAATTGTCAGAGCAAATTTGTCTGCACGTTATAGCGGCAGAGATCAAGAGGTACAGGATTATTTAAATGAAGCAAAACAATGGTATGATAAATCCCACACCCAAGCTGAAGCTGTCAGCTTACAGGTAAAGGAAAAATACTCGCTTCTAGAACAAAAAATGTTAGATGCAGGTGCAGCAATAGCTAAAAAAGAACGTCAATTAAAACAAACTTTGCGTGAGTTACTTTTAGCAACGGCGGATTTTTTCAAAGACAAAGAAGTTGCTGATAAAGATATTCATTCTTAAGAGTTGTTTAGGTTCACCTATTACCTATTTGTAAGATTTAGATCCCCGACTTCGTAGAGAAGTCGGGGATGTTTTAGTAAGTACCTTCCCGTCTATCCATGTTTTCTCCATGTTTGACAATTACCCAAACTGCATGAATGCTACCAGGAAGCCAACCAAGTAGGGTAAGCAAAATGTTAATTAACAACGTTGGTCCAAATCCAACTGTCAGAAAAACTCCCAAGGGGGGTAAGAACAAACCGATAAGTATACGCAATAAGTTCATGGATATTTCCTAGTTTTGATATTATGTTGACCTACTGACTATCTTGTAATTCCAACCCTTTTTCTGCGAAGTATTTACTCAAAAAGGTATTAGCTAAAGACAGAACTACAGGACCGAGGATAAAAGCCAGAAATCCTTGAACTTGAAAACCTGGAACTAAAATTGATGCTAACCAAAAACAAATACCGTTGACAACGAGGGAAAAACCACCCAAAGTGAGATATGTCAAAGGTAAAGATAAGGTAGTAAGTGTGGGTTTAATTCCACTATTAATTAAACCAATTACAGCAGCAGCAATTAAAGCTGAGGGAAAATTAGCAATATTTACCCCAGGAACAACTAAATCAACAATTAGCAAACTCAAAGCTGTAGCGAGTGCGATGAAAAAATATCCCAACATTATTTTACCTCAGTAACAGCAATATCAGTGCTATTACTATTTTTAAATATGGATGAATATTTGACATCTTCTCATAGGTGGAATCAGGATCTATCCTAAGTTAGATTAAGCATAATAACAACAACTAGATCCCTAACTTCTTAGCAAAGTTGGGGATCTAAATACTTTTAGCTTTGATTACTATAGTAAAGAGAAGATTTATATAAAACCTGTTCTTGATGGGTTTCTAAGACGCAATCAGATAAAGGATAGCTGACACAGGTAACAACATATCCCGCTTGAATTTCCTGGGAACGAAGAAATTTTTGTTCAGTTTGATCAACTTCTCCCTTGATAAGTTTAGCAACACAAGCGGAACATTCTCCTTGTTTACATCCTGATGGTAAACGAATACCAGATGCTTCTGCTATGTCCATTATATATTGATCATCTGGTACTTGAATGGTGCGATTTAATCCGATATTAGGATTGATGAATTGAACTTGATAAATAGCCATACCAATTTTAGAATTTTTTTCACGCAGAGACGCAAAGACGCGGAGAGAATTAATTTTATTGTTTGATTCCTTTCATTGATAAACTGATTCGTTTGAGTTTTTCGTTGATTTCTAAAACTTGGACTTTGACGACTTGTCCGACTTTGACGATTTTTTTGGGATCATCTACAAATTTATCAGCAAGTTGGGAAATATGCACTAAGCCATCTTGATGTACACCAATATCAACGAAAGCACCGAAGTTAGCAACGTTGGTAATCATTCCTTCTAGTTCCATTCCTACTGCTAAATCTCTAATTTCTTTGATTCCAGCTTTGAAGGTAGCATATTTGAATTCAGCGCGAGGATCTCTTCCTGGTTTCTCTAATTCGCTGAGAATGTCGCGCAGGGTTGGTTCTCCAATTGTGTCGGTAACGTATTTTTTAAGGTTGGCTTTTTTGAGGTTTTCAGCTATTTGGGTGACTTGATTTAAGGATACTCCTAAATCAGCAGCTATAGATTCTACAAGGGGGTAACTTTCAGGATGAACTGCGGTATTATCTAAGGGGTTTTCTCCACCACGAATTCTCAAGAAACCTGCTGCTTGTTCAAAAGCTTTGGGACCGAGTTTAGCTACTTTTAAAAGTTGACGACGATTTTTAAATGCTCCTTTTTCATTGCGATAGGCAATAATATTATTGGCTATGGTGGGGGTGATTCCGGAAACAAAAGTCAGCAGTTCTTTGGAAGCGGTATTTAAATCTACACCCACATAGTTAACGCAACTTTCTACGGTTTCATCTAATTTCTTTTTCAGCAATTTTTGATCAACGTCATGTTGATATTGTCCGACACCAATTGATTTAGGATCGATTTTGACTAATTCCGCTAAAGGATCTTGTAATCGTCTACCAATACTAATTGCACCCCGCACGGTAATATCTAAATCAGGAAATTCTTCTAGTGCTACTTTACTGGCAGAATATATAGATGCACCAGATTCATTTACCATAACTTTAACTGGTTTATGGGCTATATTTGGTAATATTTCGGCAACAAATTCTTCTGTTTCCCGTGAAGCTGTACCGTTACCAATAGCAATTAATTGAACTTGGTATTTTTCTAGTAACTTTTTAATAGTTTGTGCGGCTTTTTGGCGTTGTTCTGTTGCTTGGTGCGGAAATACGGCTTGATATTCTAAAAATTGACCAGTTTCATCTAGTATGGCTACTTTACACCCGGTTCTAAAACCAGGATCTATGGCCATTGTGGGTTTCATTCCTGCTGGTGCTGATAATAATAATTCTCGCAAATTCGTTTCAAAAGTTTTGATTGATTCTATGTCAGCATAGGTTTTTTTCTCGTTAATTACTTCGCTAATTAACGAGTTTTTCATCAAGCGGTTAAAACTATCTTTTAACATTCCTTGATAAAAGTCACGAATGTTGCGAACTTTAGTTTTAATTTCCTGAGATTCTAAATAATCAAGGACAAAATCTTCGTCAAAAGCGACCTCAAAGTTGAGAATTTTTTCATCATCTCCCCGACATAAAGCCAACATATTATGAGGGGCAATATTTTTGACTTTAATTTGATAATTTCGGTACATTTCAAATTTGGTTGTACCTTCGGGATGTTCGTTTTTGATTTGCGAAATAAACACTCCAGTTTCTAAGAGATATTCGCGGATATATGCGCGTAATTCGGCTTTTTCTGCTACTTCTTCTGCTAAGATATCAGATGCACCTTTTAAAGCTTCATCTGCGGTTTTTACTCCCAAACTTTCCGAAATATACTTTGCTGATTCCTCTTCTAATGATGCAGAAACACCATTTTTCGTATTTAAGGACTTAATAAATGTAGCAAGGGGTTCTAGCCCTTTTTCCCTGGCAATAGTAGCACGGGTCCGACGTTTTTGCCGATAGGGTAGATATAAATCTTCTAGTTCGGTTTTTTGTAAACAAGATTCTATTTTTGTTTGTAGTTCTGGGGTAAGTTTATCTTGTTGGGCGATCGCATTCACAATCACTTTCTTTCTATCTTCTAATTCTGTTAAGTAATTATGCCTATCTTGTAAGTCCCGTAATTGTACTTCATTCATTTCATCAGTCCGTTCTTTACGGTAACGCGCAATAAAGGGAATTGTCGCTCCTTCTGCTAAGAGTTCTAGCGCATTTTGTACCTGGTGGGGTTTGAGTTTTAATTCGCTTGCAAGGAGTTGAGAAATATTCAACATTAGGTATTTAAATTGAAAGTGTTAAATTGATTCCAGTACGGTTGGATAGTGTTAGTTTAATCTACCAAATAATGGCATCATTTGAAAATGGCTATTCCTGAGCGTTACAGGAAAAAGTCTTGCCATTTTGGCTTACTTAAGTATACTATTAATAACATTCCTGAAAATAATCAAAACCTACTGGTATTAATCAGTAGCTCGTAGTTTAGAGATTAGTAGAAATGCCTTTATTTTTCTTGATGACATTAGTTACAGGTGTAATCACCGGCTATCTCTTCAAAAGAAATGATGATGAAATCACCTATATTGCAGGTGTTTTAACAGCAGTCATTTTTATTGTGAGTTTAGTATTAGCACCTTGGCAAATTCAGTTCGGTTTGTTGATTTTTGTCTTTATGATCACCAACAAACTGCTGCACAAACATAAAAATTGGTTGTAATTTTATTTAGTATAGAAATATCAGCAATTAGACAACTATCTACTCTCGATAAAAAAGTGTAGATAGGGTTTGCTGAAAAAGTTATCTGTGAGGGGAGGGAACAGGGAACAGGGAACAGGGAACAGTTTCAACTATCTGGATATCCTCAATTTCCCATATCCGACAAGGAAAAATGCAACTGTTTTGAGACACCATAAGCTAAAACCTTGCACTTGCTTGTTCTTGAAATCCGCGAAACCCCTATTAATAGACGGTTACAGCTTTATTCAGCAAGCCCTAGATAATCAATTAGGGAATAGGCAGTAATTACCTTTTCCTCAATTAGCAGATCAAAATTGATCACTAGCTAATTGGGTTAAATAGCTGTTGTCTATTTTTTTTGCGGTAAATACGGTTTAAATGAGTGACTAATTTAGCTTATTATAGTATAGATATCCTCTAATGTTAGAAGATATTACCAGTATTGAAATACTTCTTAATGTCAGTAACCCGTCCCTCAAGGGACTGGGCTTGTAAGAGCAATTAAGCAAGCCGTACTGACCAGACCACACTGAGCATAGTCTCATGGTAGCCGTTATTTGAGTCACGACACCCTGGAATGCGTAGCCCCTTCGGGGTTCAGCAGTCGCTCATGGGGGAAACCCCCAAGACCGCGCTGCTTCACTAGTTCCCTGCCCTATCGCTTGTAATTAAACAGTTTTAAGGTCACTGAAACAGTGTCGCAAGCCTAACAAGCTCTTATAACTGGTCGTTCGCGCAGCGTGCCGTAGGCATCAGCTAACATTACCCCAGAAATGGGAGGCTCTTTGGAGTAATACATTATGCGTACAGAGTTGGGAAATTTGAATCGGTAATTGTCCCGTTGAAAGTACATCACAAAAGTACCCCGAATGGACTAACTCCAAGGCGGTAATGACAAATTACTCAAGGCGGTTAAAACCGTGGTCAGTGAGCTTGTCGAACTGCTCGTGCCGTGGCTGGTGAGCAATGTCGAACCATCCCTCTCAAGGCTAAAGCCGCGCTCGTTTCCTACTTAGGGCTTGCTGAATAAACATAAAACCGGGACAAATAGATGACTTGATGGGGATAGAAAGTGAAAAAGGTGCAAGAAAAAGAGTTAAAATGAGTAAAATCCCTTGCATTAAGGCGCATTAAGATGTATAGAAAAGCGCAAGAACAGGAAACAGCACCGGAAAAGTTTCAACTACCCTTCGAGGAGAAATTGGCATTAGACAACCGATGGGTAATTATGGCAAAAATGATCCCTTGGTCGGAATTTGATGGCGAATACGCAGCAATATTTTCAGAAAAAATAGGCGCACCAGCCAAAACATTTAGGATGGCACTGGGGGCATTAATAATCAAAGAAAAGTTAGGAATAAGTGATAGAGAAACAGTAGAACAGATCAGGGAAAATCCTTATCTACAATACTTTAT
>NZ_VILD01000007.1:255318-322485 GCF_009712085.1 Anabaena sp. UHCC 0253
TACTTACCGTCTATTTTTATGATTCTAAATTGGTCAAGACTAAAATACATTTGTTTAGGAATATTAGTCACCTTATTGACTGTATTACAGGTAGATAAAAGTATACATTTGGGACAACAGCCTGTGGTTGCTGCGGTAACGGTGGAGTCGAATCTCAATAGTTCCCCGACTGCATTAGTACAAGAAGGAAAAGAACGTTACCAATTAGGACAGTTTACAGAAGCGATCGCCCTTTGGCAACAAGCCGCACAAGTATTTGCCAAAAATAGCGATTTTCCCAACCAAGCCGCCGTATTGAGTAATTTAGCACTAGCACACCAGCAATTAGGGCAATGGCAGCAGGGAAATGAATCTATATCCCAAAGCCTAAACTTACTCAAAGGTAAAAATGGGGAAATGTTGGCACAGGCATTAAATATCCAGGGAAGTCTACAACTGGCACAGGGAGAGACTGAACAGGCACTTACTACTTGGGAACAAGCTACAAACGTTTATCAAAAATTGGGAAATCAGGTAGGAGTCAATCAGAGTTTACTCAACCAAACTCAGGCTTTGCGCGTATTAGGATTATATGCCAGAGCGCGGAAAACTTTAGAACAAATAAATCAAAATCTCAAAGATCAACCAGATTCTTTACTTAAAGTAGTTAGCTTGTTGAATTTGGGTGATACTCTGCGGGTTGTGGGGAAATTAGACACATCTGTAGAGATATTACAACAAAGTCAGGCGATCGCCCAAAAACTCAAATCACAACCTCATATTAGTTTAGCATCCTTAAGTTTAGGGAATACAGCCGCTGCTCAACAGCAACCAGAAGAGGCTATAAAATATTATCAACAGGCAATTGATACAGCTACTTCACCTAACACCAAACTGCAAGCACAACTCAATCAATTGCGTCTTTTTGCAGATACAAAAAAAGCAGCAGAATTTCAAGCCTTACTGCCCCAAATTCAACCCCAAATAGAAAATCTTCCTCCCAGTCGCACAAGTATCTATGCACGAGTTAACTTCGTTCAAAGTTTGCAAAAAGCTCAACAAAAACGACAAATAGCCGCCCCAATTTTAGCAACTGCTATCCAACAAGCAAAAAGTATAGGTGATTTGAGAGCAGAATCCTATGCCCTGGGTTATTTAGGTGAACTTTATGAACAAAATCAGCAATGGAATGAAGCCCAAAAACTTACAGAACAGGCATTAATTCTTGCCCAAAGCAGTAATGCTGCTGAAATTAGTTATTTATGGCAATGGCAATTAGGAAGAGTTTCTCAAGCCACTGGTAAACCAGAAATAGCCATAGACGCATATAACCAAGCGGTCAAAACTTTAGCTAATCTCCGTAAAGATTTAGTATCTGGTAATGCGGATATACAATATTCCTTTCAGGAAAGTATAGAACCAATTTATCGGGAATTAGTCGGCTTATTACTAGAACCGCAGAAAACCAAAAAGATTAAAAATGCAACTGACATTAATCAAAAGAATCTGCAAAAAGCCTTAGATTTAATTGAATCTTTAAAAGTAGCAGAATTGGACAATTACTTTGGAGAAGATTGCCTGATAAATCAGACAGCAAAAATTGATCAAGTAGATAAAACAGCAGCTATAATTTACCCAATTATATTACGCGATCGCTTAGAAATAATCGTTTCCCTGAGTAATCAACCCCTGCGTCACTATACAACCAACATTTCCGCAATAGAACTAGAAAAAATTATTCGGGAAATGCGATCATCCTTGAGACCAAGTTTAGGACAAAAACAACGGCAAGCGATCGCTCAAAAAGCTTACAACCTGATCATCCAACCCATAGACGCAGATTTAGCAAATAGCGGTATCAAAACCCTCGTCTTTGTCCTGGACGGTTCAATGAAAAACATCCCCATGGCCGCACTATATGACGGTAAACAATATTTAGTAGAAAAATACAGTTTAGCCCAAACACCAGGACTAAAACTCCTCGCCCCCAAACCCATACAACAAAAACAACTCAAAATCCTCATTGGTGGAATCACCGAATCTCGACAAGGCTTTTCTGCCTTACCTGGTGTAGAAGTAGAAATTCAAGGCATCAAATCAGAAATTCCCACCGAAGTGCTGTTTAATGAAACCTTTACTAGCAAAGATTTTCAGCGGCTTATGCGTGGTACGCCCTTCCCCGTTGTCCATTTAGCAACTCACGGTGAATTCAGTTCCAACGCGGACAATACCTTTATTCTCACCTGGGATAACCGCCTCAACGTCAAAGAACTAGGCGAACTACTACAAATCCGAGACGAAGATAGCAACACCCCCATAGAACTCCTCGTTCTCAGCGCCTGTCAAACCGCCACAGGAGACAAACGCGCCCCTCTTGGACTAGCTGGTGTAGCAGTCAGATCCGGCGCACGTAGCACCATTGCCAGCCTTTGGTCAGTAGACGATAACTCCACCTCCCAATTCATGATTGAATTTTACAACCAACTAGCCAATTCTCAAGTTACCAAAGCCGAAGCTATACGGAACGCCCAATTGGCAATTCTCAAACAACCCCAATTCCAAAATCCTTACTACTGGGCCCCATTTATCCTAGTTGGTAATTGGCTTTAACTCAGAAACAACTATGAAACCAACATCCCAAACAGGTGCAGCATTCATTACTACCGGAACGTTAACAGGTGCGGGTATCTCCTCCGCTGTCGGCGGAATTGGACTAGCTGGAGGCTTTGGTGGTGTGGGAATAGGTGCTGCTTCTGTAACCGTTGCGGGTGCGGTCGTTGGTGCTGCTGCTTATGGTGCTTTCACAGGAATCACGGAAGGGGATACAGCAGCTTTTGGGGCAATGGGAATAGGTGCTGTTGGTGGTGTTGGGGTTTATAATGTTGTTGGTGGAATAGGATTTATTGCGCCTAAAATTGGTTTAGCTTTTGGTATTGGTACAGTACCAATGGCAGGAATTGGTGCGGTTTTAGGACTTGCTGCTTATGGTGTGGTTAAATTATTAGATGATTCTGAATTTAAGGAAACTCCCATGCAGCTTTTTGAACGCATGGAAGCAAAAATTTTCCAAAATGATTATTATTTTGAAGCATTATTAGAGTTATCTGGTGATGATCTTAATGCCAAATTTACAGCTTTAGAAATTGAAGAAGAATTAAAACAATTAAAGGCTAAAAACAATGTTGAGCATCCAAAAAATACACCAAAAATATTAACTATAATTCCTCAAATCCAGGAAAATTGGCAATGTGTAAAAATTCTCAAGGGACACACAGCCGCTGTAAATTCTGTAGCTATTCATCCTGATAATAAAATCTTGGTTAGTGGTAGCAATGACAGACAAGTTCATTTATGGAACTTGCAAACTGGAAAGTTACTTTATACTTTTTCTGGACAAGCTGAAGCTGTTTTATCTGTCGCTGTTAGTCCCGACGGAAAAAAAGTAATTAGTGGTAGTATAGATCGGAAAATTAGTAGTTGGGAATTAGAAACAAAAAAATATAACCGCACATTCTCTTATTTAAGTTCTCCCTATAGTCATAATGGTTTTGTCAATGCACTTGTTTACAGTCCTAATGGTAATATTATTGTTAGTGCTAGTACGGATAAAACTATCAGAATTTGGGGAAGTTATACGGGAACAATTAAACGCACGTTAAATGGACATACGGATGCAGTTTTAGCTGTTGCTATTAGTCCTGATTCTACAACTCTTGTTAGTGGTAGTGCTGACAAAACTATCAGAATTTGGAATTTACAAACTGGTGAAAACTGTTATATAATTAATCAGCATTTAGCACCAGTAAATACATTAGCAATCACTCCCGATAATCAAACTCTGATTAGTGGAAGTTCAGATAGAACAATTAAATTATGGAAACTCCAGACTGGGGAATTACGTCACATTCTCAAAGGACACTCAACAGCTATTTATGCGATCGCTATTCACCCCGATGGTAAAATTATTGCTAGTAGTAGTCAAGATGGAATTATCAAACTTTGGAATATCGGAACTGGGGAATTAATAGAAACTCTTTCTGGGTTTAGTCCCCTAGCTTTTAGTTCAGATGGTAAAATGTTAATTAGTGGTGGTAAAGGTGGAACTATCAAGATTTGGCGACAAATTCACAGCAGTGATGATTTACCCTTAACTGGGGAATGGTGGGAAATTTTAGGCGTAGCAGCCAAAACTCATCCTCAAAACGTAAAAATTGCCTATCTGAGATTAGCTAGATTATATCACCCCGATATTAACAGTTCGCCTAGTGCTAAAAGTGCTATGCAAGTAGTGAATCAGGCATATCAAAAGTTTCAGCAGCAATTAAATCTACATAATTAATTAATTTGTGAAAATTTGGGGATTTTGCGACTAAAAGCTCTATTTTTGGATGGTTATTAATGTACAATATATATACCTTCATCAGTATTAATCCCCCAATTTTATTTAATTGTTTATATTGCATATTCGGAAAAAACGTTATAAATTGTTAACTTGTAGGGGAATAATAGATTTCGTCATCACAATAGCCAATTCCTGATTAAGTATATATACTATAGTTGGGTGGTTGTACACATATAAGGGTGTATATTTCTAATAATTGAAAAAGCTGCTAAATATTATGCAGTTATGCCTTTGCATTGCCGATTTTTAGTATTTTGACTGGATTGATATTTGCTATTTCAAAGTTATGATGAAAATGGCATAAAGAATAATTAAAGGTGCATCTATTCGCAACAAATCTACTATCTAAATGGAGTTAGTCTGGTAATGCAACTCAATAAATTAGAGACAAGTAACAATATAGAAAATGAGGCATGGCAAGTATTAGAGAATTCAATTCTCTACTATCAAGGTCGTCCTATTGGGACTTTAGCAGCTTATGATCCATCGGTGGAGGCTTTAAATTATGACCAATGTTTTGTGAGAGATTTTGTATCTTCAGCCCTAATTTTCTTGATTAAAGGGAGAACAGATATTGTTAAAAATTTCCTGGAAGAAACATTAAAGTTACAGCCTAAAGAAAGAGCATTAGACGCATATAAACCCGGTAGAGGTTTAATTCCAGCCAGCTTTAAAGTTGTATCTATTAACGGAGAAGAACATTTAGAAGCAGATTTTGGGGAACACGCGATCGCTAGAGTCACACCTGTTGATTCTTGTTTGTGGTGGCTGATTTTATTACGTGCTTATGTAATTGCTACCAATGATTATTCCCTAGCTTATCAACCTGAATTCCAAACGGGTATCAGATTAATCATGGAAATCTGTTTGGCTAATCGGTTTGATATGTATCCAACGCTATTAGTTCCCGATGGAGCTTGCATGATTGACCGGCGGATGGGTATATATGGCCATCCTTTAGAAATTCAAGTTCTCTTTTTTGCTGCATTGCGTGTAGCACGTGAGCTACTAATTTGTAAAGGTAATCAGGATATTGTAGAAGCGATTAATAATCGTTTACCATTGCTATGTGGACACATTCGTAAACATTATTGGATCGATCTTCCTCGTTTAAATGCAATTTATCGTTTCAAGAGTGAAGAATATGGTAAAGCGGCGGTGAATCTATTTAATATTTATGTAGATTCTTTACCTTATTATGAATTAGATAAATGGCTACCCAGAAAAGGTGGTTATTTAGCAGGTAATGTTGGTCCATCTCAGTTAGATACACGCTTCTTTTCTCTCGGAAACTTGATGGCTATTATTTCCGATCTTTCTACAGAAGCACAATCTCAAGCAATTATGACTTTGATTGAAAAAAGATGGGAAGATTTAGTGGGAGATATGCCTATGAAAATCTGTTTCCCTGCTTTAGAAAATGAAGAGTACAGAGTTGTTACAGGATGTGACCCAAAAAACATTCCTTGGTCATATCATAATGCGGGAAGTTGGCCAGTTTTAATGTGGATGTTAGCAGCAGCAGCAATCAAAACTAACAAAATAGATATGGCCAAAAAAGCACTAGAAATTGCCAAAGCTCGTTTGAGTGAAGATGAATGGCCAGAGTATTATGATGGCAAGAAAGGGAGACTAATTGGTAAACAAGCTAGAAAATATCAGACCTGGACTATTACAGGTTATTTATTAGCGAAAGAACTCATGGATCATCCTGAATTTTTACCATTAGTTAGTTTTGATAAGTTACCACAAGAAACGGTTTCTAGAGCTTGTGAGTTTGAAGTTGGTAGTATCAATATAGACCCTTATGTATCTTTTTGAAACTATCTGGGCTGAAGACATAGCAATTATTGTGACTCTTCGAGAAGTCTCTGCCGATCAAGAGTCTGCTAAAAATAGACTCGTTTCTAGTTTTTCATATCTGTTCACTATAGTTGAACTTTTCCTGATTGACAAAACTGTCTAGGGTAACAATATTTTTAGCCCCTCTGAGAAAATCCGGGGCTTTTTTGATTTTATTCCTAAATAGATTTGCCAAACAGGATATTATAATAAGAGAATGGATCACAGAAAAAACAAAAAATCAACAGTTTTTTATCCAGAAATCAGAGTATGACAGACTAAGCAATGTCATAAAAATAGAGTAATTATCCTGTCAGCAGACCAGGTTTAAAGATGCGCTCTTTTGCCCTTTACCGAGTATTTCTATGAAAAAAGAAGAAATATCAATCGTCAATATTCTAGAAACCGAAGCTTGGAAACTTCTGGAACAGTCAATTGCTTATTATCAAGGTCAGCCTTTAGGTACTATGGCTGTTTGTGATAAAACCCAAATTGTCTTAAATTTTGATCATTGCTTTGTGCGGGATTTTGTGCCATCAGCGTTACTTTTTCTAGTTAAAGGTAGATATGATATTGTTCGCAATTTTCTAGAAAAAACCTTAAAATTACAACCGAAGAAAAATCAATTTAATGCTTATACACCAAGTAAAGGTTTAATCCCTGCAAGTTTTAGAATTTTATTAACAGATGGAGAAGAATCTTTAGAAGCGGATTTTGGTGAAAAGGCGATCGCTAGAGTTACACCTGTAGATTCTTGTCTATGGTGGATTATTATCTTGCACGCTTATGTGAAAGCTACAAAAGATATAAAATTCGCCATGCAGCCTCAATTTCAGCAAGGCATTATCTTAATCATGGAACTTTGTTTAGCGACTCGGTTTGATATGAACCCAACGCTATTAGTTCCTGATGGTGCTTGTATGATTTATCGTCGTATGGGTATTTATGGCTATCCTTTAGAAATTCAATCTTTATTTTATGCGGCTTTACGGGCAGCACGTAAATTGTTGATTTGTGCAGGGAATGAAGAAATTGTTACAGCTATTGATAATCGTTTACCTTTATTAAGAGATCATATTCGTCATTATTATTGGATAGATATGAAACGTCTCAATGTTATCTATCGGTTTAAGAGTGAAGAATATGGACAAAAAGCAGTAAATCCATTTAATATTTATGCAGATTCAATTCCCTACAATGATTTATCTGTTTGGTTGCCCAAACATGGAGGTTATCTAGCAGGAAATATCGGACCATCCCAATTAGATATTCGATTCTTTTCTTTGGGAAATTTATTGTCCATTATTTGTTCTCTTACCAATGAAGTTCAGTCCCAAGCGATTATGAATTTGATTGAAGAACAATGGGATGATTTGGTGGGACAAATGCCCATGAAAATTTGTTTTCCGGCTTTAGAAAATGAAGAATATAAAATTTTTACTGGTTGCGATCCTAAAAATATCCCTTGGTCATATCATAATGGTGGTAGTTGGCCAGTTTTGTTATGGTTTTTAACTGCTGCTGCTCAAAAAACAGGAAGAACCAATATTGGTGAACGTGCTATTGAAATTGCTCAAGCAAGGCTTAGTCAAGATGAATGGCCGGAATATTATGATGGTACAAGTGGTTCATTAATTGGTAAACAAGCACGGAGATATCAAACTTGGACAATTACAGGTTTTTTATTAGCAAAAGAATTAATGCAAAATCCTGAATATTTAGAGTTAATTAGTTTTGGGGAATTTGATATTGAAAAGGATTACCGATTTTGTGATTTATAGTAGCGAATCTAGCATATTTCAGGAGTCAGGATTTAGGCATAAAATTAGCGGAATTGATGGTTCTGGTAAAGGTTACATCACAGAAAAACTGGTAAATGAGGTGAATAATCAAGGAATTCATGGGATCTCTATCAATATTATGATTTATCTTTTTGGATTGAATGTTCTTTTACCACCGCTTTACAAAGAACATTAAACCGAAATTAGGAAAACTTGCCACCAGAGTTAATTTTTCGTGATTACAATACAATTGATTTTCCAGCGCAGCGGTTTCATTTTGTTATTGATGATCCAATATCATGGGTTGGTAGTATTTATATGTATGAATGATGTTTCAGCAATTACATCTATTAACCTACCAACTATCATAGTCAGAAATATCAATACTATTTCCATGCTGAGTATCTTTAACTACAATCGAAAAACCTGTTGCTCCCATACTCACTTGTCCAAATTGATAAATATATCTTGATGTTAAAGCTTCCTCATCTATCCAGTTTGACCACTGTTTTAAACTTTCATATTCTTGACCAAAAATTTTACAGATCATTGTGGGGTTTCTTTCTCCAGTCCAAGGGTGTTCTAATGGTTCATCAGTGACAAAAGGTAAAAATGAAAATTGTATTTCTTTCGTTCTATCCATCGGTGCTTGGAAATCTAGTTTTTTGATTACTAAATCAAGAACTAAAGCTTCATCTGTTACAGAATGGTACACTTGCAAATTACATTTATTGTCTTTGACTTGAAAATAATAAATGCAAGCTCCGCTACTTCCCCCAGCACCATAATAGGGCATAATTTTTCCTTCTTCTTGTGCCATCTGCATTATCTGTTTCATAGATGAAGACACATTAAAACCTTTAAAAGAACCAGTTGCTAACTGTTCTTCAAAGACGATTTTATCTACAGAATATTCCCAATTCTTTATTTGTTGAAAAATATCTGTTGGTACTCTAAATCCAATTTCTGATGCTGATTTTTTTATTTCTATCATGGCTAGTCAAGAATATTTTTGTAAATTTTTCGTCAATTTGGAAATTCTCGCTTAATACAATAGCGTGTTAAACTTGACAAATCTTGATCAGAAATAAAATTTTACATACCCAAACTATACAAAGACTTACGCAACTGGCACATTGGCAAAGTGCGTCAGACATCAATAATCTGTTTATTTGCAGGATTTATGCAGTCTGACGCACCCTACAACAGATTTTTAGTGTGACACTTGCGTAAGTCCTAATAATGAAACTCTTGTGGTGCGGACATCTTGCTCGCTATGTTTACCTGATAACAGCAGGAATCGCTGTAAGTAACAAATTTAGTTATTTCTATTTCTCTCCAATTGTCTCTAACCATCAACCCACCTGATCAAATTCCATGAATAACCCCCGCCAAGTTGCCTTTATTGCCCTCAAAGAAGTACACAAAGGGGCTTATACTGATGTTGCTTTAGACCGAGTGCTACAAAAGTTTAAGTTACCCGATAATGACCGTCGTTTAATGACAGAATTAGTCTATGGTAGCGTCAGAAGACAACGTACCCTAGATGCTCTTATTGACCAAATTGCTACCAAAAAATCCCAGCAACAACCCAAAGACCTCCGCACGATTTTACATCTCGGTTTTTATCAACTGCGTTATCAAGAAAGAATCCCCCCTTCTGCGGCTGTAAATACTACTGTTGAATTAGCAAAAGAAAATGGTTTTCCTGGACTTACAGGTTTTGTCAATGGTTTATTACGTCAATATCTGCGTCTGGCTGAAAAGTCATCAGAACTGTTAAATTTACCAGAAAATCCGATAGAAAGATTGGGAATTTTACATAGTTTCCCTGATTGGATCATTGAGGTGTGGTTATCACAATTGGGTTTTGAGGAAACAGAAAAACTTTGTATCTGGATGAATCAAACCCCAACTATTGATTTACGGGTAAATCTTCTTCGCAGTTCGGTGGAAGAGGTAGAATCAGCTTTTGAGTCTGCTGGTATTTTAGTTAAACGTATTCCCCATTTACCCCAAGCTTTACGATTAATTGGTAATAATGGCGCAATTCAAAATTTACCTGGTTTCGGTGCAGGTTGGTGGACTGTTCAAGATAGTAGCGCCCAATTGGTTAGTCATTTACTTGACCCCCAACCCGATGATGTGGTGATTGATGTTTGTGCTGCACCGGGAGGAAAAACAACTCATATTGCTGAATTAATGGGAGATCAAGGCAAAATTTGGGCTTGTGATCAAACTGCTTCTCGGTTACGTAAATTAAAAGAAAATGCCCAACGGCTGCATTTACAATCTATTGAAATTTGTACGGGAGATAGCCGTAATTTACCGCAATTCTACCAAACGGCTGACCGTGTATTACTTGATGCTCCTTGTTCTGGTTTGGGGACTATGCACCGTCACGCTGATGCCCGTTGGCGACAGACACCAACATCTGTACAGCAACTTTCCCAACTCCAAAAAGAATTACTATCACATAATGCAACTTTTGTCAAGACTGGAGGCGTTTTAGTTTATGCAACTTGTACACTGCATCCAGTGGAGAATGAACAGGTAATTGAGGAGTTTTTAGCAGTAAATCCCCATTGGCAAATAGAGCCGCACCCTTTTGATTCATTTGATAGTGCTGTTCCTGGTTGGTTAAAAGTTTGGCCTCACCAACAGGATATGGACGGATTTTTTATGGTGCGCTTAAGAAAAACTAAGGATTCTGGGTGAATACACAAGAGTGATTGTAAGATTTTATCAAAGCCCGAATCTACCAGAGGAGACGGCAATGGTTAATCATTCTCATGTAAAAAACCTAGTAAAAATCCTGATTGGAGCGGCTTGGATTGATGGCAAAATCCAGCCAGAAGAGCGGCAATATCTGCGCGAAATAGCTCAAGCTAAAGGTTTAGCTAGTGATCCAGAGATTAAACCTTGGTTGTACGAATTAGTACCAGTAAAGCCGCATGAATGTTATGACTGGGTGCAAGAGTATTTAGGCGATCGCCCAACTCAGGAAGATTATGAGAATTTAATTGAAGCCATCAGTGGCTTAATTTATAGTGACGGTGATGTAGCTATTGAAGAAGCAAGACTTCTTTCCCGGTTGGAAGAGTTAAGTAAGTCTAGTGGAGCTAACCAAGCGGCTCACACCATACTCCTTAAACAAATCCAAAAGCTTTACCGTCGTTGGGTTGACGTACAAAATTAGTGGCAGGGGGCAGGGAGTAGGGAGCAGGGGAAATATTGATTACTTATTGCCTCTTACCTCTTGCCTCTTGCCTGTTACCTACTCCTTATCAATTTTAGGGACAATATCGGGACGCTCTTTACTTTCCCAACCGGGCGGACGCTTGGAGTTATACCAGGCGATTGAACCAATTGTGACAGCAGCGATAAAACCCACTACATAGACCAAAGTAAACGCCAAGGGAAAGTGATTTCCAGTATCTTGGACAGGGACTTGAAGCAATAAATAACTCATGAGTATATGCGCCTAATTTAGGTTACACTTCTTAACAAAGTATAAACTGAGCGAATCACCTACATCTACCCCAGGGAAAATATTTACTGTACTCAAAGATAGGTTTAATTATTCTGGGGAAGAATTTGGTTTGAGTCTTTCCCTCCAGGATGGTTGTGATGAAGATCCACCAGAATTATTATTGACTGAAGAAGAAGAATTTGCAGGACGTGATTTTTGGCTGCTGCTTTGTCGTCGTGAACGAGATGATTGAGGCGTAGAGTTGCGATTAGATTCTCCAGAACTGTTGCGTAAGCGTCGTCTCTGTCTTGATGTTGATGTGCTTACTGATGAGTTTTCTTGATTGTAGCGTCGTCTTCGTCGGCTGGATGAGGATGAATTGTTGGTATTATCTTCGTCTGTTGTTTGATTTTGATCACGAATAACGCGATTAATCAGTTTTTTGGGTTTAATAGGCTTGGCTTTAATGCTACCTTTGCGATTTTTTAATTTAGGCTGGGGCGGAAATTTTTCTACAGGCATTCCCTCTACTGCTTTTTTCATAAATTCATGCCAGGCATAAGCGGCACTACCACTGTTACCATAGGTAGGACTGTTATTATCATTTCCTAACCATACTCCGGTGACTACTTGGGGAATATAACCAATAAACCATAAATCACGGGATTCATCGGAAGTACCTGTTTTTCCCGCTACTTGTCTATTATTTAATTGAGCCGCACCGCCTGTTCCATTTGTGACTACATTCCGTAACATCCAAGTCATAATGGCGGTACTATCAGCATCTAGAACTTGCTTAGGTTCATATTTAGCTGACCAAAGTATATCTCCTTCCCGGTTAATGATACGGCGAATACCATGCACTTCTGTATGATTTCCTTGTGTAGCGAATGTTCCGTAAGCACTGGTTAATTCTAGGAGATTGACTTCATTAGAACCAAGAGCTAAAGAGTAAGTAGGTTTAAGAGGTGACTTAATTCCCATATCCTGGGCAAGTTTAATAGTGGGTTCAAAACCTACATCTATTAATACTTTCACGGCAATTGTATTTACAGAATTGGTGAGAGCATCTTTGAGATTTAACCAACCAGAGAATTTCTTATTAGCGTTTTTTGGCTCATAACCATCTACTAGTAAAGGTGCATCTAGATAGCTATCATAGGGATTTTTACCTGTAGCGATCGCTGTAGCATAGACGAAACCTTTAAAGGTTGATCCTGGTTGACGCTGGGCTTGAGTTACCCGATTAAACTGGTTTTTCCCAAAGTCTTTACCGCCTACCATGGCTTGAATTTCCCCATTACGAGGATTTATGGCCACTAAAGCTGCTTCTTTAAAGTTTTGCCAACGGCCTCGATTTTTTAAGGTTTTTGCGATAGCGGCTTCTGCGGCTTTTTGCCAAGTTGGATTTAAGGTAGTTTCTACTACTAAACCGCCATTAGCTAAAACATCAGCGGAAACGTGCTTTGGTAATTCCTGTTGAACGTAGGTAGTAAAGTAGGGAAACTCTACTTGCAACCGTTTGGGTAAACTGGTATTAACGACCAATGCTTCTTGAGTAGCGGCTTGTTTTTGGGCTGGTGTAATGAATTCATCTTCTAGCATCCGCTGTAGTACCAGATTTCGTCTTTCTGTAGCTACTTTGGGATTTTTATCTGGACCGTAGACGTTAGGGGCAGGCGCTAAACCAGCCAGAGTGGCCATTTCTGATAACGTCAGTTTATCTACGGGTTTACTAAAATAAACCCAAGCTGCATCGCCGACACCGTAAGCACCAGAGCCTAAATAAACGAGATTTAGATAACGTTCCAGAATCTGATCTTTCGTCAATTCCTGCTCTATTTTCTGAGCTAATCTCACTTCTCTGAGTTTACGGGATAGGGTTTTTTCTTGTTTGAGGAAAAGAATTCGTGCTACTTGCTGGGTGATGGTACTACCACCTTCTACCAGGTTTTGCGATCGCAGGTTATTAATAAATGCCCTAGCAATTCCCAGGGTATCCACGCCATTGTGTTGATGAAATCTTCTGTCTTCGGAAGCAATAAAAGCTTTCTTTAAGTTATCTGGGATTTGTTCTATTTTCAGAACTTCTCTAGTTGCTTCACCTTGCTGTTGTAAAACTGTCCCATCACCAGCCTTAATTGTCAGTGTTTGCTCTCGCGCTACAGCTTTGAGTGCTGAGTCGTCTGGTAAATTCCTATCTATTTCTAAGACAGCATAATGGAAAGCAATGATCCCACCACCTACACTTAAACCTGCCCACAACCAAAAACGACGATAAAAAGGTTTATCGCTGCTGGCAATTTTGCCCAAGATTCCTGATGATAAGTTTGTCATCCGGTTTAGTAACTGCTTCGCCTTCACCTGCATTCTCGGTAATAAGTTTTCATGTGCGGACTCCTCATTTTGTTGACGATTACCACTTGGCAATAGCAGTTGCTCCTGATTTATTTGCGGGCAATATCTTGGTGTTCACATAATACATCATAAACAATTAACTTAATTCAGTGCTAGAATATGTTTTGTGAAAAATCTGAGACTGAATATTAATTTTGATTAATAAAAATGCAATTTTTGCATAATGCTGCGGAACAGTAAAAACTTGGAAACTAGCGCCAAAAAATGAAGATAAATCCAGAAGCAGTGAGCAAGAAGCAGAATGTCTGGATAAAATTATGTTGAAAACTGCCAGTCAGGTGACGATCCCCACAGCGATCGCCGCGATCGCTCTTGGTAGTAATATCGGTAATTCCCAGGCTATTTTAGAAGCATCTTTAGCAGCTTTAGCCCAAACATCAGGTATTACTATAAAAGCCAAATCTCGTTGGTATCGCACCAAAGCCGTAGGTCCAACTCAACCAGATTACCTCAATGGTTGTGCAGTATTATGTGTGCAAATGTCAGCAATAGCTTTATTAGAAAATTTACTCGCTATTGAACAACAATTTGGGCGTGTGCGTCAGGAACGCTGGGGGCCACGCACCCTAGATTTAGATTTGTTATTGTATGATGACTTAATTTTGAATCAGCCAAATCTCCAAATTCCCCATCCTCAAATGGCCCAAAGAGCTTTTGTCTTAGTTCCCCTAGTAGAAATTGCTCCAGATTGGATAGATCCCCTATCTCAAAGGGCAATTCAAGATTTAGTTCAAGATGTAGACACTTGTGATGTACATTTATTGTAGTGGGTAAAAAAATTAGCATTTTTACAACCCAAAAAGCACTGATTACAAAAAAAAACCCCGTATACATTCTCTGTATTTACAGATCCTAGAATTTTACTATGCCATTAGGTAGAGAATTACCACAGTTGCTGAAGCAACGCTTGTTTTATAAAGGACGCAAATTTAATTTTGAAGTTAATCGCTTGCGTTTACCCAACAAATCTGAAGGAGAATGGGAATGTATTCGCCATCCTGGTGGCGCTTTAGCCATACCCATGACCGCAGATGGAAAGCTCGTACTTGTGCGTCAATATCGGTTTGCAGTACAGGGTAGATTACTAGAATTTCCAGCCGGAACAGTAGAACCCAATGAAGATGTTTTAGAGACAATCAAACGGGAAATTCAGGAAGAAACCGGTTATCATGCTCGTCAATGGGATAAACTAGGTGAGTTTTTCCTTGCTCCTGGTTATTCTGATGAAATTATCTATGCTTTTATTGCTAGAGATTTAGAAAAGCTGGAAACACCACCAGCAAAAGATGAAGATGAAGATATCGAAATAGTATTACTCACTCCTGAAGAATTAGAAAAAGCAATTTTGGTAGGAGAACCTGTAGATGCTAAATCTATTGCTAGTTTTTTCCTGTTGCGTTCATTTTTAGAAGGTTAATAGGGGCGAAGCATTCGGAGGATAAATTATCGGTTTTTTCCCACGTAGGGGCGAAGCATTCGGGCGACAAATTATCGGTTTCTTCCCATGTTTATTTTCCGAATGCTTCGCCCTTACACCAAATGCTGATGCTTGTTGAAAAAATCAGGGATTGATTTTCTGGGTTTTTTATGTTCACTTACTGAATCTTGGATAACTGGTAACATAGTCTCGGATACTATAATCTGTATATTGAGCCAAGATTTTTTTTGTTGAGGCAAATTCTCGTAATTGTCCAATATGATTTTCATTGTATTGAAATAATGCTGTAAAATCCGCCAGCCGAGAGACTTGTTGCATATTGTGAGAGATGAATATAATTGTCAGTTCCGAACGCAAACATTCAATTAATTCTTCAATTTTCATGATGGCTATAGGATCAAGTCCAGCACAAAGTTCATCCATGAGAATAACTTGGGGTTTGACCGCTAATGCGCGAGCAATACACAAACGTTGTTGTTCTCCGTAACCAAGTTCTAAAGCCGATTTATGGAGCTTATTTTTGACTTCTTCCCAAATATCAGCAGCTTTGAGAGCTAACTCTACAACTTCATCTAATTCTGGTTTTGGTCGCCATCCAATCAATTTTACCCCGTAAGCAACGTTATCATAAATGCTCAGGGGAAAAAGATGAGGTTTGGAATAGATGGTACTAATTTGGCGACGGAGACGATTCAGATTAATTCGTCGTTCATAAATATTTTGCCCAAAAAATTCGATTTTTCCTTCAATTTGGATTTCTCCTTCTAAATCGCTCATTCGATTGAGAGACTTTAAAAATGTAGATTTGCCACAACCACTTGGTCCAATAATGGCAATTATTTTATTTTGGGGAATGTCCATAGACACATTGTCAAGAACTTTCTGCTGGTTATAGTAAAAACCAAAGTTTTTTACACTAATGGCAGGAATTATTTTAATCATATTCATAAAAAAGGAGTCAGGAGTGAGTAGAGATGTTCTAGTGGAATATCTGTAATATTTGCTTATAATCTAAATTATGTCTTCTATTAATCTACAATGCTGCGTTTAATTAATTTAATAAGGGAAGTACCATGTTACAGCGTTTAATTTTAATCATTGCTACTATTAGTATCTGGCATTTGTGTATTTCTGGCACACTAGCAAAGGAGAAAAAGTTTGAAGATTTAGATAAGTTTCCTCCGAGTCCTCTAGAAATAACTACACCAGATCCGCTATTACCAAATAAGCGCGAATTAACATCAATAGAATTACAAAAATTGAAGACGGATTTAGATGAGTTAAATCAAGAGGCGCTGATAACAATACAAGGAGAAGATCGAAAAAAAGCCTTTGAGATTTGGAATCGTGAACTCCGATTGCGACGGGTTTTAGGTACATTGGCCGAAGTGGAAGCGTTATCACGGGTAGGAGAAATTGCATGGAACGAGAATGAACGCGAACAGGTGCAATATATTAGCCAGCGATTGCAAGTAATTCAAAGCCAGATGGAGAAACAAAAAAGTACCGATTTAGAATTATGGCGATCGCTTGGTAATGCGTATCAAAAAATGCGTCTTCCTAAATTAGGGCTATCTGTTTATGAACAAGTTTTGATCTTAGTACAACAGCAACAAGATGTAGTTGGAGAAATCGAGACTTTAAAAACTATTGGGGAATTAAATTTAAGTTGGTTTAATTATCCCCAAGCTGCTAATGTTTACCAAAAACTGTTGAATTTGGCAATTAATCGAGGGGATAAAATTAATGAATTAGCATATTTACAACAGTTAGCTTATATCTATACCCAAGGTAAACAACCACAAGCAGCTATAGATATCTTTAGCAAATTAGTAGAAATTTACACTAGTGAGCAAAATCTGAGTCAAATTCCGGCTTTAAAATTAGCGATCGCTGCAAATTATGAATCCCTAGCTAAAGAAAATCCCAATTTAAAACAACAGGCTTTCAACAATTATCAAGAAGCTTATACTAGCGCCTGGCAATTAGAACAATACGCTAGGGCTGGAGAAGCGTTACAAAAATTAATTGCTTTTTACCGTTCACAAAAACAAATAGATGCAGCTTTAGAAACTAGCCAAATTCTCATTGAAACAGAAACATTAGCCAGAAATTTTTACGGATTAATGTCAGCCTATGATCAAATTGGTAACTTATATTTAGAAAACCGAGAATATGCAAAAGCATTAACAGCATTTCAGCAGGGATTAGAAATTGCCCAACAACTTAAACATCAAGAAGCATACTTTACCCAACAAATTGAAAAGCTAAAAACTGAGGAGAAAATGTAGTTGAGAACAGCCTAAAGAAAAAAGTCCGCGTTAGCGGACTTTGGACATTGGATAAGGTTAAGTTGTCACCAAGAGAGCCTACAAGATGTTAGACCTACTTGTATTTTTGCTAATTAATTGCAGATTATCAAGTCTTGGGACATAAAAGTTAGGACATAATTCCTGTATTTATGTCTGTAAATTAGAGGATTTATCTATCTTTAGGAGTAGTTCAATATATATAAAATATTGCTACTGTGTCTACAATATGCAGGAATTTCGGACATAATTAAAACTATTTTGTCTGAGATATTTTCAATTGATATACTCTATTGTTTAGAGGTTTATATCTTCAGCCGTTCATGCTGTATATTTCAGTGCTTTATATATATCGTATTAATACCTTCCTATCGTTTAGCAGTGATGATATACAGCAAATACTGATTCATATTTTTATATTTTTGGGTATTGCTAATTCATGAATTACGGCTATTTTTGTGGCATTTTGCATAAAGGAAAGTGAAAAATTAATGGAGATTTGTTTATTCAAAACATCACTAAGTTATAAATCATACAAATCCTTAAACCAATTAATAAACCCTTGCACCTTGGGAGTTTGCGGAGTCAATATATTATATTTGATAGCTTGATGTATTTGTCTACCTGGTTCATCTTGCCATGCTAACCAGGTGTAAATTTCTGCTTTATCAATATAAGATTCTTTGAATGTTGCACCTTTATTTTTTGCTTCTCTGACTACTTCCTGTGCATATTCCCAAAGATATTCTCCCTGTTCAGGAATCATATAACCTAAAAATGTTTCTAACATCCCTTCGATGATATTATCTGGCATAATCCAAACACCAATTTTCTGATCATCTTGTGTATTAATAATTAATCCTGTTTCTGGTATTTGTTCAGGAAGATGAGAAATACTTTCTATTTGTAAACAAGCATTTCTGATACTTTGCCAACGTAAAGACGCATTATCATCTGCATCTACCATTAAACCTAAATGTGTACATCTTCCAGTTTGTAATTCTGTATATATCAGGTCATAAGTAATATTTTCATAACCTCCACATTCTTGAATTAATATAATTGCTTCCTCTTTTTTCTCTCCCCAATTAATTCCATTTTTTTCAATTAATTGTGGTATGACTCGTAAATCATCTTGACCTTCAACTAAAAGCCTTTTGGGGTGATAATGTTTTGCCATTGCTAACGTACCTCTAATTCTCTTTCAGCAGCAATAATAATTTGTGCTTCATTAAACAGTATACTTTTTGATTTACCTTTTTCAATTCTATGAATCCTAATACCATCATCTCTTACATTTTCTTGTTCTGCAATCTCAGCCAAACTTTTCCAACAATCACTACTATGCGTAGTTGCAAAAACTTGTACATTTAGTCTTTTAGCTGTATCCCAAACCATTTTCCACATACCCGACATTGCAGTAAAATGGAGTCCAGTATCTATTTCATCTACAAATAAATAACCATTTTTAACTGATACTATAGCTAATGCGAGTCCTAAAATTCGCCAAATTCCATCTCCCATACTGCCAATAGGTACACGCTGATTAGTATCTCCAAGAAGTACAACAAAACCACTTCGTGAATATGGTGAATATCTTGATCTTTGAGGATTAACCGCAGCAATACGTTGAATTTTTGAATCTATTTTATTGAGTGTCTGTTCAATAATTTTTTCATCAGGTGTTAGTACCACTTGATTAAATAACTCTATCATTTGATCAGTTTTCAAAGATGATGATGTAATAAATAGTGTTTTTCGTATTGGGTTTTTACCATCTTTTATACGAGATTTACGTATAGAAAATGCGGGAAGTCCACCATTTGATGATAAAGGTAATATTATTAAAGGTTCATCTTCTAATTCAGGAATCCAAGAAACTCTAAATTGAAGTTCTTTCAGTTCATCTGGTATTTTTTCATCACTAAGAGGTAATTCTATGGATAAACTCAGTTTATTTTGGTTATCATCCATGATAGATAATTGACTTCCTGGTTCAATTTCGTGACCATAAAACAAGTGACGAATATCAATTTCTCCATCTCTTCCGATTTGACCCTCTCTCCTCAGTTCATCATCATAGAAATATTCACTGCGGTTATTCATTGTTTCACGTAGTATTTCTAAATTACACCGTGAACAGAAAAGTTGAATAGCTTCTAGTATTGATGTTTTACCGCTATTATTTTCACCAACTAGTAAGTTAATTCTACCTAGTTGTTGAAGTTCAAAAGACTTGAAACCTCGAAAATTCTCTATTTTTACACTTTTCAACATAATTTTTAAGATGAAGACAAAAGAGAAATAATGAGAGTAAGATTATTATAACACTCAGATCCCCGACTTCTCAAAGAAGTCGGGGATACAAGGGGATAAATTAGTCTATAGCATCAGCATTAATATCTATATAATCTTCTATTGCTTGTTCCAATAGTTTAGTTTCAACAGTAGAAAAGTTAGGAGATGGTAAAAATAAACTAACCAAAGGCTGAAGAACTGGATATTTTGCAACTCCCATGAGAAAACCGATTGCAAATTGAGGAATATGATTTCTTACAAAATTTGTAAATTCTATAAAAATACCAGAAATTTGTTCCCACCAGGTGGGATCTCTTCTAGCAATTTCATTTTGAATATTCTCCAGTTCCGTTGTAATCTCATCGCGCTTGAGGTTTAGAAAATCAATACCATCACGAGTTAAAATACCATGTCTATTCCATGTCATTGTCAGATGGTCAACATTATCCAGTATTTTCACAATTTTTCCATCATCATTTAATTCATTAAATAAAGTCTCCTTAGAATATACATGGTTTTTAAATATCCAAAAACCTTTTTGTTCATAAATCATCCATCTTATCCGTTTTATTTCTCTATCTATCTTTTTGAATGCTCCTCTAAGAAGAGTTTTTTGCTCAAATGAATATTTTTGATATTCATTGATTTTTTGTATTATCATCATGATTAGAGTTCTCCTGTAAGTTTTTTAATACTTAGGTTGTATCATACTAAATGTAGTAATTTATATGGATTTAATTAAATTTAACACACAACCTCTGTATTAGTGCTGTTTCTCTAAACAGAATAAATCACTAATCACGCTATGATAGTAAACAATGAAGGTTAAAGAAGTTCTCAAAATCCTAGAAGATGATGGTTGGTATATAGATCGCATTAGAGGTAGTCACCGTATCCTCAAAAATGAAAATAAATCAGGTATCGTAGTTGTACCTGGAAAACCAAGTGATGATATTCCCATAGGTACACTTTCATCAATTTGGAAGCAAGCAAAATTAGGAGAAATATAATGATTGAGTACACAGTAATTTATGAACGTGGTGAAACAAACTGGGGTGCTTATGTTCCTGACTTACCCGGTTGTGTCAGCATTGGGGATACTTTAGCAGAAGTACAGGAAAATATTAAAGAAGCTATAGAATTGTATTTGGAAGTGTTAAAAGAAGATGGAAAACCTATACCTAAACCTTCTACAGAAGTTGGTAAAGTTGCAGTGACAATATAAACTCAAATCCCCGACTTCTTTAAAAAATCGGGGATCTAAATCCTATTTTAATGCTGCTAACAAATCACTTTTCGCAGTTTCTAAAGCTTCTGGTAATTTGGTTGCGTCACGTCCCCCAGCTTGGGCTAAATTGGGTTTTCCACCACCACCACCACCACAAATTTTCGCTATAGTTCCGACAAATTTTCCTGCTTGTACACCTTTTTTATTCACTTCAGAACTAAAAGCAGCAACAATACTTACTTTTCCTGCTTCGGGAATAGAACCTAAAACCACAGCACCGTTACCGATTTTTTGCAGTAATCTTTCCGCAGCAGATTTTAATGATTCTGCGTCAACATCTTCCATTTGGGCGACAATAATTTGATGTTCTCCTAGTGTTTCCGCAGTTTGTAATAAGCTGTCAGATTTAACTATTGCTAGTTGTGATTTTAGGGTTTGAATTTCTTTTTCGTTGTTGCGGAGTTCGGTTTGTAGAGTTGTGATTCTGTCGGGTATTTCTTCAGGTTTGACTTTAAAGCGATCGCTCAAATCTTTAACCACTTTATCACGTACATTCAAATAATCCAATACCGCAGCCCCAGAAACCGCTTCTATTCTTCTCACTCCTGAAGAAACTCCGGCTTCAGAAATTATTTTGAAAACGCCAATTTCCGCAGTATTATTAACATGAGTTCCCCCACATAATTCCATCGAAACACCAGAGAAATCAATCACGCGGACTTCATCACCGTATTTTTCCCCAAACATTGCTACTGCACCTTTAGCTTTGGCTTCGGCGATGGGCATCTCTTCTATTGTAGCAGGATGAGCTTCAGAAATCCAACTATTTACTAATTCTTCAATTTGAATAACTTCCTCAGCAATTAAAGCGCGGGGACAGTTAAAATCAAATCGCAATCTATCAAAAGAAACTAAAGAACCAGCTTGAGAAATTCCCTCATCAACAACTTTCTTTAAAGCAGCTTGTAATAAATGAGTTGCTGTATGATTAGCTTGAGCGCGACGACGACAAGCGGTGTCAATTTGGGCGGTAATTTCATCACCAATTCTAATTGTCCCTCTTTCAATGCGTCCGAAATGAATAAAGAAATCAGATTCTTTTTTCACATCTTCTATTCTGATTAAAATCCCATCTCCGGAAATATATCCTTTATCTCCAATTTGTCCACCTGATTCAGCGTAGAAAGGAGTTTTGTCTAAAACAATTTGTACTTCTGTTCCTGCTTCTGCTGCTTCTTCAGAAATACCAGCAACTAATAAAACTTCGATTTTCGCGGTTGTTGCTAATTGGTTATAACCAATAAACTCTGTAGAATGGATATGTTCTGCAAGTTTATCTAAAGAACCTTGAACAGTTAAATCAATGGTTTCGTGTGCAGATTTAGCGCGTTCTACCTGTTTTTGCATTTCTGCATTAAAACCATCTACATCAACTATTAAATTATGTTCTTCTGCAACTTCTTGAGTTAATTCTAATGGGAAACCGTAGGTATCATAAAGAGTAAAAGCACTTTCACCAGTAATAGATTTTTGGTTTTGCTGTTTTACGGTTTCAATAATTTCAGCTAACAGCTTTTCTCCTCTATCTAAAGTTTTTAAGAAATTTACTTCTTCCCGTTGTAACTCAGCTTTAATAGCAACTTCTCTTTGTCGTAAATTTGGGTAAATTGATTCAGAAAGAGAAATTGCTGTGTCTGCAACTTGGTTAATAAATTCTCCAGAAATTCCGATTAATCTACCATGTCTAACAACGCGACGAATTAACCGCCGTAAAACGTAACCTCTACCAACATTAGAAGCGCGAATTTCATCGGCTATCATGTGAACAACAGAACGGACATGATCACCAATTACCTTTAAAGAAACTTTTGTATTTTCATCACTTTCGTAATAATCAATTTTGGCAATTTTTGCCGCAGTTTCAATAATCGGAAAAATCAAATCTGTTTCATAGTTATTCGGCTTCTTTTGGAGAATTTGCGCCATTCTTTCTAAACCCATTCCTGTGTCAATATTCTTATTTTGCAACGGCGTTAAATTTCCCGAAGCGTCCCGATTATATTGCATAAATACCAAGTTATAAAACTCGATAAACCGGGAATCATCTTCTAAATCAATGTTTTCTTCACCTAATTCTGGATGAAAATCATAATAAATTTCCGAACAAGGACCACAGGGACCAGTAGCGCCAGAAACCCAGAAGTTATCATCTGCACCCATGCGCTTAATGCGTTTTTCGCTTACACCAATGGTATCGCGCCAGATGGTAAAAGCTTCGTCGTCGTCTTCAAAGACGCTAACAACGAGATTTTGAGGAGAAAAACCAAAGACTTGGGTGGATAATTCCCAACCCCATGCGATCGCCTGTGGTTTAAAATAATCACCAAAGCTAAAATTACCCAACATTTCAAAAAATGTATGGTGGCGTTTAGTCCGTCCCACATTTTCGATATCATTGGTACGAATACATTTTTGCGAAGTCGTAGCGCGTTTAAATTCTGATGTGCGTTGTCCCAGGAATATCGGCTTAAATGGTAACATTCCGGCAATAGTTAGCAACACCGTAGGATCTTCAGGAACAAGGGAAGCACTCGGAAGCGGTTGGTGTCCCCTTTGCGTGTAGAAATCAAGAAATATTTGGCGAATATCGTTACCGCTAAGATACTGGGAAGTTGAAGACATGAGAGTTTACAAAAAATAATAAATTAAGTTGCTAGTTATCTAGTTTATGCTGCTAATTGGTGATTAGTAAAATTCGGTGTTGCTGAATTTAGATATAAACTTTCAAACTCTTTCTTTTTAAGCCTCTGCGTAAAACAAATTCATACTTTCACTCAGCAACACCAATTCCAAAAATACCAAGTCTTGAATTTAGATTCTTGCGTAGGGGTAATTCATGAATTACCCCTACTTCCGTTCTGTTTTGCGTCTATGCGTTAAGTTTATTCCTGCTTTTACATAGCAACGCTTAAAGTTATTATTTATTACCTGTCTGAGTTTTGGGGAATGTGGGCTAAAAAGCCCGATATCAAGCAAATTATTGATTACTGATGGCTTTATTTGATTTTAATACCAACGCTGACAGAGAAAATATTGAGATGGAATTATTAAGAAATACTTGTGAAAAAACGGTATAGGTGTACGAATAAAGATACAAATAAAGGATAAACAAAAAACTCTTATCACATTAGATCATCTACTACCTAATTTTTAGATGACTACTGTTTGCACAAAGCCAGTAGTCGAAAGGCTTTGACAATTCAGTTGTTAAGCAACTCTTAAAATAAGAAAATTCCTTTCTTTCTTCACGTTTTTTAACATTTTTATTTACAAAACTTAAATTTTGGCAATATATCTTTATTTAGGCAAAGATATTATTCCGTATTTTTACCATTGGAAAGTCAAGGACAAAAATCAGACAGTAAATAGTATAGAACTTAACAATTTGTGAATAAAACAGCAGAAATCCTCTTGATGCTTGTCAAAAATAGTTAGACAAAGCTATTGGTGGAAAATAGTTTATTTAACTTAGAAATATGGAACATGGAAAACAATGAAAAGTTCAATCTTGGTTTTTGGAAGTAATGATTTTCTGGCTACACTTCCAGATCAGATTCTTGATGCGAGTATCTTTAATATAGATATTATTGACGATCTCAATTATGTTCAGTCACATATTCAAATTACACCGACTGATATAATTTTAGTCCAAGCGAGTTTAGTGGGAAGTTTAGAGCTATGTTTTTGGTTGAAAGAACAAACTAAGTTATCTTATATATACTGCATTTTATTTGAGGATCGTCCTGAGTTACTTTTTCAGAGAAGTCAGGAAAATTGGGAATGGGAATTATTAGTAAATGCGGCTGCATTAGAACAAGGTGCTGATGCTTATATTTGGCAAATTCCTGAAGATCAAACTACTTATAGTTTAGCAAATTTAGCAGCTAATTATCAAATAATTATAGCTCAGTTTACGGTTGGTTTACGGAAAGCTCAGAAATATCGAGATTTGTTGGATAAAAATGCGTTATTATCTGCGATCGCTTTAGCTGATTCATTAACAGAATTAAATAATCGCCGCGCTTTAGAATGGGATTTACCTAAACAAGTTAAACAAGCTAGAACTTTAAAAGATCCTTTTAGTTTGATTATCTTAGATGTAGACTTTTTCAAAAAAGTTAATGATACTCATGGGCATTTAGTAGGCGATCGCCTGTTACAATTATTATGTCAGCGACTCAAAAATAATCTGCGATCGCAAGATATTCCTTTCCGCTATGGTGGAGAAGAATTCGTCATTTTGTTGACTAATACTAACATTCAAGAAGCACTAAATATAAGTAGTCGTCTCAATAGAGTAGTTGAAGAAAACTCATTTGTAATTAACAATAAACTATCTATTAATATCACCATCAGTCTAGGTGTAGCGACTCTAGAAACCGAAGATGACGGAAATGGTATAAGTTTATTATATCGTGCTGATCAATGCTTATTAGAAGCCAAAGCAACTGGCAGAAATAAAGTGGTAAATTGGGATTACCACCATCATATTTGCCATTTACATACTGTTTCTTCTTAGCTAAGAATAACCTGTTGACATTCAGCTACAGAAGCCCGATTTTTCATAGCTATAACTAAAGCTTCATAACTTGACCAATTTTCCTGAATGAGATTTTTAGACTGGAGAAGATGAAACCTTTCTTTTTGCTGATACATTTCTCCAGTAAAACCGATGACTTGCAAAATTTCTCTTAACTTACTTTTATCATCATTTCCACCTTCAGCAGAGTTAAAAACTAAAGTTTCCGCAGCAATTCCCGCCATCCAAATATTACAATAACGATCTAACTTATGGGCGCTAATTTTTCCCGTTTCTAATTGCGCTGCTAACTCGCTATCTTCTAAAGTTACCCCACCTTGTCCTGGTTGTCCTTTTTTCCAAGCTTCCCAGGCGCTGAGGGTGTAGCCAGTCACAGGAATTCCTAATAGGTGCGCTACTAAAAAATGACCGGCTTCATGATGTATAATTCTTTCTCGATATTCTGGAGAAAATCGCGCCACCACGTCTAATACTATCGTTCCTCCCTTTCCTTCAAAACTGAAATTATCCAAAGTCGCAATTCCCAAAAACGTCACCGTAGCTAAAGCTGGTATTGTTGGTGAAAGATGGATTAATGGTCCTAATAAACTGGAAAAAGTCATCAAAAACACAGATATAGCAATCAGATTTATTGCAGTTTGGCTCATTTTTAGGTTCTTGTATTTAGGTTAATTATGTGATTATAATTTATAATCTACTCATCAAATCCATCATTCTCTCTCTATAACCATACACAGGAGTTATCAAAAAATGAGTCGCATCAATCCTTACACCTTACAAATGCAAATTACCCAAATGTTTGCACAAGGACAATCATTTTTTGCACTTACTAAAGTTCAAGATTGGTTAAAAGAACATAATCAAAACCCTTTAGATTATGATATTCTCTTTCATAAAAAACCCGCACCTCCAGGTTCTAAAGAAGTAATGGTAATAGAAATAGAACTCAAACGCAAAGATGGACAACCTGTAGATTCTTGGTTACAAGAACAAGCCAATTTACACGCTTAATTTAGATAAGGATAACTTCATGAATAACGTCAACCTGTGGACATCTCCCGAACACGCTTTGCGTTATTTGGGAAAAGCAGATAAAATACCTCACCGCACGGAAGGAGAGGCTGTTTTATTATCACAAGTTCCCAAAAACGTTAAACGCATTCTTGACTTAGGAACTGGAGACGGAAGATTACTCGCATTACTCAAAATTGAACGTCCCCAAATGCAAAGCATAGCTATTGACTTTTCTCCCACTATGTTGGAATTAGTAAAAACTCGCTTTGCTGAAGATAAAACAGTAGAAATAATAGAACATAATTTAGATGAACCTTTACCAAATTTAGGTTTATTTGATGCAATAGTTTCCAGTTTTGCGATTCATCATCTTACCCACGAACGCAAATTTGATTTATATACAGAAATTTACCAACTTCTCGAACCTGGTGGTATTTTCTGCAATTTAGAACACGTATCTTCTCCAACACCAGAACTACACGAACGTTTTTTAAAAGCTATTGATATGGAAGTAGCAAAAGACGACCCGTCAAATAAACTTTTAGATGTAGAAACACAACTAGATTGGTTAAGAAAAATAGGTTTTACTGATGTTGACTGTTACTGGAAATGGTTGGAAATGGCGTTATTAATTGGAGTGAAAATAAATGGCATTGCTGATTAAGAATATGATTTTACCTCACGCAGAGGCGAGGCAGCGCGGTCTTGGGGGGTTTCCCCCATGAGTGACTGCCGTCGCAGAGTCTCAGAGAGTAAGAATTTTTCAATTTCATACTTTAATATGGCTATCAGCAATATCAAATAAATTAATTCAAAAAAGTAGGTTGGGTTAAGGAAGGAAACCCAACAAAATTATTGATAATGTTGTCTTTTACCCAATCTACTAATTTGTAAATCCGATATTCCCCTGTAATCCGCCGGTATGTACTAAAAGTAAAGATTCCGACTGGAAATAACCTTGTGTTATTAAATCCATGACTCCATAAAACATTTTTCCGGTATATACATAATCTAAAGGTATGTCATGTTGTTCTTGGAAATTTTGACAAAATAGCTTTAATTCATTGTTTATTTTAGCATATCCACCAAAATGATAGTTACAAATTAATTCCCAAGGTGCAGGAGAATTAACAGGTTTTGGTAAGTCAGAAGCTAGATAATTTTTTAGTAAGTTGTTGATATCTTCCTGAAGAAAATTACCACCTTTTAAGACAGGAAAACCAATCATTTTTTGGTTTTGATTTAATGATAGTGTCATTCCTGCTAATGTTGTTCCTGTACCGCAAGCTAAACAGACAGTATTAAATTCTTTAATTGTTGCTAATATCTCTATACAACCACGCATACCATTTAAGTTACAACCTCCTTCAGGAATAATAAACACTTCCCCAAATTGCTGTTGTAATTGGGTTTGTAATTTCTCTGTATGGCGTTGTTTATATGTTTGCCGATTAATATATACTAATTGCATTCCCTGTGCAACTGCAAATTGTAAAGTAGAATTTAGGGGTATATTTTCTTCACCCCGAATTATACCAATGGTGCGGAAACCAAACAGATTTCCGGCTGCTGCTGTGGCATAAATATGGTTAGAATAAGCACCACCAAAGGTGAGAATGGTTGAGAAATTTTTCTCTTTAGCTGCTGCTAGGTTATACTTCAATTTAAACCATTTATTACCGTTAATTTGAGGGTGCATGAGATCAAGACGTAAGATATATAAGTTAACACCTGCGTTAGTTGCTATCTCACTATTAATTTTTTGAATTGGTGGAGGTAAAAAAATTGACGACATTTCCCAAAAAAGTTAAACTTTACTAGATTAGTAGAAAATACTAAGATTGCAAAAAAAATTATTAACCTGGATTATGGCTAAAGTTTTTGATTCGATTACGGAAGAATTACAAAAGTTTATTATTAGTCAAAAAATATTTTTTGTCGGGACTTCACCTCTAAGTTCTACAGGCCATGTTAACCTTTCTCCCAAGGGTTTAGAAAGTTTTCGGATTCTCTCTCCTCACCGAGTCGGTTATTTGGATGTTACAGGTAGTGGTAATGAAACATCGGCTCATTTGCAGGAAAATGGGCGTATAACTTTGATGTTTTGTGCTTTTCAAGAACCTCCTTGTATTCTCCGTCTTTACGGTCAGGGACAAACTATTTTGCCAGATTCTCCTGACTGGAATTCTCTCTATCCTCTATTTTCTCCTCTTCCAGGAACGCGGCAAATTATTGTTGCAGATATTGAAAGAGTACAAACTTCTTGTGGTTTTGGTGTTCCGTTGTATGAATATCAAGGACAAAGAGAAACTTTAGTTAATTGGGCTAGTAAAAAAGGGGAAGAGGGAATTAAGGAATATCAACAGCAGAAAAATATTATGAGTATTGATGGTTTATCAACTCCTTTGAGTAAAGTTCAAAATCCAGGTGATTAATAAAAGTTAAAAAGCATGAATTACCAAATAATTAATCAATTAAATGAAACCCAAATTTCTGAACTTGTGGAATTATACAAAAATGAATTTTGGAGTAAAAATAGGACATATCAAGGTGTTGTGAAAATGCTGGCTGCATCTGATATTATTATTGCTTTAGTAAATGAGGAAGAACAATTAATTGGTTTTTGTCGTGTTCTGAGTGATTTTGTTTATCGCGCAGTTCTTTATGATGTAATTGTTAAACCTAATTATAGAAAAAGGGGATTTGGTGCTAAATTATTAGATGAAGTCATTAATCATCCCCAATTAAAAGAAGTTGAAGTTATAGCTCTTTTTTGTTTACCAGAGATGATGCCATTTTATCAACGTTGGGGTTTCACAAAAAATCCTGTGAAATTGGAATTAATGTTTGCTACTAATATATCAACTCTCTAGAATTCCTGAATTTGATCATGTCTAATCAACGCATAATTCAAAGTATATATACAGATGGTGCTTGCACAGGCAATCCTGGTCCTGGTGGTTGGGGTACAGTCGTCTATTTTAATGATGGTTCGGTTCACGAAATGGGTGATTCATCGCAGCACACTACTAATAATAAAATGGAAATGCAAGCAGCGATCGCCGCCTTGGAATTTTTCAAATCATCTGGACAAACTGAACCGATTACTCTCTACACCGATAGCGAATATCTGATTAATTCTATTACTAAATGGTTGCCAGGTTGGAAAAGGAAAGGCTGGAAAAAATCAGATGGGAATCCTGTCCAAAATCAAGACCTCTTAGAAACCCTCGATCAACTTAATAACCGACTCATACAATGGCAGCACGTCCGGGGACATTCTGGTAACATTGGCAATGAACGTTGTGATGCGATCGCTCGCTCCTTCGCAAATGGCAAAATCCCTGATCTACAAGAGTTATTACCTGAACGGCTTCATGAAACTTTACCTAAAATTAGGGAAATAAGCGTAGCAAAAGTATCTGATTATCCAATAAACTCTACAATAATTAATAAAAATACCCTGGAAAGCAGTCCGTCTGCATCAGATATAACCACTATGGAACCATCTACCGCTTCAACTGCGACTACAACCAACGAACAACCCACCGAAATCAGGGTTTCACAACTTCGCAACTTGGTAGAAACTTTGCGTATTGCGGACGAAATTGCCGAAAAAGGCTACCTAATTACCAGTTCAGAATTAGCAGACTTAATGAGTGTCCACTCTAGCGCCGTCACCAGTCGAGGAGATGAATGGCGCTGGCGAAATTGGATAGTTTCGCGTGTCAGACGGGAAGGTAATCAAATTCTCTGGGAACTTGAACGTAGCGACAAAATAGAAACCGAAGCAGATTAAACAATCAATTACGGGAAGGGGAATAGGTAAGGGGAAATACTTGAAAACTTGATAAATGATAAATTATGGTATTCATAAATTAAACAAAATATAGTCAAAATCTTAAATATCATATCCTCATCAAAATTAGACATCAGTAGAAATATCGTTTGTCACCTTAATACGACCTTTGATGACAAAACGTAGCAATCTATTGATAGATTCTATTTCTTCTTCTGCTAAAGATTCATTTAAAATAGCCGCCATTAAACCATAACGATCTGCTAAAGAAAGAGAACCAGTATCAGCAGTAGCAGCCATAATTTCCGCAACAGCACCAGGGAGAAGATTGATTTTTGGCATTTGTTAAAACTGAACTCTACAACTTTAATATCGCCTATAATTGATTTTATTTCAGTGATTAACTAGCGAAAACAATAGTGATTACAGCAGTCATAAATTAGTGATTTATATCACATAAATACTGCACACATTTGATTAAGAGAACTCCAAATAAAAAAACTCTCAACCACCTAACGCAAAAATCTCTCAAACCCTTATTCCTCTGTGTCCTCTGCGCCTCTGCGGTTAGTTATTTGGGTAATTTATTTCTTGGAAGTCCTAAATAGGACTCCAGAGAATGTAATGACTCCTGACTGGGCGCAGACCCTGCGCCCCTACGTTCCTAACATTTGCAAATTGTGCAAGGTAGCATAAAATCCCTCTTGTTGTAATAATTCGTCATGACTTCCCTGTTCAATTAATTCTCCCCGTTTCAACACAAAAATTCTGTCTACATTGCGAATTGTAGATAAACGGTGAGCAATAATAATAGATGTCCGTTGTATCAACAACTGATTTAAAGCCTCTTGAACCAAAGCTTCCGTTCCCACATCCAAACTAGCTGTAGCTTCATCTAATACCAAAATTTGGGGGTTGCGAATAGCAGCACGAGCAAAAGCTAAAAGTTGTTTTTGACCACTAGAAATATTTGTTGCTCGTTCTCGCAATTGAGTATCATAACCTTGGGGAAGTTGGTTAATAAACTCGGCTACATTAGTTTTTTCTGCCGCTTGTTGAATTTCTGCAAAACTGTAATGATCACCTAAAGTAATATTACTTTTTACATCACCAGCAAACAAAAATGCTTCTTGCAAAATCACCGTCATATAACGACGTAGTTCCACTTGGGGAATTTCGCGGATATCCACACCATCAACGAGAATACGTCCTTGAGTTGGTTCATAAAGACGACACAACAGCCGAATAATTGAACTTTTCCCCGCACCTGTAGGACCGACTAAAGCTATTTTTTCCCCTGGGTGAATAGTAAAGTCTAAATTTCTAATAACGTAATCATCATCTTTATAAGCAAAAGAAACATTTTCAAACTTGATTTCTCCCAAAGCCGGCACAGGAGTAAAATCTTGAGATTCTAACTTAGAGACTATCTCATTAATATAACCAAACTCAAAATCTACATTAGAAATTTGTGGACGAGAGTAATCTTTTATTTCAATGGGTTCATCTAAAATATCAACTACCCGTTCAATAGCCGTAAAACCAGATTGAATTACAGTAAACTTTTCCGCAAAATTCCGCAACGGTTCAAAAAATTGTTGGGCATATAAAATAAATGCCGATAAAATCCCAAAAGTGATTTGTTCACCTAACAACAACCAACCACCAATCCATAACACACCAGCAATAGCAATTAAACCAACCCATTCCAAAGTTGAAGAAACTGCTGAATCATACCAAATACTAGTATCTACTTCCTGTACATAACGTTGATTTGTCACCCGAAATAACTCCGCGTTAAATTTTTCACGGCGGAATAATTGGACTACATTAATACCAACAATATTTTCTTGGAGTTGAGAATTGAGTTTAGAAAGTTCTTCCCTGGTTTTATAATTAGCCGTTCGATATTGCTGTTGAAAATAAATCATTAACCACGTCACAGGGAAAAGAAGGAATATTAACAAACAAGCAAGTTGCCATTGAATTGAAAACATCAATCCAATAATTACCAGCATAGATAATAAATCAGAAACAATGCCTACAGCCCCAGTTGAAAAGACATCACCCAAACTTTCTACATCACTGGTTAGTCTTGTAATCAATTTACCGACAGGTGTGCGATCGAAAAAACGTACAGCTAAAGATGTCACATGATGAAATAAATCCTCACGAATAGCGGCTGTAATTTTTTGTCCCAGTTTCTGTACTAAAAAACCTTGTATAGCTACCAATACTAACCGAATAGTAATTGCTATTAGTAGCATTCCTAAGAGGATATTTAAGCCTTCTGCAAGAGGCATATTCTGAAGGAATTGATAGGTGCTAGGTTCTTTGCGAATTAAAGAAATTGCCTGTCCTACCAACATAGGTTTGATAGCACTAGAAATAGCGATAGGAACAAGCAGCAACATAGATACTGCTAATAGTTTGCCATGACGACGACCATAAGGTACTAAGCGCAAAAATAATCGCCAGTCATTGTCCCGACGATGGTATTCTGGATCAGATTTAGTGGGGGATGGTGAGATGCTCATAATTAACAATGCAAAATGCAAAATTTTAAATTTAAAAGAGTTATACTTACAGGTTTTAGATTCGGTGAACTCTGCTATAGCTGAATACTAAATTAATTTTTTTCAGAATTTAATCCATTGATTTCTTGACATTTTGCTTCTGCGGCTTGATAGGCTATCAAATATTCTTGACCACCTAACATGACATCACCATAATAATCATAGGGGGCTTCACCATAAATAGGTAGAGGATCATCTTCTGGATAGTCTTCTTTAGATTCTTCAACAATAGCTTTCACCTTTTTGGCACTTAGACTTTGAGCAGGAAAATAATAAAATTCCTGGGGATTTTTTTGTAGATAAGGCAGTGTCGGATCAATAATCACATCATTAACTTCAATCCAACCATGTTCAACTGGTTTATATGGCTGACCTACAAATACTAAAAAGCCTTGGACATACTTTGCTCCCTCTGTGACTAAAACTGCTTTATAAGCATTATGAAAAGGTTTTTTTGCTTTACTTTTGATGGTTTTAGCAAGTTCATTGGACAGAGTTTGGTCTAATAATTTATTCATGATGTAAATTCTCCTTTAATTAGGGCTTGCTGATAGCGTAAGCGTGGCTTTAGCCATAAGCCTATAAATAAATTAACAGATATTTGATTCAAGAGGAGATAGTTCCCAATAATGGAAAAACTTTATGCTTTAACAATTCAATTAATTCTGCTTGCATATATTCATATTCATCAGGTATATCTAGACAAATAATTCTTTTATTTTTAAGAAAGGGTTGAAAGTTTTTAGATAGCTTACTTTTATGGGATTGTTCCATTACAAAGATTATATCAGCCCATGCGATCGCTTCTGTAGAAACTCGGTTTTCGGCGGTTCTGTCTAAACCTGCGGATTCTACTTCTAGTCCTGGATATTCACAGAATACAGCTTCAGCGGTGGGGCTACGCAGTCTATTTTGACTACAGAGGAATAATAGCTTTTTCATTTATATAAGGTACAAACTGTAATAATTAAACGCAGATGGACGCAGATCAACGCAGATAATTTTGTACTTCACCAACTAGGAAATGCTAGATCAATTAGTTAGAATTTAGTAATACTTTTGACATCTTCCAATAAATCAACTTCAGTATAATATCGTTCAATTTTCCTGTTTCCTAAAAGTTGCTGAAATTCCCAAATAGACAAATTAGCTAAACGTCGCGCTTGACCAAAAGTAAAGATATTTTGATCATACAATTGTAAAGCAATTTCTTGACGAATAGCTTGCTCACCTTCGTTAATTAAATCAGATGATAATTGTAAATTAATGGAATTCATAAGCTGTAAAAAAATACTTGATGTGAATAAATTAACAATCTTGTTTTATTGCTTCACACATTAGCTGTAAATCTTCTTTGGGTATTGAACCTGCAAACTTTAGTAATTCTTTACCGGGAACACCTTTAATTTTTGAATTTGTCAAACTGCGGGCAAATTCCAGGACTTGATATTGCAAGTCTTGAGGCATTATTTTTAATTGTTCAATAATTTGGTCAGAAATAGATGTGGTCATAAATTTCTTCCTTGAATTTTGAATTTGAATTAGTACAAATTAAACTACAGTTATCCGTGCATCATCTCTCGATTTAGGTTTAACTGTAATTTCTACATCAATTCCCAAAGTATTCAGAAATTTAAACATTCTTTCTAGCGAAAAACCTGTAAGTCTTCCTCTCATTAAAGCAGAAACTTTTGGCTGATCAATTCCTAATAATTCAGCAGCTTCAGCTTGGGTGATATGACGTGCGGTAATAGCATTACTAATTTTGCGTGCTAGTTCTGCTTTTACTAGCATTTCCTCTGGGTTAGGTAAACCTAAATCAGCAAATACATTACCGCTACTGGTTTTGATTTCAATCTTTTCTGTCATGATTATTTCCTTTTCTCTTACTGATAAACTTGTTTATAATGCTGTTTTGCTCTTTCAAGTCTTGCTTCAATTAAGTCAATGTCTTGCTTGGGTGTAGCAATACCATGTTTTGATTTTTTCTGAAAAATATGAAGAACATAAACTGCTTTTGGTAGTTTCACAGTATAAATAGCTCGATAGGTGTCTCCATCAAAATCCTCTACAACCTCTAATACACTCGCTCCTTTAAATCCCTTCAAAGGTTTGGTATGAGGATGTTTATCACCAACTTGAGCTAAATACAGAGCGTATCCTATTTCCCCTTTTACATCTTCAGGAAACTCTTTTAGGTCTTCGAGGGAACTTCCTACCCATTCCAGGGGTTTTATCTGTTCTGTTTCCAATTGCCTTACTTGCACCCTTTATATGCTAAATTTAGCATATTTTATCAGGACTGTAGTAAAAAGTCTTTTGGTTATAAATTTTTGTGGCTTTAAGCGAGCATTTCATAGTTGACCATTCACATTTTTGTAATTACGATGTAAACACCACCCTATCCCCAAATCACATACAATGGGCAAAGCTGTTAAAATCCAAATAGTCAAAATCGGAGATTCGCAAGGTGTTTTTATTCCTAAAACACTGTTAGAACAAAGCGGAATTACTTCAGAAGTAGAAATAGAAGTTCAAGGAAATCATTTCATTATTCACCCAGTTAAACAAGTAAGAAGAGGTTGGGAACAAGCATTTATAGAAATGGCAGAAAAAGGCGATGATATCTTATTAGATGACATCAATACAACAGAATGGGATGAAACAGAATGGCAATGGTAGTTAACAGATTTGATGTTTTTCTAGTTAATCTTGACCCTACCATTGGCAGTGAAATTAAAAAAACACGCCCTTGTTTAATAATCTCACCCCACGAAATCAACCATCATCTTTGCACCGTAATTGTTGCACCAATGACAACAAAAGGGCAACCATACCCCACAAGAGTAACCTGTCAATTTCAAGGAAAAGAAGGACAAATTGTACTTGACCAAATTCGCACAGTAGATAAAACTCGATTAGTCAAATTTCTAGGTCAAATTAGTGCAGAAGAACAAAAAGCAGTGCTTGATATCTTAGCTGAAATGTTCGCTGAATAATTGATTGCATAAAACAAAAACTTAGCAAACACTGTCAGAGTAATTTAATCAGATTCATAAATTCTTAAAAAATCACTTGGTGAAATAATAGAAATATTTTCATAAGGATTCAGAATCAATAAATCCTCATCTCCTGTAATAATCAGATCAGCATTTCCAGAAATAGCAAGAGAGAGAAATTTATCATCTTTTGGATCTCGACACGCTTGTACAGATGTCACAATATCAACCATCTCAGAAATATTTTTTAAATATAAAATAAACGTTTGCCGATTTTCATAACTTACATAAGAATCAAACTTTTTTCTGGAAAAAACCTTTTCAAGTTCTGCTAATGTTCCTGAAGACACAAGAATACAATGATTATCAACAGCCTTACAAACAGCTTGAGCAGCAGTCGAGTTAGGAGTTAATAGCCGACTCACAAAACAATTAGTATCAATAACAATTCTTAACTCATTCATCACTGTTAAGAATCTCATTAAGCTTTTCTTCAGTCATTCCCTTAGCTTCAGCCTCTTTCCCAACCTGATCACAAAATTCCTGAAACTCCCTTTTCAACAAACCTTTAAGTCTTTGATATTCAACCACAGAAAGCACAACCACCAAATCTTCATTTTTACCCTGAATAGTAACAGGTTCTTTCTGAGCTTGATCTAAAAACTCTGCAAAATTCCGTTTTACCTCACTAGCAGAAAGATAAATCATAAAAAACTCCCTTTCCTCCTATTTTAACTCATATCTCTTTCTTCCTTCGCGCTCTTCGTGTCTTCGTGGTTCATTCCTCATAAAACAAAAGACGCAGAAAACGCCTCTCTTGCGCCTCTGCGTCTCTGCGTGAAAAAAACTCTTAAACCATCTCTGAAGTCTGCACAGTCTGCTGGGGTTGAGGCTGGAACATAAATAGCGAATAAACCACATCACGGCGGATATTCACCATCATATCCAAGAACAACTCATAACCCTCACTCTTATACTCAATCAGCGGGTCCTTTTGACCATAACCACGCAAGCCTACCGACTCACGCAAAGCATCCATTTGTTGCAAGTGTTCGCGCCACAGAGTATCTATGCGTTGGAGAATAAAGAACCGTTCCGCTTGACGCATTAATCCCGGTTGGAATTGATCAATTTGCGCTTCCTTCATATCATAAGCAATCCGCGCTTGTTCATGGAGGAAAGCTTTAATTTCCACAACTCCCATATCCTCTAACTGGCTAGACTGCATATCAGCCAACAGATAAACAAACTCCTTGACTTTATCCACCAACTTGTCTAATTCCCATTCTTCCGAAGGTAAATCAGGGTTGATATAATAATCAACGATGTCGTCCATCGTTTTTTCAGCGTATTTAATTACCTGTTCCTTGAGGTCTTGACCTTCCAAAACGCGGCGACGTTCCGCATAGATAGCCCGACGTTGATTATTCATCACTTCGTCATACTCAAACACCTGTTTCCGGATGTCGTAGTAATAGGTTTCTACCTTCTTCTGTGCGCCTTCTAAGCTGCGGGTTAACATTCCCGACTCAATAGGCATATCTTCCTCTACTTGGAAGGCATTCATCAAGCCGGCAACGCGATCGCCCCCAAAGATCCGTAATAGGTTATCCTCTAAACTGAGGAAAAATCTTGTGGTTCCTGGGTCGCCTTGTCTTCCTGCCCGTCCGCGTAATTGGTTATCAATCCGCCGTGACTCATGGCGTTCTGTACCAATCACGTGCAAACCGCCTCGATTCACTACATCATCATGTTCAGTGCTGGTGAACTCTTCATACTCATGCTTAATCTGCTGGTAAGCTTCCCGCAATTTCTGAATTACAGGGTCGTCAGTAGGGGCTTTTTCAGCCGCCACAGCTACCTTTTCTTCTGCTTCCAATTCTGGTAAACTGCGATCGCCATAAGCTTTTACAGCCACTTCTACAGCGTCTTTTAAAAGCTGTTCCGTCTCTTTTGTTAAGTTGGTAGGGAAAATTTCTGGAGAAGCCCGCCAAGTTTTTACCTTTTTCCCAGGAACAAAACCTTGACCACCACCGCTACCAGCCATAGGTAGACCAGAAGCCCTTTGCATACCAAAGCTATCTTCATCTTCTGGGCTAACAATGCGGGGCATAAAGTATTCCCGTAGTTTTAACCGCGCCATATACTCGGAGTTACCACCAAGGATAATATCCGTACCTCTTCCCGCCATGTTAGTAGCAATAGTTACAGCCCCCTTCCGTCCAGCTTGGGCAATAATTTCTGCTTCCCGTTCCACGTTTTCGGGTCGGGCGTTGAGTAATTCGTGGGGAATCTCCATTTCTTTGAGAAGGCGACTGAGAAGTTCCGATTTTTCGACACTGGTTGTACCCACTAACACAGGTCTACCATTTTCGTGCATTTCTGCACATTCTCTAGCGATCGCTCTCCATTTACCAGGTTCAGTCTTAAAGACCATATCAGACAAGTCTTCCCGTTTTCTAATTCGGTTAGTGGGAATAATCGTCACTTCTAGTTTATAAATCTTCTCAAACTCCACCTCTTCCGTCTTTGCAGTTCCCGTCATTCCCCCCCAATTTGGGATACAGCAAAAACAGGTTTTGATAGGTGATTGTCGCCAAAGTTTGGGTTTCTGGCTGAATTTCTACGTGTTCCTTGGCTTCAATTGCCTGGTGTAATCCATCACTCCACCGTCGTCCTGGTAATACCCGACCTGTAAATTCATCCACAATCACAACTTCATCATTGCGGACAATATAATTTACATCTTTCAGGAATAACTCCTTAGCTTTAATCGCATTAAAGACAAAATGCGCCCAAGGGTCTTCCGGGTCAAACAAATCTGTTACACCCAACAGATTTTCCGACTCTGCAAACCCTTCATCTGTCAATAAAACGTTACGATCCTTTTCATTAACCTCATAATGCTCCTCATTTTGGAGAGTAAAGGCAATTTCCGCCGCTTGTAGGTACTTTTCTGTCGGTCTTTCCACCTGACCAGAAATAATCAGCGGAGTCCGGGCTTCATCAACTAAAATCGAATCTACTTCATCAATAACACAGTAATTAAACGGGCGTTGCACCACCTCAGCCATTGACGTGGACATATTATCCCGCAGATAATCAAAACCTATTTCACTGTTAGTAACGTAAGTAATATCACAGTCATAGTTTTTCTTTCGTTCTGTCGGGGTCATAGTGGACTGAATTAACCCCACACTCAACCCTAAAAAGCGATGTACCTGACCCATCCATTCCGCATCTCGACGCGCCAGGTAATCATTAACGGTAATAACGTGGACACCCTTACCAGTCAGGGCATTTAAATAACTCGGTAGAGTAGCTACCAAAGTTTTTCCCTCACCAGTTTTCATTTCCGCAATTTGCCCAGCGTGCAGAATTACTCCACCTAGTAGTTGCACATCAAAATGTCGCAACCCTAAGACACGCCGACCTGATTCCCGGACGACAGCAAAAGCTTCTGGCAAAATATCATCTAGTGTTTCACCATTAGCCAGTCGCTGCCTAAACTCAGTGGTTTTACCCTTTAACTGTTCATCAGAAAGCGGCTGAATGTCTTCCTCTAAGAGGTTAATTTCTGTAATGTAAGGTTGGTATTTTTTAAGTTTACGAGCGTTGGGATCGCCCAACAAAAGTTTTAGCATGGCAGTTTATAGAACTAAATCAAGGAGGATGGAGATTAAAGCTTTGGCTATATGATTATAGACGTTTAATCTAACCCACCCATTTTGCTTATGGATGGGTGAAAAATGAGAATTAACTCAAAAACCGAATAAAAACAAACCAGTCGCCTTTATATAATGATAGGTTTTAATTATTATCTTAATATTGAAACTACTTCATCGTATCATTTTGTCAGTTGTCAATGGTCAGTTGTCAGTTGTCAGTTGTCAATGGTGATTGGTGATTGGTGATTGGTAAGAATTATTTTTCCTGCTCCCTGCTCCCCTGCTCCCTTGCTCCCTGCCCCCTGCTCCCCTGCTCCCCTGCTCCCCTGCTCCCCTGCTCCCTGCTCCCTGCTCCCCTGCTCCCTGCCCCCCCGCTCCTCTGCCCCCTGCCCCTACTCCCACTCTGGCTTGAGGCTGCGGAAGTCATATTTTTCTGCACCAATATGACAACTAACACAACTACCCATATTTACAGGATTAGGGAATTGTACACCAGGATGTAAAGCCCGGAAGTAACGGGAGTCCTTGAGGCGATAGGGTGTTGATTCTTCTTGCAGTTGCACACGGGAAAAGGTGAACAGATATCTTGATACTAGAAGATTTTGAAACTTCCCTAGAGGCTGAATTTGTGCGCCATAGTGCTGGGAGTCTTCCAGAAGGTTTTTCCAAGTTTGAGTGGGAAACACAGCCGGTGGTAAGGCTATATGACAAGATGAGCAGTTTTCTAAATACAGTTGTTGTCCTAGTTGGTATTGTGCCGGTACGACATCAACAGTACCAACTGGAGTGGCAGGATTTGCGCCGTGGGCGCTAGTAGCAAATCCCAATAACCAACCAATAGCCACACTCCAAGTGAAAATCACCAGCATGACAATAAGCAGTTGGCGTTTTAGTCGGCGGTGGGATGATTTACTTTTAACCAGATTTGACATATATTTAGCAGCTTTAGCATATATATTATATTTTCTTGTGTCTACTAAAGTACAGGCGTAGTTATTAAGTAATTTTGTATACACTTTGTATTTAGACAGATTTTATAAAAATTTGTTGCATAATGTGTTATCTATTTGCAGGTTTTATCATTTCTTTCAAAAAGTAGAATACCATTTTCCTCTAAAAAATCTTGCGCTAATTCTTGCCAACTTGCATTGAATCTTGGGTAAAATTCAGGAGTACAAACATAAGCTTCTAAATTTAACCCTGCATAGTTTTTAGCTAACTTCTTATCGAATAAACCAATAGTATTTTTTAATTGTCCAATAGCATCTACCCTATTCTTGTTGACTTTTCTCGGACTTGTTGCATTTAGCTTGAACTCTACAAAACAAAAATCTGTTTCATCAAAAAATATAAAATCACAATGAGAATCACCAAATCCTAAAAGTCCCTTTTTTCCGTCAATAGGGATAAAACCGACTATTTTAGCATTGCTGATATTAAATAATTTAGTGGGTTCAAAGCCACTTCTAACAGTGTCAACACCATTTAGTCTAATAGTAAATTCATCATCCAACTGAATACTGACAATAATAAAACATTGTCCTCCATGGTCTATTACTGAAAATTCTGATCTAAATTCAATTTCTAGAACATCAGCAAAATTAACAAAAGCATTTAATAGAAGTTCTTTAATATCGTCAATTTTGCTCATCTTCTTGCAAAAGTTCTAGCGTGGATACTGTACAAAGTCTGAAAATCACCACCCAAAATTTCGGAAACAGTATCCAAATAATTTTGTTGAATAGTACCTTTTTCTTGATTAAAAATAGGTTCACAATAATTCGTTGTTTCTGGATTAGATTGATTACCTAATGAATACGCGGAAAAATCATTAGCTTTTAACCAAGAGTCTTTAGGGATTATTTCTGTGACTTCTGATTCTGCTGAATGATTTTTTTCAACCACTCTGTTTGCAAAGAGTAAATTATTAAAAACGGTGAGAACATAAGGACTATGAGTGGTAATTATAAGTTGATTATCATCATTTTTATTAACCATGAAAGATAATAACTCAATCAGTCGCTTTTGGGCAACAGGAAATAAATGTGCTTCTGGTTCTTCTATTATTCTTAATACCTTGGCATCATTTAGAATATTCAGGAAAATATCTTGTAAAATCCTAATAGACTCTTGCTGTCCTGATGAAGCATTAGCAATATGAACATACTCTCCTTTTTGAGTATTAAATACAATTTTTTCTCCCCAATTATCAATCCTGTATTCACCTTTGAGGATTTCATATATTCGGTTTTTTATTCCATATAATTTTTGTTTTATATTTTCGTCTTCTTCATAAGTTTCAATTAATCCCTCAAAATTGCCATTGCCAAATTTCTTGAATTGCTCTGTAATTTTTCCAACTCTTTCTATAAATTTTAACATTAAGGTTTCATCTATGGTTTGTTCCTTCTGTTGAAACGATTTTTTTCTATTTCCCTCTACACTGTTCTGAAGACTTGCAAATAAATATTTGCCAAATAAATCAGAATAACTTACTGTCGCATTTCTACCAGCAATTACAAATAATTGATCTGTATGATAGCTTTCAAATAATTCATTTAATAATATAGAAAGTTTTTTAGCATAGTAAATTTTATTTTGGTCATAAGTCAATTGATCATAGATATTATTTGTATTTAGTCCATGTTGAAACAGCTTTTTCATCCTACTCGCGGAAGATTTAAAATCTTCATTCAAAAAATTTTGATTCAAAAATTCAGCATAAAGTTTTTTCCGATGATCAAGGCTTAATTTTAAATATTTATCATTTTCAACACTATAATAAAATTCTATTTCAAAATCAGGCAAATGAAATGTAGAACCGAAAAAATCGTAAAATTTTTCTCTTATAGGGAATATAAGGTCAGAAGTAATATCAAAATAATCCTTTTGTGTATCCTGATAAATTTGACTAAATAAATCATCTCTTAGTGATTGAAAAAAGTAAATTAGCTTGGCAATTGTGCTTTTACCGCTTGCTTGTTCACCAATTAAAACTAATACTCTTTTAATTTCAATCTCTGCATATTCAATAGCAGCGAAATTTTTAATAATAATTTTCTGCATGATTAGAAACTCTCTTTTCAGCCAATAAATTTATTATAGTTGTAACAGGTGCAAGATGTGACCATACAAAAACAAACTTTTACTTCTGTCACCTGTCACCTGTCACTTGTCACCTTTAAGGAATAGGCACAGATCGCAATATCCGATCAACTATAGTTTTGGCATTTCGTCCCCCTCTGGGAATGAGACGATGACAAAGAATGTGAGGTGCAAGAAACTTGATATCATCGGGAAGAGCATATTCTCTACCTAAAATAAAAGCTAAAGCTTGAGTAGCTTTTTGTAACGCCACCGTACCACGAGGACTCACACCGAGAGTGATTTCTTCATCTTGTCTGGTTGTTCGCACCAATTCTAAAATGTATTGTTGCAAAGATGCTTCTACCTTAACTTGGGAACAAGCTTGGCGTAATGCTTGGACTTCTTCTAAAGTAATACAAGGTTGTAAGTCAGCTACTTTAAAACCTACTTGCAGATTTTGCAGCATTTGTAATTCGTCGGATTCAGAAGGATAGCCCAAACTTAAAGACAGCATAAACCGATCCATTTGTGCTTCTGGAAGAGGAAATGTCCCTTGGTACTCAATGGGGTTTTGGGTAGCAATCACAAAGAAGGGCTGGGGAACTAGACGGGAGACACCATCAACAGTTACCTGATGTTCTTCCATCACTTCCAGCAAAGCTGACTGGGTACGGGGTGTGGCGCGGTTAATTTCGTCAGCTAGGAGGACGTTAGCAAATATGGGACCGGGGAGAAATGTAAATTCGCCGCTTTTGGGATTCCAAATATTTGTACCAGTGATATCTGTAGGGAGTAAGTCAGGGGTACATTGTAGCCGTTGAAATCTGCCATCTACAGAACGGGCTAGAGATTTAGCGAGGAGGGTTTTACCGACACCAGGGACATCTTCTAGTAAAGCATGACCACCACCCAGTAAAGCTACTATAACTAAGCGGATGGCTTCGTGTTTACCAACGATGGTACGAGCCAAATTTTGTGTTAAAGCGTCAATTTTTTCTCTCATGCAGTACCAGGGGGGAAATATAAAAGTAGTTATGGAGTATAAAAAAGGATGTGAGAAACCAGAAAAGTTATTCTGCACTTCTGTAGGGGGTAAAGTGCAATACTCAACCCCTACTCAAAAACTTATTTAATACTTTATCCTTTCCTACAGTATTCCCACTGAAGATTACTAATCCAACATTAGGAGTTAAAAATTTCTTGAGCTGCTGTACAGTCAAGTTGAATTTGGTTTTTCAGGGCTGCTAAGGAGTCAAATTTCTGTTCGGGGCGCAAAAATTTGACTAGCTGTACTACTAAATTTTTTCCGTATAAATCACCAGACCAGTCTAATAGATGTACTTCTACACGGGTATCTATACCGTTAACTGTGGGACGGTTGCCGATATTCATTACTCCTAATTGCTGAGTGGGAGGGATATCTGGTGTTTGGTTATGAATGGTGGCGGCGATCGCATAAACCCCATGACGAGGTAAAAATTTGTCTTTTGGTAGTTGGATGTTAGCGGTAGGGAAGCCGATGGTTCTACCTAGTTTTTGACCTGCTACTACTACGCCTGTAAGGGTATAAGGTCTTCCCAAGAGGCGATTTGCTTTTTGGATATCACCTGCTTCCAAATTGTCCCGGATTAATGAGGTACTGATGCGAGTATCATCTGTGGCGGCTAAGTTGTCTGTATCAGTTTTTATAGGGACTATGGTAACGGGTATATTGTATTTGCCTGCGAGGATTTGCAAATCTTGAGCAGTACCCATGCGCTTTTGTCCAAAACAAAAATCCTGTCCAACGCTAATTTGTTGACATTGCAGTTGTTCGACAAGGATTTTATCTACAAATTCTTCAGGAGTGAGGGCTGATAGTTCTCTATCAAAGGGTAATAATACCAATTGCTCTACCCCAAGCGATCGCAATTGTTGAACTTTTTCATCCAGTGGTGTTAACAAAGTCCGGGGTTGTCCGGTAAAAAACTCCTGGGGATGAGGATCAAAGGTGACAACGGTTGGGTAGGGGCGTGGTAGGTTGGTAGACGGAAAGGATAAATCTTCTACTACTTTCTCCCCATCTCTCCACTTCTCTCCACCCCATGCAGACTGCAATACTGGCTGAATTACTCTTTGATGACCAAGATGAACACCATCAAATTTGCCAAGAGCAACAGCAGTCGGTGTCAGTAGCCCTTCTGTCGAAGAAGCAACCCATACAGAACACCCATTTTGAGACAAATTTAACACTTGGATTTTGGGATTTTAGGTTTATTATTGCTATTAGCGTTTAGCTACTCGATAACGATGTTGATGCTCTCACGCTGTTAGCTCTCTAATCACCAATCTAATCTAAAATCAAGGAATCCGTTAATTAACCTTGTGACTCTAGCGTTTATAGGGATTGATGATTGATAGCACAATGAAAAATTAAATTGGTTTTTGAGTAGGTATCCCAACTGCACGGGGAAAACTAATTGGTGTATTAGCTACTTTTCGTAAATAAAGACAATGACGAATGCTATTACTTAATGGAGTGGAAAATTCTTCAATTAATTCAATTACTCCACCCAATTGGATCACAGCATCTTCTAAACTTTGATTTTCTGCTTCTGTCCAATTACCACGATAAATTACTACTAAACCACCTTTTTTCACTAAAGGTAAACTATATTCAGCACAAACCGAAACATTACTTACTGCCCGAATTACAGCTAGATCATAATGTTGTCTGTGTTTATTTTCTTGACCAATTTCTTCTGCTCTTCCCAGGAGAGTTTGAGTATTACTGAGAGCAAGTGTAGATAAAATTTCCTCAATAAAAGTAATTTTTTTGCGTGTAGAATCTAAAAGCGTAACTTGAGAATCCGGGAAAACTAGAGAAATGGGGATACCAGGAAAACCTGCACCTGTACCAATATCAATTATCCGTTTACCCTTTTCAATTCCGGGAATAAATTGTTGTTTTGGTGCAATTCCCCGCAAAGAATCCCAAAGATGTTTTTCCCAAAATTCGTCCGGTTCAGTAATGCGAGTTAAATTTAGTTGACGATTTCCAGTAATGATTAATTGATAAAGTTGTTGAAATTGATTTTGTTGTAAATTTGTAGGTTGCCAATTCAGAGTTTTTTGCCATATTTCCCCTATGTCTGGCAAACTGTTTATAGGTAAAGATTCTATATCCATTGGTATTTAATAAATTTTTGACGTTTTTATGGGTAATTGGTTAATTTACTTTCTGACTCACTCATTAATGGGCGCAGGCCCTGCGCCCCTACGACTCCTGATTTTAAGACACCATGATCTAGTCTCCAACAATAATCCGCTATCGGTAACATATCACCAGCATCATGTGTTACAACTAATAATGTCCAATCTTTTTTGAGTTTGGCTAATAAATTTACCAGTTGGCGACGCATTGACCAGTCTAAGCCTGCTGTAGGTTCATCTAATAATAATAAATTTGGTTGACGAATTAATTGCACTGCTAAAGCTAAACGCCGTTGTTGTCCACCGCTTAAAGCATGGGGTGGTGTAGACAAAGATAAATGCTCTAATCCAACTTCTATTAATGCTTGTTTAACTTGTTCTGTTCCTAATTCTGGATGTCCTAAACGCAATTCTTCTAAAATTGTACCACCACAAAAGTGCCTTTCTGGAAATTGAAATACTAAACCTGCTAGTTGTTGTAATTGTTCGGCTATGAGTCCCTGTTCTCTCCAGAAAACTCCACCAGATGTGGGTTCAGCTAATCCAGATAAAATTTCTAATAAGGTGCTTTTACCTGAACCGCTAGGACCAATTATTAAACCCAGTTTTTGGGGTGGTAATTCTAAATTAATGGATTGGAGAATTGCTTGGGGACAGGCTGTGGGGTGATAAGTTAGATTTTTGAGATAGAGCATTTGTTAAGATTACCAAGTTATGGAAAATTCTGCTGGAAATAAACGTAATTTATCGTTGACTATTTTTGCATTCTAGGTAATAGATACAACAATTTCAACAGTAATTATTCTGAGGATGATCATGTTTAAACAGTTTTTTATGTCTCCATTCATGAGATTCAGTCGAGTTCCTGCATTTTTAAAGGTGACGGTTACTACGTCAATACTTTTAAATCTTTTGGTAAATCCGTCCTTTGCGGGTGATCCGTTTCGGAGTCGAAATCCTCATAATATTGGCGATCGCACAGAAGCCGCTTTTAAGGCGATTTTTCAGCAGGGAAATTACCCCGTAGCTAAAGATTATCTCCAAAAAGCTATCTCTAGCGAACCCAATGAACCTTTAATTTATGCAATCCAAGCTTCTTTAGCATATCAAAATGGAGATTGGACTAGTTTAGACAAAAACAGCAAAAAAACCCTGGAAACTGCACAAAATCTCATTGCTATTGACCCATTACGTGGTAATTTATACAGTTCTGTTGGTCATTTTTTAGAAGGGGCGGTAATTCTGAGACGGGAAGGAACTGTAAACGGTGCATCTCAAGCCTTTAGTCGGCTACGAAAAGTCTATATGTATCTTGACAAAGCCGAAAGCATTTCTGCTAATGATCCAGAATTAAACTTAATTCGCGGCTATATGGATTTAATGTTAGCTGTGAATTTGCCTTTTTCTAGTCCTGATGATGTCATTCAACGATTACAGAAAAACGCCGCCCCTAGTTATTTGGTGGATAGAGGTATTGCGATCGCATATCGGGATTTGAAACAATACCCTCCGGCTTTAGATTATGTCAATCGTTCTTTAAAAACCACTGCTGACAATCCAGAACTTTATTATCTTAAAGCCCAAATTCTCCATGCAAAGGGTAAAAAGGAAAAAAGTCAGAATTTAATTAAGGAAGCGATATCTCATTTTGACAAAGCATTAACCAAAAATCCCAACTTCCTGCCAATTTAGTTAAACAAATTGAACATGAACGCAATCAAGCTTATGCTGTCATTAGTCAGTAGTCATTAGTCAGTTGTTGAAAACTACTGGTTCTATCTATTACCAATTACAAAAATGCAAATTCAATTCCGCGAGTTCAATCCTTTTGATGCTTGGATTTGGTTGAAATTCAGTACCATTCCCTCAAAACAGGAAAAACAATATGTAGAAGAAGTCTTTAATTCCTGGTTTTATCTAGGTAAATTGGGTGCATTTAATGCCGAAAATCTGCAAATCCAAGATACAGGACTTGATATCAGCTACATGGATTATGATGCCAAAGGTTATGATAAAAGCTTACTAGCTTTGATGCACAACATGGGTGAATTTGAATACGAAGGAGAATGGGCGCGTTGTTGGTTTGATTTAGGGACAAGTGATGCGATCGCCTTAGACATTCTCATCAACGCCCTAACTCAACTAACAGAAGAATATGTCACTATTGAAGAACTATATATTGGTGGCGAAAATCCAGATTGGCCGATAGAAGATAGTGAAAGTCGCCCCTCTTCAATTTACGATAATTAATTGCAACCATGAATAAAGAAGGTAAAATTCGGGTAATTGTTCTCGCACTAATTCGCGATGGTAATAGAATATTTGTTTCAGAAGGTTATGATCCTACCAAACAATCAATCTTTTATCGAGCTTTAGGTGGTGGCGTAGAATTTGGCGAAACTAGCCGTATAGCCTTAGCTAGAGAATTCCAAGAAGAAATTCAAGCTGAATTAACCAATGTTCGCTATTTGAATTGTATTGAAAACCTATTTACTTTTAATGGTAAACAAGGGCATGAAATAATTCAACTCTATGAATGCGATTTTGCAGATCCTAAATTTTATCAAATTGAAAGTTTAACTTTTTCAGAAACACCAGAACGTCAACATCGCGCCTTATGGATAGATATATCCAAATTTCAATCTGGTGAATTAAGATTAGTTCCCGAAATATTCTTTGATTATTTGTAAATCAAAATATAGCAATTCTCCATAGGATTGCTATAGTAGCATTGGTTAGTTGATATTTATGAACAAGTGATTATTGTTGATCGCTATCTTGGTGAAGATGTTTATAGCGACATCCAAGCAATAAATCGAGGAGAGAAATTGTTAATCCCATCCTTTCCCGAAATTAATTTAGTTGTAGAAGATATTTTAGGATTCATACTTTCATAGTGCATTTCCAGATAACACCAATTTTACATTTTTAAAGATAGGTTATTTGGATTGCAGAATTATTAATTAAAGCAATAATGTTTAGTTACTTCGCTAGTAATTTCCCATGTACAAGACATCCCAGCCGGAAAAGTTACTAAGTCTCCCTTACCCATGTGAACTGATTCTCCGTCATCAGGAGTAACAATAACATTACCCTCTAAAAAATAGCAAGTTTCTTGTTCTGTGTAAGTCCAAGGGAATGTGGATATTTCTTTTTGCCAAATCGGCCATTTGAATACACCTAACTCATTGAGATGTACTTGACTAGCTTGATATGCGACTTGAATTTCCATGTGACATTTAATAGAGTTGTATTTTAGTAGTAAGATTGAATATCTTCTCCACACTCATCTACTAAATAACATAATGCCCGAAAACGCAAGCCCACAAACTGCTCATATAGTGGGTTGAATTTGCATAAGGGGGGAATGTGGGCAATTTTTCGACCGAAAATGACGATATCACGTTCAAAAGGACATTGGGCAGGAATTAATTTAGCAATAAATTTAGCAAATTCAGGATTATCAACTTCGATCGCGTCAAACCATTGACGTACTTTTCTTAATAAATCAAACTTAGTTCTAACTGATCTAACTTGATGGTTTTCTGCAATTTGGTTAATGAAAGTATGGAGAATTATCGGCTGACTATTTGTTTTTAGCATGACTGTAAATCCTGTGTTGACGATTTTGAGAAAATTTTGCTAAGTTGGCAGTTTATACTACAACTTATTTCTACAATTTGTCCTGGACTTGAGTAACGGTAAAGTAGTTGAACTAATTTTTATTTAAACTGGCTTTATGTGAAATAACTGTCCTGTTAAATACAAAATAACAAAGAAAATATAAAAATGGTATAGCCTCAGCTTATAGATTCCTGATATTTCATATAGTAATCTCATATAAAAAGCCTCCAGTCATGGTTTAGAAACCAAGCATTAGGAAACGATGACAATTAATTTTAGGTGATCAAAGATCAATAAAAATGTTATATAAGTTACTTAATCTCGATTCCAAGAGGACATGATCGAGATTTGCCACAAAGCAGTATCAAAAAAGCAGATTCCACCAGCTTTTGAGTCGAATCTTGCTAGTTAGTAATGTAATATTCTTTCTTTGCTATCAATGGTTTTTTCTTAATGCTGACAGCTTTGCAAAATATAACTACATAATTCGCAAAATCCATCTCCTTCTGCTGCTGTAGTGATATAAGTAGGTTGATGTTGTAACTGAGTTGCGTATTCTCGTATATTAGCCACACCTACGGAAATAGGGAAATAACGGTGGTTAAATAAACTTTCATCATTAGGACTATCACCGACAGTGATCACCTGTTCTGGGAAGTATGTAGGAAAATATTGACGTAATACCTTTAACAAACCGATCGCCTTATCTTGTCCTTGGGGTTTAATATGACACTGTACATTACTGTAAGTGAATCCCCAACCCATCTGTTCGCAAAGATTACCTATATTTTTGAGTTCATCGGTTGTCAATGAAGTAAGATCAAATGTCCAGTCAGTGACTCGAAACCGATTATCAGCAGATTCTTGGATTTGTGGAAAATACGTTTGTAAGTTGGCAAAGGTTCTAGCTAAATGTTCTCTATGGCTGGTTAAATCAGCAATAGGTGTTAATGTTACAGGCTCAGAATTACTTGATGGATAAAACAAACCGCCGTTTTCAGCTATAGCACCGACAATGGGCATTAAGCTACTGATGGCACTTACCCACCCAGCGGAACGTCCAGTGACAATTAGTACCGGAACTTTCACTGCTGCTAAATTCTCTAAAGTATCTAGCAGTTTAGATGTAAATTTGCCATACTTAGTCAATGTCCCATCCATGTCTGTGGCTAAAAGGCAAATTTGGTATAAATGCGTAGATGTTCTATCAGACAACTGCTGTATATTTATGAGATGCTTGCCAAAGTCACTAATGGGTCTGTACATAAAATTATCAGGACAGTGTAAAAAATATTTATAACACAGTACATTACTAGGCAAGATTGGGGCATCCTAAACATCAGAGTTAATGGTTTCAGGTTGTAAATTATGGTCAGTACAATTTTTCTGGCTCAATCTTCTGGGTCAAAGACAATAAAAACAAATAAAGTCGTACCCGCTAATGAGTCCCAAAGTCCACCTTTACTACTCTTTGCGAGTGGAGGACTGCTTATAGCTCTAGTTGCTTTAGTTGTGTATGGCAAAATTTTGATCAAAAAGGATGAGAAAAAACTGAAGTTTGAAAAATTCCGCACGCGCGAATTAGAGAAAAAACTGAAGTTAGCTTTAGAAACTATTCGCAAAATGGAAACTAATCCGGATTTAGTTCACTCACGGGATTTTAACCTCGATTATCTACGAATGCGGATGTCAGAGGAGGTATTCCATTTTGCGCTGGTTAATCAAATTAAACTCAAGGTTAAAGATAAGATCTCTCAAGCATTGCGTCCTAGTCAATCTAGCCAAGGTGCAGTAGGGGTTGCTAGTAGCACTGGTAAACAGGTAGATGAAACGTTCGATGTTGAACATGAAACCGGTGTAGCACCAAACATTGTTAAGCGGGTGTTATTCCGAGTGCAAATTCGGTTAATGAAGTTACCAACTCAAGCGACTTCGGCTACTATCAGCCAAATCATTGATTGTATAGAAACTTATCTGAGTCCTAGAGAAGAAGATGATACCTGGCAACCCACTATTCAAGGTCGGATTGTTTATATGCACTGGGATCAAAAGGCTAAACCAACTCCTTTGCTGGTACTGGAACAGTCAAATGAAGGAGTTAATGTGACATTTAGAACTAGTCGTCAAACCCCTGTGGCGACAAGACGGCAGTAAGCAAATTCGTATTTTAGAGGATGAAAACAGAAATTTACTCACCAATTACCTATTACTAATTACCAAGCTCAAATAGATAACGAGTTGTGATTATTTGTTTGGGGACTTTGGGGTTATATTTTGAGCATCACGGGTAAGAAGACCATCTTCCATTTCTACAATGCGATCGGCAATATCTAAAATCCGGTTATCATGGGTTACTAATAAAATAGCAGTTCCTTGTTCTTTAGCTAGACGCTGCATGATTTCTACGACATCTCTTCCTGATTGTTTGTCTAAAGCGGCTGTTGGTTCATCTGCTAAGACTAAGGGGGGATGGTTGACTAGTGCGCGAGCGATCGCTATTCTTTGTTTTTGTCCACCAGATAAGTTATCTGGATAGTAATTAACGCGTTCTTGCAAGCCTACAGATGTTAACATTGCTTCTGACTGAGAAATAGCTGCTGATTGGGAAATACTATTATTTAATTCCACGGCCATTTGCACATTTTGTCTAGCAGTTAAAAAACCTAATAAATTGTGAGCTTGGAAAATGTAACCAATATTTCGTCGCATATGTACTAGTTTACTTTGACTAGCACCACATAGTTCTTCGCCTAAAAATTTGAGACTGCCATCTTGTACCGATCTTAATCCACCAATTAAACTCAATAATGTTGTTTTCCCTGAACCTGATGGTCCCGTCATAATCACAATTTCACCAGCATAGATTTCCAAACTAATATCAAATAAAATCTGTTTTCTCAGAGTTCCTCTACCATAGTAGTGATTAATATTTTTAATAGAAATTACAGGTTCTTTGTTGATCATAATTAAGAAGTTAGGAGGTAGGGGCGCAGGGTCTGCGCCCATTTAGGAGGTAGGAAAGAAAGTTGAAAGAATATGTTATAAATCAAACTATTAAAAAATATCTGCTGGATCGGCAGAGCTTAATTTACGAATAGCAATCATTCCCGAAATAAAGCACATTAAAATAGTTAACATGATTACCATAATGGCGCGATTATAACTCATAAATATGGGCAAAAGTGTAGCATCTCTAGCAACATTGTAAAGAACAAGAGCGCAGGCAAATCCAGGTAAATATCCAACAACAGCTAATAAAAAAGCTTCTTGAAGAATCACTGTTAGTAAATAGTTTTGAGTATAACCTATGGCTTTGAGAGTAGCATATTCAGATAAATGATCATTGACTTCTGTATACAGAATTTGATAAACAATTACAGTTCCTACAATAAAACCCATAATTGTTCCTAACGTAAAAATAAAGCCAATAGCCGTACTACTTGCCCAATAATTTCTTTCAAATGCAATAAATTCTTCTTTGGTTAAAACATTGATATCTGTAGGCAGATAACTCCGCAATTGTTGAGCTACTTGAATGGAATCTGCACCTGGTTTTAGTTTAATGATGCCAATATCAATTAATCCCGGTTGACGGTTATTAAAAATTCGTAAAAAGTTAACATCACTGGTAATTAAATTTCCATCTGCACCAAAAGATGCACCTAAAGTAAATAAACCAGCTACCTTAATTCGTCTTCTTCGCACTTCGGCTGTAACAATTTTACCTTCATTGAAAGTATCAGCAATAGGTCCATATTCTACCCTAGAAGAACGGTCATATAAAACGACATCAGGAAGTTTGAGTTTATTAAGATTTTCCTCAACTCCAGGTAAATCAAATAAATTAACTTCTGGATTCATCCCAAAAATTAAGATATTTCTGGGACGACCTGTGACGGGATTGCTCCAACTTGTATAGTCTAAATAAAGAGGATGTACTGATTGAACACTTGGTAAATCCAAGGCTTTATATAAGCGTCGTTGAGAAAAGCTTTTCATTGACAGCACAGCATTAGATTGACTGTTAATTAAAACTACGTCACCTACTAAACTGGTGTGCATTCTAACGTTACTGTAATAGAGAGCATCTCGAAAACCGAGCTGCATGAACATTAAAATATCAGCAAAAGCAATACCTGACAAAGCTACCGCTAGGCGAGTTTTTTCTCTTGTCAGTTGTAGCCAAGATAAAGGTATTTTTCCTGTCATGTTCTAGCCTTTTGAATCTTGATACTAAATAGTTGAACATCAATATTTGTCAGGACAACAGGAAATTAATTGGAATTAATTTCTACTGTAACTTTTGCATTAGTTAAACCTGAAACTCGCTTGTTAAATTCTGGAGATAGGGCAATTTTTACTTCGATAACTCTGGCATCAATATCTGCGGCTGGATCGTTATTGAGGACATCTTTCTTACCAATTTTTCTACCGATTTCCGTAATTATGCCTTTTAATTCACCATCAAATGCGCCGTTATGACTAGAGATAGTAGCTGTTTGACCTAAACGGATTTTACTAATGCTATCTTCAGGAACTTCTGCAACTACAAACATTTGATCAGTTTGGCCAATTTCGGCAATACCATTGGCACTCATTATTTCACCTGATTTGGTGTGAATTTTTAATATTTCACCAGAACTAGGTGCTTTGACATAGCTTTGTTGAAGTTCTGCTTGAGCTTTTCTGACTATGGCAAGTGCATTAGTAACTTGGGATTGAGCTACTTGAATATTTAAGGGACTAACTACTAATATTCTGCTTAATCTCTCTCTTTCTTCATCTATTTGTCTTTGTAATGTGCTGATAGTTTTGTTACGGTTGGCTGTAGCTTCAATTAATTGCTGCTGCAAGGTAGCGAGGGTTTGAATTTGAGTTGCTCTAGCTTCAGAAACTTGTTGTTGGATGGTTTCTATTGCCCGTTTTAAACTGGCTTGACTTTCTATTAATTGTTGATTTGTTGTGACTGCACTTAGTCTCCGGCGATCGCGTTCTTGTTGAGAAATAGCACCTTGACTGTATAAAAATTCATAGCGTCCATAATCTACTTGAGCATTGCGTTGTTCGGCTCGAATGCGCTCCATGTTAGCTTTTAAAGAACCTCGTTGCCCTACTAGTTCTGCTTCTAAGCGGTTGACTGTTGCTTGCTGGGCAACTTTTTCACCACTTAACTGGGCGGCAATTCTGCTAATTGTCGCTTGTTGAGCTTCTTTTTCTCCCGCTAACTGGGCTTGTAATCGAGCAACAATAAATCTTTGGGCTTGAGCGTCTCTTGGTGGACCGGCGCTGACTTGGGCTAAATTGGCGCGGGATTCTTGAAGTCTGGCTTTGGCTTCTTCGAGAACTGCCATGCTAGTGTCTCGACTATCTAAAATAGCTACAACTTGCCCTTGCTGAACTCGTTGTCCTTCTCTAACTAAAAGTTGTTGGACTCGTGAACTGCCTGATAACCCTGCTGGGGCAGAAAGTTTAATTACTTCTCCTTTTGGTTCTAAGCGTCCTATGGCAGTAACAGTATTAGGAACTGGTGCTATGGATACAGCAGAAGTCAGTTTTTTCAATTGTTCCATTCTGGCTGTAGCTAGTAACCCGGCAGCGATCGCTACTGGTAGGGCTACGGCAATACTCAACCAAATTTTAGGTTGTTCAAGTGACTTTTCTTTAAATTTTGACTGTTCATTCACCCTTGACATGATATGTGACCTATTTATCTGAATTTTGGTGATAAAACTAAAAAACTAAAAAAGTAAATTAGCTGTAGTGGAATTAATCACCCTGAGTCTTTAAATTAGGACTCAGTGATAAGGCGGGTGAGTATGGAAATAAGTGTGTAAATTGAAGACTTTGAATTATTCAATCCAAAATCCCTAATTTAAAATTTGCTTCGATGTTGTCTACTGAAATGAAAATTTTTGTCTCAAGTCCACCTGGTCTAAAATTGGCAAATTGAATCAATCATCAATAATCAATATTTCCCATTTCATGATTGAGGAGATGGGTAAAAAGGATGATAATTGATAGTTTCTGGTAGTGATAAAGCTAATCTATATCAAGTTTCACCTTGATTTATCTGAGTAATAAATAACAGTTTCCAACTCCCATGCTTATGGTTGATTGAGAGGAATTTGAGAGTTTTGTGTACATTCCTAGCAATTTTTAAAATATCCGGTTAATTGATTACTTTTGATCAGGAAAATTAAGAAAGTTTAAAGTTGACAAATGAGCATATCGCAGGGGATAGGTAAATTAGCTTGGCAATTTGGGTAATTAACGTTAGTTCTCTCTTAGGAAAGTATCGGTGGTGATTACTTCATGTAAATTCTACATTTATCAGTTGAGAGAAAACGTAACGCAGCTTACAGATATAGTAATAGCAGCTTTTTATTTTTGATGGTGTATCAAAAATGTAGCTGCTTTTTAGTAATCAGAATATGTCATGATTTGCGGGGAACTTTTCTGAAGTTCCACCAGTAATTATGGTAAGTCAAATAAAACTGTAGTCATATAATTTTCTGCCCAATCTATACCAAATGCCTTTTCTAGGACTCGACGGGTTTTATCATTTTGTTGCTGTTTGCTACAGTAATTGTATTGTCCGGCTCTAATTGAGGCTACTTTTTCTGGTGCAACTGGACTGGATGCGATCGCTTGTGTACAATGTATTTCTAAAAATGATTGAACCTGTGCGAGAAACATTGTTTCTTCTTCTGAGGAAGCAGGACGAATGAAGAGACAAAAATCAGAAAAGATGTTTCCCCATTCTGGTAATTCACGGGGTTGGGAAAAATTAAACTTGGTTAAATTACTCAAAGCAGAATTATAACCATCTGGTAAAATCCGCTCTAAGTTGACAGGAGAAAGATCAGCGATAGCAGCACTAATTTGACCTCTACCTCCGACTAAATCACAGCCAAACATGGGTATATCATATTCTGGACGGGGAAACATCACACAGTGCAGAATATCCAACATATTCCCCACTCTGGCCAGTTCTAAGTGCATTTTGCGAAACTGGGTACTTTGAAAACAGCGATTTTCTATAATCAGTTTTTCTCCTTCTAATCTCCCTTCCACATATCCCAATTCCGCTGGCAAATTGTAAGGTGATAAGTCTAGGTGTTTATGCCAAACTGCTTCAATGCAATCAGCTAGTTGACAAATTAGGGGATGCTGTTGTTCACGCAGGGAAGGTGTAGAAGACATAATATTGGGAAAATACAATTTATTGTTTAGTTTACAACTATCTGTACTATTCTGTTGTGTTTGGAAATAGTAATTGGTTAACTGAAAATTGTGATTGAAAAGTAATTTTTTAGATCAAAACAATCAGCAGGATAGATTATTTCCAAAAATCTGTAACTTCATATCCTAATTCCCCTATCATCTGGCGCAATAAGGGTAAACTCAACCCAATGACGTTGCTATGACAACCTGCGATTTTTTCCACAAATAAACTCCCAAACCCTTCAATAGCAAATGCTCCAGCACATTGGAGGGGTTCACCTGTAGCTACATAAGCTTGAATTGCGCGATCGCTCATCTTGGCAAAATAAACCCTAGTAACTTGACATTTAACTAGAGTCTGATTTTTAGTAGTATCAATCAAAACATGGCCTGTATACAAGTCACCAAAATTACCTTGCATTAATTGCCAACGTGCGATCGCTTCATTCGCATTTCCAGGTTTACCATAAATTTCGCCATCCATAGCCAAAACAGAATCACAACCCATTACCAAAGCCGATGGAAATTGAGAAATTACAGTTTCGGCTTTACACTGAGCCAAAGTTTTTACTAATTCCCCTGGTTCATTTAATTGTATTTGTGATTCATCAAAATCACTAGGACAAATTATTGCTTCAATACCCACAGTTTGCAGCAAACGACGACGCGCTGGAGAAGCAGAAGCGAGTACAAATTGAGGAATAGTCATAATCAAAAATATCGGGTAATAGGTAATTGCTCACCAAAAAACTCTGTTCCCAGTCCCCAATCCCCACTTACTTAATTAATAGACGGAGAAAGAACTAACGACTTCATCAATCATGCGTTGCAGTTTTTTCCATCGTCTTTGAGGTACAGAAGCATTAAAGGTAAAAAGCTTACCACGGCTCACAGCTACACTAGATATATTGTGTCTTTCTTGGTTATTAGGAAGTTTAACTTCATATTCTAGCAAGTAGTATATTTTACCATCTACTTCCTTTTGAGCAGCGTTGATCAATTCAGCAGTACGGCCAGAATCTACAGGAGCAAGAGCCGCCTTACCTAATTTATAACCAACTTCTGTAGGTGTTCCCAATTCTGGTAAAGTTTTACCTTCGGGAACAGGACTAATCACCACAGAGACATTTTCTGATACTTCAATTAAATCGTGAAATACCACATCTGGACCATCGGCAACTTTAACTTGTAACCAACCGTTAGGATAAGCAAACTGATAACCATCAGCACTATCAACAAAGCTTTTTAGTCCAGCCGCAGCAGCTACACTAGGACTACTTAGGCTGAAGCTCAATACCAGTAACAAGATTAAAGTAATTCGTTTCCACATTTTTCAAAATTCCTTTGGGCTGAAAGCAATAATAAGTCAAGGATGATTGCAAATTTTTATTCTCCCATTAATTAGGTACGTTTTGGAGTATGGCGATCGTCTTGATTTTTAAGCGATACTTCAACCCAAGCGACTGCTTTATTTTTGTCTAAAATTTGCAGAACATTCCTTAACAATTATGCCTGACCTAACCCCAAACCAATTCTCTAGCCAGGAAGTAATATTCAAAACCTCTTTCTTTTTAGGAAAGAGGCCAAAGTGTATTTCATCCCTGGAGAATCACTATAGTTAAAATTAAGACTCCAGAATCTCCTTTTGTAAAGCTTGAACTTGCTCAAGAGATAATTCCGTAACTTGAGAAATTTGTTCTAAACTCATACCAATTCGTAACAAATTTAAAGCCACATTTCTGGCTTTTTCAGCTTTACCTTCAGCTTTACCTTCAGCTTTACCTTCAGCTTTACCTTCTTTTAGGATTTCTTGATAAATGACTGATTCGCGCATAATCTCACTCCTGAAAATTTTCCTAATTACATCTTGCTTTAACACCAGACCTGCTAAGATTCCACTAGCCGCAGCTATATTTCTTTGTTGCTGTTGATTGGTAATTGTTTCAACAGCTTGGGCGACTTGGGTTAATACCATTGTAGGATCTTTTGTTTGACTTAGCACCGCAAAGGGTAATAAACCGGGAACTGTGAGAAATTTCTCTGTTGGTTGTTCCCACAAGCGGATGACATCAAACTCGTGATAGGTTCTTTCTAATTTAAAACTGTTTTCATTGACTAATTCTGATCCTGTTTTTCGCAAATAGATGACTATTTGACGCATTTTTTTGTGAGGAAAGCGACGATATCCCCTGATTCGATAATCTAACATTCTAAATGCTATATTTTCGTCGGGGTCGGTTTGAAATTCGATGTGTAAAACTAATTCTTCTGATTGTAATAAAATTAATGAATCAGCGCGAATTGGTTCGTTTGATAATTCTGTGGGGCTAATTTCCGTTAATTTAATTGGTGAACCTAGTAACCATGTTGCTAAATCGTCTTTGAAGTTTTCGGCTAAGAATTTGCAGATGTTGTCATACATGAGGATTTGAAAAAATATGATTAATTGTTATTTAAGCTCAGGTATTGCCGCAGAATATTTTGCGCCTGTTCTAGTAATTCTGCTTCTAATTTACCCAATTGTTGAGTTAAACTAATTTTGTAAAATGTCATTTTTTAACTATATTTCTCCTCTAGGTAATTAACATAACTTTCCTCTGAATTTTCTGATTCTAAGCGAATTACACCTATGAGGCTTTGTGTCCAGGGGTCAAGTTCAGATAAGGTTTCTAGGGTGGGTTGAGTAGGAATAGAAGATAGTGTTTCTTGTTGAATTGATGCTAGTAAGGTTTGTGCAAGAGTCCAGCGTTCTTTGATTGGTAATTCTAATACCTGTTCTTGCAATTCTTGTAATTTAATCATTACTTTGCTGGTAACTTTATTATTTACCATTATAACAGATAAGAAGATATAACGTATTTATGTTAATCTGTCGTAAGTAAAGAATGAGGAATAATTTGATTTAAAATTTCTCCTAAATTTCTTTTGGCTTCCATTATTTCATAAGCATTTTGCAGTCTTAAAAAATAACCATCTGAAAGTCTAAAATAGCGACAAAGGCGCAAATCTATATATGTAATAAGTTGTTTTTTATGACATTTTCTCCTAATGCTAATCCACTATTTCTACATTATAAGCATTTCCATTTTCCCAAATGAAACCGATCCGCCATTGTTTTGGTGAGATCATTTTTATTTCATGAAATTCTTTGGAAGATATTTATTAGTTTCAAGTGAAGGCTATTTTAAACTCCCATTTACTACAACACTATGTAATTGGGAGTTTTTACTTTGTCATTAATCTCAATGTGAAAGACAAAGCTGTTTTTATTTGCGCGTAGCGCACATTTGTTTTTTTGGATATTATTTGTTCTCCCATTCATCTACAAGGCTATCGCCTGTTTGGTGGTGAGGATAAATGACTCTAGTTTAAAAATCATTTTGTTTATTTGAGGTTTTTCAATGATTGTTGAGTTTTCTATTTTTACCCGTTATCCCAAGTTTGAGGGTATTCCTGTTGGCAGACTTTATGTTTCTCACTCTTTCCTTACACATCCTCTTTTTCTTTCTTGGCTTCCTTTATTTCATGTTATTGGTGAACGTTCCTATATACATACTAAGTGTATCTGGTTTATTGCACCTGTTTCTTTGTATTATTCCCTTGCTTCTCGATATCCTAATCCCAGGTTTGCCGCTTATACTCTGTATCTTCTGAGAAATACATCTACTTTTTTCAGAGGGCTGAAACCTCCTCATTTACCCGATAGTCAGTATTTTGACTAATCTTAGTTATCCCTCTATTATGTACTTATGTAATCTTCTATTCCATCCGAAATATATACTATTATCTTCAACCTCATCTATCTCTTCACTCTCACCAATGAGGTCTTGATTTTTCTCTTCTAATTCTCGCATATAATGTCTGAGAACTCCCCCAACTGCGATCGCTCTAGTTTTGTGTAGTTGACGGGTTAACTCTAGAAACCATTCCCTATCATCCAATAAATCAGACTCTTTTACCTGATATTTCAGAATTTCAGGAATTACCACCTTTGGATCATGATGTTTTTTGATCGCTCTGACATCAACTACTGGCTGATAATTAACCCTTAAACACTGCTGCCATAATGATACCCATTTAGCTTGAGAAATATAGCCATGACTGAAATATGAAGGCTGTACCATCGCTAAAAAGTGTATATGCGGGTGTGCTGATATTCCATCTTTACCTTTGGTGACTTCTATAGACTTTACCCAACCTTTAGCTGGCCAAGCTTTCAACTCGGATAAACGTTTAAAAGCTTTGTTTATTTCATCTAAGGTTTCTCTGAGTTCTTCAATGTTGCAATTTCTTACCGTCAGAGTGATAAACAACCAACGGTATTTAGGGTAATCTGTGACAACTTGAGGGAGAATCTGATAAGCTTTTGCTTTCCACATCATAGAACGTCTCCACTGACAAACCGGACAGTGACGCACTCGACAGAATCTCGCATTTGTTAATTTTAACTTGAGAATATCTGCTGATTCTTCTGGAATTAAACGAAACTCTAGCCACTCAGAACAGCTTTTCACCCGCCAAGCATACGCATTAAAACTGTCATTATCTGATTTTGCGTAATATTCAGCAACTTTATCAGCATTAATTCGATGTTTTTCCCAAGTTTTACCTTTAGGATCAACATCTGTTAAATTTGGTGTATTTTGAATTTGTTGATATTTTTTGGGAGGAGAAAAATTACAGCTTTTATCTGATTTTGGAGTAGACACAAATTTACTGAATGGCTTTTTGATAAGTTTAGAAAATGCTTAACTTGCAGTTATTAAAAGATTCCACGTTCTTCTTTCCGATGTAAAAATGCTGCAATTTGTGCAAGTGATTTCAACTTCACCATCTGCTGACATTGAAAATGTGGGCATTTTAGATAAAACATATCTAGAACGATGTTTGAGTGGTTAGATTTGTCTTTTTCTCGCAAAATCATAGGTACATGATGTATTGGACAGAGTATATCCTTATCTTCCTCTCTTAAATGTTGTCTAAGACGAACAACGGTCGTTTGAATTAATGGACGTGTAAAACTTTGACTGAGTTCGGTATTTGATAACTGAAGTTCAAGTATATTTGCTTTGTGCAATAGCCCGATATCTTGCGTCTGAAATGACTGTGTACCTCTACATTGATTATTGTAATAACCAACACATGACCAAAAAAAATCACCCAATAGAAATATACTACCGTCAGCGCGATTTCTATGCTGTAAAATCATTGGTCTACCGCACACACATCGTTTTTCTAAGACAACTTGCCCCATCTGAAACTGAAGTAGATGAACCTTATCATTATTCAAGAATGATGTTTCATAGGAATCAGGATTTTTTGCCTGTTCAGTGACAACTTCCTGAGTTTTAGCCTTTTGCCACTGCTCAAATTTATCTTCACCTTGCTTTTTGAGTTCTTCTAATTTCTCTCTATCACTTAAGTTGAGAGAACCATCATGCGCCCGCTTTTTCTCAATCTCTGTTTGCTCAAGGTCAATGTTTTTGATATCATTTTGAACCTTTTGAACATTGTAAACATTGACAGTAACAGAAGTTGGATTTGATGCAGACTGGTTTTCTACAACTCTCTCTTTTAAAGCCTCATCAACAAGTCTAGCAATATAATTTTTTGCTAGTTGATGAGCTGTGTTGATTCCCTTGATAACAAAAGATCCAAACCCTCCAAAAATTGCGTCGATAAATCCCATAGTCCTAATTTTTGAATAGATTTTTGATTGCCAGTTTATATTTTAATGTCTCAAAACAAAACCGCAAATATACGCAACTGCACACCAAGTTATCCAAGTTCATCTGCGTACATCTATTTTCTACAGACTTAGAGTTAAAATAAGATTATTAATAACCCATCCAAACAAGATTGCAAAAATATCATGGTTTCTATTTCCAAGACAGCAATCCAGTTGTATGATACTGATTTTGTAGCATGGACACAGCAAACGGCTGAATTAATTCGTGCTGGGAAATGGGAAGGGGTAGATTGGGAAGCCGTTGTTGAGGAGATTGAAAGCTTGGGAAGGTCAGAGCGACGAGAGTTAAAAAGCCGATTGGAGGTATTGTTACAGCATTTGCTAAAATGGCAATATCAGCCTAATTTGCGAAGTAGCTCTTGGCAAAATACGATCGCAGAACAAAGAAACCGTATTGAAGATTTACTCCAAGATAGTCCCAGTCTTAACCCTTATCTAGAAGAAGTTTTAGTTGAGTGTTACCGCAGAGGAAAAAAACTCGCAAGTAACGAAACTGGAATTAACCAAAGTACCTTTCCAACAGATTTACCTTACACTGTGACTCAAATTCTGGACATAGAATTTTTGCCATAAACCATCACAAAATCTGCAAAACCACCAACGTCATATCATCGGTATTTTGCCTATCAGAACCGATGAATTGCTCAACTTGATCAAATAGATATTCCACAATTTCCTGGGGAGTATTGCAATACTTACAAGCTGTTCTGAAGGATGTAACAAAATTATCTTCATCAAAGCGATCGCCTCCAGCCGCTGCCGCTTCCGTTAAACCATCTGTATAATAAATAACTGTATCCCCAGATTCTAACTGTGCCTGAGCATCTTCATATTCACTATTAGCATCTAAACCAATTAACATTCCCAATGTATCCAAACGGGTGACACTTTTTGTCGCTGCGTGCCACCATAAAGGCGGATTATGGGCTGCATTACTATAAGATAAAATCCGCGTTTGCGGGTCATATTCTGAATAAAACATAGTTACAAAACGGTGGGAATTTTCCAAATCCGCATACATAACGCGATTCAAATTTTGTAAAATTCCGGCTGGAGAGTTACCGTGTAATACTTCACCTCGCAACATTCCCCGCAACATGGTCATAATCAAACCTGCGGGAACACCTTTACCCATAACATCCCCAATTACCAAACCCCAACTAGCATTTTCTGTAGATTCTTGGAGGTGAGATTTTAACTGGTTTTGACTAGTAGGAATAAAATCATAGTAATCACCACCCACACGATTAGCGGGTTTACAACGTGCTGCTAAAGATAAACCAGGAATATTTGGACATTGACGCGGTAAAAGTCGGCGTTGAATTTCCGCACCAATTTCTAACTCTTGATCTAAACGTTCTTTTTTTCTGAGTTCTACAGCAAGTTCATCATTTTCAATTGCAACTGCTGTTTGATCCGCTACTAACCGCACTAATTTTTGTCTAGTTTCTGTCCAACTATATTCTGGATCACGACTTAAAACATACAACCAACCCCGTTCTGTATGTTTGACTAAAATAGCTGTTCCAAATATTTGCACATCTGGACCCAAACAACGGTGCATTTGATCATCTAAAATTCCTGTGGATATAGCTGGGGGAAAGGAATTAGGTAAAAGGGTAATTTGACTACTAGCGTTTTCTAGGGCTTTTCTAATATTTTTTCTTTGCTGACTATCTTGCCAATGTAGTTGTTCTAATCTAATTTGTCCGTTGGGTTTATAAAGAAAAAGTGCGCTACCTTCTGCATCTGTAACCCTTGTAGCCATTAGGGGAATCAGTTCCAAAAACTGATTTAAATTATTAAAACTTCTGAGGGCAAATCCCAAAGAACTCAGCAAGTCTTGAATTTTATTTTGTTCTCGATGCAGCCTGGCCACAAGTTCTTTTAGCGCCACCACAGGAGTGACATCTGTTGTGGCACTGTTATTGCTATCAGTAGGATGAGGGGGAAATTGGGACACAGGTTAATATTGCAGTTGAGAATAGCAAATTTGTAGTTCTCTATAAATACTCTTTCTTGATAAATTGTTAGATCATATTGAACGAAATTCGTTATTTTAGCAAGAGTATCAGAACTAGGGAACGGATTTTTTCAAGTATTATATTTGCTGACAAAAATTTTTGGGGTTGATTCTCAATGATAATGAATTTTCTGAGTTGTCAAAAATAAATCTTTGGCAATCAGTGATTTTTATGATTAATTAGCAGCCTCCAATTTTTTCATAACTGAATTAGCCATTCATATATCTTGAGAAATAAAAGTTTGTCCTCAACAAAATTACCTCTATAACTTAGAGAATAGATACAGCAGGTTGCAAGTGCAGAAGATACAAACTGAAAATCAAAAGTTCAGCATCAACCGACTTTCACTCCTGCTTCTTGTACAGACGTTTTGGTGGAACATCTCTACTGATGGGGTGAATTCTGCTGTATTAGTAATGATCAAACCAAACACCATCTGGTTTTTGAGTTGATAGGGTTTTGGTAAAAACAGAGTTGTAATCATGCTTTTAATCAAAAATGTGCAAATTTTAGCTGCAAACATTTAACCTATATACCATAAATTCTCGAAATGTTTCCTTAGATAGATTTCTTTTATGTAAAAATTCCCCATTTTTTGTGAAAATATCTTAAAGCAGAAGGATGAAATCTACCATTTTGGGGTTGAAATTTGAGATTTGAGATTCTCAAAGCCTGATTCCATCAGCTTTACAGGTTTATTGACTATAGAAATTATCCATTTTTGTCCAAGTAGGAGCGTTCGCGAAGCGTGCTGGAAGCATCAGCATTCAGTGTAAGGGCGTATCCCTGACGGGACTGGAAGCATCAGCATTCGGAAAAGTGTAAGGGCGAAGCATTCGGAAAATAAACTTGGGGAAAAACCGAAAATTTGTCGCCCGAATGCTTCGCCCCTACTGGGAAAAAACCGATAATTTATCGCCCAAATGCTTCGCCCCTCCGACTCCTGTTGTATGAATTTTTTGAATTTTGAACTCAGTCTGGGTGCTAACTACTCAATAGTGCTTCTACAAACTCATAACTAGAGAATGGACGCAAGTCTTCAATTCCTTCACCAGCACCAATAAAACGAATTGGTAAGCCTAGCTGTTGGACGACGGCGAGGGCTACGCCTCCTTTGGCTGTTCCGTCTAATTTGGTTAAGACAACGCCGCTGAGTTGGGCTGCTTGGGAAAATACTTCAGCTTGTCGCAGGCCATTTTGTCCTAGAGTCGCATCTAGCACTAAAAGGGATTCAACGCGGGCATTAGGGGCTTTTTTGTCAATGATTCTGCGAATTTTGCTGAGTTCGTCCATGAGGTTTTTTTGTTTTGCAGTCTTCCAGCCGTATCTATTAATAACAGTTCGGTTTCTCTAGATTGGGCAGCAGCGATCGCATCAAATACTACTGCGGCTGGATCTGTGTTTTTCCCTGGATTGGCGATTACTTCTACACCGCTTCTATTTCCCCAAACTTTCACTTGTTCTACCGCGGCCGCCCGGAAGGTATCAGCCGCACCAATTAAGCATTTATAACCAGATTTTTGCGCCAGGTGGGAAATTTTCCCAATGGTGGTAGTTTTTCCAGCCCCGTTAACTCCGGTAATTAACCAAATGGTGAGGCTGTCTTTTTCTGGTGCAAAACTAGGTTTTGAGTTGTTTTGCAATGGTGCATCTAGCATTTCTCTCAGAATTTCTTTGAGATAGGCGATCGCCTGTTCTGGTGGAGTTACTTCTGCGAGTAATTTTTTTGTAAAGCACTAATAATATAGTCTGTTGCTTCTACCCCCTACATCTGCTTGTAGCAGCACAGATTCAATTTCGTTGACAGCCTCTTGATTAAGAGGACCTTGACCAACAATTGATTTCAGTTGATTGAGAATATTCCGCCGAGTTTTATCTAAACCTTGACGAAGTTTTTTCAACCAAGTAATTTCTTCTATGGAAATATCTTCGGCTTTTCTGCCTTGGGCGGCTAAAACCTCTGCTGACCACCTAAACCCATCATCAAATACCAGTTCCGGAATTTCTACTTCTGGTTCTATTGTCGTTGTTATCGGTGTCTCTGGAACATCCGTGGCAATCGCACTAGCGATTAATTTCTCTTGTTTGGCTTCTCTTTCCGCCGCCGCTCGTTCTAAAAAAGATAAATTAGCTGTTTCTATTTCTGGTTGTGATTCACTCAGGATATCTTCAGTAATTTCTGCGGCTGGTGTTTCTGTTTCTTCCAGTGCAGTTACTTCCTCAACTCCAGTTTCTACTATTTCTGCTGTAGTAGTATCTTCCTCAACACTTACAGGTGCTTCTGTCTCAATTTGTTGTTTTTCCTGAATATTCTTATAAGCAGCTTTGGCAAATGCCAATAAATCAGCCGTGTCTGGTGCTGTTGTTTCTGGCTGAGTTGCTTCTACTGCGGGTGTTTCCTCTTGAGTTTCGGGAGTAGGAAGTTCAGCAGATTCATTATTTGG
>NZ_VILD01000007.1:322510-324434 GCF_009712085.1 Anabaena sp. UHCC 0253
CGGGAGTAGGAAGTTCAGCAGATTCATTATTTGGACGACGAAACCAATTAAAAGCCATTGTTTGTAGTTTATTTTAGATAAGAATTTAATTATCAGTCAGAAGTTAGAGACCAGTGACCAACCCTTCGGCTACGCTCAGGGCAAGTCACCAATCACCAATCACCAATTTAAACAGTTTGTTTGTGTTCACTAACTCGACGGAGAACACCATTAATAAAACGATGCCCATCTTCCCCACTATAGCGTTTAGCTAACTCTACAGCTTCATTAATGGCGATGCTGTGGGGAACTTGCATATATCTCATTTCAGCGGCAGCTATTTGCAGGATATCTTTGTCAATTTGGGCTAAACGAGTCACTTGCCAATCTACTAAGGCTTCAGATATAAATTGTTCGATCGCTTGACGGTTTTCGTTGACGGTAATAATAATTGCTTTGGCGTAATTGCGAACTTCTTTATCTTGATTAGCTAACTGAATTAGTTCCGGAAAATCAACGGATGTACCTAATTGATTGATTGCTGTTTGGGTGTAGGAGATCGCCTCTTTGAGCATGGTTCTAGCTGTATTCAAGTCAGCGGCTCTAGTTTCGCTTGTCAATAGGCGATCATTACTCCGTTGCAGTTCTCCAGCGGCATTATTCAATGTATCCTGTACTTCTAAGGTGAGGGTACGGACTGCACCCAAGACTAGTTTAGATACTAATTGCTCGTCTGATAGTGTCTCTAGTTTTTTAGGGTTTATTGGTAACTGGCTCAAGGCTAACAGTGCCAATTCACGGGCTATTTGTTGGGGTTTACGACGTTGCATACAGTTGGGGATAATGATAAATATGTGAGTTCTGGCACAGTTAGACAATTAGCTTATCTATTTCTTGATTACTTTGCTACATTTGTGTCAAATTTCTTCTGCTGAAATCACCTGTTGTTTTATTTCTAGAGGTGATGCGGCTGTCAGTGCAGTTAGGTGAGATGGCTGGATATTGGGGGCAACTATACCACCCGATACAACTATTTTAAAAGCATCTTCAACGGAGATAGAGAGGTTGATTACATCCTCTTCTGGTACTACTGCATACCATCCTGTTGTCGGGTTGGGAGTGGTGGGGATAAATAGGCTGATGACGGGGCGTGACATTTGATTTTGGATTTCATTACTAATTGCTCCTGTGACAAAAGCGATCGCCCAAATTCCCTGACGAGGATATTCTACTAAGACTACACGGCGAAATTTACCATTAGAATCTTTTAGGAGTGTTTCTAATAGCTGCTTGAGGGTTTTATATACTTGTCCTGCTAAAGGAATCGCCTGTAATAGCCGTTCGCCAACATCTAATAACCACCGCCCTGCAATATTTCTGGCCATTAACCCAATCACAAGAATACTTAGTAGTGGTACGGCTAGTCCCACAAAAAGATTAAGTATATTTACTAGAATTGGGTTTAAGCCATCAAAGGGATTGAGTTGTTTAGGAACTTGGGTAAGAAAGTTGATTACCCAGGTAGCTATGGTAATCGTTAACCAGATTGTGGTTGCGAGGGGAATTACCACCAACAAACCAGCAATCAGATCATTTTTTAAGTCCTGTTTCAACCGCTCCATTACCAAATCCCGATTCTCCTTGTTTAGTTGAGTAACACTGTTGTGATTATTATCCATATCAGCAAATTAGTCACCTTGCGAATATCGAAGGATTGATTACAGCAGGTGTTAGTATCTGACTACAGGCTATTTTTCATTCTCAGAAAGCGCCTTGAGTAACTATATTTAATGCTAACTAGTCAAACTACCGCTAGAAAAGCCAGCTATTTTCCTATTTCAACGTAAATATAGGCGTAATTCTACCGTGATAGCAGATGGTAAAACTCTTAGGTGTTGCTTGTCTTTTGAATACTTGTAAGTTATGGTTGCAAGTCTTAGCGATA
>NZ_VILD01000007.1:324468-345950 GCF_009712085.1 Anabaena sp. UHCC 0253
CTTAGCGATATTATCCATCCTACCGCGCCATATCACCAAATGCTCATAATTGCCCAGTCAAATATTCAACTAAACCTAGTCCAAGTTGAGAACTGTAGTTTTTTAAAAGGGAACAGGGAACAGGGAACAGGGAACAGGGAACAGGGAACAGGGAACAGGGAACAGGGAACAGGAAGAGAGTTTTGGGCGATTTTACTTTTCTTCACATACCTTTAAATTTTTTGGTTCACCTACTTATACTGTTACGGTATAACCTTAACAATTAATAATTAATAATTAAGATAAATATCGCAACGAAAAATGGGCGACAATAGGTAATTTTGTCGCCGAAAAAGAGTTAATAGGCGCATATAGATCCCCCTAAAAAAGTAATAATTCAGGCTTCAGTTAATTGGATAAATTTTGGGACATAAGTTGAGATACCATCATTGGTTGTAAATGATGAAGCTGCCAAAAACTCAATATTTGTTCCCCGACTGGTTGAGGATAGAAATAATGAAAGAAATGATGTCCTTTCGGATATTCCCAAAGATGATCTTCCGGTTTAAAATATTTTAACCAGTTGTGTAATGCAGGTGAATCAACAATGGAATCATTTTTACTACCACATACCATCATCGGCATAGAAACTCCACCTTTAGGCAAATCAACCAACTTGAATAGAGAATGTGACAAGGGGGTTTGATCTAAATCTTTATCTAAAGCTGTCATCAGCTTTTTAGTAATATCATAAGGTTGTTTTCCAAAGAGATTGCGGACACTATTTGCTAATATTTGTTCACGACTAATAGTAAATAAATCTCTTTGGACATAATAGTGAGTGTGCCAAGTATGTGCAGGTTGAGAAGACACAGATAATAAAGTTAGCGATCGCACTTTTTCGGGATAGCGACGAGCAAATTCTAAAGCAATCACACCACCAGAACTATGACCAATTAAATGGATAGAATCAGTACAAGGTGTCAAAAATTCATTGAGTAAATCAACAGCTTCATCTAGAGAACTACCTTCATCTTTATCTTGATGGTACTCCCATTGAGCAATCTTCATATACTTAGATAAGTATTTTAATAATGGTTGATCAAACCTTGCTAAAGCCGGACTAGAAGTTAACCAGACAACATCAAAAATATCAGACATAAATATTCTCACAGAATAGGATAGAGGATAATAAGGAAGGTATAGGTAATCAAATTACCCACACCGTGATAACTAACAAATACAGAATCTTTTACAAACCAAATTCTTTCTTTAACTGAGACACCCAAGCTTTAATTCGTTGATCAGTTAAATCAGATTGGTTATCTTCATCCAGTGCTAAACCTACAAATTTGTCATTTTTTAAGGCTTTAGAATCATTAAAATCATAACCATCTTTTGACCAATAACCCACAGTTTTACCACCACGCTCAGAAATTTTCTCTTCTAAAATCCCCATTGCATCCTGAAAATTATCCCCATAACCAAGCTGATCACCAGTACCAAAATAAGCAACTAATTTTCCAGTAAAATCTATTTCATCAAGTTCAGGAAAAAAGCCTTCCCAATCACTTTGGAGTTCACCGATATTCCAAGTAGGACAGCCGATAATTAAACATTGATAAGCTTCTAAATCAGCAGCTTCAGCTTGGGAAATATCCTCAAGTGTCACCTCAACACTACCAAATTCATCCCGAATCATTTCCGCAGCAGATTCTGTTTTACCAGTTTGAGTACCGTAGAACAAACCAATTTTTTTCGACATTTTCACACCTACTGATTTACGAAAATAAACTACTATGAATTAACAGCAAGAAAGGACACAAAGTTACCTCACAATTAGTACCGCATGGCAAAATTAATTAGGACTTACGCAAGATTGAACTTAAAACCTAATTCTTGTGTAGGGGTAATTCATGAATTACCCCTACTTCCTGTTTTGCGTAAGTCCTGTTAATAATTAAAAATGCAGCTTAAGCAGGCTTTTAGCATTTTTAATCGTTGGTTAACTTCCGCCGTACTGTACTAGTCATGGTGTAATTTTGTGTGGGTGGGGGGAAATAGTAATGATGCTTACTTAACTTATTGATATAGATACTCAATAAGCTCTAAACAGATCATATCAGATTTATTGAGAGAAATTATCACTTGTGAAAGATGAATTTTTGTAAAATTTTAGTTATGACAATCCTATTGTCAAAAATTACTATCCTCTATATGGAGTAGATACCGCCATTTTTAGCTGTTTCTGACTCATTTTGAACATAAAAAGGAATTAACATTCAACAGTTAATAAATGCTTAATAACGGGTTGCATAAATAATTAGTAGCTCTTTTTTAAGAAAAATTTGTAATTAATATATAGAAAGAATTAATTTTTCGCTCCCCTTAAAAAGGGAAGCAAGTCGCTTGTGGAGGTGTATCTACACAGTTACAGCAGTAGGAGTTTTTTCCTGTTTTTGGAATGGGGGACGCATTTCCAAACCCAACAAATTCAACATTTCTCTGTCTGCATCATAATCAGGACAGGGAGTAGTTACCGTCAACATTTTGTTATCATCGCTGGAGAAGATGGAATTTGCACCAGCCATAAAACATAAAGCTTGTTCTACTTGAGAAAGTCTCGCTCTACCTGCACTTAATCGCACGTCAGATTTAGGCATAATAATTCTAGCAGTCGCAATCATCCGCACTACATCCCAAATGGGGACATCGGGTTGATTTTCTAAAGGTGTACCGGGAACTTGGGAAAGAATATTAATGGGTACAGATTCGGGATGAGGTTGTAAATTTGAGAGAGTATGTAACATTCCCACCCGATCTGCGACATTTTCCCCTAAACCCAGAATACCGCCCGAACATACGGTAACATTAGTTTGACGAACATTAGCAATGGTATTTAGGCGATCGCTATAAGTTCGAGTAGTAATTACAGTGCTGTAATATTCCTCTGAGGTGTCGAGATTATGGTTATAAGCATATAATCCCGCATCTTCCAAACGCTTGGCTTGGTTTTCTGTCAACATTCCCAAGGTACAGCATACTTCTAAACCCATCCCAGTTACATCCTTGACCATATCCAGGACTTCCTCAAATTGGGAATTATCCCGCACTTCTCGCCAAGCAGCACCCATACAAACCCGACTAACACCGCTTTCTTTAGCTGTTTTGGCAATATTCATCACTGTTGCTTTTTCTAACAATGCTTCGGGTTTTACCTCGGTTTTGTAGCGTGAAGATTGAGCGCAATAACCACAATCTTCTGGACAAGCACCGGTTTTAATGGAGATAAGCTTACAAACTTGTATTTGTTGCGGTTGATGATATTGACGATGTACAGTAGCAGCTTGATAAATTAGCTCCAGGAATGGTGTATTATATATTGTCAATATTTCTGTTGGTTGCCAATCGTAGCGTATTCCCACAGTGATGATCCTTTTTGTAGTCTTTGGGTGTAATGTTCAAATTAGTATAGCTGATACAAAATATTTAAATTTGAATATAAGTATATGAGTTCAGAGCCACCAATTCTGACAAGCGATCGCTTAATATTAAGAATGGCAGTTATGGAGGATATTCCCTACATACTCACATATTTTACTGAAAATAAAGAATACTTTACGCCATTTTATCCGATCTGGGATGAAAATTTTTTTACTGAAGAATATTGGCAGTATCAAGTAGAAACCAGTTTCTGGGAATTTTTTCACAACTATTCCTTAAAACTATTTATTTATCTTCAACACCAGCCGAGAAAAATTCTAGGAACTGCTAATTTTAGTAACTTCGTCTATAATGCTGCTCAATTTTGTCAATTAGGATATAGTTTAGCCGAATCTGCACAAGGTTATGGTTACATGACAGAAGCTTTATCTGTTTCTACTGAGTATATTTTTCAAGAATTAAATCTGCACCGAATTATGGCTAATTATATGCCACATAATCGCCGCAGCGGCAATGTTCTCAAAAGAGTTGGTTTTGTAGTCGAAGGATATGCTAGAGATTATTTAATGATTAATGGTCAATGGGAAGATCATATTCTGACAAGTTTAACAAATCCCCACTGGCGATCGCATTCATAATACTTCAGATCCCCGACTTCTTAGAAAAGTCTGGAATCTATACTCCTAGTCCGCCAGCTTTTTGTCTATTATTAAATCAGGACTTACGCAAAACCGAACGGAAGTAGGGGTAATTCATGAATTACCCCTACGCAAGAATCAGGTTTTGAATTCAATCTTGCGTAAGTCCTAAAATAAATATCAATTAAGCGTAATTATAATGACTCTGGATGAAACTGCCAATAACACCCATGCTAGTAATCCTTTACTTACCCTCAATTATGAATCAGCCATAGAATCTCTAGGTGATGATTACTATGATGAAGTTGTAGCCGAGGAATTCCCCCAGCATATTCTCCGTTGGCGCAATGATGCACTATTAACCCAGTTAGGACTTGATCCCCAAACGGTAAAAGACGAAGATTTTATTACCGCCTTTGGTAAATTTGAAGGACGAAAACCCCTCTTAGCCCTACGTTATCACGGTTATCAATTTGGACAATATAACTCTCAATTAGGTGACGGTAGAGGCTTTCTTTATGGACAAGTACGGGGTATTGATGGGGAATTATACGATTTTGGCACAAAAGGCTCTGGAAGAACCCCTTACTCGCGCGGTGGTGACGGTATGCTGACACTTAAAGGGGGAGTACGGGAAGTTCTCGCCGCTGAAGCACTTCATCGTTTAGGTGTTCGTACTTCTCGCTGTTTGAGTATGATTGAAACAGGTTTAGGACTGTGGCGTGGTGATGAACCTTCCCCAACTCGTTCTTCTGTAATGATCCGCATGAGTAAATCTCATATTCGTTTTGGTACATTTGAACGATTAAATTATTTTCAAAGGCCTGATTTAACCCAAAAATTGTTAGATCATGTAATTGAACAGTATTATCCCCATTTACAGGCTGAAAATGATAAATATGCCTTATTTTATGCCGAATTAGTCCAGCGTGTCGCGGAATTAGTAGCCCAATGGATGGGGGCGGGTTTTTGTCATGCAGTTTTGAATACTGATAATATGTCAATTACCGGGGAAAGTTTTGACTATGGACCCTATGCTTTTATTCCTACTTACGATCTCCAATTTACGGCTGCATATTTTGATCATTATAAACGTTATTGTTATAGTCAACAGCCAGGAATTTGTAAGTTAAATTTAGAGCTTTTACAAGAACCGTTAAAGGCGATAATTGATCAAAGTGATTTGGATAGTGCTTTATCTAAATTTGCTGAATATTATCAAGCTGAATATCGGGCTTTGATGTTGAAAAAATTGGGTTTTGCAGATTTACAATTAGCAGAAACTAATGAATTTTTGCGATTAACTATCACCTTTTTACATGATAGTCAAATTGGTTATCATCAATTCTTTGCTGATATGGCTAGTACATTTTCTAGTAAATGGCGAGATGATCCAGCTTTGGTAATGGATGGTTCAGAAATTATCCCCGCATTAGGAAAATCAGCAACATTCGATAATTGGTGTTTACTATATCATAAAATCCTCAATCATTTTGATCTAGATCAAATGGATAAAATTGGGAAAACCCTGATTGAATCTAACCCAAAAACAGCATTATTAAGACCTGTAATTGAATCAGTTTGGGAACGAATCACAGAAGATGATAATTGGCAACCTTTTTATGATTTAGTAGAAACACTAAAAACAGGAAAATAATTGCAATAAATATTATATCGCTCATAAAAGAGATGCTTACATCTCTTTTCTCTCTACCTCTGCGCCCTCTGCGTCTCTGCGGTTCGTTTCAAGAAATTGGGAATCTAAAATTACCAAAACTATGATCAGCATTAATTTCAATTACCAAATCAACCGCTGATGAATTAAGCAAAGGATTAATAAATAATTCTGGGTGTAAAGAACGCCAAAAATAATTAACAAACTCTTCTATTTCCGAATCAGTCATCCCTGATTTACCAGCAGCAATCATTTCTCTTTCTGCTTGCTTCCGCCATATTAGGGAATAACGGTAATCTGAAGGATACAAAACTATTAAACTATCCAACCTTTCCCACAGTGGTAAATAACTTTTAAGTTGATTATTGATATCATTAGCAAATTGTCTATCTGCGTCCGTAAGAATGGGTGGTGGTGCAGTTATGAACACACCGGGATCAATTGGTTTCACACCCACAAACCAGCCTTCAAACAGAACAATATCTATCGGATTTGTGATAACTTCAGAAGTAGTGCGATCGCCTGCACCACCATAAGCAGACTTATCAAATCTAGGAACTATCACAGGACACTTGCTTTGATGAATCTGATCGAGTACACTTAAAACTAGGTGAATATCGTGTGTTCCAGGCGGACCACGCCAAACTAGACGGGAATCTTGCTGCATTAAAGCCAAGCGATCGCTATAAGTTTTGTACAAATCATCTAAAGACAAACTTAACGTTCGATATCCCAAGTGCTGGAGAATCAAACCCAGTATCCTAGACATCGTAGTTTTACCAGTACCTTGTGCGCCTAAAATCCCCTGGATCAAAGGTTTCCCTAACTGTTGACGTTGTGCGGCAATTTTGATCCCCAAAGGTAGCCACAAATCCCACAATACCTGCAAAACTTCTTGGGGTTGGGTTTTGAGATTAGTTTGACAGAATTTACTAAAATCAGGCAAAACTAACTTCAGTAAATCTCCTCTCCTTTGTATAACTTCAGCTACGTTTTCAGGGGTAATATTAAACACCTTAGCTCGGAAAGGATCAGCCAAAGCTGCTGCTTGCGCCAATACTTGCCAAGATGTATCTGTAGTCAAAATTTTACTTAGCCACTCGCTACTCATAAAATTACGAACCCAGCTTAAAGGCTTCTAGAAATAGACTGTAGATAAAACCAACCTTGAGATAGTTAAGAGTTTCTACCCAAAATGCTTGTTTAGCAAAAAAGCTGCGGCTATAAAATATCCGACTGGTAACTTCAGTTAGTAGAACTAAAAATGCAGCTATCACAATGTCTAATACTGCCTGTTGTCCAGTGGTTGTTGATACTGCCGATCCCAAAAAAAACCCAAACAAAAAACTAATTAGTAGTAGTGATAACCGCCGCCAAGGATTAAGAAACCATTGACTCAATCTTCTGAAAATTGTTTCTAACAAGCTGTTCAGACGAGTGTTTTGCATGAGTGAAGAGACAGGTGATAAGTGATAGAATTGAAAGTCTTTTATTGACAACTGTTATACACGATTTCGCTGCATTTTCCAGAAGGAGAAACTCAATTAATTGATCTCATTCCCATCGGGGATCATCAGTAATCATTGGGTTTAGCCTAAAAAAATCTTATTTCTAAATCTATACCATTATGAAAAACTCCCTGTACCGCTATCGTTACTTCATTGTTGCTGTTTCCGTATTTGGATTGATGGGGATCATGACAGGATGCCTAAATAGGAGCATATCCTTTGATTCTCCAAATCCCGAAACAGGATTAACAATCCCAGAAGAAACCCCAACTATAGTTACAAACACTAGAATTAATGAGGATGAAATTAACTTAGATAGTACACCAACTGCATCAGTAGAATCAAGTAACCAAAATAGTGCATCTACTGTCTTAGCCTATCAATTGGAATCGGATAGTAAAACCAAGGCTATGGCTAAAGCAAATCCGGGGCTATCAGGATCACTCCGTATGAGCAACAAAACCACTCAACCAGTACGTCTAGCACTATTAGCCAGACAATCATCCCTCAAAAGTACCACTATCAATAACACTAAATCTCATATTCCTGCACATTGGGATTTTGCTCCTGAAGAAGGAAGTGAGACTGGACTAGTTTTATCCTTACCTCAAGGTAATTTAAAGCTAGAGAAGGGTAATATTTTAGTAGCCTTTGCTCAAGATGGTTCTCGGCGCTATTGGGGACCTTATGTCGTCGGGGAAACGTCTTCTCCCCAATGGAATCCACAAACTCAAGAATGGCAGTTGGTGTTAGAAGATAACTAATGGGTAATTGAGAGTAATTTTTTGGCTTTTTTTCTCCTTGAAGACTTACGCAAAATATCTCTGAAACCCTCCTTTCTATCCCTAACGGGACGCTATGGCTAACGCCACGCTCCGCGAACGCGAACGTGTCCTTCGTTCCTATCCCTGCGGGACGCTCCGCGAACGTGGTTCATTCTTCTTCTTCTTCTTCCTTCTTCTTACCTGTAACCTGTAACCTGTAACCTGTCACCTTCTTCTAGCCCTAAGTATGAATTCATGAGATTAAAACTAAGTGTTCCTCGTCAAGTAATTGACAATTGGTTCAAGAATTTAGAAGAAAGTCCAGCCCTGGCTGTGACTGTTGCCAGTCTGTGGTTATTGGTGATTGGTTGGATAGCTTTTGGTTGGAATTTGGGAAATATGGGCTTAATTGATGAAACTGAGCCGCTGTTTGCAGAAGCTTCTCGACAGATGCTGATTACAGGTGATTGGATAACTCCGTTTTTTAACGGTGAAACTCGATTTGATAAACCTGCTTTAATTTATTGGTGTCAAGCGATCGCCTACCATATCATAGGGGTGAATGAATGGGCAGTGCGTCTTCCCTCAGCATTGGCAGCAATGGGCGTAGTTGCTTTAGCGTTTTATACCGTCCAATGGCATTTTGCTAAACAAGACGAAGTAGAACAAGTCAAAAATTTGCCCCGACGTTACCTCACAGCCGCCATTGCCGCAGCTTTAATGGCACTCAACCCCGAAATGATGGTTTGGGGAAGAATCGGTGTCTCAGATATGTTACTCACTGGCTGTATAGGTTCATCTTTATTATGTTTTTTCTTGGGATATGCTCAAAATCATCCCCCCATCATCATTGCTAATTTTCGACTGCCCAATCAATGGTATTTAGCTTGTTATGTCTTAATGGCTGGGGCAATTTTAACTAAAGGTCCTGTAGGAATAGTCTTACCAGGATTAATTATGATTGCCTTTGGTTTATATTTAGGGAAATTTTGGGAACTTTGGCGAGAAATGCGGCCGATTTTAGGAATAGGGATAGTTTTATTCCTCTCAGTTCCTTGGTATGCCTTAGTAACTTGGCGCAATGGCTGGAATTTTATTAACGCCTTTTTTGGTTATCACAACATAGAACGGTTTACCGAAGTCGTTAATGGCCACTCAGCCCCATGGTATTTTTACTTTGTAGTCGTATTGCTGGGCTTTGCGCCTTATTCAGTATACATACCCGCTGCTTTAGCTAGAGTAAAATTTTGGCAGCGATCGCACTGGTTAAAACAAGAACGTTCCCAACATTTAGGTTTATTTGCCTGTTTTTGGTTTCTGGGTGTCTTTGGCTTTTTCAGCATCGCTGTTACCAAACTACCCAGCTATGTATTACCCTTAATGCCAGCAGCGGCGATTCTCGTAGCATTATTCTGGAGTGATCTTTTTCCCAGTTCACAACCTCTCCAATCTTTACGCATCAGTGCTTGGGTAAACGTAGCCTTTTTGACAGTAGTGGCGATCGCCCTATATAATCTCACCCAAATCGCTGGACCTGATCCCGCAGCACCTGAATTATATGTACAAATGGAGAAATCAGGAATACTGAAATTTGGAGGCATAATTTGGTTGTTATCTGCCATCATTACTGCCAGCTTAATATTAAGTTACCGTTATCGGCAGATCATCACAATTAATTTAGTCGGATTTATAGCCTTTATTGCTATTGCCTTAATGCCTGCTGTTAGCATCATGGATCAACAGCGTCAGTTACCTTTAAGAGAATTATCAACCCTAATTGTTGAATCCAAACAACCCAATGAAGAAGTAATTATGGTTGGTTTCAAAAAACCCACCGTCACTTTCTACACCCAACAACTAATTAATTACATCCCATCGTCCCCACAAGTTTTAGAATATATTCAAAAGCAAGAATCCCAACCAACTAGACCACAATCATTATTAATCTTAGTTGAACAGGAAAAACTCCGAGAAATGGAATTACCACCCGATAATTACAAAAGCCTACATAGTAAAGGAGCTTATCATCTCATCCGCTTTCCTCTAAAAACAGTTCAAAAGGACAAATCAAACATATCTTAAACTATAAGAAGGGAACAGGGAACTGGTAATTGGTAATTGGTAATAACAATCTAGTTCTCATCCTGTACATCCTTAAATCCTGGATATCCTGATTCTGACAATTTTAGGAACTTCCCTGCTTATAATTAGCTAACGCTTGATTCACCTGAATTAATAACTCTTCCATAGAAATAGAACGGGGTAATACTTGAGTAGCAATTCCATTCAATACCGTCCCTAAAGAAGATGTATATTTCCGCTGACGAGATTTTTCACCATTTCCATAATTAGCCTGATTTAATTTTTGGTCAAGTACCAAAATAGGAGGCAATCTCAATGGTAAATCAGCCAAGGATTCTAAAGCTTTTTGAACTTCATTATTAATTGCAGTTTCGTGCAAACAAATTAAAAGTAAATCAACACTTTTATAACTAACTTGTTGCAAAACTTCCGACCAACAACTAGCAATAGAAGCTCTAAACCCAGCAGTTTGTAAGTATTGAATTAAAGCTTGAAACCACTCGTACCCTCGATTACCTGGCTCATCTTTAAACTTGAGAGCAGAATTTTTAATAGATTGATAATTTTTACCGAGACTGCGATTTATCTTGGGTAAATCATTGAGCATAGTTACATCTACCACTAAAATATTTAGTGGACAACGAATACCAGCAGCAATTTGTAATACAGATGACAAAGCATCTCCTTGATGACTATGACTATTATTTTCTTGATTCAAAGGAGTTAAACAAGGAAATACACACAATCCTGGTATTTGGGAAGCCGCTAAAGTAGTAGCAACATCACAAGTTACCAAGGGTAAAGTTGCCAATCGCTGGTGTTTGCTTAATTGTTGTAAATAAGTGTGAGCAGTAGAAATCTGCATATCTAGTAATACCACATCAAACTGCCAAACTCTTGCTAACAAATCCGCCTGATCTAAATCATCTACTTCAATCACCCGATGTTCTCGCAGGGAAGGATAGAGATTAATCGCCTCTAATTCTGGATTTACCAACCTCAGAATTCGTAGGGGAATATTTTGGGGATTGAGATCATTATTTTTCATTTCCAAAAGCTGAACTTCTGAAGACGTTGATAATTGTTCTAAGAGTGATGCTAATATTTGATGTTTGATTGGTAAGCTTAAAAATCCATCCGCCTGTTTAGTAAATGCTTGCTCTTTTTCTGCTGCTGTCGCCGTAACAACGACATGAATATGACAAGTTAAACTATCAGATTTCAGTAAAGTCAGGACATCCCAACCAGATAGTAAAGGTAATAAAGGATTCAGAAAAATAGCTTTTGGTTGCAAACGTCGAGCTTTTTCTAGTGCCTCAGTTCCGGATCTAGCAATGACTACACGATAACCTAAACCTTTGAGTTGTTCAGTTAATTCCTCAATATATTGGGCTACCGCTTCCACTACCAACACCAATCTTTGGGAGGATTTAGGCTGGTATTGTAAGGAATTATTCAGACTGTGATGGGAAGAATTGGGAGTATTGCCTATTTCTCTCTCTGTTAGTGCGATATCTTCAGAATCAGTAAAACTGGTTTTTGGTGGACTTGGCGGTAACAGCAGGGTAAACTGACTACCTTTACCCTCACGAGATAAGAAACTAACATCTCCACCATGTAAACGAGCCAAGGCTCTGGTTAAGACTAAACCTAAACCTGTTCCTTCAAACTGACGAGTAAGGGGATTTTCTAATTGCTGGAATTTTTGGAAAATTAAATGTTGTTGTTGTTCAGGAATACCAATTCCTGTATCCCAGACAGTAAAAGCAATCCAACCCTCCCAACGGCTTACCCTTAACCCAATTTCCCCAGATATTTCTGTGAATTTAAAGGCATTGGAAAGTAAATGTACCAGCATCTGCCGCAAACGTAATTCATCTGCTACCATCTGCTCTAAACCTGGTTCAATAGTCAGGCTAAATTGGTGGTTAGATAAATTTTGATTTTCTGATTTGGATAATTGTTTAGTTTTGTTAGTTTGATTATGAATGTTGTTAACTTCTGACAAAGCCCGTTCACAGACTACTTGAATTTGCACGGGGGTAAGGGTGAGTTCCATTTGTCCTGTTTCCATTCGAGTCAAATCTAAAATATCATTGACCACGCTCATTAAATGTCTGCCACTTTGATGAATTAGTCCAGCATAGCGGGTCTGACGTTCATTTAGTTGTCCTAATTGTTGATCTATAAGTAGTCGAGATAGTCCCAATACTGCTGTCAGCGGTGTTTTTAGTTCATGACTAATGCAAGCTAAAAATTCATCTTTTAACCGATTGAGTTGAATTAAATCGGCATTTTTGGCAGCCAATTCTTTGCAAAGTTGTTGTTGTTCAGTTACGTCTGTGGCTAATATTAGCCATAGTTCTTCTGTATTCGGTGGTATTTCTGACTCGGAAACCCAAATTTTCAACTCACTACTATCCAAGGGAACTTTTGCAAACTGCCAAACTCGTTCTTGACCATTTTTGATTTCGACTACACAAGTACAAATGCCCAATTTTGTATCTAAAACACAGCGATTAGAACCACTATTGATACTTAGGGGCGGTTCTTGGAGAAATGGTACAACTGATGGTGAATGGGGTGAAAAAACCGTTGGGGAAATACTTTTTCTCTGGGCTGTGAAAGTATTTAGTTGTTGATTTTCTTGACCATTGGCATAAACATAAGCCGATTGTTGAACATGGGTCGGAGCAAGTATAGTTTCTACCTGTTTCCTAATTCCTTCTAGGTCTTTTAATACTCCTAGTTGTTGCCACCAAGCGGGATTCTGGGTAACTACCTCACCATGACTCGTTTGTAACATCATTGGCCAGGGTAATCGCGCCAATAAATGGACTATAGATTTGTGAATTTTTGGCTGGCTTTTATTAGCGTTATTATGCGTGCAATTTACTTTTTCATTGGTTGAGTTAATGGGAATTTTCTTTTTAGCTAACAACTGGAAGAGATGTAGAGTATTCAGTATTCCCAAATATTTACCATCTGAGTCAACTAGCACCCAATCTAAGTTTCTTTGTTGTTGAGTTTCTGGATATTTTAAAGATAAGCTAAATTCTTCCAGACTCTGTGCGGCTGGTATGGTTTGTATTGGCTCTATTAAGGATTTATCCACTGTTGAGAGTGGTTGCTGTAAATTTAGAAGATAGTCATCCGTCGTGGCTGCTAATAATTGTGGTAACAATCGAGCAGAGTATAACAATCCAATTGGAAGTTGTTGTGAATTGACTACTACCAAGCGATCGCACTGTTCTTCGGCAAAAATATCCAGCACTGCTGCTAGATTATTCGTTTCTAAGCAGATTGGTACAGTTGCTAGAAGTTCATAAAGCGTATACTGTAGCATTGATATAAGTCCTCGGTGGTCATTCTTCTTGTGATCAACTCCGGCATCACCATCAGCACTTGGTTTAGATGGTCTTCAAGCCTGAAGCAATATTCTCCAAGAATATTTAGAATGGCTACGCCACGCTACGCTATCAGCGATTCTGGTTACAATTGACAAACCGCTCAAACTAGGGGTTTCATCTCGACCTACACTGTCTCAAAGCCAATCACCAATAATTTTGACCCTCATGGTGCTTGCTGTTATTTCTATTCTCAGCAAGTAACCATTGTCACCAACTTAGTGCTGGTATTGAAAGTCATCATTTTTTATAGTGACAACTACAACAATTATGGCGCTAAAGATTCGCTTTAGAACCTTGAGGAATTATAATGATTTAAATTGCGACAATTCTTTAAGTTCGTTTAAGTATCTTATCAAGGAGTGAAATAATGTAATCTATCTTCCGCTAGATATGCTGATACACATTGTCAATGATCCATACTTCTCCTAGATTAAATGCTACACAAAAGTCTAATGAAGTACACACCAATTTATTCCCTATTCCCTGTTCCCTGTTTCCTGTTCCCTAAAACTAAAGAACTTTGTACCTCACGAGCATGGGAACTGCTATATATAAGTCATTCTACTTACCTGAGTAATTAGACTTAGTTATTGGTTTATATATCTTACTCTCAACGGTTCATGATCTCTAAATAGTAGATGTTAGTACCTATATTGCTTTTACAAACAAATATAAAACAAATTCTTGATAGACCATTTCCACAAGAGAAGCACAAAAGTTTAGTTTCTCAAACGTGGAATTTTATTGATAGCCTGGTAACTCAATGGTACTGGCAGCCAGTTGTTACCACACTTAGTAACATATATTATTTGCCTCACTGTCAGCAAGAAAATTCTCATCAAAAATTAGATCATCAAGATGATGTTGATTTATTTGCTTTTGGACAGGAGAGGAAACCACAAATTTTTCAAGATATGACGGCTACTGAAAAAAAGGAACTTCTAGAAGAACTTAAATCAGATTACCGTCAAATTATTATAAATTATTTTATCAGTGACAAAGCATTAAAAGAAAAAATTGATAAATTTATCAATGCCTTATTTTATGCTAGTATTCCTATGCCACAAATTATAGAAATGCACATGGAAGTCATTGACGAATTTGCCAAGCAACTAAGACTAGAAGGTAGAAGCGATGAAACATTGCTAGATTACCGTTTGACATTAATAGATATTTTGGCACATCTTTGTGAAGTCTATCGGTGTTCTATTGCTAAAATCACTTAAAATACCGCAAAGTAGAATTTCTATTTGCATTCATGGTGAATAAAAACCTGAGTGTACATCAAATCATTTGCTTTTTTATCTTTCTTAGGAGTTTATATTTTGTATGAATCAAGCCAAAAAAACCTATGTTCTCAAGCTTTATGTAGCAGGAAATACTCCTCACTCCGTGCGGGCATTAAAAACACTCAAAAATATCTTAGATCAAGAATTTCAAGGTGTTTATGCCTTAAAAGTAATTGATGTCCTGAAAAACCCCCAATTAGCCGAAGAAGATAAAATCCTAGCCACACCAACATTATCAAAAATTTTGCCCCCACCGGTGCGAAAAATTATTGGTGATTTAACAGATAGAGAAAGAGTATTAATTGGATTGGATCTGCTTTATGAAAAACTGAGTGAAGAAGATGACAAAGATTAGCATAAAATATTTATTTAATTATTAAAAATGATTAAAAAATTTCTTGATTTTAAAAAACTGGGTTGAATATCCATATTAGATAAACCATGACTAAAAAAGAGCAACCTGAACAAAAAAATATATCTATTGGTGGTGTAGAAAAAATTCGCACAATGATCGAGGGCTTTGACGATATCAGTCATGGCGGGTTGCCTGTTGGTAGAACTACCTTAGTCAGCGGTACTTCTGGGACAGGCAAAACTTTATTATCGCTTCAATTTCTTTTTAATGGCATCACTTGTTTTGATGAAGCAGGAGTATTTGTCACCTTTGAAGAATCACCTACTGACATTATTAAAAATGCTCGTAGTTTCGATTGGAACTTACAACATTTAATTGATGAAGGTAAATTATTTATTCTGGACGCATCTCCTGATCCCGAAGGTCAAGATATTGTCGGTAATTTTGATTTATCTGCCCTAATTGAACGGTTACAGTATGCCATTCGTAAATATAAAGCCAAACGGGTTTCCATTGATTCCATGACGGCGGTATTTCAACAATATGAAGCTGTAGGAGTAGTCCGCCGCGAGATTTTTCGGTTAGTAGCACGTCTTAAACAATTGAATGTGACGACAATCATCACAACAGAACGGGGTGAAGAATATGGAGCAGTAGCATCTTTTGGAGTCGAAGAATTTGTTTCCGATAATGTAGTCATTGTTCGCAACGTTTTAGAAGGAGAACGCCGTCGTCGAACTATTGAGATTCTCAAATTACGAGGGACAACTCACATGAAAGGCGAATATCCCTTCACTATTACTAATGAAGGCGTAAATATATTCCCCTTGGGTGCAATGCGCTTAACACAGCGTTCTTCCAATGTGCGGGTATCTTCTGGGGTGAAAATTCTCGATCAAATGTGTGGCGGTGGTTTCTTTAAAGACTCGATTATTTTAGCCACAGGAGCAACAGGTACGGGGAAAACTTTATTAGTAAGTAAGTTTCTTCAAGATGGCTGCATTGGTGGTGAAAGAGCAATATTATTTGCCTATGAAGAATCTCGCGCCCAACTTTCGCGCAATGCTTCTTCCTGGGGGATTGATTTTGAAGAATTAGAACATCAAGGGTTATTGAAAATAATTTGTACCTATCCAGAATCTACTGGTTTAGAAGATCATTTACAAATTATTAAATCAGAAATATCTCATTTTAAACCCAGCCGTATTGCAATTGATTCACTGTCAGCTATGGCTAGAGGTGTTAGTAATAATGCTTTTCGTCAGTTTGTAATTGGTGTTACAGGTTATGCCAAACAAGAAGAAATTACTGGTTTCTTCACTAATACCACAGACCAATTTATGGGTTCTCATTCTATTACTGACTCCCATATCTCAACAATTACAGACACAATTTTGATGTTGCAATACGTAGAGATTCGGGGCGAAATGTCGCGGGCAATTAACGTATTTAAAATGCGGGGTTCTTGGCATGATAAGGGAATTCGTGAATATAACATTACGGCAGATGGACCTGATATTAAAGATTCCTTCCGTAACTATGAACGAATTATCAGTGGTGCGCCTACTCGCGTTAGTATAGATGAAAAGGCAGAACTTTCTCGGATTGTCAAACGTTTTGAAGACAAATCGAGTTCTGATGTTTAAAATAGAGTATGGTGCGATATTCCTTCCCAAATCTTAGTATCGTGCTATATTCTGTGGTGAAGACAAGTATTCTGCCGCCAAATTGATTTTTTTTGTGTGAGGGGATGCGGTGAAAGGACAGCAATTATTCCATAGTATTTTACCTGGTGTTACAGCAGCGGTATTAACAACCCAGCCCGCTTGGGCTAATGTTGTGAAAGTGAATGGTGTACAGCTAGTGTCTTCTTCTAGTGCGGTGGTTTCTACCAATGGTAAAAATTCCCTGACAGACAATAGCTTCTTACCCAAAAGTAACCCAGCATTATTACCTGCTAATTATTTCAGTCAAGGTAGGGTAAAACCTGTTGCCAACAACAGTTTACCTATAGTCATGGCTGAAAATAATCTCAGCATTGAGCAAAAAAAATTATCTAAACAAGATGAAGTCAGATTTGTAAATTTTTCAGCTTTATCAAATAGTAATTTACCGAGTGTTAATGATCAAAAATTAGTTAGTTCTGAATGGCTCACGCTCCCAGAAGGTGAACAGCAATTAGCCAGCAGTGATGTGATGGTGACAAAGTTACTAGAAGCTAATCAGTGTCCACAAAACAAGAGTCAGGCAACTTTGCTACTGGCTTCTAATCGCTGTCTATCTAAAAATACTACTGGTTGGCTGGCGCAAACAACTGTGCCGACTACATCAGATTCAGTTGCACCTACTCCTGAGGAAAATGTACCAGTTGCACCTAATCAGTCTGTAGATTTCTCTAATATTCCAGATAATTTGAATCCTAGCCCTAATCCACTACTATTTCCGACACAGGCAGAAGAAGTAAAGGTTCAGGGAAATCAGCCAATTAGTTTGTCTCAGGCTTTGGAATTGGCTAAACGAAATAATAATGATTTACAGGTGTCTATATTGCAACTGGAACGGAGTAAATCGGTTCTCCGTGAAGCTCAGGCGGCTTTATTGCCCAGTGTGGATTTGAGTGCTGATATTACAAATAGTCGTAGTGTTGGTAGTACACTACAATTTGATCAAGCTAGGCAGACAAATCCTCTGGTAGGTGATCCTCCATCTAATACGGCATTCAGTGGAACTGCACAGTTAAGATATGATTTATACACTTCTGGTAGACGCAATGGGGCTATTAAAGAGGCTGAAGAACGGATACGTGTGCAGGAGTTGGATGTAGAAAGGCAGTCTGAAGAAATTCGTTTAAATGTGTCCAGGTCTTATTATGACTTGCAACAAGCTGATGAGCAGGTAAGGATTTCTCAGTCAGCAGTGGAGAATGCTCAGGCGAGTTTGCGAGATGCAGTGGCTTTAGAACGGGCTGGTGTGGGAACTCGTTTTGATGTGTTGCGATCGCAGGTGAATTTAGCCAACGCCCAACAAGACTTAACTACAGCCTTTTCTCAACAACAAATTGCCCGCCGTCGGTTAGCACCCCTATTAAATTTACCGCAGTCAGTCAGTATTAGCGCCGCTGATCCTGTCAAACTAGCAGGTTTATGGCAGCATCCACTAGAAAAAAGTATCATCTTAGCCTATCAAAATCGTCCTGAACTACAACAAAACTTAGCACAACGCAATATTAGTGAGGCACAAAGAAGACAAGCATTAGCAACTTTGGGTCCACAAGTGAGTTTAGTGGCTAGGTATAACTTGTTAGATCAGTTTGATGATGGAACTAGCGTCAGTGATGGTTATTCATTGGGAGTACAAGCAACCCTAAATTTATATGACGGGGGAGCAGCAAGAGCAAGAGCAGCCCAATCTAAAACTAACATTGCGATCGCTGAAACTCAATTTTCTGAACAACGCAACCAAATCCGCTTCCAAGTAGAACAAGCATATTCCACCCAGGCATCAAACCTAGAGAATGTGCAAACTGCTAATGCAGCTTTAGAACAAGCTAGAGAATCTCTACGATTAGCCCGGTTAAGATTCCAAGCTGGTGTAGGGACTCAAACTGATGTTATTAACGCAGAAAATGACCTCACCCGTTCCGAAGGTAATCGCATCAGAGCAATTTTAGAGTACAACCGCGCTCTCACTGAATTGCAAAGATTTGTTACGTCTAGAGGCTTGAATCAGTTAGAGGGGGAAGTTAACAGGTAACAGGTGACAGGTGACAGGTGACAGGTGACAGGTGGCAGGGGAGCAGGGGAGCAGGGGAGCAGGGGAGAAAAATCTTCTTTTGCAACTGACAACTGACAACTGACAACTGACAACTGACAAATCACCAATCACCAATCACCAATCACCAATCACCAATCCTTAATGGTGTAAAATAGTCTTCAAAACCTGGGCTAGTCAAAAAATTATGGCTAAAGTCACATCACAAGAGATTGCAAAGTTTCGTTCTCAGTTGGTAGATGATCCTCAAGCTATGGAAGCATTAGACTTGATAGAGGATTGCGATGGAGATTTAGAAGATGCGGTAATGACTCTGGCTATTAAAGCCGGACAACAACCAGAACAAACTAATTCCGAATGGTTAGATGCTTTAGCTAAAAAATGGCGGGCGGCCATTTGTGAACAAGAATATCGAGGCGACTTGTTAAATGGGTCAATTCAAGAGATGATAGTACATCTGAGGACAATACCGACATTTCCCAAAAGTCTGGCTACACCCGTCTTGATTTATATTCTTCAACAAGGTGTGAATAACTTTTGTGAGCCATTGGATTTGCTCAAATCACATCAGTCCTGAGTTGTAAATATACTCGTAGGTCAACTTTAATTTAAATATTACTTTAAAATTAATGAATTATCTTGTTGCAGTATTACCAGATCGCATCCAAGCCGAAGCCGCTGATTTAGCATTAGAAAGAGAAGGCATAAATGGCACTATTCTCGGTAGAGGGTACAAAAGTGCTGACGAGTTTGGTTTAATTGATCCCAAAGAACAAGCGAAAAAACAAGTAAAGTTAATGGCAACTTGGTTAATACCATTTGGCTTTTTTTCCGGTTTTACCTTCAGTTTAATCACAGGTTTAGATACTTTTGCTTGGGCGGGAGAAATTGGCAATCATGTAGTTGGCGGCATTCTTGGGGCTGGTAGTGGTGCAATGGGTAGCGTATTTGTAGGTGGTGGTGTTGGTTTATTTGAAGGTGGTGGTGATGCTTTACCATATCGCAATCGGTTGGATGCAGGTAAGTATTTAATTGTGGTTCAGGGTTCGGAAACTCTAACTCGTCAAGCTACCCGTATTTTACGTCAGTTTGAACCAGAAAATATTCAAGGTTATGCAGAAACTAATTAATTGGTGATTGGTGATTGGGTAATTTCTTTATTCTGAACTCCTGTACGGGCGAAGCATTCGGGCGATAAATTATCCATTTTTGTCTAAGGATATTTTCCGAATGCTTCGCCCCTACGACTTCTTAACTCCTGACTCTTAAATTCCATGCTACCTAGAGAAGAACTTTTAAAAGGTGTTGAAAACCGCGATACTATTGCCCGTGTGATTGATCAGGCAGATCAAGCTATTAAGACGTGGGAAGTGGTATTTACAGATTTTTTGTCTCCGCCGGAGTTAGCGGAAATTCAACGGGTATTTAGCCGCTTAACAGAAGTGCATTTGGTAGCTTGGGGTGGATATCCTCAAGCAGAAAGACAAAGGTTAGCGATCGCTCGTTCTGATTTACCATTAGATCAATCTCAAGTTGCTATCAATGCTTTAGAAATTGCTGGTAATTTCTTGTTTGATACTGCAAATCACCGGGATTTTTTAGGCGCAATGTTGGGAACAGGGATTGTGCGCGAAAAAACGGGAGATGTGATTGTATTGGGGGAAAGAGGGGCGCAGGTGATTGTTGTACCTGAATTGGTAGAATTTTTAGAGATGAGTTTAAAACAGGTGCGTTCTGTACCAGTGAAAACTCAACGCATTGATATGAGTGAGTTAAAAATCCGCGAACCGAAGAAGAAGGAAATGACGACTGTGGAGGCTTCTTTGCGGTTAGATGCGGTTGCTTCTGCTGGGTTTGGAATGTCCCGCAGTAAAATGGTGGATTTAATTGACTCTAATGATGTGCGTGTCAATTGGAAGGAAGTCACTCAAGCCAGTTCCCACGTTAAATCAGGGGATTTAATCGCTATTCGCGGAAAAGGGCGGTTGGAAGTTGGGGAAATTGCGGTTACGAAAAAGGATCGTTATCGGGTGCAATTGACTAGATATATGTAGGATGGAATTTTGGTTTTAGTGGTTGACAAATTATATTTTATATGCTATCTTAATAATCTATGTCATTAGGGACGGTTAGCTCAGGTGGTTAGAGTACATCGTTGACATCGATGGGGTCGTTGGTTCGAGTCCAATACCGTCCATATTTTTATCTGTGAGTTGTCCGCTAAAGTGTGATTTCAAGTTTGAAATTGCCGCAACGGCAAGATGATGGTTGAAAAAGAGATGCAATTAAATTTTTTTTTAGCTCAACAATCATTCAAGCTGGGTGAAACAGAAAAATTAGATTTTGCTTGCTGTAACATAGTACCAACCTGTTTGTATCTCAGATATCCAGGCTTAGTCATTAGTTTAGATACACGAGCTTCCGAAGAGTACATACTAGTACATAACGGCGTAAATCAACCAACCATTAAAAATTCTCAAGAAGCTTGTATCATCTGCTTTTTTAATTTTTAATTCCGAGAAAGCGGTACTAGTTATCCTGAACCTGAATTCAAGCGTATTTGAAAC
>NZ_VILD01000007.1:346056-352410 GCF_009712085.1 Anabaena sp. UHCC 0253
ATGAGGGAAGACATTATAAAAAGTTAAGTCCGTTTATTGCTTGTCACCAAACGATTTTAAAAGATTTTCTGGATGATTTCTGGGATTACTACCGAGACTTACTTGCTTACAAAGATTCTCCCAGTCAACAAAAGGCTGAAAAACTCCGGTCTGAGTTTTGGAAACTTTTTTCGCTTCAAACTGGTTATGAACAGTTGGATGAGCGAAAACGATTAACGCTGCTAAAAATTTCCGAGTTGCTTTTAGTATTAGAGCATCCTGAATTGCCTTTGCATAATAATCCGGCAGAGTTAGCTGCTAGGACAATGGTGCAACGGCGTAATATTAGTTATGCCACTCAAACTCTTGAAGGTACTCAGGCTTGGGATACTTTTATGTCTCTTGTTGCTACTACTCGTCAGTTGGGTATCAGTTTTTTTGAATATATCCGTGACCGCATTTCTCAGACTGGGAATATTCCCTTTTTGGCAACTATTATTCGCGAAAAATCTGCTCTCAATTCTTTTGGTTTGTCATGGATGCCTGAATAACTCTTTCCCCGATATATTGAGGGGATACCAATTAATCTTAGTGAAGAACCTTGTATAGTTGTCAATGCTGTTTTACAGCACGGGCAAAGCGATGAAAAAGATTATCGTCCGGTGAAACCTCCTATACCTTATGATATAGATTGGGCAAAAAAATTATTTAGAGAACATAGTTTTTCTAATTGATTTATAGCATCAGCAATTGCTTTTTCACTAAAAGAATAGAATCTAAGACGCTCAAAAACATTACTTTTTTGTTATAAATAGATATTTTGTGAATTACTAAACGAGGTCTTATCTGTTAATTCCACACTACAATTAGACATCATAATCACAGGAATAGCTGGAGTATTTTCTACCTGTTTTGTATTATCAAATAACCCTCCGAAACTCTTATTTCTCTGTGTCCTCTGCGTCCTCTGCGGTATGTCTATGGCTCCTGCGTCGCCACGCAAGCTATCGACTCCCGTAAGGGATACGTCTTTTCATGATTTTGCGTAAGTACTAGGTAATTGTTAGATACCCCCTTTTTTAAGGGGGGTTTGAGTAGCAGGGAAAATGCCTGTACTATCAGGGTTAACGCTGAATCAATTGGCAATTAGAGGATCTTGGCAGAACGCAGACCAAACAATAAGCCTACAGCTACACCCATAAACACACCTAAAAATACAACATATTCAATTACAGCCATTTTCCTTTCTCCAAATTAGTTACTTATTTATATTGAATCATCAAAAATTCTGAAAGGGAACAGGGAAGAGGGAATAGGCAACCGGAAAGAAGTTGCCAAATTGGGGTAAAATACGCGGACGAGTGCTGATATTAGGGTTGTGGAATGAGTTCTGTAATTAAAGTAGATATACCAGAAAAGTCTTATGATATTGCGATCGCACCTGGGAGTTTAGATCAACTAGGTGAACAAATGGCAAGTTTGAAACTAGGTAAAAAGGTATTGCTAGTTTCCAACCCGATGATATTTAAATATTATGGCGAAAGAGCGATCGCATCTTTGCAAAATGCCGGTTTTGAAGTCGTCAGCTACAACTTACCTCCCGGTGAACGCTACAAAACCCTCAACTCCATTCAAAAACTCTATGATATCGCCCTGGAAAATCGCCTAGAACGCTCCTCAACAATGGTAGCCTTGGGGGGAGGCGTTGTTGGTGATATGACAGGCTTTGCTGCCGCTACATGGCTCAGAGGCATCAATGTTGTGCAAGTTCCTACCAGTCTCTTAGCAATGGTAGATTCGGCTATTGGTGGCAAAACTGGAGTAAATCATCCCCACGGCAAAAACTTGATTGGTGCATTTCATCAACCCAGTCTAGTTTTAATTGACCCAGAAGTCTTAAAAACCTTACCTGCGAGGGAATTTCGAGCAGGAATGGCAGAGGTGATCAAATACGGCGTTATTTGGGACACCGAATTGTTTACCCAACTAGAAGCAAGTAAACACCTTGACCAACTCCGCTATGTAAAATCCGACCTGATAAACAGCATATTAACTCATTCCTGTCAAGCAAAGGCAGATGTTGTCAGCAAAGATGAAAAAGAATCTGGACTGAGGGCAATTTTGAATTATGGTCATACCATTGGTCATGCGGTGGAAAGCTTAACAGAGTACCGTTTGTTGAAACACGGGGAAGCTGTAGGAATCGGTATGGTAGCAGCAGGAGAAATTTCTGTAAAGTTGGGACTTTGGCAACAAGCAGACACAGAACGTCAAAACGTCTTAATTAAAAAAGCAGGTTTACCCACCCAAATACCCGCAGGTTTAGATAGTGAAGCGATTATTGATGCTTTGCAATTAGATAAAAAAGTCAAATCTGGTAAAGTCAGATTTGTACTACCAACCCAAATTGGTGAAGTCAAAGTTACCGACGAAGTACCAGCGGAGATGATTCGAGAAGTATTATTGGGGAATAGGGAATAGGAGTCGTAAGGGCGAAGCATTCGGAAAATAAACTTGGGAAAAATGGATAATTTATCGCCCGAATGCTTCGCCCCTACAGGAGTCAGGAGACAAGAAGAGGAGAAAGAATAGGATTTAAGGACTTACGCAAAATATCTCTCAAACTCTCTTTCCTTCGTGTCCTTCGTGTCTTCGTGGTTGATCATTCCTTCTTCTATGCTCCTACTTCTACACCGCTAAACAGGTAAAGGTGCGATACCGTTTAATTGACGGGCAGCAGTAACACAAACAGGACAATCACAGCCAAACAACTTGATAGCTAGATCACTATCTGCATCGGTGAATTCTAGTTCATCAGGATTATTTGGTTGTGCTTGTGTTCCTTGCATAGATGATTCTGTAACAGTCGTAGCAGCATTACTTTCCTTTATACATCTCGAACTTAACCTTGCAGAGTCAGAAGAACGGACACAAGATAGAGAAGTAGTAGTAGCAGGTTTAATTACTTGATTAGCATGAGCCGGTCTAGCCATCATCACCATAGATAGCATGGACGTAAACAATACGGGGCTAGAAATTAAAGTTAAAATAAATTTTTTGTTCATGTACACTTAAAAACCTTGTTATTAGGGAAACAAACCAATTTATCTTTTCTGACAATTTGGTGGTAAATCAGTCTATCTTATCCAAGAAAAGGCAAAAGGCAAGAGGACATCATCAATAATTACCCATTTGCCTAATCTTAAGTGAATCTTCAGACTTTAGACCTGCGATCGCTAAGTTGATAACATTAGAGTAGATGTCTAAAGAATGGATCTAAATGTATTTATTTACAGTTAAAACGATAACTTGTTTTTAGCTATAACTTCTCAGTATTTTGCTCCAAAAAGCTCGATTTTCTAAACTCAAGTAGTTATCTAAATAAACTGAATATGAGCATTATATCATTAGTTATAGTTTCTCATAGTAAACAATTAGCACTGGGAGTACGGGAACTTGCTGTACAAATGGTTCATGAACGAGTTCCCATAGCCATAGCCGCGGGGATAGAAGATCCCGAAAATCCTCTCGGTACGGACGCAATGCAGGTATATGAAGCCATTATTTCCGTATTTTCCGATGCTGGTGTTTTGGTGTTGATGGATTTGGGTAGCGCCGTCATGAGCGCAGAAATGGCTTTAGAATTCCTCTCTCCCGAACAACGAGCCAAGGTATATTTATGTTCATCACCTTTCGTTGAAGGGACTATAGCGGCGGCTGTTTCGGCTGCGGCTGGTAACAGCATCCAAACAGTCATTGCTGAAGCTCAAGGGGCATTATTAGCCAAAGCCACACTTTTGGGTGTGAGTGACAATCTTAAACCTCACGCTTGTCCTATGGCGAGGAAACGGGGTGTCAGTGCAGAAAAAACTAGGGAAATTCGCCTCACAATCAAAAACCGCTTAGGTTTGCACGCCCGCCCAGCAGCGCAGTTTGTCGCCACTGCATCCCGCTATCAATCCCAAATTCAGGTACAAAATTTAACAAGAGGTACGGCGGCAGTTCGCAGTGATAGTATTAATCAAGTTGCAACTTTGGGAGCGCGTCAAGGACATGAATTATTAATTACTGCTACTGGTACAGATGCTCAAGCGGCGTTAACAGCATTACAAGCCTTAATTGTCAATAATTTTGGTGAAGATGATCGTCTGATTAAAGTCCGACGGGTTGCACCCCAGGAAGTGACACCAGCAACGGAAGGGGAACTACTGGGAATTGGTGCTTCTGGCGGAATAGCGATCGCTCCGGTAGTTCATTATGAATCTGTACCCATGTCTATTGTTCAATATCGCATCGAAAATGTGGAAATAGAGTGGCAAAGATTACAAGCGGCGATTCAAATCGCTAAACAAGAAATTCAGGGTTTATTGTCCCATACTTATGTACAAATTGGTGATGCGGAAGCAGCCATTTTTGATGCTCATCTGCTGTTTTTAGAAGATCCTCTATTACTTGAAGCGGCACGCAAACGGATTATTGAACAACATATTAATGCCGAAGCAGCTTGGCAAACAGTGGTGGATGAAGTAGCAAATTCCTATTATCAACTTGAGGATGCTTATTTACAAGAACGGGTGGATGATGTCGTAGATGTGGGGCGGAGGGTGTTACGAATTTTACTAGGGAATGCGCCGGCTAACTTGGAAATAACTACACCATCTATAATTCTGGCTACAGATTTAACTCCCTCGGATACGGCTAGATTAGATCCACAGAAGGTTTTAGGTATTTGTACGACTTTCGGTAGTGCTACTTCTCATAGTGCGATTATTGCCAGAACATTAGGAATTCCGGCTGTTTTGGGTGTAGATGCAAAAATCCTCAAGGTGGAAAATGGAACTTTGATTGCCCTAGATGGGGAAAGTGGCAAAGCTTGGATTACGCCAAATGCAAAGCTTGTAGAAACTTTAGAAGCAAAACGTCAAGCTTGGCAAACTGCCCAAGAGGAAGCGCAAAAACAGGCACATCAACCAGCTATTACTCTGGATGGGCAGCGGATTCCGATCTTAGCAAATATCAGCAGTATTGCGGATGCTCAAGTAGCAATTAGTAATGGAGCGGAAGGGGTTGGACTATTGCGAACTGAGTTTTTATACTTTGATTGTGACAGTGTGCCGGGTGAAGAGAAGCAATTAACAGTATATCAGTCTATTGCTAAAGTTTTGGAAAATCGTCCTTTAATTATTCGGACTCTTGATGTTGGTGGAGATAAACCACTTCCTTACATGAGTACAGGAGTCACAGAAGCAAATCCTTTTTTGGGAGTGCGGGGAATTCGCTTTTGTTTAGAAAATCCGCAGTTATTTAAAACTCACTTACGGGCAATTTTACGCGCTAGTGCTGGGAATAATATTAAAATTCTGTTGCCGATGATTGCTACTTTAGCAGAAGTTAGGGCAGCTAAGGTAATTTTAGCCCAAGTGCAGGGGGAATTGCGCCAGGAGGAAATTCCCTTTGATGAAAATATGGAAGTGGGGATTATGATTGAGACACCGGCAGCAGTTGCGATCGCTGATCAGTTAGCAAAGGAAGTACAATTCTTTAGTATAGGGACTAATGATTTAAGTCAGTATGTCATGGCAGGCGATCGCAATAATCCCAGAGTAGCAAATTTAGCTGATGCGTTGCAACCTGCGGTATTAAGGATGATTCAGCAAACTGTACAAGCCGCCCATGCAGCAAATATTTGGGTAGGATTATGTGGAGAATTGGCCGCAGATATTATGATTACACCAATTTTATTAGGTTTAGGTTTAGATGAATTGAGTGTTAATCCCCAAGCTATAGCGCCTCTCAAACAAGAGATTACCAGATTAACGATGACACAAGCACAAGCGATCGCATCCCTTGCTTTACAACAAGATTCTGCAACCAGTGTCAGAGCTTTATAATCAAGCTATAACTCGAACTTATGATTTTCAGGATTAACAGGATGTTTTTTATGAAATTAGGACTTACGCACTGTACAAATTCACCATGATGTGAATGAACGAAAATCCGTCGTTTCAGGCTTTTGGCGATTAACTTCCGATCAATAGAGATCGCTCAAAAATCATCGAAAAATCACGTTAAAATGCCCGAAACCCATACATCATATTTGGTTGATCTTGTCAATGCGTAAGTCCTAGAAAATATATTTTTATCTGAATCATAATTTCACATCATTAAATAGGGCTTGCTGATTAAAGCTGAAACCCTTATATAAATAGTGATTGAAGTCTATAAATGGGAAAAAAGTGCAAGGCAATCGGGTAAAATGGGTAAAAATCCTCACAAAAACATAGAAAATGTATCGAAAAATTGAAACTCTACCTACCCCCATAGAAAAGTTTAAACTGCCATTTGAGGGACAGTTGGCAGAAGATAATAGATGGG
>NZ_VILD01000008.1:0-9979 GCF_009712085.1 Anabaena sp. UHCC 0253
CCTAGCAGAGCGCTTTCGCCACCGGTGTTCTTCCTGATATCTACGCATTTCACCGCTACACCAGGAATTCCCTCTGCCCCGAACGTACTCTAGCTTTGTAGTTTCCACTGCTTTTATCTAGTTGAGCTAGACTCTTTAACAGCAGACTTACAATGCCACCTGCGGACCCTTTACGCCCAATCATTCCGGATAACGCTTGCATCCTCCGTATTACCGCGGCTGCTGGCACGGAGTTAGCCGATGCTTATTCCTCAGGTACCGTCATTTTTTTCTTCCCTGAGAAAAGAGGTTTACAACCCAAGAGCCTTCCTCCCTCACGCGGTATTGCTCCGTCAGGCTTTCGCCCATTGCGGAAAATTCCCCACTGCTGCCTCCCGTAGGAGTCTGGGCCGTGTCTCAGTCCCAGTGTGGCTGATCATCCTCTCAGACCAGCTACTGATCGTCGCCTTGGTAGGCTTTTACCCCACCAACTAGCTAATCAGACGCAAGCTCTTCTTCAGGCAGCAAGCCTTTCACCTCTCGGCACATTCGGTATTAGCCACCGTTTCCAGTGGTTGTCCCGAACCTGAAGGTAGATTCTTACGCGTTACTCACCCGTCCGCCACTAAATCCCTAAAGATTCCGTTCGACTTGCATGTGTTAAGCATACCGCCAGCGTTCATCCTGAGCCAGGATCAAACTCTCCATTTTGGTTCGTTCTTTTTAGCTCTTTCAACCGTTTTTACAACCACGGTCAGGTTATTTTCTTTTTCTGACGCAGGGTACTTGTTGTATACTGGCTTTCAAACTATAATATTTTCAAGGTTCGGTGCGCTTTCGGCGTTGCTTTGTTTGGCTTCGCTCTCCGGCACTTATTTAATATATCGAACCTACTTTAGTTTGTCAACTACTTTTTCAAACTATTTTTACTCCTGTTTATTTTTTTTGGTTGTAATTGTTGTGGGTTAAGGGTTGTGGGCGTTAATATTTCCGAGATTTCTGTCCGGTGAGTGGTATTTTTGATTTGTCTGAGTTTGTTGAGTTCCATCTCTGGTATTTTTTTGAGTAATTACGGAATGAGAAACAATTATTGGTAGTGTTGAGTGGATATAGAGATTAGATGATGATATGAAGAGTTCAGTGGCTGTACTACCACCGTTTTTGGTGCTGGATCAATTGTTGCAAAGTTGGTTGTTGGAGGATATTGGTAGAGGCGATCGCACTACTCAGTCTCTATTATCCCAAAATCCAACGAGAGGAAAGGCTAAGTGGATCACGAAAGCACCGGGAATAATTGCTGGTTTACCGATTGCGGCTAGGGTGTTTCAGCTTTTGAATCATCAAGTTGATTTTTTGAATATTACCGCTGAGGGAGTAAAGTGTGAACCAGGACAGGTAGTAGCGGAAATTAACGGTTCACTGGATTCGCTGTTAATGGGTGAAAGGGTGGCGTTGAATTTGGCGATGCGGTTGAGTGGAATTGCCACTCTGACTAATATATATGTAGAAAAAATTGCTGACTTACCTGCTCAATTGGTGGATACGCGCAAAACTACACCAGGGTTGAGAATTTTGGAAAAGTATGCTACTGCTTTAGGTGGTGCGATTAATCACCGAATGGGCTTAGATGATGCGGTGATGATTAAGGATAATCATATTGTCGCGGCTGGAGGAATTGGAGAAGCTGTTACCCGCATTCGTTCTCAAATTCCTTATCCTTTGACAATTGAAGTAGAGACGGAAAATTTAGAACAGGTGCGGGAAGCTTTACAGCATAAAGCCGATATTATTATGTTGGATAATATGCCTTTGGATATGATGAGTAAGGCTGTATTGTTGATTCGTGAAGAAGATAGTCGGGTGAAAATTGAGGCTTCAGGAAATGTAACCTTGGAGACCATTCGGGCTGTGGCGGAAACTGGTGTTGATTATATTTCTAGCAGTGCGCCAATTACTCAGTCTAAGTGGTTGGATTTGAGTATGAGAATGGGTTAATAACGTAAGTTGCTAGTGAGGGAAATTGTCAGAATCAGGATTTACAGGATTTAAGGATGAACAGGATTAAGACTGAGATTTTATCACCAATTAACAATTACCAGCCCTAACTATGACTAGGAAGTTGGGTTAATAGAGAAATTTAGAAATTCTTTTGACAGCAGTTTCTAATGTTTCTGGTTTCTGCACCAATGCAAAACGAACGTATCCTTCACCAAATTTACCAAATCCGACACCTGGGGAAGCCGCTACACCAGTTTGTTTAACTAATTCGGTGCAGAATTCTATGGAATTTTGACTCCATTTAGGGGGTAATTTTGCCCAAATGTACATTGTGGCTTCTGGTGTGGGAACGTTCCAGCCGATGCTGTGTAAGGCTTTAATGAAGGTGTCGCGGCGTTGACGAAAAATCTTAACAGCAGATTTTACACCATCTTGGGGTCCTGTGAGAGCAGCGATCGCTCCGTTTAAAATTCCCAAATATTGATTAAAATCAACGGTGGCTTTGATTTGCTTCAAGGCTTGAATTAATTGTGGATTACCAATTGCATAACCAATACGGAAGCCGCCCATATTATAAGACTTAGACAGGGTAAAAAATTCAATAGAAACGCTTTTTTCGGGGTCAGCTTGCAAAATTGAGGGAACAGGGGATTTTGGATTTTGGGTTTCTTCTGCGAAAACTAAATCAACGTAGGGGAAATCGTGAACAAGAACTATATTATGTTGTTGACAAAAAGCTACGGCTTCTTTGAAGAAAGATAAAGGGGCGATCGCACTGGTAGGATTATGAGGATAGCTTAAGACCATCAACCGCGACTGAGCTAAAACAGTGACGGGAATATCACTAAAAACTGGTAAAAAATTATTTTCCGGTTTTATTGGCATTGGGTAAATTTGACCACTCGCCAAGTATACTCCACCTGCATGGGAAGGATAACCAGGATCTAATAATAGGGCAAAATCGCCGGGATTAAGCACGGCTAAAGGTAAATGGGCTGTTCCTTCTTGAGAACCAATTAGAGGTAAAACTTCAGTTTCTGGGTCAACTGGGATACCAAATTTTTGCTCATACCATTGGGCTGCGGCTTGACGGAAACTCTGAGTACCACGAAATAATAAGTAGCCATGAGTGCTAGGATCATGGAGAGATTGAGCGATCGCTTCAATGACATGATCTTGGGCAGGTAAATCTGAAGAACCCAAAGATAAATCAATTAATTCTCTTCCAGCAGCCAAAGCTATAGACTTGGCTGTGTCCATATCCGCAAATACATTAGATTTTAAGGGTTGTAACCGGGTTGCAAATTGCATTTTAGTCATTAGTCATTGATCATTAGTCATGAGTTAGTGATCAAAAACTATGGAGTGTTGATCACTAACCGATAACTAATTAGTATTTAAATGCTTATCCAAAAAACCGAGTAATTTATCTTTACCAATTACTCCCTCAACAGATTCTAATAGTTGATCTCCTTTGACTAACCTCAGAGCGGGAAGACCTTCTACCTGATATTGCTTGACAGTGAGTGGATTGGGGTCAGTTTCCATTTTCACAATTTTCAGGCGATCGCTATAAGTTGTAGCAGCCGCGTTAATTACTGGTGACATCAATTGACAAGGACCACACCAGGAAGCCCAAAAATAGACTAATACAGGCTGCTCGGCTTTTAACACTTCCGTTTCAAACTCAGCATCAGTGATAGTGATTACACCCTTGTTCATTATAGTCTCCATAAAGTAGCATAAATTAATCAAGTTCGTTTACAAAATACTTTATCCCAATCTGAGAGTCAGTTGTTATAACATTTTGGATTTTAAATTTTGAATTTTAGCTAATCAAATACTTACATTATCAGATTTTTATCTTGAACTTGGTCAAAATCATTTTGAAAATTGGGATTAGATTTACCAATCATCAATTACTAATGAAGCGAAATCCCACAACGTGAGATGTGTGGGATTAACTGAATTGAATTATCTGCAAAAACTACAGATTATCCAATTGTTTACGTAGGGCTTCCAATTCAGCATCAACTGGTTCAGTAGATTTAGCTGTACTGGTTGATTGGGTCGGAGGTGCAGTGTTTGTTTGCTCTGGAGTTAGGAGTTTTGGTTCTGGAGCAGGTGCAAGCGATGCTTTCAAAGCAGCCAATTCATCATCAACATCGCTACCAGATTCCAATTGTGCAAATTGAGTTTCTAAATCTGCACCTGCTAACTCGGCTGATGACTGAGCGCGAGCTTCTTGCATCAAAACTTTTTCTTCCATCCGCTCAAAAGCAGACATGGCACTACTGGTACTCATACCACTAACCATACCTTGGAGTTGCTCTTGGGCTTTGGCTGTAGTAATCCGAGCTTTGAGCATTTCTTTTTTAGTCTTAGCTTCAGAAATTTTGCTCTCTAACTGGATTAAATTACGTTTGAGGGTTTCAACCTGAGTAGATTGTTGATCTAAACTGGCTTTTAGGGCTGCACTGGTATCAGTATAAGTTTTTTTGCGCTCTAAAGCTTGACGCGCTAGGTTCTCATCACCTTTTTGAATAGCGAGTTGAGCGTTGCGTTGCCACTTATTAATTTCATTTTGTCCATCATTATACTGTTTCTCAGTCCGTTTTTGGGCAGCGATGGTTTGGGCTACCCCTTGACGCAACTTCACCATATCCTCCTGCATTTCCAGGATGGCTTGCTCCAGCATTTTTTCTGGATCTTCGGCTTTACTGACCAAATCGTTTAGGTTAGCACCAACAACTCGTTTAAGGCGATCAAATAATCCCATAAATTTATTTTTCCTTTCGAGGTTTACGCGCTTGGTTAGATAGTTAGCTTTTTTACTATATTAATAGCTACCTATTCCAATGTAGTCTTTCCAGTCTGGATTACTATCTTCTTTTCTATTCTGAATCATCAACTTATCAATTAGCTATATTAACCAACCAAACTTATAGTTCTGGTGCTTTCGGTAAATTTTTCCTGGGTTGAGAATTTTCCCCTTGATCTAGCAGAGAAGTTTTCATGGCTGCGAGTTCCGTATCAATATCATGATCAGAATCTAAAGATGCAAATCGTTTTTCCAGATCATCTCCACCCAGTGTACTAGCAACTTCTGATTGTGCTTCTATCTGTAAAACTTTTTCCTCCATTCGTTCTAATGCACTCATACTTGATGTAGCAGAAGATCCAGTTAACATTTCTTGGAGTCTATAAGAAGCTTCGGCCGAACGAGCGCGAGCAATATACATATCTTTTTTAGTTTTTACCTCAGCCAATTTCAATTCTAGAGTCCGCATATCCTGCTTCCATTTAGCTACGACATCTTTGTGCTGCTGAATTTGGCTAATTAAGGTTGTCGCAGTTTGTTGATAAAATTTGCGTTTGGTGAGAGCTTCTCGCGCTAGAGATTCATTACCCTGTTGGAGGGATAATTGGGCGCGACGATACCATTCTTCAGATTGGGATTCTGCCGCTGCTGCTTGGCGTTCTGTGCGCTTTTGGGTAGCGATCGCTTGAGCTACTCCTTGACGCAATTGTACCAAATTCTCCTGCATCTCCATGAAAGTATTTTCCAGAATCTTTTCTGGATCTTCTGCATTGCTAACTAGACTATTAAAATTAGCGCGAATCACCCGCAGAATACGCTTCATCACTTCCATGTAGGCTCTACCTTGACCATTTACCGGACTATGAGGTTTTTTTCACTTTTGAATTCAGAAAATCTCAGCATGATATTTTTAATCTAGCCATTCTCAATCATATAGCAATTGCCAAGGTGTTCAATGAAAAAATTCCCTTCACCTTTGGCAATTATGGCTGCTGTACTCGGCCTTTGATACCTTTAGCTTCTAGTTCCTGTAATCTGCGCTTAACATCATCTTTAGTTTTTAAAGCACCCAAATAAATAAATTTTTGATTTGGTGATAAATAAGCATCAGAAACTACTTGTCGTGCTGCTGCTAAAGTCTGATCACCTTGATGATCAGCAATAATGTAATAGTACCCATTGGCTGACGGTTTCACATCTTCTATTGGGGGTAATGAGGCAGATGTGGGCATGGGTAGAGGTGTGGATAGGACTCTACTAGGTAGAGGGGGAAGGGTTGGTAAGGGAGAAATAGGCTTTATGGGTGGTTGAATAGCTAAAGGAGTTGATGTAATTTGGGGCGTTGGTCTCACCTTTGGTGTTAAACCTACTATATCTTTAGGATCTCTGACTTGGCGAAATTCTTGGGTAGCTAAATTAGGATATTTGGCTATGGGTGTGACGCTTGACTCATTACTAGGTGGGATTTCTGTATTTTCAGCAGTTGGTAATGAATCACTGTTAAGTAATTTGCTTAAATTCAACTGAGGTAAATTTTTGGGATTTAAGACAACATAGCCTAAAGCTAAACTTGCTAATAATAACAACAACATTGAACCAATACCCACAGGTGATAACACACTATCGCGGGAATAGGGAGAAGTAGGAATTTTTGTTTTTTCTGCTGTCAAACTCCGCAATAGTGCTTCACTAGATTCTAAATAATCATCTGGTTCTTTGGGAGTATCACTTGTTTGCAGAAGCGTGGGATTGTCAGCGGGTTGAATTTTGGTGATAACTAGACTGCTGCTCAATTTTTCTGAGTTTGGAGAAGTTGGGTTTTCCTCTATTCCCTGAGAAGGAAATTTCTGAGCAGAATTAAATACTTCAGTCTCAGTAGTTGGTAGAGGATTTTCAGAAGGAATGGTAGGAACATTTGGTAATTGAATATCGTTTAACAGGGCTGTTTTTTCATATCTAATGTAACTTTCTACACTTCCTGCCGTTTGTTTTCGAGCCGTCTTGCGTGTGCGTCTGTATCGGGTTAATTCTTGATCTAACTGCACTTCTAAACTAGCCAGGGCTGTAGTGAGGACAGGGTTTAAAGCTACCTTTTGAGAGGATCTAGCCGAATCTATCAGGGGATTTGGATTCATTGGTTAAGATGGTGTAATGGTAAATAAGTCAGTGGATTTTTAATATACTAACGAAAATTATTTGTAAGTATTCAGTTATTTTACCCAAGTTGCTAGTTAGAAGTATGGCTGACATCATGCGCCTTTTGCTGATTCCCAAACTAGTAACTTATCGTTAGTGGCTATGAGGTATCCGCTAACCGCTAAATGCTAACAATAGTAAAAATACTGGCACAATATGTCTTTTAAATCAATTAATCATGTTTTAGGTAATATTGAACGGTCAGCACAATGGCAAGAGCAACTATTTCCGCGGTTACTCAAGTGTTGGGTAGAAGTTGTAGGTAATCCAGTTGCTGCTCAAACTCGTCCTTTATCAATTCAGCGTGATGTAGTGTGGGTAGCAACTTCCAGTGCTGCTTGGGCGCAAAATTTAACCTTTGGACGGAAAACTATACTCATGAAATTAAACCATAAGCTGTCTACGTCCTTAGTAGATATTCGATTTTCGACAGCAGAGTGGAATAGTTCATCAATAACGGGAACACAAACAACTGTTTCTGCATCAGAACACCCCAGTTATGTCGCTGATGATATGACGGCAGTGAAAGTTACACCCAATCGTGAAAATGCCCTGGGCGCTTTTGAAAATTGGGCTAAAATCATGCAAGTGCGATCGCATGGTCTCCCTTTATGTCCCCAATGTCAATGTCCCACTCCACCTGGTGAAATCGAACGCTGGAATGTTTGTTCTCTCTGTGCTACTAAGCTGTTGGAGTAGACTTTCTAGATATTGATAGCAGTATTTAGGTCTTGCTGAATCGTTAAATAAATTAGGTTCTAAAAAGTAATGTTACATCTTTCAAAAGTAGGGTTTTCAAACCGTTGACAAATCTAAAATCCCACTTTTAACCTTGATCCCCAATAAGTTTTAGACAAAAACCAATATGTACGCACTCTAAAAATGATTTACAAATATAACAAGAATATAAAGACATCCTAAAGTTTTTTTACAGATAATTATGGCTATAACCCATATCCAATAATAACTTTTTGCCCTTCATGCCTATTTTGCCCAAGCAGCAAAATATAGAAATGTGATAATTAGTCCTACACGGCACTGAAGATGAAGCCACATGAAATCAATTAAGCGTCTAACATCTACCTGTCGATATTGTCGTCATTACCAGCCAGAGGGTCGCCGTGGTGGTATGTGCGAAAAGTTGAGCGCACCAGTCCAAGGGGTTTGGAAAGCTTGTCCTTTCGCGTTACCAGCGTTTGCTCCTTCATGGGAAACTTTAGAAGATGCTTGGAGTTTACCAGTAGCCAGACCTGTTTTGTCGGCTTCTCAAACTCTTCCGTCTGAGTTAGACAATCTTACAGTGGCCTCCGTTGAAGATATTCCTACTTCCGCTGCACAAGAGGTAGAAAATCAGAGGGCGCTAATTTACAAAAAATTTCAGCAATCAACAGTTAGCAATCAGCAGTAAAACTGAGAAAAAAGTCTTTATAACTAGATTTTTGACTAGATTTACCTACAATATACCGTAACCACCTATTGTTACTGTAATTAATTTCCTGTAAAGCAGAAATAAGATTTGACTTTAAATTTTTGAGTGTTGCCAATTTTGATATCTTTAGAAATCGCACCTGTCAGGAAGGTGCGATTTTGATATATGTCTAAGGTAGCCAAGGAAAATCCCGAAAATTCGGGGGACGTTTTTCTAAAAATGCTTGTTTTCCTTCTGCTCCTTCTTCTGTCATGTAATAGAGGAGGGTAGCGTTACCGGCAAGTTCTTGTAACCCCGCTTGTCCGTCACAGTCAGCGTTAAAGGCGGATTTGAGACAACGAATCGCAATGGGGCTTTTTTCTAAGACTTCTTGCGCCCATTGTATACCTTCGGTTTCTAGTTCTTCTATAGGAACGACGGTATTAACTAAACCCATTTCTAAAGCTTGTTCAGCATTATATTGACGACACAAAAACCATATTTCTCTGGCTTTTTTTTGTCCGACGATTCTGGCCAGGTAACTTGCACCAAAACCACCGTCAAAACTACCAACTTTGGGGCCTGTTTGTCCAAAAATGGCGTTATCGGCGGCAATAGTCAAGTCACAGATTAAATGTAAAACATGGCCTCCGCCAATAGCATAGCCTGCTACTAAGGCAATAACTACTTTCGGCATGGAACGAATGAGACGCTGTAAATCCAAGACGTTTAAGCGAGGAATTCCAGCATCATCTACATAACCAGCTTGTCCGCGTACACTTTGATCACCACCTGAACAGAAAGCGTATTTACCATCTGTATGGGGTCCAGCACCCGTAAATAGGACTACACCAATACTTCTATCTTCACGAGCATCCCAAAAGGCTTCGTATAGTTCAAATACGGTTTTAGGACGGAAAGCGTTACGTTTGTGGGGACGGTTGATGGTGATTTTGGCGATACCGTCGCTTTTTTGATAGATGATGTCTTCGTAGGTTTTGACGGTTTTCCAGTCTATTTGCATGGTTATAGGTGGGTTGATTGTGCTTGAAAATTTTATCGCGGATAAGGAGCAAATGAAAAAAGAGACAAACACTAATTTTGAAAATATTTATAGCGTTTCCTAGTCTACTAAGATACAAATTTATCTGCGTTTATCCGCGTCCATCATCTTCTATCTGCGGTTAATTCTTTCCTTATGACAAGTCAATAGAATAAAATAGAATTGTTGTGGACAGCATAGCCAGAAGAAATAAGAGAGAATGATGATTCAACCAAAATTAATTTTTAGCATATTTTCTATTATTACTTTTTGGCTGATTTACCAAAAATTTTACGCTGTTGGTTTAATTGAAAGTTGTTTTAGTCCAGTGAATTTTGATAAAGCTCTTAGATATATTCGTTGGAAAGATCCCATTTCTAAAATTGGCAAGATTTTAGTAAATGGCTATATTGTGAAAGTAAATGAAGAAAATGAAATTGTTTTTAAGAATAAAAAAGAAACCTATACAGTTTTTAAAGTCAATCGTGAAAGAGGTATTACTATTGTTTCCATAAAGTCGAAAAGGTAATCTACA
>NZ_VILD01000008.1:10328-54764 GCF_009712085.1 Anabaena sp. UHCC 0253
AAGTAATCTACAATATCAGGCAGATAAATCTTTTTGTGAGCTACTAAAAAGAGCAAATTTTTCACAGAGCAGCTTTTAAATTTTAATATCCACCGCAAACTTCCCTAAATTTTCCTTTCTCCATATAGCATCCCTTTTTCGATTTGTCTTAATTTCCAAAATCCGAATTCCTGTATTTGGTAACGGATTTAATCTTTCCTGCAAATCATTCCAAGAACTAATAAACTCATGCTGCACACCATAAGTGACGCATAACTGAGCAAAATCAATATCTTGGGGAGTGGCAAAAAATTCCTCAAAAGGTGGATCAAATTTGGCAATAGGTAGCATTCCAAATATGCCTCCACCATTGTTATTAATTAAGATAATTGTCAGATGTCCAATAAATTTATTTCTAATTAAAAAACCGTTTGTATCATGTAATAGGGATAAATCTCCTGTCAACATGACACTACTTTTTTGATGATGTGCTACTCCTAAAGCGGTTGAAAGTGTGCCATCAATTCCATTTGCACCGCGATTAAAATAAGGCTTAATTTTTAACTTATTCGGTTTCCAAAAAAATTCTACATCCCTTACTGGCATACTATTAGCAATAAATAATGGTGTTTTTGGTGGGAGATTTTGCGAAATTAACCAAGCAGCTTTACTTTCAATTAACTCTTCCATGTTTTGAAAGTTATCATCAATATTTTTTCTGATGTTTACTTCTAAATTACACCATTTTTGTAAATATTCTAAATCCCTATTTCCTGGTTTCCAATTTTCAGTCTTTAAATACTCTATAGATGTCCTTAAATGTGTAGTTTTTCCATGTAAAGGATCTAAATTTTGATCGCAACTATCAATTATCCAACGTTGAGGTTTAGTAGCAATTAACCAATTACGCAATTCTTTACTTGTGGGCATTTCTCCGACTTGAATTACCATTTCTGGTGCTAATTCTTCAGCAAGTTGCTGATTACGTAAAATGATGTCATAGGTAGAAATTAAATAGGGATTTAAATCTGCGTAATTTCTGAGTGGTGAAAGTCCTTCTGCTAAAACAGGCCATTGGAGAGATTGAGAAAGTTGGGCGATCGCTCTACAATATTCTTGAGGTTGTTTCGTTTGAGCTACACCAGCAATAATAATCCCTTTTTGGTGATGGGTAATTGGTAATTGGTAATTGGTAGTTGGTAATGGAGTCGAGACTATTCCAGAGAAGAAATCTTCAACATCTAAGGTAAAATCTATACCATCAGGAATTGGCGCAAGCGGATCACGAAATGGTATATTTAGATGTACTGTTCCCCCATTGGGAAATTGACAACGTTCCCAAGCATAAATTACTGTTTGTCTGAGATAATTTAACATTTCCATCTCAGCAACAGGTGTAGCTAACTCGGTTTGCCAATTGGGATAATTACCGTATAATTTTACTTGATCAATAGTTTGTCCAGAATGACATTCTCGTAATTCTGCTGGTCTATCTGTAGTTAAGATTAATAAAGGTACGCAACTTTCCTTAGCTTCAATTACCGCAGGGTAAAAATTCGCTCCCGCTGTTCCTGAAGTACACACTAATACTACAGGTTTTCCGGTCGCTTTAGCTTGTCCCAAGGCAAAAAAAGCGGCTGAACGTTCATCTAAAATGGAAATAGCTTCAATATCCGGTGTTTGTTTGACAAATGCAAAAGTTAATGGTGTAGAACGAGAACCAGGACAAATAACCGCACAATTTAAACCCAAGCGTTTCAGGGTTTCTGTCAACACATAAGACCAAAGTTGATTAAGATTATGAAAAGTAAGTTGCATTTAATTAGATAATGGTAATTAGGTAAAATTACCATCTGTCACTATAATTTATTATTTTTTATGGACTGTATCCATTTAACAGGAATTCGCTGCTACGGCTATACCGGGTTTTTACCAGAAGAACAGGTATTAGGACAATGGTTTGAGGTGGATGTTAAATTATGGTTGGATCTTTCTCAACCCGCTAAAACAGATAATATTGAAGATACAGTAGATTATCGGCGGACCATTAGCTTAATTCAAAATTTGGTCAAAACTACAAAGTTTATATTGGTAGAAAGATTAGCAGGTGCGATCGCTGATGGTATTCTAGAGGACAGCGACAGTATTAGTCAAGTACAAGTGGTTCTCAGTAAACCTGCTGCACCTATTCCTGATTTTAACGGCAAAATTAGCATTGAGTTAACGCGAAGCAAGTTTAATTAACTACCCTGTTATGGAAAAAACAGAAAAACAAAAAATGCTGACAGGAGAGTTATATTGATCAGAAGATGCGGAATTAGCTGCTGAAAGTCAACGTGCTAGTCGTTTACTGCGAATGTACAACTCAACCACAGCAGAACAGCAACAGCAGCGACATCAAATTTTACAAGGCTTATTTGCTGAGATAGGAGCAAAAATCAAAATTGTCCCACCTTTCCACTGTGACTATGGCAGTAATATTTACACTGGTAATAACTTATATGTAAATTACGGTTGTGTAATTTTAGATTGCCATACTGTTCATATTGGCGAAAATGTATTGATTGCTCCTTATGTACAGATTTATACAGCTTATCATCCCACAGATCCAGAAACCCGGTTAACGGGTAGAGAACTAGCAGCACCAATTAGAATTGGTCATAATGTGTGGATAGGTGGTGGCGCAATAATTTGTCCAGGTGTGACTATTGGTGATAATACTAGTATTGGTGCAGGTAGTGTAGTAGTTACAGATATCCCCAAAAATGTTGTAGCTGCGGGTAATCCTTGCCGAATTATTCGTCATTTATCTGAAAATATAGTTGTTTAATTTCAATTTTTTAATTCTTATAGGAGATTGCAGATCAATTAGGTACATATTTTACCGTTATCTAGAAAATTTCATAGTCTAGGTTAAAAAATTTAGGTTAGAAAAAATTAAAATCAACTAACTTCTTTTTTGAGCGCAGAGTGTCAGTTAAACAAACTAACATCAAATTACATCGAAACTTCATTTACCAATATCTTCATTCCAAAGTTCGGGGTTTGTTTGAATAAAATCACTCATCATTTGTTCACATTCATCTAGATTTAAATCTACTACTTCCACTCCATGAGATACCATAAATTCCTTTGCTCCCGAAAAGGTTCGTGATTCCCCAGCAATGACTTTTTTAATACCAAACTGCACTACCGCACCAGCGCACAAATAGCACGGCATTAGTGTTGAATAAAGTGTTGTCCCTCTGTAATTACCAATTCTACCAGCATTACGGAGGCAATCAATTTCTGCATGAGTGACAGGATCACTTTCTTGTACACGCTTATTGTGTCCTCTACCGACAATTTTACCATCCTTAACCAATACAGACCCAATGGGAATTCCCCCTTCTTGTCTACCTTGTTTAGCTTCAAAAATCGCCGCATTCATAAATTCGTCCATTTGTCAATGCTCCTGATATAAAAAAATCATTGTTATCAATGTTTTCCTGTGGAAAAACTGTGGAAAAACTAGCCTAGATTTTTATAGCGTCATGATAATATATGAACCTGATGAATAATAAAGTAAAGTTTTCCACAGCTTTTCCCCAAAAAGTTATACTTTTACGACAATTTTAAGTCAAAATTAATTAATCTTTAGACTTTACTTAATATTTGCGCTTAATAGCGAAGATTGATATTTGAGAAATTAGGTTTTCTGGTTGTGGAAAACATGATTAAGGGTTAATTTTATTTTTGGAAGTAGCCATGTGGATGCGATCGCTCAATTGGTGTAAAGTTTGAATTAAAGTCTGATCACTTTCCTGTAATTGGGTAATTTTTTCACAACTATACATCACTGTTGTATGATCTTTACCACCAAATTCCTCGCCTATTCTGGGTAAACTTAGTTTTGTATATTGTCGCATTAAATACATTCCTATTTGTCTAGCCCAACTAATTTCTCGACGACGGGAATTACTCTTGAGATCCTCAATAGACACATTCAAAGCATCTGCGACTATAATTAAAATAATCTCTGGAGTCGTTTCTATTTTCTGGCTAGGAGTTCCTAAAATAGGAGCAAGATTTTCCACAGTCATAGGTAAACCCCAAATAGAAATATAAGCCAAAGCCCGAATTAACGCCCCCTCTAACTCACGAATATTAGAAGTATAATTACAAGCAAGATATTCAATCACATTTTTAGGTAAACGAATATTTTCATACTCAGCTTTTTTTGCAAAATCGCCATTCTTGTCTCTAAATCAGGGGTTTGAATATCTGCAATTAGTCCCATAGAAAACCGTGAACAAAGACGTTCTTGTAAACTGGGAATCTGGTTAGGAGGACGATCTGAAGCAATAACAACTTGCTTACCCGCTTCATGTAAAGTATTAAAAGTATGAAAAAATTCTTCTTGAGTATATTCTTTGCCCTCAATAAATTGAATATCATCAACCAACAGCACATCAGCCGCCCGATAATGTTCTCGGAAACTTTGCATACTATCTTGACGAATTGCTGTAATTAAATCATTTGTAAACTGTTCTGTGGAAACATAAAATATCTTAGAATTAGGACAAATTTCCCAGCGATAATTACCAATAGCTTGCATTAAGTGTGTTTTTCCTAAACCCACACCACCACATAAAAATAAAGGATTAAATTCCCTACCAGGATATTCTGCTACAGCTAAGGAAGCAGCATGAGCCATGCGATTGTTAGCACCAACAACAAACCGAGAAAAAACATATTTAGAGTTTAAATCTGAAGTTTTGTGGGTATTTATAGGCGCATTTGTGTAAAGATGATTTACCGCTGGGAATTCTCCTCGCGCTCCCTGATTACCCAAATGAGAAACGTCCTCATCTTCAGCTACAGTAATATAAATTTCTACTGGATAACCCACAATATCTTGAACTACATTAGCAATAGTATGGATGTAGTATTTTTGAAGCCAATTGCGAGCAAAAGGATTAGGAGCATATATTACCAAGCAGTTATTTTCTAGCTGCTGTGCATAAGCTGTCTTAATCCAAGTTTCAAAGGTAGGAGGAGCTAATTCTAACTGTAAACGCTCTAATACATGATTCCACAAACCATCTATGGGAATTTCCATCAACACCACCTTTATCCGTAATTCGTAATTCCTAATTCGTAATTACTTCTTGTCTCGTATGATCATTCTGGTAAAAACCAAGTATCCAAGATCCTAACACCTACTAACTAATACGGAGCAATAATTACCTATGAAGATTAATAATCATAACCTAGCGCCTAAAAATATGAATACCAGATTTTGGCTACAAAACTTGAGAAATCAAGGAAAAAAATGGGTAACAGTATGTAGTGTAGGGGTTTTAATGCTGGGAGGTTGCAGTAGTCTGAACAAAATTACGTCAGAAGCTCAATCTAATGATACTCAAGCACAAAAAAACACAGTACCCACAACCGAAATCGCTCCTCCCGCCATTTTCTCCTCTGGAGATCCCAACTTTGTTGTTAAAGTAGTACAAAAGGTGGGAAGTGCTGTTGTTCGTATTGATTCTACTAGAACCGTCACTACTAGAGTTCCAGACGAATTTTCCGATCCCTTTTTTCGCGGATTTTTTGGGAATAGAATTCCGTCGCAACCCAGAGAAAGAGTGGAAAGAGGTAGCGGTTCTGGATTTATTATTAATTCATCTGGGCAAATTTTGACTAATTCCCATGTTGTTGACGGTGCTGATTTAGTTACAGTCACCCTCAAAGATGGACGAACTTTTAAGGGTAAAGTATTAGGTGAAGACGCGGTAACAGATGTAGCAGTAATTCAAATTGATGCGAACAATTTACCCGCCCTAGCTTTAGGTAAATCAGATACTTTACAACCAGGAGAAGCTGTGATCGCCATTGGTAATCCTTTGGGGTTAAATAATACTGTTACCTCTGGAATTATCAGTGCTACAGATCGTTCTAGTAGTGATATTGGGGCAAGTGATAAGCGTGTTGATTATTTGCAAACAGATGCAGCAATTAACCCTGGAAATTCCGGTGGACCATTACTAAATGCTCGTGGTGAAGTCATTGGGATGAATACAGCAATTATTCAAGGCGCTCAAGGTTTGGGATTTGCAATTCCTATTAATACTGTCCAAAAAATTGCCAATGAATTAATTGCGAAAGGTAGAGTTGATCATCCCTATTTGGGAATACAAATGGTAACATTAACACCAGAAGTTAAGGAAAGAATAACTACTAGATTTGGCGATCGCATCAATTTATCTACAGATCAAGGGGTCTTATTAGTGAGGATTGTTCCTAACTCACCGGCAGCTATTGGTGGACTTCGCTCAGGGGATGTTATAAAAAGTATTAATAATCAATCAGTCCTGAAAGTTGATGAAGTACAAAAATTAGTAGAAAATAGCAAAGTCGGCGTTCCTTTACCAATTCAGGTATTACGTGATGGCAAAATTACCCAAGTCTCCGTTAAACCTGCACCTTTACCCATTAACCAAGGAAATTGATATTTAGTCAGTTGTCAGTTCTCAGTTGTCAGTTATGAATGAATTAGCGCCAATTATTAAATTAGGTAATCCGGTATTACGACAAAAAGCTGTTTGGGTTGAGAATATTCAAGAGGAAAAAATTCAAAACCTCATTGATGAATTAATTATCTCTGTCGCTCAAGCCAATGGAGTGGGAATTGCTGCACCACAAGTAGCAGCATCTTACCGATTATTTATCGTCGCTTCTCGTCCTAATATCAGATATCCCCATGCACCAGAAATGCAACCTACAGCAATGATAAATCCCCAAATTATTGCCCATTCTTCAGAAATAGTTAAAGACTGGGAAGGTTGTTTAAGTGTTCCGGGAATTAGGGGTTTAGTCCCTAGATATCAAACAATTGAAATTGAATATACTGACCGGAATGGTAATTTACAAAAACAAGAATTAACTGATTTTGTCGCCAGAATTTTTCAACATGAGTATGATCATTTGGAAGGATTAGTATTTTTAGATCGTGTCGAAAATAATCAGGATTTAATCAGTGAAGAAGAATATCAAAAATCAGTGATTGGTAATGGGTGATGGGTGATGGGTAATTTTATTCTTCCTTCTGACTCCTGACTCCTGACTCCTGACTCCTGACTCCTGACTGGGCGCAGGCCCTGCGCCCCTACGATTCCTGCTTTTTATCCCCAGCCCAATTTTTCTAAAACTGGTTTTGTAGATACAATATGTCGTTCTAAACCGAGTTCTTTGGGACTTACGCCTAAAGCTAAAGCAATTAACTGGGGTAAATGTAAAATAGGTAAACCTAACTTTTCACCAATTACTTTTTCTACTTCTGGTTGGCGAGAATCTAAATTTAAATGACACAAAGGACATGGTGTCACAATACAATCAGCCCCATTAGCTAAAGCTTCTTGGATATGGTTTCCGGCCATTTGGAAAGATTCTGTTGTTGCGTAGCTAGATAAAGGCCAACCACAGCATTGAGTCCTGCCACGATAATATACAGGTGTCGCACCTACAGCCCGAAAGACATTTTCCATTGCTTCCGGTTGAAATGGATCATCATAGGGCATAGATTTTTGGGCGCGGAGTAGATAACAACCATAAAAAGCGGCACATTTTAATCCAGTTAATTTCTGGGTGACGCGCTTAGTAATTTCTTCTAAACCGTAATCTGTGACTAAAGCATAGAGAAGATGTTTAACTTCTGTACTTCCCCGATAAGGTGAACAGCCTTCTTTTTCTAATAAACCATTAACTTTGTTGAGGTAGTCGGGATTTGTTGATTGACATTCTTTTAAACGTTCGTCAACATGACCGATAACACCTTGACAGGTGCTGCAATGGGTTAGTAAAGGTAAATTTAATGATTCTGCTAAAGCGATATTTCTGGCGTTAACGGTGTCTTCTAATAATTGGGAATCTTCTTTAAATGTACCTGAACCACAGCAAGCGGCTTTTTTGAGTTCTACTAGTTCAATACCCAAGGCTTGAGTTAGGGATTGAGTTGATAAATACAATTCTCGACAAGCCCCTTGAGCTACACAACCTGGATAATAAGCGTATTTGAGTGTTTGAGATAGCATAGATGTATATTGGGTTTCAATTTAGGGTCATGGGGATGAAAATGATGGAACAAAAGGATTGATTTTGAGGATTATTAAGATTAATCTTCATGATTTTTTCATCCTCAATCCTGATTGGTAATTGGTAGTTGGGTTATTAACCTCTCAATTTTGCCAATATCTAATCCTCAGTTTTAACGATATAACGTATACGCAGGTTCACCCTTTCCGATAAGATGTATATGCTCAAAAAAAACTTTGTTCATTTAGAGCAAATCATAGCAACTTGTTAAGGACTTTTATCTATGAGCCAAGCAGATATTTTTGAAAAGGTCAAAAAGATTATCGTTGAACAACTCAGTGCAGACGCTGAAACCATTACACCAGGATCTAAATTTACTGATGATCTAGGGGCTGATTCCCTAGATACAGTTGAGCTAGTCATGGCATTAGAAGAAGAGTTTGAGATCGAAATTCCTGATGATGCAGCGGAAAAAATTCTAACTGTTCAAAATGCAGTGGATTACATCAAAGAGAAACAGGCTACATCCGCATAATCAAGACACAAGTCAGTACGGCGGGTTTAAATAGATACTTTGATTGCACACAGATTAACTTGATAAACCCGCCTATGGATATGTGTTGAATGTTCAAACTGTAGATTTGACTTCAAAAAAAGTGTCAAACGTCCATAATTCTGAAAAACTAAGCTATTCCTTATTTAACTTGCATCATGAAGACGGGCAAGATGTCCATCCCATAATATATTCAGTCAATCTGAATTATGTAAAGTAGATATGTTTTAGCTTAGTAAATTCTTGACTTTTGACATTTGATTCGGAACTTAGCACTTTTATTTGTTCAACCTGCTGCTTTTTCGCCATATTTAATGTAATCATGACAGATTTTAAACGTAAACGTGTTGTTGTAACAGGTGTAGGTGCGATTACACCTATTGGTAACACAGCAATTGAATATTGGGAAGGATTATTAAGCGGACGAAATGGTATTGACTATATCACCGCGTTTGATGCTTCTAAACATAGTTGTCGCATTGCGGGTGAAGTTAAAAACTTTAATCCAGAGAGTTACTTAGAACGCAAAGAAGCCAAACGAATGGATCGGTTTTCCCAATTTGGTGTATCTGCGGCTAAACAAGCTGTTGAAGATTCAGGTTTAGTGATTAATGATCTGAACGCTGAACAGGTGGGTGTTATTATTGGTTCTGGAGTGGGTGGGATTAAGGTCTTAGAAGACCAACAAACCATTTACTTAAATAGAGGTCCTGATCGTTGTAGTCCGTTCATGATTCCAATGATGATCGCCAATATGGCGGCAGGATTGACAGCAATTCATACGGGTGCAAAGGGTCCTAATTCTTGTTCCGTGACGGCTTGTGCGGCTGGTTCTAATTCTATTGGTGATGCTTTTCGTCAGATTCAAGGGGGATTTGCTAAAGCGATGATTTGCGGCGGTTGTGAAGCAGCGATTACACCTTTGTCAGTAGCGGGATTTGCTGCTGCACGGGCTTTATCTACTCGCAATGATGATCCAGCCCATGCGTGTCGTCCGTTTGATCGCGATCGCGATGGCTTTGTCATGGGTGAAGGTGCAGGGATTTTAATTCTAGAAGAATTAGAACACGCCATCAGTCGTGGTGCAAGAATTTATGGGGAAATTATTGGTTATGGGATGACCTGTGATGCTTACCACATGACTTCCCCAGTCCCCGGAGGTTTAGGTGCAGCTAGAGCAATTGAATTGGCTTTAAAGGATGGGGCGATCGCACCGGAAATGGTAAGTTACATCAATGCTCATGGAACTAGCACACCAGCCAATGATGCTAATGAAACTGCGGCGATCAAAAAAGCCTTAGCAGATCATGCGTATCAAGTGGCAATTAGTTCTACTAAATCTATGACAGGACACCTATTAGGTGGTTCTGGTGGGATTGAAGCAGTAGCGACAATTTTAGCGATCGCTAATGACCAAATTCCCCCAACTATCAATATCGAAAATCTTGATCCAGAGTGTGACTTAGATTATGTTCCTCATCATAGCCGCGCCCAAAAAGTAGAAATAGCCTTATCTAATTCTTTTGGTTTTGGTGGTCATAATGTCACCTTGGCCTTTAAGAAATTCACACCCTAAAGGTATTTGCTAGTCAGGTAATAGGTGAAGTTAATAACCCAATTACTAATTACCACGGCTTGTATTATCTATCCCTAAATTATTTTGCTACTGGTTAGCTTTCCAAGAAGTGAACCTGTGGCAAGTATGATAGATATCATTGCTTAATCCTGAGTATGGCTAACGCCACGCTTGGCGAACAGCATGACCAAATTATCAGCTTTATTCATCACTAAAAACTCAGAAGATCCCGGTTGTCCATGGACAATTGGGAATGGGATGATGAGGAAAGTGGGATCACTTGATAATGACCCCAGCTAAAAAAAGCTAAAAAGAGTGCTAACCCGTCGTTAACAATAAGAGATTATGGCTGTTGCAACCCAATCCATCCAAGAACTTTGTATTAATTCGATCCGCTTTTTGGCTGTAGATGCCATAGAAAAATCCAAATCAGGACACCCTGGACTGCCCATGGGCGCTGCTCCTATGGCTTTTGTGCTTTGGGATCGCTTCATGCGCTATAACCCCAAAAATCCCCAGTGGTTCAACCGCGATCGCTTTGTCTTGTCCGCTGGTCATGGCTCAATGTTGCAGTATGCCTTGTTGTACCTGACAGGCTACGATAGCGTTACCATAGACGACATCAAGCAATTTCGTCAATGGGGTGCTAAGACCCCAGGCCACCCCGAAAATTTTGTTACAGCCGGCGTAGAAGTAACAACAGGACCTCTAGGTCAAGGAATTGCCAATGCAGTTGGTTTAGCCGTAGCCGAAGCACACCTAGCTGCTAAATTCAACAAACCCGATGCCAAAATTGTTGACCATTACACTTATGTAATTCTTGGTGATGGTTGCAACATGGAAGGCATTTCTGGTGAAGCTGCTTCCATCGCCGGACATTGGGGATTAGGTAAACTGATTGCTCTTTATGACGATAACCACATCTCCATTGATGGTTCTACAGATGTAGCATTTACAGAAGATGTTTCCAAACGGTTTGAATCCTACGGTTGGCACGTTCTGCACGTCGCAAATGGTAACACCGATTTAGAAGGAATTGCCAAAGCGATCGAAGCAGCAAAAGCTGTCACCGACAAACCCACCATGATTAAGGTGACAACCACCATCGGTTATGGTTCTCCTAACAAAGCTAACACCGCAGGTATTCACGGCGCAGCCTTGGGTCCAGATGAAACAGCATTAACTCGGACAAACTTGGGTTGGAACTACGCACCATTTGAAATCCCTGCTGATGCCCTTAACCATGCCCGCAAGGCTGTAGAACGCGGTGCAGGTTATGAATCCGATTGGAACAAGACCTATGCTGACTACAAAGCTAAATACCCCCAAGAAGCGGCTGAATTTGACCGTTTTGTGAGCGGCAAATTACCAGACGGTTGGGACAAAGTATTACCTACCTACACAGCAGAAGATAAAGCATTACCCACCCGCAAACACTCAGAAAACTGCCTCAACAAACTAGCCGCAGTTTTACCAGAATTAATTGGTGGTTCTGCCGACTTAACCCACTCCAACCTCACCGAACTCAAAGGTTTTGGCGACTTCCAGAAAGGACACTTCCAAAACCGCAACATTCACTTTGGTGTGCGTGAACACGCCATGGGTGCAATCTGTAACGGTATGGCGTTGCATAACTCAGGTTTAATTCCCTATGGTGCAACCTTCCTGATCTTCACAGATTATATGCGGGCGGCAATTCGTTTGGCTGCTCTCTCTGAAGCTGGCTCAATTTGGGTAATGACTCATGACTCCATTGGCCAAGGTGAAGACGGTCCTACTCACCAACCCATTGAAACCCTTGCTTCCCTCCGCGCGATTCCTGACTTAACCGTAATTCGTCCTGCTGATGGAAATGAAACATCTGGTGGTTACAAAGTCGCAATTGAAAAGTCTAAAGCACAAGCTTCTACTTTATTGGCGTTCACTCGTCAAAATGTCCCCAACCTAGCAGGTACATCTATTGCAGGTGTTGCTAAAGGTGGATACACAATTGTTGATTGCCAAGGTACACCAGATATTATCCTCATTGGTACAGGTTCAGAATTGAGCCTCTGTGTCAGTGCAGCGGAAAAATTAACTGCTGAAGGTAAGAAAGTTCGTGTTGTTTCTATGCCTTCTTCTACCTTGTTTGATACACAAGACGCAGCTTATAAGGAATCCATTCTTCCTAAAGCTGTTACCAAGCGCCTATCTGTAGAAGCTGCTAGTAGCTTCGGTTGGCACAAATATATCGGTAGTGAAGGCGACACAGTAAGCATTGATACCTTTGGTGCATCTGCTCCTGGTAACACTTGTTTGGAGAAGTTTGGCTTCACTGTTGATAATGTTTTAGCTAAAGCCAAAGCTTTGTTAGCTTAATTATCACAGGATATTCTCTGATTTTTTTGGGTGGGCTAAAAAGCTCACCTTTTTTCTTATAATTTCTGGCGTTTTAGAACTATTTTTAACGCCAATCTACTTACCCTAACCGGGGACGTATTCCATAATGACGATATTGCCAATAATCCCGCAGAATCCGGTTATGATCAAAACATAAATTACCAGGAACACACCAAGGCTCGAAAATACCCACACTTTTAGCATCATCACCAGCGAAAGGTTCACCTATAGCTGTTGCTAAAAATACAATACTAATTGTATGCTGACGAGGATCACGACTAGGATCAGAATAAACTAATAACTGTTCGATTAACTCTATTTTTAAACATATTTCTTCCTCTGCTTCCCTAATTGCTGCCTTTTCCACAGCTTCGCCATAATCAACGAAACCACCAGGTAACGCCCAACCTAAAGGTTCATTATGTCTTTCAATCAGGATAATGGGGCGATGAGGTCTATCAATTAATTCAATAATGATATCAACAGTAGGAGCAGGATTTCTGTAAGTCATAATTATTTATTTCTGTTTTTGTTCTCGTTTTTGGCGTAGAAAAGCAATCATTTTTTTGTCTTCATCTTTAATGTGATGGATCAGCCAATCTGTCAAAAAATGGGATACAGTAATAGTAATCTGAGATGTATTTTGTATCTTTATTTGTTGATTAAACTCTTCTACTTGTTGCCGCAGGAGTTCATGTTTTGCCTTATGCTCCAGGTAGCCTGGATAATTATTTTTAAGCATAAATTCTTCTTCGGTTTCAAAATGAATAGTTGTGTAAATTTTCAGACTTTCTAAAGTTCTTTCTAGTAATTCTTCTCCTCTCCCTACTAGCATGGCACTATTGAGAGCATTAATAACATGGAAAAGGCTTTGATGTTGATTATCAATGAGGATATAGCCTGTTTCGTACTCGGTCCGCCATTGTGCAATCTCTAGTTTGTTATCACTAGAAACCGATGAGATATGATCAGTTTTAGACTCACTCCAATGACCATGACGGCAAAATGAAATCATCTTTTTGTCTTCATCTTTAATGTGATGAATTAACCAATCAGTTAAAAAGTGAGAAACTGCATTTGTTAACTTGGATAAGTCATCATAATTTTTCTTCTCAAAGCTCAAAACCTTGGCTTTAAGGGCTTCATGCTTCTGCTTATGTTCTACATAATCTGGATATTTATGGTCGAGCATGAATTTTTCTTCAGTGTCGAAATGAACTGTGGTATAGTCTTTTAAACTATCAAGTGTTTTTCCTAATAACGCTTCGCCCTGTCCCTCCAACATCGCACTATTTAGCGCATTAATGGTACTAAATAAACTTTTATGCTGCTCATCAATAATATCATTGCCTGTTTCATACTCCGGTCGCCATTGCGCGATTTTAATACTCATATAGAACTCCTCAACAGAGAATAAAATTTAACTTCTCAGACATCCGAGTAATTATAGAAATGTTTGCTGTGTAAAACTTGCAATCAAAATCTTCGTATTCCTTTACAATTTTTACTATTTCTTTATACTGAGAATCTATCTATATTAACTATACCATGATAACTTCAATGAAGTTCTCGATTGTTAGTTATAAACAGGACTTGGGCAGGTGATATTTGAGTACCATGGGTCAGACTAGATAGTTTGTTAAGAATCAAAATATTTTTAATATTTGACACACTCTACAAAATAAATTGAATGTAACATTTGTCTAAGTCCTCATAAACAATCTACTCATATTTACAATTAACTATGCCTTTTCCTAGATCAAGTGGTATTTTACTGCATCCTAGTTCTTTCCCCAGTCGTTTTGGTATTGGGGATTTAGGTTTGGAAGCTTATCGGTTTATTGATTTTCTCAAAGATAGTCATCAACAATATTGGCAAGTTTTACCTCTGGGTCCAACTGGTTATGGTAATTCTCCCTATATGTGCTACTCCGCAATGGCGGGAAATTACTTTTTGATTAGTCCCGATAAGTTATTAGATGAGGGTTTGTTAATTGAAGAAGATTTAGCTGATTTACCAGATTTTCCAGTAAATAAAGTAGATTTTAACGAAGTTATCCCTATTAAGGTCAATCTACTCATTAAAGCTTGTGAGGATTTTAAAACTAAAGCAAATTCCCAGCAGAAACAAGCTTTTGCTAAGTTTTGTGCTGATAAAGGCTATTGGTTAAATAATTATGCGCTATTTATGGCGATAAAAGATGCCCAAAAGGGTAAAAGCTGGCATAATTGGCAACCGGAATTGGCAAAGCGTGAACCAGTAGCTTTAGCCAAAATTGAAAAAGAGTTAGCAGAGGAGATTTTTTATTACAAGTTTGTCCAATATGAGTTTTTCCGGCAGTGGTCAGAACTCAAAAACTATGCTAATGAGAATGATATAGATATTATTGGTGATATCCCCATTTATGTAGCTCATGATAGTGCTGATGTTTGGGCGAATCCAGATATTTTTGCTTTAGATGAAGAAACGGGCGAAGTGGCTTTAATGGCGGGTGTACCACCAGATTACTTTAGCGCCACTGGTCAATTATGGGGCAATCCGGTTTATAACTGGGAAGAATTGCAAAAACAAGACTTTAAATGGTGGATCTTGCGCTTTGAGGCGATGTTGGATTATGTGGATATAATTCGCATTGATCACTTCCGGGGTTTTGAAGCTTATTGGGCTGTACCCCAAGGGGAAGAAACGGCTATGAATGGCGAATGGATTGAAGCGCCTGGTGTAGCTTTGTTTGAAACTATTAGAAAGCGGTTGGGTAAGTTACCTGTTTTGGCGGAAGATTTGGGGATCATTACGCCAGAGGTAGAAGCACTGCGAGATCAGTTTGAGTTTCCAGGGATGAAGGTATTACAGTTTGCTTTTGGTTCTGATCCCGGTAATCCGTTTTTACCCTTTAACTACACTCGCAATGCTGTAGTTTATACTGGCACTCACGACAATGATACGACTGTGGGCTGGTTTAATGCTGCGAATGATTACGAAAAGCAAAATTTGTTGTTGTATTTGGGTTGTATTAGTCCTGACGGGATAAACTGGGATTTAATTAGATTAGCTTTGAGTTCGATCGCCAATCAAGCAATTATTCCGTTACAGGATGTATTAGGGTTGGGAAATGAAGCCCGGATGAATTTTCCGAGTACAGCACAAGGAAATTGGGAATGGCGTTACCAAGCAGGTGTATTAACGCCAGATTTAGGCGATCGCTTAAAAACTCTTACTCTCCGTTACGGACGCGCTCATAGACAGTGATAAATGAGGTGATTGTGGATTTGAAATTAACGATTTCGGCTTAATCAATCATCAGCACCTGAGATTTTTCCTGGATTGGCGTAGTTAGTAACCTTTCAACAATTGACAATGGATAATGGAAAATTACCTCTCCCAAAAGTGTAGAGGATCGAAAGTAAGGAAAGTTTTTTCTTACTCTTTCCTTGAAAAGAGAGGTTTTAAACCAAATCACCCATTGTCAATTGTCAATTAATTAAGAGCAATCCAAAATTTTACTCTATTCTATAAGTTTGGTTTAGCAGCAATTTTAATTTCTTGAGTTTTCCCCATTTCTCCCATTTCCTTTGGTTTCTGCTGATTGACGCTCATTAAAACGCCTCCAGCATTATTAGTTTTTACTGTTAGTTGTTTAGTAGCTTTCCAAGTGCGACTAGAACCCTCTGGTAAAACTCCTTCAAAGGCGGTTTTGCCATCGGTAACTACACTAATCCAAGAAGATGCCTTTAAAGTAACACCAACTTGTACAGACTGTGAATTGTTATTCCCTGTTGTTTCCGCGTTTGTTAATTTTGCTTGTGTATTGGGTTGAATTTGGCTATTATTTGCCTGCAAGGAGGCATTATTCAATAATTGCGATAAACCATTAACAGAGCAAAAGATCAGCGCAATATAGAACAGGTAGAGATGAATAGGACGTAATTGAGGAATATTTAGGCCTTTTTTTGTGGATTGAAAACCCACCGATTGAGAACCAATAGGAAAATGACTGGCAAATTCCCCTCCTTTGATACCTAAAGCGTCTGCAAACTGTCTAATAAAGCCTTGAATATAAATGGGTTCTGGTAAGTCAGTTAACTTACCTTCTTCGATTGCTTGCAAAAGTCGTCGAGGAATTCTGGTCGTTACGACTAACTCATCAAGAGTTAAATTTTTCTCTTGACGGAGTGCAGCTAATTGAGCGCCAATTTGTGCCAACTTTTCGGATTGGTGTTCCTTGATAGAAGGTTTGATTGGCTGTTCTTCCTTCTTTCTGAACCATTTCATGCTTTCCCTTTACTCCTTAACTCAGCTTTGTCTTAATAGGTGTGCGATTTATCTGCTTATTTAAAAAACTAATCTCATCTCCAGTGAGATGACGATATTTCCCAACTGGCAAAAAAGGTGTTATTGACGTTTCTAATTGAATTGAACCAATCGCTGTCCGATGTAGTTGAATAACTGGATATCCTAATTGTTGAGCTACACGGCGGATTTGGCGGTTTCTTCCCTCCTGTAAGACAATTTTTAAACAGCTTTGATCAGGATAACTGGCAATTAAATGCACTTGAGCAGGTCTGGTCATTTTTCCTTCTAGAACTACACCCTGACTCCACATTTTGAGAACTTTTGCTGGGGGATGTCCTTGAACGACAACACGATATGTTTTACAAATACTATGACTCGGATGGGTAAGTCCATAAGTTAGTTCCCCATCATTTGTCAAGATTAATGCTCCCGTAGAGTCTACATCTAAGCGGCCGACAGGGTGAATACCCGATCCCTGTCTTAATTCTGGTGGTAGCAGATCTAACACAGTTGCTCTTCCTTGAGGATCATAGCAAGTAGATACAAATCCTGTGGGTTTATGCACTAATAGATACATCAAGGATGGACGCTGTTCTACCAACACAGGTTTACCATCAATGGAGATTTTATCTAGCTGGGGATCGACTTTTTGACCTAAATGTGCCAATATTCCATTAACATACACTCGTGATTGCTTAATCATTTCTTCAGCTTCACGTCGTGAGGCAATACCCCATTGAGCGATAATTTTTTGTAACCGTGCCTCCATCTGAAAATTGTTGATTTTGTGTTGAATACGTAAACAACTAATGTTTGCACTTGGTTATTAACAAACTTCAGTGCTAAGGTTAAGGACTGTTTAAGTTCCTTAAAAACTGATCATATCTATATTGATAGAACCGTCGGAAAATGATAAAACCAAGTTCCTCGAATACACATAACAGAAAAGTTAGGATAATTACAAAAGTTTTAACATCAGCGATCAAACTATGGTTAAGAACCCAACTGTCTCAAGTATCTCATTTAGAGGTACAAATCAAAGCAAGCGATCGCCAACTTCTTGCAGGCTGTATTCCAGGGCTATCTATTTCTGCTAGTCACGCGGTGTATCAAGGTCTTTCTATCACACAAATCGAACTTGAGGCAGAAAACATACAGCTTAATGTGGCCTCAATCCTCAAAGGACAACCGCTGCAATTATCAGCAGTAGTACCTGTGATGGGTAAGCTGGTAGTAGAGGAACAGGATCTTAATAATTCCCTTTCATCTCCATTATTAGCGAATGCTATAAATGATGTCCTGGTTACAGTATTACCAGAATGTAGCCTCAATTCCAAGTCCATTACTTGGCGAAAAATCACCCTTGACAATCAGCTATTGATCCTCAATGGTATTCCTATCTCTGATCCTGAAGGGGTATTCTTCAATGTTTATTTAGGGTTAGAACTACTTAACGGCCAAGAACTGCAATTGACAAAAGTCCAAATTAAGACCCATCAAGATGTTCTTTTAGACAGGAATTCTCCTTATATTATAAATCTAGGAACAGATGTTGATATCCAAGAAATTTCTTTGATACCAGGTCAACTAAGTTGTTATGGACGCATCAACGTTAACCCATAATCATGAAAATATCCAACCTGAATATTCACGGAAATTACTGTAAATTACCCTGCTATTTTGACTGACATTGGTAATGGGATATTAAAGCTCATTGTAGTTCCTATTAAAGGGTTTTTTCTAACAAAGGTAAAAGCAATGTCACAAAATAATAAACTAGAGGAGCAGTAAAAATATAACTATCGGTTCGATCTAAAATACCACCATGGCCAGGGATTAATTGTCCTGAATCTTTGACTCCTGCATCACGTTTAAGCAAGGATTCCGTTAAATCGCCTAATAAACTAGCAATACCGATAATCAAACCCAATGTGACACCAGCAATTAACCAGTGGGGAAAATGGAGAAAATAAGCTCCTGCGATAGCAACAGCAACACTGGCACTAATGCCAAAAACCGCACCTTCTACAGTTTTTTTGGGACTAATATCCGATAAACGAGTTTTACCAAAGAATTTACCAAAAATATAAGCACCAATATCCGCTGCCCAGATACAAAAGAAAGAGAGAATTGTCGCGGTTAAACCTGTTGGCAAAGAAGTAAAATTGCCTTGGCCGATATCTTGCCAACTAGATGGCCAGTAACCACCTAAAGGCAAATTAATGGTAACAGCATGATTAATTCCTCGTAACCGTACCCAATAATTTGGTAAATAACCTACATAAAATAACCCCATAATAGAAGCAGAAATATCAGCAATGGTGGCTAATTTGGGCTGAAACAGGAGGTAAAAACAAATGAGTGTGCCGGCTATGGGCATAATAGCATCAGCTAAACTACCATCCAGAGTAGAAATTGCCAACAATACCTGACTGACAAACATAGTAATTATTACTGATGGTGTGATCCCGCGCGATCGCACCAAATTAAAATATTCTTGTTGACCTAAAAATACGACAATAGCGATCGCCACTGTAAAGTACCAACCTCCTAATAGGGTTGATGATAGCGCCATGATAATCGCAATAATTCCACTAATAATTCGAGGCCAGGGCATAAGCAATTAAAAATTAAAAATTAAAAATGCAAAATTTAAAGATGAGGATTCGTCACTGCTGCTGGAATTGAAAATTGATGTGTCAGAACTAACTGAGGACTTTCCCCCAAATCCCACACCGAAAATTACTGCTCTTGAATGGAGAATAAACACAGAAAAAAATCTCAACAGCAAATCATAACAGATTTCTTTCTGACCTTCACCCATATTCAAACCATCATTTTTAATTTTCAATTTTTTAATCTAATTTTTCAGCACTCAGAATAAAAATGGGATCACCTGCTACAAAAGTTTGAGAATAACCCCGTGTTTCCAAACGGTTAACCCCTGACTGCACAACTTCGATATTTCTAGCTCTTAATTGAGAAAAGCTTTGCGAAATAGCATACAGACTTTCTAGATTAGCAGCAGTAGCGACCACTCGACCAGATAAAGGTAAATACTGCCAAGCTGCTTGGACAATTTCCTGTATGGCCTTTCCTCCTTCAATGCAGATCCGATCAGGTAGTAACTTGATTTGATCTAAACATTCGGGAGCGATACCTTCAATGACTTCGACGTTTTTAACTTCAAAGCGATCGCAGTTACGTTTAATTAGATTAGCTACATCCTCATCCCTTTCTACGGCAATTACCCGCCCATGAGGACACAATAAGCCTACCTCTATAGGAATTGTACCTGTTCCCGCGCCAATATCCCACAATACCGAATTTACTTGTAGTCTTAGTTGGGAAATTAACAATAATCTTAATTCTCGTTGACTCAGAGGAATACCTGGTAAATTTTCAAATAATTCATCGGGAATACCTGGAGTGATGTAAGGCCAAAGTTGGGAAGGCATAAGTAATTAAAAATTAACAATTAAAAATTAAACATGGAAAACCTCGTTGAGGTCATTATCTCATTAGTAATGGCCAGGAATGGAAATGTAGTATAATTTGCGCTAGGACATTTACTGGACTCATTAGACAAGTCATAATCTCAAGCAAGTTTAATAGACTAGTCCTATAAGTAAATTATGATTAACAAAGAAATATTGGGAAATCGCTACGAAGTTCAACAGCAACTTGGGAAAAAAGCCGGAAGAAGAACTTTATTAGCTACTGACTCAGTAACTGGGAAATCTGTAATTGTCAAGTTACTTGCTTTTAGTAGTGATTTTGAATGGGATGATCTCAAGTTATTTGAGAGAGAAGCCCAAACCTTAAAATCTTTATCACATCCTTATATTCCTGTTTATTTAGACTATTTTCAGGTTAATTCCCCAACTTATCAAGGATTTGCCCTTGTTCAGACTTATATTCCCGCCCAAACCTTAGAACAATTTTTACAAGCTGGGAGAAAATTTACAGAAATTGAAATCAAAGAAATTGCTAAAGCAGTTTTAGAGATTTTGATATATTTACATAATTTAAATCCACCCACTATTCACCGTGATCTTAAGCCTAGCAATATTTTGTTAGGAGAGCGATCGGGCAATAGTGTCGGTTCAGTGTATTTAGTTGATTTTGGTTCAGTTCAAACTGTTCTCGCAGCAGAAATAGGGACAAGAACCATTGTGGGGACTTATGGGTATATGCCACAAGAGCAGTTTGGAGGGCGCACTGTTCCTGCTTCTGACCTTTATAGTTTAGGCGCAACTCTAATTTATTTGGTGACGGGTATTAACCCAGCCGATTTACCCCAAAAGGATTTTCGCATTCAATTTGAGCAAGTTGCGAATATTAGTCCTAGCTTAACTAACTGGTTAAAGCGAATGATAGAACCAGATTTAGAAAAGCGTTTTCCAACAGCAATTCAAGCACTTACAGCCTTAGAACAGCCAGAATATACTGAAATCACCTTAACGGGTGACAAACCAGCCGGTAGTAAAATCCAACTGACTAAAACTGAAGATATTTTAGAAGTGATTATTCCTCCGGCTGGCTTTCAACCGTCTATGGTATTCCTGAGTTTATTTGCAATTTCCTGGAATTCGTTTATTTTATTTTGGACCATTGGCGCGATCGCTGCACCTTTTCCCATGAACCTGCCCTTTGCTTTGTTTTCACTACCTTTTTGGGGTGTGGGCTTTTCGATGATCTATGGTTTATTTTTCAGTTTATTTGGTAGTATTCAGTTGTTTATAGATACTCAGGAAATTTCTTTTATTCATAAGTTATGGGGATTTAAAATTTGCCGTACTCGTTCAGCCCCTAAAGACAGTATCACTAAATTGGTTTATATTCCTAAACATCTGACTAAAGACTCTGATGGTGACAAAACTCAAGTACCAGCAAAATTAGAGATTTGGGCAGGAGTAACAAAATTTTCACTTGATGTTAATGCTGGGTTAATTAAATCTGAAGCAGAATTGGAATGGTTAACAAATGAATTAAGTGATTGGTTAAACATAGAAATCACCAGTTAGACTAACCCAATCCAAAATTTGCAAAGAACCTACTTGGCGATCGCCCCTTACTTAAGCCATTATTGATTTGTGAGCATAACCGGGGTGTCAACTCATAAATTTATGGAAAATATTTTAGTTAATCGCTATGAAGTACAACAACAGTTAGGCAAAAAAGCCGGACGACAAACTCTACTAGCAAAGGACTTAAAAACTCAAGAACTGGTAATTATTAAGTTACTTTCCTTTACTAGTGATTTTCAATGGGATGATCTCAAATTATTTGAGCGAGAAGCCGAAATTTTAAAATCTTTATCCCATCCCCATATTCCTGGCTATTTAGACTATTTTGAAATCAATTCACCTGAATTTAAAGGATTTGCTCTCATTCAAACTTATATCTCTGCTAAAACTTTAGAACAATATTTACAAATTGGGCGCAAGTTTACAGAAATAGAAGTTAAACAAATAGCTAAATCTGTACTCAATATTCTTATTTATTTGCATAGTTTGCATCCCTCTGTAATTCACCGTGATCTTAAACCTAGTAATATTTTATTAGGAGACAGAACAGGTAATAATGTTGGTGAAATTTATTTGATAGATTTTGGCTCAGTCCAAACAGTTTTAGCCACGGAAGGTACAGGAACAAGGACAATTGTTGGTACTTATGGTTATATGCCACAGGAACAATTTGGAGGTAGAACTGTTCCCGCTTCCGATCTTTATAGTTTAGGAGCAACATTAATTTATTTAGTCACAGGTTCTCATCCTGCCGATTTGCCAGAAAAGGATTTTCGGATTCAATTTGAGGAAGTTACTAATCTGAGTCAAAATTTTACTAATTGGTTAAGGTTGATGACAGAACCTAGTTTAGGAAATCGTTTGCGTTCTGCAAATGAAGCAATTATAGCTTTAGACAAACCCCAATTACCAATCAAGACAAATACTAAGTTAACTTCCAAAAAACCAAATGATAGTAAAATCAAACTGACTAAAAATAGATATTTGCTAGAAATCATTATTCCGCCGAGTAAGTTGCAAGCACCAAGAATAAGATTAAGTATTGCCACCATATTCTTAATCTATATTATCTCGTTTGTATGGAATGCAACTTTATTAACAGTTAATGGTCAAACCTTTTTCTGGATATTTTTAACTGGTATCTTGTTTTTGATGTCTCTATATATATTTAATTTATTTAAAAGTATTATTTTGCGAATTGATCAAGATAAAATTTCTATACATTACGATTTCTTTGGATATGATATCTATTTTTATCCGCCAGCATACAGAGATGATATTTGCCTGTTACAAAGAATAAGAACTTATGTTCATAAAAGCTCTAAGAAGAGCAGTAGCTTAGAAATTAAAGCTCAGATTATCATTTGGGCTGGAACAGACAAGAATTTTATTATTGGCAATAATAATGATTTAGTTTCTGAACCGGAGCTTGATTGGCTGGCGCAGGAACTGAGTGAGTGGTTAAATCTGCCAATTCGGACAGAATAGTTGTCTGAATAAAGATTTGCAGGATTTCGGAATAAAAATTCCAAATAGCGCATATTTAATTGCTGGAGATGTCTAATAAATTCTATAGTTAGTTGTAGTTCTGCAAAGGGAAGCTGATATGTTTGGATTAGGATGGCCGGAAGTAGTGATTATTGCTGTAGTCGCAATTTTGATTTTTGGACCAAAGAAAATTCCGGAGATAGGGGGAGTTTTAGGAAAAAGTCTGAAAAATTTCCAAGAAGGCATGAAGAAACCAGATGAAGATCAGTCAGATTTATAGCGATTTACATTTAGGTGAGGTACACACAAGAAAGAATTAACCGCAGATAGAAGATGATAAACGCGGATAAACGCAGATGAGTTTGTACCTTATTAGGCTAGGAAACGCTATATAATTGTCTTGGGGCATAACAGACTTTTTAGGTCTGCGCGAGAAATGTGCATACCTATTGCTGGCAAAGGTTTCTAAGGTTAAGCTTATCATAGTTAAGCAAACTTAAACCAGCGAGTTAAACCAGCATGGAGGAAAATTTAGGCTTTATCCACCTAAGCGTTAACACAATGAGAAATGGTAAGTTTATAACTTATCAATTACGATTGAGCAGTAAATATGGACGCAAGACAATAGGGGTAGGTGGAAATTATTTGACGGCTCTAAATATTGCCAAAACTATTGATGAAGAAATAAATAGACAACTATCCACAGGTAACGATTTGGATATAGCTGCACTCAAATCAATGACTAAAGGTGAATTATCAAGATTTAAAGAGAGTAAGCATAGAAATATCCGTGTAGTAGAGAAAAATGATTTGCAAATGCTATGGAGTAAATACGTTGATTATAATAAAAACGTAAATACCTGGTGTGAAAGCACGATATTGACGACAGTAGCTACAGTGACCTCTATTATCAATAGTTGTCCTGTTCAGAAACTAGAACAAAAAGGTGAACTCGTAAAGTGGTTTTTCAGCGACAAAAACAGATGTCCTAAAACAAGCAAAGATAGATTGAAATGGATAGTTAGTGCTATTGACTGGAATAGCAAGCATGGTAATATCCCTAAAAAATGGGGTATTGAGTACAGAGACTTATTGGAGAGCATAAAGCTTAAAGATATACAGAGAAGCAATTTTCAGGATAATGATAATGAGTTAGATATCTTTTCTGTGAGTGAAGTCTATAGCATTCTAGATGCACTCAAAAATGAAACTTATGTAAGACAGAAAGGTACACACAAACAATACTATTTCTATGTTTATTTCTTGTGGTTAACAGGTTGCAGACCCTCGGAAGCAGTTGCTCTTAAGTGGGAAAATATTGACTTTGAAAAAAATAGAATTAAGTTTTGTGAAAATCAAGTAAATGCAAGCGGGACAATAGTTAAAAAGCAAGGAACTAAAACTGTAGATTTTAGATTTTTCCCAATCAATCAAGAATTGAGAGAGATATTTTCAGTTTTTAACAACCGAACAGGTTATGTTTTTACCAACAAAAACGGTAAATGTATTTCTCAACAGGCTTTAAATGGTGTGTGGAAGAATCTTTTAGCAGCAATGAACCTACGCTACAGAGTGCCTTACCAATTAAGGCATACAATGATAAGTTATCACGCTAACAATGACTACCCTATCCATAAACTTGCAGAGATAGTAGGTAATTCAGAGAAGATAATTAAGGAGTATTACTTGAAGTTGGATATAGAAAAAATATTTTTACCAGATGTAATTAGAGGTGAGTAGCAGCTTTTTTGCTTATCTTGACAACCATATTATTTAAACCTAAATATAGTCCGATGTAGACCTCAGATCCTTATGGCGTAAGGCCGGTGTAGACTTGCTTTGAAGTCTATAAACTCAACCAAAGCATTAAACCAGTTAAACCAAAAAGTTAAACCACAAGCGATCGCTAAAACAGATGTACTAAAGCCTAAAACCCTTACAACACAAGGGAAAATGGAGAGAGGGGGATTCGAACCCCCGAATAAGTCACCCTATTACAGACTTTCCAGGTCTGCGCCTTCAACCACTCGGCCATCTCTCCAGGTGTCACTGATTCATCATCATATAATAGGTTGCGAAAAAAAGCAACTGTTTTCTCAAATAATTTTTCGGTATTCTTGGGTTTAAAGATGCGAGGTTTTTAATCCATTATTCCTATAATAAGGGGTGAAATCCCAAAATCCGAAATTAAGATGGTTGCCACGCATACAATTAGAGTTCACGATCGCAAAACTGGTATATCATATACCCTTAATGTTCCCGAAGACCGTTATATTCTGCACACCGCTGAACATAATGGGGCAGAACTCCCTTTTTCTTGTCGGAATGGGGCTTGTACTACTTGCGCTGTCAGAGTTTTGTCAGGAGATATTTACCAACCGGAAGCTATTGGACTTTCTCCAGATTTACGTCGCCAGGGTTACGCTTTATTATGTGTAAGTTATGCCCGTTCTGATTTGGAACTGGAAACACAGGATGAAGATGAAGTTTATGAACTTCAGTTTGGACGGTTTTTTGGTAAAGGCAGAGTTAAAGCGGGTTTACCCTTAGATGACGACTAAGATTTTTTTTGTGTTGGGGTGGATAAATTGGTTAGCGAGGATGGCTGCTGTATTCCGTCTTCGCGTTTTTATGCCCAAAATAATTATATTAGGGACTTTGTTATTGTTGGTGAGTTGTCAAAGTCAAAACAACTCTGCCATAACCTTGGCTGAGGTAAAAGTAGCAAGGGTTGTGAGTGGACAAAGTTTGGAAGTATTGGGTATGGAGGTACAAACAAATTTAATTTCTCCAGTCCGGTTAATTGGTTTAGATGCACCAGATTTGCGTCAAACCCCATGGGGAGAAGATGGTAAAAAATTGCTAGAAACTTTAATGGGTGGTACAAATCCAACTGTGAATTTGGAATTTGACTTTGAAGCCAAGGATCAATTCAACAGAACTTTAGCTTATGTATGGAAAGATCAAGTGTTATTAAATGAAGAAGTTGTCAAACAAGGATATGCTTTATTTGTAGCGCGATCGCCTAATCACAAATACGACCAACGCCTAGAACGCGCTCAACAATGGGCGAGAATCATGGGAAAAGGTATCTGGAATACTGATAAACCCATGCGTCTAACTCCTGGCGAATTCCGCCGTCTCTATCGTTAAATCCACTGACAACTGACCAATATGCAAATTTTTCTAGATATTGCTACAGAAGCAGCTTTAGCCGCAGGTGTAGTTTTACAAGATTATTTAGGTAAATTAGAAGATGCAATCACCGAAAAAGGCCGTCCTGGTGATTTAGTTACTGCTGCTGATAAGGCTTCGGAACAGGTAATTTTAGAAATATTGCGTCGCCATTTTCCCCAACATTCTATCCTGGCTGAGGAGTCAGGAAAACTGGGAAATCAAGATAATGAATTTCTTTGGGCAATTGATCCTCTTGATGGTACAACCAATTACGCTCATCAATATCCCTGTTTCGCTGTTTCTATTGGGCTATTCATTCAGGGTATGCCAAAAGTAGGTGTAATTTATGATCCTTTCCATAATGAATTATTTCGGGCTGCTGCTGGTTTAGGTGCAACTCGTAACCGTCGCCCTATCCAAGTATCAGAAACAACGGAATTAAGCAAAAGTCTATTGGTAAGTGGATTTGCTTATGATCGTCGAGAAACTGCTGATAATAATTATGCAGAGTTTTGTCATCTGACTCATCTGACTCAAGGTGTGAGACGGGGCGGTTCAGCATCTTTGGATTTAGCTTATGTAGCCTGTGGCAGACTTGATGGTTATTGGGAAAGGGGAATTGCGCCTTGGGACGTTGCTGCTGGTATAATCTTGGTGCAGGAAGCAGGTGGGAAGGTAACTGCTTATGATGGTAGTCCTATTCAAATTGAATCGGGAAGAATTCTCGCTACTAATGGTTATCTTCACGACAGCCTCAGTCAAACACTGATCCAAGTTCCACCTTTATCAACTTGGACATAATTGGTTTTTCAACAACTGATATTAAAGGGTGGAAGATAGAAAGGAAGATCAGGAAAGGTTTTTTATTCTTTCTCTGCAAAACAAAAGAGCTTTAAAGCCAAATTAACCAACTCTCTATTGTCAATTGTCAGTTAATAATAATTAGGGATTGGATGTAAAAAATATAGCCTCTGACCCTAATTGTTACTATTTTCATTGTTCCCTAGACAATTGACCTAGAGAGCCAAGTAAACTAGAAAAAACTCTGCTTGGGTGCGATACTTGTACTATGTCGTTCAAACTAGATTCTGGATTATTTACTTATGATTTCATTGACCATCACGCAGTGTTATGTGTGCCAGTTGATGCAGAAATTAAAGAAGTTCGTAAACGTTATTTGCAAATTGCCCGTCTTCTGCACCCAGATAGTTCTAATGTAGGGGGTGAGCCAGAAAAACAGATTGCTAATCAATTGTTATCAAAATTAGTTAACCCCGCCTATGAGAAGTTATCTCTAGAACGCAATCGTGGGGAATATTTATTAATATTGTCGCAAATAGGTAAGCGGTTGGCACAAGAAGCAGCATCAATTAACCTGAAGACAGAATTAGCCCATGAATTGGTAGCTGCGCCCAATATTAGTATCTCCTATAAAGCGGCGATCGCGAAAATAGCCGAAACTCAATTTAGTGATTTGCAACAATCAGACAAAATTATCGCTCAAGTTAGTGAACTAAATTTAGTTTACCTGATGCGCGTTGCTGGGCAGTCAGTCAGTAAACCTGTTTCTACCCAAATCCAAAATTCTCCTCAAAAATTACCCCCAACTCCTCCACCACCACCAAAAGAAGAGACAGTAGTAGAACAGTACCTGCGTCGCGCCCAAAATTTGTTAGAAAAAAACCAATTGTCTCAAGCCAAAGTAGAATTACAGGATGCCTTAAAGTTAGAACCGAGAAATAGTCATTGCCATAGTTTGATTGCAATGGTATATTTACGGCAAAATCAACTGAAAATGGCAAAAATTCACTTTGATAATGCTCTGAAGTTAGATCCTACTGAAAAAATTGCTTTGGAATGGAAACCCAAGGTAGATAAAGCTTTAGGAAATACAAACAGTGGTTCTCAAGTAAAATCCTCTGCCAAAACTGAAGAGGATATTCCAGAGAAGTCTGGAAATGGCGGTTTGTTTGGTGGTTTGTTTGGCGGGAAGAAAAAATAATGGTGTATCAACCAGCAGCGGGAGCAAGGGATCTATTACCTTTAGATGTGGCGCAAAAACGCTGGATTGAAGATAGATTAGAACAAGTATTTATCCGTTGGGGATATCATCGGATTATTACCTCAACTTTGGAAAGAATGGATACCCTCTTGGCGGGTGAAGCAATTCAGCGCCATAAGGTAGTTCAACTCCAAAATGGTCAAAATGAAGAATTGGGCTTGCGTCCAGAATTGACGGCTTCTATCGCCCGGACAGTGGTAACTCGCATGGCAGATGCGACCTATCCCCACCGACTCTATTACAATGCTAATGTTTTTCGCCGTAATTGGGAAGGCCGCCATAATCGTCAGCAAGAGTATTATCAAGCTGGGGTGGAGTTATTAGGTGCGGGTGGATTATTAGCAAATGCTGAAGTATTGCTGTTGGTAGCAGATTGTTTAACAGCGTTGGATTTACAAGGATGGCAATTAATTTTAGGTGAAGCGGGAATTACTCGCTCCTTACTGAATGCTTTTCCTGCTGAAATCAGAAATCAAGTCCGGACTGCGATCGCTCATCTGGATTATATCACTCTTGATAGATTACCTTTGAGTGCAGAACTACACCAACGCGCTAAAATTATGTTGGATTTGCGGGGTGATAGTCGAGAGGTTTTACAAAAAGTCAGTAGTTTACACTTAGAGCCAGATCAACAAGAGACAATAAATAATCTCAAGTCTCTAGTAGAATTACTAGATGGTAAATTCCCTTTAATCCTTGACTTGAGCTTAATTCAAACCATTGACTATTACACAGGCATTGTTTTTGAAGTAGTTAGTGATACAAATTCCCAAGCCCAAGTTTTAGGAAGTGGTGGTCGTTATGACCAATTACTAGGTTTATATCATCCCCAGGGCGAAAATATTCCTGGTATTGGCTTTGAACTGAATATTGATGATTTATACCAACTTCTAGCATCAAATCAGCAATTACCCCAAGAAATTCCCCCCAGCAATTGGTTAGTAGTCCCAGAAACCACCGATGCTGCGGCTGCGGCTTTTGCTTATGCTCAAAAGTTACGTGATTCTACACATTTAGTTAGAGTAGAAATCGGGCTAGAAAATTTAGATGCAGATGCGATTCGTCAATATGCAAGCGATCGCTCTATTTCCCAAATTGCCTGGATTAAAGCTGATGGTTCACCTACCATTGAAGCTGGATGTTAAGTAGTCGGAGAAAATTAAATTCACTGCTTGAGAGAGGGAACAGGTAACAGAAAAAACTCATGTTTAAACACATAAGATGGAAATAATGACACTGTTTTTTTTGACTGAGCTTTAAACGCACCAACTTTAGTTTCTTATCTGTTCCCTCTTCCCTGTTCCCTGTTCCCTATTTTTGTAATAATTAGTAACAGATAAAAGAGAGGGAATCGGAAAAATGCCACATACCATTGTCACAGAAGTTTGCGAAGGGGTAGCTGATTGCGTAGTTGCTTGTCCAGTCGCTTGTATTCATGAAGGACCAGGGAAAAACGCCAAAGGCACAGATTGGTACTGGATTGATTTTGCTACCTGTATTGATTGTGGCATCTGTCTCCAAGTTTGCCCCGTAGAAGGAGCAATTTTAGCAGCAGAAAGACCAGAATTGCAAAAAATAGTAAATTAGGTGACAGGTGACAGGTGACAGTAGAAGAGAGAATTACCAAATTACCTGTTTCCTGTTCCCTGTTCCCTGTTCCCTGTTCCCTCATATAACAAATGACTAATAACTATTTATTAGAAGTAGAAAACGTCCACGCTGGATATATTAAAGATGTAGATATTTTGCAAGGTGTCAACTTTCACGTTGCAGCAGGAGAATTAGTCACAGTAATTGGTCCTAATGGTGCGGGTAAATCCACTTTAGTAAAAACTATTTTTGGACTTTTGACACCCCATACCGGAACTATTACATTTAAAGATCAGAATTTGGTGGGTTTAAAATCAAATCAAATAGTTCAAAAAGGAATGTCCTATGTTCCCCAAATTGCCAATGTCTTTCCATCTTTAACCATAGATGAAAACTTAGAAATGGGGGCATTTGTCAGAAATATCCCATTGAAACCTCTTAAAGATAAAATATACACTATGTTTCCCAGATTGAGCGATCGCCGTCGTCAACGTGCAGGAACTCTTTCTGGTGGAGAAAGACAAATGTTAGCAATGGGTAAAGCATTAATGTTAGAACCCAGTTTACTGCTTTTGGATGAACCTTCAGCGGCTTTATCACCCATTTTGGTATCTCAAGTATTTGAGCAAATTAAACAAATTAACCAATCGGGGACTGCGATAGTTTTAGTAGAACAAAATGCCCGAAAAGCTTTGGAAATGGCAGATCGTGGTTATGTGTTAGAATCAGGAAGAGATGCTATTTCTGGATCTGGTAGGGAATTATTAACTGATCCAAAAGTGGGAGAATTATATTTAGGTGCTAGTAAGGGACATTAAATAATTATTAAACCGTTTCATCAGCTACTCTCCTATTATCATTAATAATGATATATTCCTGATTAAAATACACAACTTATCAGGAAGATAAATGAGTAGAATTAACGGATTTATAGGTCGGCGTAACTTTTTGAAAGTAGTAGGTTTAAGTAGTTTTAGTATTGCTACTATTACAGCTTGTAATCGGGTAATTGAGCGAAGTGAAGAAACAGTAATTAGTGATACAAAAGTAGATAATCCTCAGCCAGTGAATGCAAATGAAGCTATCAGGCGTTTATTAGCAGGAAACCAAAGATTTGTTAATCAGAAACAACGAAGTTCTCAATTATCACCAGAGAGATTGAAAAAAACTGCTCAAGCACAATATCCTTTTGCAGCCATATTAGGTTGTGCTGATTCTCGTGTTCCCACAGAAACCATTTTTGATCAAGGAATTGGTGATTTATTTGTTGTGCGTGTAGCCGGAAATGTTGCGAATGATGTAGCTATAGGTAGTCTAGAATATTCTACAGCAGTTTTAGGTTCACAGTTGATTGTAGTTTTAGGTCATCAAAATTGCGGTGCTGTGAAAGCAGCAATGCAAACTGAACCTGCACCTGGTAGAATTGGCATAATCATTGAACAGATTAAACCAGCTTTAAGAAATACTAAATTAAACGAGAATAATACTAATAATGCAGTTATAGCTAATATCAACTATCAAATCCAAAAAATGCAAAAAAGTTCAGTAATTTTAGATAAATTAGTTAAAGCAGGTAAGTTAAAAATTATTGGTGCTTTTTACAATTTGGCAACAGGTAAAATTGATTTTATCAATCAATGAATAATTTTTGATGTTGCATAATGGAAGTATGAATTAAGCTCACGCAAAGACGCAAAGGCGCAAAGGTAAGAGTTTTAAACGTTAAAGTCAGAGAAGTAATGAGTATGATATACTTTTCATGAGGGCAGTATGAATTTAGAATATTGAAAATTATTGGGAAATATGACTACACAAACAATATCATCACCGGCAGTATATCAAGGTCAGTTTGGAGAATTTACAATTACCCAGAGCGATCGCCAAAGTGTGATAATTTACCGTACAGGTTTAATGATAGCAGCACTGTGTTTTGCCATTGGTAGCGGTTTAGTCTTATTCTATCCCCAACCTGCGGCAATTCAAGCGATTACCCCTCTCTACACCTGTTTTAGTCTTGCACTGGGTGTCAGTTTATTAACTATTCATATTTATATGGCATCTTTGCACCGAATTCTCCAAGTTTTTTGGGTAATTGGCAGCATTTCGGCATTTATTTTTGGACATGGTGATAGTCAAGCTTTTGCAATTACTGTTTATCAGCAACCCCTAAGTATATTAGGGATTGGTTTTACTTTTGCAGCTTTAACAGGTATTTTTTTCAAAGAAGGTTTTTGTTTCAATCGTTTAGAAACTAAAATCTTAACTCCCCTTGTTCCCTTAGTATTATTAGGACATTTAACAGGAATTTTATCAACTCAAGCAGAACAAGTTTTATTAGGAATTTGGGCGATTTTCTTTTTAATCTTTGCTGTGCGGAAAGTAATCCAAACTATTCCTCCCGATATTGGTGATAAATCTGTATTTGACTATTTGAAAAATCAACATTTAGCAAAGGTTTAATCTAATTGCATAAAATAAAAGTAACCCGTATTTATCTGCGTTTATCTGCGTTCATCTGCGTTCAATCATTCTAAAAATCTTATTCCATGCAGCTTCATCTTAATTTGGTATGTCAAACACAGAAGAACGTAAATATTGGTTAGCTTGGTCACAAATTTCCGGTATTGGTCCCATATTACTGCAAAGATTACAACAGCATTTTGGTAACTTAGAAACAGCTTGGAAAGCTGGTCCGGGGGAATTGCGAAAAGTTGAAGGTTTGGGATTTCAGACATTAGAAAAAATTGTTCAACAAAAATCCCGTTTAAACCCAGAACAACTACTTACCCAACACCAACAAGCAAACCCACTTTTTTGGACACCAGCAGACCCAGAATACCCCCAACTACTGCGAGAAATCCCCAGTCCACCACCGTTGTTATATTATCGGGGTGAAGTTGATTTACAGGAAAATTCAGGAGAAAAACCCTTAGTGGGAATTGTGGGAACTCGTCAACCTACAGAATATGGAATTAAATGGACTCGACAAATTAGCACCGCTTTAGCAAAAAATGGTTTTACCGTTGTTTCTGGTATGGCCGAAGGGATAGATACCGAAAGTCACGCAGCCGCAATGAAAGCGGGAGGAAGAACAATAGCAGTAGTGGGAACAGGTGTAGATGTTATTTATCCCCATAAAAATAGAGATTTATATAAACAGATTTTGACATCTGGAATAGTAATTAGTGAATATCCGGCGAGAACTGCACCCAACCGCACCCATTTTCCCCGTCGAAATCGCATTATTGCTGGTTTAAGCCGTGCATTATTAGTAATGGAAGCACCCATAAAATCAGGTGCATTAATTACTGCTACATACTCTAATGAATTTGGTAGAGATGTTTACGCATTACCGGGAAGAATTGATGATCAACCATCACAAGGTTGTTTAAAATTAATTAGTCAAGGTGCGGGTTTAATTAATCAAGAACTCAGTGAATTATTAATTATGTTGGGAGCAATTCCCCAAATAGATATAGAAACACCAATAGTTAAATCTGTTCCTATCCCTAATTTACCACCAGAATTACAACAGGTTATAGATACCTTGTCTATTGATGCTTTATCGTTTGATTTTATTATTCAAAAAACAGGTATGGATGCTGGTTTAGTTTCCAGTTCTTTATTGCAATTGGAACTCATGGGTTTAGTTACCCAACTTCCTGGAATGCGATATCAAAAATGTTAAGAAAGCTGGGAAACTTAGAAAATTTAGTCGAATAATGATTCTAAATCTCGATAACCACTAGCAATACGAGTAATATTAATTTCCATTTTCTCTTCTTGAGGATAGTAAAATATGATGTAGTCATCAACAACAAAACCACGCAGATTTTTTGCTAGTCTTCCATAACTTTTACCCATACTTGGAAAACTAGCAACTAATTTACACTTACTTCTAATTTTATCAAAAAGTTGACTAGCAGCTTTGGGATTACTATTACCAAGATACTCACAAATTTCTTCTAAATCTTGAATAGCTTCATCAGAAAATGAGTATTTACCCATTGTCTAATTCCTCTTCTATCTGTTTAATTTTTGCTTGTAGTCTAGCAAAAACCACCTCACCGTCTGTTACTTGTCCATTATGAATTTGTTCAGTTCCTACTGCTATTTTTTCCCTTAGTTCCTCTAATCTTCTTTCTCTACCCAGCAGTAAATTAAAAGCCTCATTTACTGCATCTTCTATATTTTCAAATCTACCTGTGGCAATATAAGCTTGTATTAATTCCTCTGTTTCCGGGTTGAGTTGAATATTCATGATATGTTCTCCATTTGATAGATAGCCTTAAAGCTGTTCTAACAACAAATTCACATTTTTTCTGCAACAGATTGGAATTTTGAATTGTTTTATTGGGGTGGGTAATATTGTGGAGTTGTTATAGGAGGTGGATAAGCGCCTACAGGTGGATTATTAACCATCCCATTAGGTGCAATTGGATTCATGAGCGGTGGTTGAATAGGTTGCTGAATTAAGGGTTGAACAGGTGGTTGATAATTTGTAGAATTATTTGGTGTAACTGTGGCTTGGCTAAAGTGTTGGTAAGCAGCACTAGAAATAGAACTAATTAATTTTCCCGCACGAGGATCATTATGGGGACGTTGTACCATGATAGCGGCGATATAACGCTTACCAGTGGGGACATCCACTAAACCCGCATCTCCTAACATTGTGCCAATATCACCTGTTTTGTGGTAAGCACTTGCTCCTTTTCCTAAACCAGCAGGTAAGAGATTATCCCGTTGAGTGCGACTCATGATATTAAGTATTAAATCACGCGATCGCATACTCACAACACTACCTTGATTCACCATTGAGATTAAATTTCCCAATTCTCTGGGACTGGTAGTATTAGTTCCTGGTAAATCTGGGAGAGGATTACGAATCATCGTCGTAGTCAATCCCCAACTGCGAAAACGCCCATTGAGTACCTCTTGTCCACCTAATTTAGCAATTAGCATATTTGTGGCGGTATTGTCGCTAATTGTCATCATTTTCGTAGCTACATCAAGAGCAGTGTACTTACTGTCTGGGGGTTGATATTGCATATTTCCCGAACCCCCAGCAATCATCTCTTTTTCCAGAGTTAACATTTCATCCAAGCGGATTTTACCAGCATCTACATCTTGGAAAAAAGCAATCAAAATGGGGATTTTAATGGTACTGGCAGCAGCAAAACTAGCATTACTATTAATATCTACATAACCACCATTATCTAAGTCTAATAAAAACACACCTGGAATGAGATCAGCGTTAGTTGTAGAGAGAGTTTGCAGAGTATTTTTTAAAGGTGCAATTTCCTGGGAAAGATATAAGCTGGTATTCTGAGATTGAGTTGCTGCTTGAGATGGTTTAGTTCCAGATACAGACGCAACTGAACTGATGCGATTAGCGGGGTCTAGGACTGACAAGAACGTGCCAACGATCGCACCCACACCTATCCCTACAATCAACAACCGCAAGGCATATAACATGGTTCTAGCCATGGGTTTTAACCTGGTCTTGCGTGATCCCCTTCTTTCTATTTTCGGCTTTTCTATACGTACAGTTTTTAACCTCACCGTTCCTGGTGGGGAAAGTTGAGTATTCTTCCTAACTTTGGGTATGGGTTTAACTCCTGGTGGCATCATCACCCGTGATGGTGGTCTTCGCCCCCCAGTCGCTATAGGAACAGGACTGTTATGATTATTTATACGTATTAATGTTGCAGCTTCTCTTTGGCTAGAAACTGGCTGTTGACTAATAACTTTTTTCTGTCCTGTCTTGGAGACTGGACGCTTACGCCGGCGACGCTGTACAGGTTGCCTTCGTGATAGAGGTATGAGTTTGTCACTTGATTCTGACATAGCTACTCCTTGTCACCTTCGACCCAGATTTTTAATTGATGCACCACTCTACTCAGTCTACCTTGGGGGACTAAGTAGTATTTTCGTATCCAGTTTACGCTATATTTGTATTTTTGGGTAATAACTGGGTATTTAATTATCCATTTTGTTAGTTATCTTGTTGTGCTGATTAATTGCCCATTCTACCTGCCGTAAAATCCCCCGTAACATTCCTACCTCGGCAGTTTGTAAATATGCCCGGTTATATAGGTGGCGAAATTTTTCCATGCGACTAGCTGCGGTATGAGGATAAAGATAACCAATGGAAAGCAATAAAGATTCCAATTGTTGATAATAAGCTTCTATTGCATCTAAAGGAGCAATTTCTGTGGGTGTGATATTTTGATCTGTGTATAAGTCTATAGATTGCGACAATTCATAACAACAAATAGAAACCGCAGTAGCTAAATTTAAAGATGGATATTCTGGATTAGTGGGAATAAAAACTAATTTGTGGGCATAATTTATTTCTTCATTAGTTAATCCCCGATCTTCTCTACCAAAAATTAAAGCTACAGGTTTTTCTGCGGCCGCTAATAGCCAGGGTAAAGCCATGCGGGGGGTTTCTAAAGGTATTTCTCCACTGTATTCACGCCCCATGGTAGCGATCGCTCGCACACATCCTTGCAATGCTTCTGGTAATGTCTTGACTATCAGCGCCGATTCTAAAATATCTTTACCATGAACCGCCATTTTTACAGATTCTAAAGATGAGCGATCGCATTGAGGATTTACTAATATTAATTGAGATAAGCCAAAATTTTTCATCACCCTGGCTACTGAACCTACATTCAACGGACCCGCTGGTTCTACTAATACTATTCTGATTCCAGCCAATCCCATATTTTACCTCTATAGAGTATCCTTTCGGACTATTTTACTCGGATTTCTCACAAGTCACGGAGTAATGAACCACGAAGAAGCGTTCGCGGAGCGTCTCGGAGAGATAGAACACGAAGGAAAGAGAGTTTGAGAGATATTTTGCGTTAGGTGGCTGAGTGTTTTTTTATTTGAAAGTCTCTAAGTCCTCACCTCCTCATCTGCCCAGATGTGTCAAAATAAAGAATTGTAATAAAAAATATTGTTAAGGAAATTTAGTGACTTCAACTGCTCAAGCTAGTGCGAGTGCGCGTCGTGCGGTCTTTCCATTTACAGCCATCGTCGGCCAAGAAGAAATGAAACTGGCGCTGCTGTTAAATGTCATTGACCCCAAAATTGGTGGTGTAATGATTATGGGCGATCGCGGCACCGGCAAATCTACAACTATCCGCGCCTTGGCGGACCTCTTACCAGAAATCTCTGTTGTCGCCAATGACCCCTTCAACAGTGACCCCAATGACCCGGACTTAATGAGTGATGAAGTTCGTCAACAAGTCGCCCAGGGTATGGAAATTCCCATCGCTCACAAAAAGGTGCAAATGGTAGATTTACCATTGGGCGCTACCGAAGACCGGGTTTGTGGGACAATTGACATTGAAAAGGCTTTATCTGAAGGTGTGAAAGCTTTTGAACCCGGACTACTAGCCAAAGCCAACAGAGGCATTCTCTACGTTGATGAGGTCAACTTGTTAGATGACCACTTAGTAGACGTACTCCTCGATTCTGCTGCTAGTGGTTGGAACACCGTGGAACGGGAAGGGATTTCTATCCGTCACCCAGCCAGGTTTGTTCTCGTCGGTTCGGGAAACCCAGAAGAAGGGGAACTCCGTCCCCAACTCCTCGACCGTTTTGGAATGCACGCGGAAATTCACACTGTCAAAGAACCAGCTTTGCGGGTACAAATTGTGGAAGAACGGGGCGAATTTGACCAAAATCCTCCTGAATATTTACAAAAACACACAACCCCCCAAGAAGCATTACAACAGCAAATTGTCAATGCTCAGGAATTATTACCACAAGTTAATTTAGACTATGATTTTCGGGTAAAAATTTCCGAAGTTTGTTCAGAATTAGATGTGGATGGTTTGCGGGGTGATATCGTTACTAACCGCGCTGCTAAAGCCTTAACTGCGTTTGAAGGACGGACAGAAGTTACAGTAGACGATATCCGTCGGGTAATTACTTTATGTCTGCGTCACCGTCTGCGGAAAGACCCCCTAGAATCCATTGATACTGGCTATAAAGTGGAAAAGGTCTTTTGTCGCGTTTTTGGTGTTGAACCACCAGAAGATGCTACACAGAAAAACGGTGCAGGGATGAAAGCCGGCGTTCGTTAGTTAATATAAATGTGAGTCAGTGGTTAGTATTTATTTTATTGACCACTGACAACTGACAACTGACCACTGACTATTAACAAATTATGAGAACCTGGAATTTTTGGTTAAATAGCTTGATTTTATCTAGTCAATATCATCCGCCACGATTTGTAGAATTATTAATGTTGACATTAGCGATCGCAATGTTAACAATTTCTACAATTATACCAGATCCGCCTTACATAATATTAGGTTTAAGTCTTGTAGTTGGCGCATCAACTTCTATTTTAGTCCGAGAATCAATCTCTCCCAATGAACACAGTCACATAGTTTTCACTCAACAACGCATCACCCAATTTACAGCATTACTCCTATTAGGAATTAGCATTTACGGTTTTGCAGATTTAATTCACACACTCTAAGTTTTCTCGGTGCATCATCCTTTACATTAAACTTTCAGGATCAATTCCTAATTTTTTTAACATCTCTGCTAATTTCTGAGCTTTTTCTTCAGATTCTAAACGTTTTCTTTCAGATTCTAACTGTTTTCTTTCAGATTCTAAACGTTGTTCTTCACTTTGTAAAATCCGTTCTTCCGGTGTTAAAAATCTTTTTCCCTGTTCATCAAACCAATATAACCATTCCCTAGTTATTCCTTGATAAGTTCCTTTTTCTTTTCCAATTCCTAACCCTATTTCTGGTAGCCAAACGGGATTTCCTGGGATTAAAACATATTCACCATTCATTAATTTATAAACTTCCAAAGATTCTTTTCTCTTCCGTTGGGGATTATAAACAACATAATATAAAATTCCCAATTCTTGAGCATACATTTCTTTTTTAGTAGTATATTCTCCCCTATAGGTTTGAGATACCACTTCTAATACTAAAGTTGGTAATTTCTGCTCTTCCCATAATACATAACTAGGACGTAAACCCTCATCAATAAATCTAGGAATCCCAAGACTTAAAAATCCATCTGGGACTATCGACGGTTTATTTGGATCATAATATACTCCCATATCTACGCCAAAAAACCAATCCCATCTTTGCGACCAGATTAAGGCTAACATGGCTTTTAATAAACCGGGAATTAAATCTTGTAGTTCGTTATCCACTGGTGTGTCGTCAGAGTCGGGTAATTCTTCAGATGAAGGTAAACAATGTAAGGGGTTGTATTTTAGCATGATTGATGCTACCAAATCTAGTTATATTATAATCCAGATCCCCGATCTTCTAACAAAAATATATCATTTATTTACAAAATGAATATAGCGGTATGCACTTGAGTGAGATACAGTCAGCTAATCGCAAACTCTGTAGGGGCGAAGGGTCTGCGCCCTCGATTGTATTGCATCCTAGCGATAACCGCTATAAAGAAGTCGGGGATATTTTTATCCTGTAATTATCGCTTTTTCTTCTTCAGTTAAACCATATAATTTATAAACAATTTCATCAATTAACCAATCACATTGTTTTAGTTGCTTTTTGATTGGTAAGAGTGTATTTAAACTTGATTGATATTCTTTTTCTAATGTTTCTTGTTCTTTTCTCGCGGTGGGATCTATTTTTAGTTTTTTCTGATTTTTCTTGAGGATACTAATTAATTCATCAAAGGTTAAATGGTTATTTACTTGGTTTTGTTTATAATAATCACCTAAATAATTTTGAATTTTCGATTTATTAGTAAGATTATCAATATCAGCACCGATAAATCTTTCTAACCATGTTAAAAAGCCTTTGATTTCAGTTTGTTTTTGTTTATTTAATTCTATCATTTGTTCTGCTAAATATGCGAGGAAATTATGAATTACATCTGCTTCTGATAGTTGTTGATTTAGGTGATGATCAATTTGGGTAAGTAAAATATCTGGTTGATGATTGATTTGATATTGTTGGTAAAGGTTGATTGTATTTTCTAAATATTCTTGGCGTTTTTCTGGGGAAGTTGTAAAGGAAATTTTAGGAACTGGTATTCTTGATAAATAAATAACTTTAACTTCAGCAAAAGGCTTACCAACCATCTGGAAATTTTTCTTTTGATACCACCATTTAATATAAAAAGAATTTAATATTGATAACAAAAAATAATCAGAAACATTACTCTCTTCTTTTTTGATGAGACAATGTACAGAGTTTTGACAAATTCTGAAATCACAATCAATACTTGCAATAATTAAATCGTCAGTGCGTCGAACTATGATTTTTTGATTTCTAAATATACTTTCATTTCTTGGTGCAGCTAACCATGTACCATATTTAACATAAATAAGATCATTTTTAATTGCATATTTTTGTATATCTCCACCTGTAATTATGGGTTCAAAATCTGGTAGTAAGTTATTTGATGTATATGGTTTTTCCTTCAAAATTAACGGTGTTTGAGGGGGATTACCTTTTCCTTTTTCGTATAATTTTGTACCTGCATATATATTTACTAATTCTTCTAACTTAATACCTTGATTAGTAGACTTGTTCAAAATATTAATTTCTTCCATATTTAAATAATAATCAATCACATATCCTTCATTTAAAAACCATTCAGATGTCAAACGAGAATATTTAGAAATTATTTCTTGATTCGCAAAATTTAAAACTTCTGTATTTTCAGAACTATTAATATTTTTAGAAACTATTAAAGCAGCAGTTTCTACAATTGCATCTTGAAAAGCTGATCTAAATTCAGCTATTTTAATTAATTGCGTGGTTTGTAAAATTAATTTTCTAAACTCACAACCACTTTCTAGAGTCATCCATGTATTAGGAGTAATTAAGCCTATAGTACCAATTTTGGAAATTATATTTAATGATAATTCAATAAAAAATAGATAAATATCTTTGGAAGTGACAGTATTACTAATATATTGTAATTTAGCACTTGTATAGTCTTTATACGTTGATCCATAAGGTGGATTTCCAATCACAGCATCAAAACCGGGATTTTCTTTCCAACTTGCATTTTCTAAATCAATAAAAACCTCTGGAAATTCTAAATCCCAATGAAAAAACCGCTTTTCTTCAAACAACTTTCTCGCATCTTCATATACCGCAATATCAGCAGCATTCATATTTCCAGGGTTAGCATTAATCGCATTAGTACCATAAACCCGTAAAAAATGATCAGCACGTTTCAACCCAAAATATTTAGAAACATAAATATCTAATAATCGTTTATAAGGTTTCGCAGCTTTATCAAACTCCTTAAATAATCTTTCGCTAGTTTCTACCTCCGCAAAAGTTGCATCACTTAACGTACTCACACCGCGCATAATTTCCGCAGCACGTAATAACCCCACAAATGGACCAGTTAATAAATTTAATTGTCCACTTTCTTCCTTTACCATATTTGCTTCTGCTTCTCGCGCAGTCGTACCAATCAGCGAATTACCGCAACGCAAATGATGATCTAAAAAACTTAAAGGTGCGCCAATTGTGAAAGAATGTAACCATAAACTCACCTTTGCTAATTCTACCGCCATTGGGTTCAAATCCACACCATAAATACAGCGTTTCATTACCACCCGTTGCAAAAGTTGAGTATCTTCTAACTTATTGACATCAATAGTAATTCCCTGTTGTTGTAAATTTGCTAAAATGCTTTCGCGGGTTTTTGATAACATATCTAAAACCGGATTATGTTCAGGATATTCATTTAAAATAATGATTAATTCATCTGTAAAATAATCAACGGCTTCCACTAAAAAATGTCCGCTTCCCATAGCAGGATCACATATTTTAATATCCAGTAGAGTATTTGTACTTTTTCTTTCTAAACGTTGTAAATCTTTTTGTAACCCGTTACGACTTTGTACTCCTAATCTACCATCTGCCATTTTTTCATGTAATTGGCTAATTTGCGTCATTAAATCCGCAAATTTTTGTTTTCTCTCCTCTAAAATCGGTTTGAGAGTATGACTAACAATGTATTTAACAATATAATCTGGTGTGTAATAAGAACCCGTTGCTTTTCGTTCACCTTTATCATTTGCTAAATGGACTTTTCCGGTATTTCCATCTTCAATAACTAAGCGATATTCTAATAAACCTTCATAAATCGAACCCAATTGTCGCACACCTAAAAAGCTGTAGTCAATGGGAAGTTTTTCAAACCGTGCTAATTTATCCAAAGCTGGAAATAAGACAGCATCAGATAATTGATGTTCATACAGAAAATAATTATCTGGATAATCTTTGATATCTTCAGTTTCATGAAAATCAAAATGAAATAAACCACCATTATAACGAGGTACTTCTAAAGCTGCATCACCTCTATCTACTATTTCAAATAAACCTAATAAACTCTTATAAATCTTTGTCGAAGTTTTACTTAATGTTCTTTTTTTATCAACGCTTTCCGCTATTTCTTGAGTAATTTTAATCAAACTATAATCACGGTAAGCGGTGGTAATTGGTAATAAATTTCTGGCTTCGGCATATAATAGAAATAACAACTTATATAAAAATGATAAAGTAGCTGCATAAACCTGTTTTGGTTCTACAGTTTTTCCCCGTCGCATTGCGTCTGCAACAAAACCCCCTGCTAAGTCAGGAAATATCTGATCAAATACTAACGTTTTTAATTCGTTTCCTACTTGAGTCGCATAAGTTGTACTTCCTTCTCTGACTCTTTCTAAAAAGTTTTTATTGTAGCTGTCTTTTTCAAAAGCCGCACTTCTAAAAAATAACCAAAAGTATTTGAATTTCTCTAAATCTTCAGTTTCTAATAATTCTACCAAATCAATGGGATAAAATTCCGTTGCGGTTGAAGATGCTTGACGATAATATAAACGCCATTCTCTACCATTGGTTAAAATTCCCCAATCAACTCCTGTACCTGTGAGATAACTAGAAATCTGAAAAGATGGGTTTTCGTTCTTAAAAATATCCCGTTTATCATTAGCAGAAACTTTACTTAATGGTCTTTCCCAATATTTAGCTTCTGCTATTACTAATACTTTACCATAAAAAGCAGTTTCATTATTTTGAAAAGAGTAAGCTATATCCCTTTCACTTTCATTTGCAAACAACGCATAATCAGGGCGTTCGGCTCTACCTTTCCCACGAGTAACCACTTGAGGAATATTAGAAAACCCTAAAATATCTAATACGGGTTTAATAAATACATCTTCAGTTTGAGCTTCATTGAGAGTAGATAAAATTGCTATTTTTGATAAAAAAAGCTTTTTTAATTGCTCAAAATCTGAAGTAATATCTAATTGCCATTCTGGAGATTCTTGAATCCGATAGTCTAAATAATGTTGAGAGAATAATGGTTTATTGATATTTTTTGAATCTATCATAATTTCAACTCCAAAATAATGTATATAGATCTACTAAATCTTAAATAGGATTTTCTGATCATATCAAGTAAGTAACTAAACAAAAATAACTCAACTTAGATTAAGTAATGTAAAAAAGATTGAGATGATTTGGTAGTAAGGGCTTCAGCCCTTAAATGAGGACTAAAGTCCTCACTACAAACCTGGGTTCATATTGTACCTACATCAATTCCCTTTTCTTGCAACTTTGTTAATAATTCTTGATACTGTTGAATAGCTATTTCCTTTTCTTGACGTTCTTGTTTAGCAAGTTGATCAAATTCCACAGATGTGAGAAACTTATTACCATCAGGATAATAAATTTCTAAATTATCAGATGTAATTTGAAAACGTATCCCCAATCTTGGACTTACCCAATTATAAATATCTTCAATAGCTACAAAACCATCTTCAGAATGCACAAAACCGGATAATTCTAAAGTATCAGGATCATAAATATAATATTCTTCCACTCCATAACGTTGATAAAAAAGCGACTTATTAATCATCGCTGAAGTTCTATTTCCTAGAGATAAAATTTCAAAAACTACTTGAGGAGGAATATTATTCTCTTTCCACTGTTGATATGAACCTCTATCTCCCTTTGGTCTACCAAAAACTACTAATACATCAGGTGCTTGACGAATTTTCGGATTTCCCTCGACAGGATACCATAGTAAATCACCAGCAATAAATACATCTGAATTTGATGCAAATAATATTTCTAAATTTTCTTTAATTTTAACAATCCATTGATATTGTTTGGTATTATCTGCCATTGGTTGACCGTCGCTGTCAGGGTAGATGATTTCTGGTGTGGTTTCTGCTGATAATTG
>NZ_VILD01000008.1:54789-98166 GCF_009712085.1 Anabaena sp. UHCC 0253
TAATTGCTGTACCATAGTGGACATATCTCCCATACGGATAGGATTCTGATATCTACTGAATCAGGAACGTTATCGCACAAGTCACGAAAGAACGAACCACGAAGGAGCGAAGGACACAAAGAAAATAGGGTTTCAGAGATATTTTGCGTAAGTCCTATGAATTAATCATAATAGACATCCCGTAAAAAAAATGTAGAGACTTTCCATATCGCATTTCTACTGTAAAACGAAAAATTAGATTTCTTTAACTCTTATTCTTTGCGTCTTTGCGCCTTGGCGTGAGGCTAATTCATACATTCAATTAGCAAAGCCAAAAAATCTCATAATTTTCACTTAATATATAAAATTAAAGCGAAAGATAAAACCAAACAAACAGACTCCATGCGTATTTCTCTAAACTGGTTAAAAGAACTCGTAGAAATCAAACAGACTCCAGAAGAACTGGCGGAAACCTTGACAATGGCAGGGTTTGAAGTAGAAGATATAGAAGATCGTCGCACTTGGGCAGATGGTGTTGTTGTGGGAAGAGTGCTAGAACGTCAACCACACCCCAATGCAGATAAACTGAGCGTTTGTACAGTTGATATTGGTGCTGCTGAGACTGTAAATATCGTTTGCGGTGCTGGAAACGTCCGCGCAGACATCTATGTTCCCGTCGCAACTACAGGAACTTATTTACCCAACATTGATTTAAAAATTAAACCTGCAAAACTGCGCGGTGTTCCCTCCAACGGCATGATATGTTCTTTGAAGGAACTAGGTTTACCCACTGATATTGACGGTATTCATATCTTCCCGGAGGAAAATCTTGTTCTGGGTAGTGACGTGCGTCCCCTGTTGGGTTTGGAAGATGTGATTTTAGATGTCACCGCTACCGCTAACCGTGCTGACGCTTTATCTATGGTGGGTATTGCGCGGGAAGTAGCAGCTTTAACTGGGGGAAAATTATCAATTCCCCAAATTGCAGAAGTGGAAAATACCAAAACTGCAAAAAATCTCACTTTGAAAATTTCCGAAACCCAAGCTTGTCCGGCTTATATTGGTACAGTTGTTGAACAAGTAAAAATTGCACCTTCTCCTGAATGGTTACAACAACGTTTGCGTTCTGCGGGTGTCAGACCAATTAATAATGTAGTTGATATCACTAACTATGTGTTGTTAGAAAGAGGACAACCTCTCCACGCTTTCGACAAAGAGCGTTTACAATCTGTAGGTGGGGGAGAAAATTTAATTATTGGTGTGCGGTTTGCGGAAACGGGAGAAACTTTAAAAACCTTAGATGGAAATAACCGGAATTTATCAACCCAAAATTTATTAATTACTGCTAATAATCAAGCGGTGGCTTTAGCAGGTGTCATGGGTGGTGCGGAAACGGAAGTTCATGAAGGTACACAAAGTTTAGTTTTAGAAGCTGCATTATTTGATTCTGTGGCTATTCGTCGTTCTTCTCGGAGTGCGGGGTTAAGAAGTGAGGCTTCTGGCAGATATGAAAGAGGAGTAAATCGGGCAGAATTAGAAATAGCTTGTCACCGCGCTTTATCTTTAATTAGTGAGTTAGCAGCAGGGGTAATTGTTCAGCAGGAAATTTCCGATTATCGTCCAGATGCTTCCACTTGGTCACATTCTATTACCTTGCGTTTGGATAGAGTCAATGAAGTGCTAGGTCCAATTGAATTAGCAGGAGAAACAGGAGAACTACAAGCAGAAGATGTAGAAAAAATCCTCACTGCTTTAGGATGTAAATTAATCACAATTGAAGAACAAATTTGGCAGGTAACAGTACCTCCTTATCGTTATCGGGATTTAGAACGGGAAATTGATTTAATTGAAGAAATTGCTCGTTTATATGGTTATGATAAATTCTGCGATACTTTACCAGAAAAATCTGAAGCTGGTTATTTACCTTTAGATCAAGAATTAGTTCGTAAGTTAAGATCGTGTCTAAGGGCTGAAGGTTTGACGGAATTAATTCATTATTCTTTAGTTAAACCAGGTGAAGATAGACAAATAGTTTTAAGTAATCCTTTGTTTGCTGAATATTCAGCTTTACGCACTGATTTGATTTCTGGTTTAATTGATGCCTTTCAATACAATTTACAACAAGGAAATGGGGCATTAAATGGTTTTGAAATCGGCAGGATTTTCTGGCGCGAAGAAGAAGGTTTAGAAGAAGCGGAAATATTGGCTGGGATTATTGGTGGTGATATAACTTCTGGTAAATGGTTACGGGGTGGGAAAGAAGAACCAATTACTTGGTTTGAAGCAAAAGGCATTTTAGAAAGTGTCTTTAGACAACTGGGTTTAGAGGTGGAATTTCAACCAGAAAATCGAGATTCTCGCTTACATCCTGGACGCACTGCTTCACTTTGGGAAAGAGGAAATAGATTGGGTACATTTGGTCAAGTTCATCCCCAATTACGGCGAGAAAAAGATTTACCAGATGCCGTTTATGTGTTTCAATTAGATTTAGATGCGTTATTAGATGCCGTAAGTAGTGAAGAGTTATTAACTCCCAAATTTACATCTTACTCTACTTATCCAGCCAGCGATCGCGATATTGCCTTTTTTGCCCCAATTAAAATCACAGTCTCGGAAATTGAAAAGGTCATTAACAAAGCCGGTAAGGGGTTATTAGACTCAGTAGAAGTGTTTGATGAATATCGTGGTGAAAATGTCCCCACAGGACAACGCAGTTTAGCTTTTCGCTTAGTTTATCGTGTGAGCGATCGCACTCTGACTGAAACTGAAATTGAACCAGTTCATGATAAGGTGAGGACGGCTTTAGTCGAGAAATTTGGTGTTAGTCTCAGAAGTTAGAATTTGGTAATTGGTAATGGGAAAAAGGTAATTCCCAATTCTCATTACCATTTGGGGTATATAGCAATTCCCATTTAAGTGAGGTACAAGAACAGGACTTACGCAAAATTATGAAGAAATGAACCGCAGAGGACGCAGGAGAGAAATTTCCTTCTCTCTTCTTCCTCCTGACTTCTTTACCTCGGTTTTCCTAGTGTCGTAATGTAGATAACGGCTTCATCAGTAGGGATACCCAAAACTTCGTTTACTTGGTCATCAAAGAAGCCAGCGATACCACTGACACCCAAATTGAGCCGAATAGCTGCTAAATTTAGTCTTTGTCCTAAAATACCAGCATCTAAATGTAAATAACGGTAAACACGATCTCCATATTGAGCGATCGCATTTTTTAAATCAGCGGTATGAAATAATACTGCTCCTGCATCCCTACCTAATTCCTGTCCCAAACACAGAAAATGTAATTCTCGACGGAAATTTTTAAAGCGAATTTGTCGTAATTCTTGCGCTTTTGGTGCGTAATAATAACAACCAGCATCTAATCCTTGCACTCCAGAAACAACAATAAATGTTTCTATTAAATTCAAATCGAAATGATCAGGATGAGGATCTAAATTTTGATCAATGTAATTTTGAGGTTGATAAGTAAAATCCAGTAAAGCTTTGAGTTCATCAAAATTCAAATTTTCACCATTATACGCACGGGTAGAACGGCGTTTATAGATAGTATTTGATAATTCTGATAAATGTTCTCCCCAATAAATTGGTGCAGTTCGAGTCGGAATCTTTTCACAGAAAGGAAAATTGTATTTATCTTCTAAAGACTTTTCTGGTTGGACATTTGGTAGATTTAACTTATCAGTTGTTGTAGATGAAATTTGGGTATGTAAATGAAAATATTTCAGCAATTCACCATCAGGAATAGATGGATAATTAGTATCAGTTGTTGAAGGTAAAGCAGTTCGTCCTAGAGGTAAATTTTGACGCACATCTAACAAATCTGCCAAAGCTAAAACAGCCGTTGTTCCTTCTTGTTCCTGATCAATATAAAGTAAATCATTAACAGCTTCATCCACAAAACCGCCGATTAAATGAGCGCGATAATCAGCAATATTAGCAGCCAACTCAATATTACTTAAAAGATGCCCAGTATCGAGAAAAATTCGGCGGTAAGCCCTGTCTTCATAACGCCAAGCAGAACGATAAAAAACCGCAGTAGTAATAATAGCTAATTGGGTACTTTCTAAAGCAGGATGCCAAAAACAAGCCGCTTGTAAAGTTTGCCAAACATCACTTTCCCAAAAGTGCATTAAAGAATGACTTCGACATTGATAGTTATAGAGTCCCGGTGGTAATAATGGCGTACCACGAGAAACTAAATATACCTCAGCCGGATACAACCCCCCAGCACTGGGAGCAGACCGTAGGTATACAGCACTACCCATAGAAGGCATTTTTGCCGTGAGTCCATAACTGTGAAATAATAGTTGAGAAAGTCGCCACCACCATTGGGTATCTAATTTATTAGCAACTGTTTCCACCGTTTCTTGCAGATAGGGTTTGAGGTCAATATCAGCACCAATTTTGTACTCTTTAAACGGTACAGGCTGTTTAGCCCAGTCTAAATTATGACTTTTAGAAGCCAGTGTTTGGGGGTCATATTTAGTCCGGTCGTGATAATGTTGAGCTATGGATTGATCGATTTCTGGCATAGTAATTTTAATATCCTCGTATTCCTATTCTTGATTTTGACATTCATTTGCTCGATTAATTCGTGCTAATCAGTACAATTTTCAACCATGCAAAATTAGAAACTAAAAGTTCAAACCTGAAAATTTATTTTTTCTGCTAAAATTCCCTCTCAGTTGTCCTCGAAAAGATTAAGAAAATGATACCTGTCCGTCACACTCTATCAACATCTGATATTCAACTTTCTTACCTGGAATGGAATCAAGGTCAAGAACCATTACTGTTGTTACATGGTATGGCTGATAATGCTTTGGTTTGGTCTAGTTTAGGAGATTATTTAGCAGCAGATTATCATATAATTGCACCAGATATGCGTGGTCATGGTGAGAGTAGTAAACCAGAAAAAGATTATACTTTTGACAGTGCGATCGCTGATTTGGAAGCATTAATGGATAAAATGGGATGGTCTGCGGCTCATATCGTCAGTCACTCTTGGACAGGGAAATTAGCCGCTATTTGGGCTAGAAAAAACCCAGCCAGGTTAAAAAGTATCACACTAGTAGATCCCATTTTTATCTGGAAAATGCCCAGTTTCCTCAAAATCACATTTCCTCTATTGTACCGCGTCTTACCTTTCCTCAAAAGCATGGGACCTTTTGCTAGTTACGAAGAAGCCGAACAAAAAATTCGACAACTCAGCCAATATCTAAATTGGAGTTCTTTACAACAGCAAGTTTTTCAAGCCGGAATTGAACAAAAATCCGATGGTACTTGGGGTAGCAAATTTACCATTGCCGCCCGTGACGGCATTTTTGACGCAGTAATGGACGTACCAGGTTTCATTAACCCAGTTGATACACCTGCCCTCTTTATACAACCAGAAAAAGGTGTCAACCGCCAAAATTGGCAAATTCAACCCTACAAAACCAACCTCAAAAACTTAAATTTCCTGCAAGTTCCCGGAAATCATTGGCCATTTTTAAGTAACCCTACAGAATTTAATCAAACAGTCGCTGCTTTTTTAGCAACCCAAAAATGAGATAATCATCTCAAGTTGTCAATTATCAATTATCAATTGTCAATTATTTATGAGCCTCTGCATTAATCCAGTTTGTCCTCAACCCAACCACCCAGATAATGATGAAAACCGCTTTTGTCAAAGTTGTGGTTCGCAATTGGAATTGATAGGACGTTATCGAGTCTTACGTTTATTGAGTGACAAAACTGGTTTTAGCAAAGTTTATGAAGCTTACCAGCAAGACACACCAAAAATTCTCAAAGTCCTCAAAGAAGAACTAGCAAATGATTCTAAAGCTGTTTCCTTATTTCAACAAGAAGTAAATGTTTTAGAACAATTAAATCATCCTGGTATTCCCAAAGCTGAAGGTTACTTTCCATATCAAACCAGAAATAATGTGATCTTACATTGTATGGTCATGGAAAAGATTGAAGGACCGAATTTAGAACAATGGTTAAAGCAACAACAAAATCGCCCAATTTCCGAAGCTCAAGCCATAGTTTGGTTAAAACAATTATTAGAAATCTTAGATTTAGTTCATAACCAACAATATCTCCATAGAGATATTAAACCATCAAATATCATGATTCGTCCTGATGGACAATTAGTATTAATTGACTTTGGTACAGCCAGAGAAATCACCAGAACCTATCTAGCAAATGGTGGAGGAATGACAGCCATTTCATCATCTGGTTATAGCCCTCCCGAACAAATGCGAGGACAAGCCATAGCCCAATCAGATTTCTTTGCTTTAGGACGGACATTTGTATTTTTATTAACGGGATTTCAACCCGGACAATTATATGATCCTCATTTAGATATTTTACAATGGCGACATCATACAAATCATGTTTCTCCATTATTATTAGATTTCATTGATTGGTTAATGTCAATGGAAGTGAATAAACGTCCTCACAATGTTGAAGAAATTTTGAGCAGATTAGCAGAAATTGAGTGTCAACTAACAGAAAATACATCTGCAACTGTGAATATTGGAGGAGATTTAAAAACCGCAATAGTTAACAAAATAACTACTAATCACACCGTTATTCCACCCCAAAAACAACCAGAAAAGTTACCAATATTAGCCTGGTTTACAGCTTTAATTGTTTCCTTATTATTACTTTGGTGGATAGCATTCGCAAACAGAAATAATAAATTTACCGTTCTTCCTCCTGACTATGGACAAGCACCAGTGAAAAAAGGCAATGTTGATTATTTTCCTTATGAAGAAGGGAAAGATAGTCAAGGCAGAGTTGCCGAATTTAATATTGCGGTTTTATCAGTAGAATATAAATGGCAATTAGGTAGCACTTACCAAATTAAATATCAGGATCAAACTATTACCCTTGATTCCTTAAAATCTAACTTAGAACAAGAAGGTATCCAGAAAATTATGGAAAATCCCAGCGAGATTATTTCCGTAGGAACAGCATCTTGTGAAGGTGATATCGCTGCTGAACAAAGACGTGCGTTAGAACGTTCTCAGCAAATCCAATTATTAGGAAAAAAGATATTTAGTAATACACCCAGCGTTACAGGTTATCGCTTATTAAATCTGGGACAATTTCAAAGAAAAGATTGTCAATCTAGCCAAGACTCAACAGCTTATCAACGCAGTATTATTATTATTGGTGTCAAAAAACAAGCCGAAGGAGTAATATTAGATGAAGCTTTAAGAGATAGATTAGAGAGAAAGCCTTTTGCTGATTTTAAATTAGAAGATTATTCTCTAGGTTCACCAGATAAGTTTAAAACTATCCCCAGTAATTTATAGTAGTGCTTTATGATTAAAAAAGCAGATATCAGCACCAAGAAATTAATCAGCCTCGCTCCCGAAAATTGGGTAAAATGGGTAACACAAATCCCCGATATTACCACCGGAGAAATTCTCAACTCCGAATTTCAATGGATAAGTAGAGAAAGTGATGTATTAATCAAAGCTACCAGTCCTCAGTACGGCGAATTTCTTGTTCTCAATGAGTTACAATTACGGTATAAGCCAGAAATGCCCAAAAGAATGCGGGCTTATGCAGCATTAGCGGAAGAAAAATATGATCTTCCCACCTACCCCGTATTAATTAACATCCTGAAAGAAAGTGAAGCAGAAATTCCTAAACGTTATGAATCAGAGTTTGCAGGTTTACGGGCGCGTCAAGACTATCAGGTGATCAATCTTTGGGAAGTTGATGTAGAAATAGCTTTAAGCCAACCTATTCCCTCGCTGCTTCCCTTTGTACCAATTCTCAAAGGTGGAGGAGGAGAATCAACAGTTAGACAAGCATTACAAATGCTTCGTGCTGATGAAAAATTAAGCCAGTTAGAAACAGTTATGGCTTTTTTTGCTACATTCGTATTAGATAGCGCCTTAGTTCAACAAATCATGAGGTGGGATATGGCAATATTACAAGAATCTCCTTGGTATCAACAGATTAAGGAAGAAGGAAGAAGAGAAGGGGGAAGACAGGTAATGCTGTCATCTATTGAACTAATTTTAGAGTTGAAATTTGCTCAAGAAGGTTTACAATTCATGCCCGAAATATCACAAATTGCTGATTTAGAACAGTTAAAAAATATTCAAAGAAGCATTCTAACTGTAAATACTCTTGATGAATTACAGCAGTTTCTGCAAAGAAATTAAACTTGTGTTTTTAAATTAGTATTACTCTCCTAATCAGGGGAGAAATAATATCCAATTAGATAATTTCGTAGAGGGAGTATAGAGGTGTTAGAAAAATCTTTCTTTTATCAGGAAATTTTGCATAAAGGTAGAGAAGAAGGACGGTTGCAAGAAAGGCTTTCTGCTATTGAGTTATCTTTAGATGTAAAATTCGGCAGAGAAGGGTTAGAACTAATATCCGAAATCTCCCAAATTTCTGATTTGGAAAGATTAAAAATTATTCATAAGGATATTCTCACGGTACATAGTCTTGATCAACTACGGGAAATTATTCAGAACATTCACATTTCTGAACCAAATTAAATTATCAATAATTTATGCTCCCATTCCTGAATACTTCTTCAAACCCAAACGCCATAAAACACGATTAGCACCTAAAAATATTAAAAACCAACCTAATATTGATAAAAATCCTCTTGTTAAATCTACAGGTAATCCTACCAAAATCCTAGCGGGAAAATCAATAATATAGGGAAAAGGTGTTAACATAACTATGTTACGGACATCTTCAGGAAAAACATCTAAAGGTGCAATCAAACCCGATAAAAATAGAAAAAACAAAAACCATAGATTTTCTAAAGCGGTAGCTCTTTCTGTCCAAAATGCAAACATAGCAAAAGTATATTGCATAATAAACCGTAAAGCAAATGCCATAATTCCTGCCAATATGAATAGCAATAAATTAGCTATACTCGGCAACCAAAAAGCTTGAGGATATAAAACAAAAAATAACATTGATAAAAGCAATATAAAAGGTATTCGAGCTAATCTTTCAGCAGCATGATAAGCTACATCATGCCAAACTGGATCTATAGGTTGTAATAATTTTGGTGAAAGTTTACCTTCTACTACTTCTTTTTCAAATTCATAAATTACCCAGACAACGCTGATTTGTCTAGCTATGAAAACCGCGAAAAAATACCGAGCAAAATCTACAGGTCCTAAACCAAATATACCACCTTCAGCCGCTTGCACCCAAACACCCATCATGATAATTGGTAGAGAACCAGATAAAACCCATAATATTAATTCTGACCTATATTCCAACATATAGGCATAGTATACTGATAGAAAAGTCAAGGCTTTTTTTAATTTTTTTTTCATGGTTATTAATAAGTTAGTTAAACCCTTTTTGAAAAACTCGGCCAATTACTTCTTCTACTGGTGGTTCTGTGACTGTTAAATCTACCACTTCTAAATCTGCTAAAATTTGGGAAACAGTGCGAGTCAATGCTTCTTGTTGCACAATAAATCTAACGGCTCTTCCTTCCACCATTTGCACATCACCATAGGACATAAGTTTTTCTAGTGGTAATGCTTGAACTAACTCCACATAAATTTCTCGATAAGGGGCAAAATTTTCTAATAATCCATCTAATCTGCCATCATACATGAGTTTTCCTTCGTGTATTAATAACACCCGTTCACACAAAGCTGTAATGTCAGCCATGTAATGACTAGTTAATAATACAGTTGCTTGATACAGCCGATTATATTCTTTTAAAAAGTCACGGACTCCGACTTGAGCATTAACATCTAATCCTAAAGTTGGTTCATCGAGAAATAAAACTTGGGGACGGTGTAAAAGTGCTGCTAATAGTTCAGCTTTCATCCGTTCACCTAATGATAATTTTCGCACAGGTTGGGTGAGTTTACCTGATAAAGCCAGCATTTCTGTTAATTCACCTATTCGACGTTGAAATTCTTTGTCAGAAATATTATAAACTGCGGCGTTAATTCTCAAAGAATCAAGGGCTGGTAAATCCCAAATTAATTGCTGTTTTTGTCCCATCACTAAAGTGATTTTTTGCAAAAATGCTTCTTGACGATTAAAGGGAACAAATCCACCAACTTTAACTGTACCATGAGAAGGATGTATTAGCCCTGTTAGCATTTTTAAAGTGGTAGTTTTACCAGCACCATTAGGACCCAAAAAACCAACTATTTCCCCAGGTTCAATACTAAAAGAAACATTTTTAACTGCTGGAATTGAGCGATAAGTCCGGCGAAAAAAGTGGGTGATTGTTCCCCTGATCCCTGGATCTTTAATTGCTACTGGATAGGATTTACTGAGGTTTTCTGCTGTAATAATTGACATAAAAATTTTGTCCCCTGCTACTTAATGACCTGGAGTTTTTCCACTCTACTAAGGATCGCACAGATGGCGTATAGAAAGCTTCTCTCCAGGAGAATCATTTTTTTCTAAATTTTTTAATTCCTGATTATTCTGCAAGTAATCTTTTATCCAATTACAAGCATAATCTAATTCGTTAAGAGCAAATATTTTGGGTAAATTCCAGATAATTGCCGTGCGATCGCGGCTAGTGGAAACTAAGGTGTTACCATCAGCACTAAAGGCTAAGGAAGACACAGCGTCAAGATGTCGAAACAGTGTAATTATTAGTTTTCCTTGCAGATCCCAGATTTGAATTGCATTTGTGCTATTTCCACCGGCGGCAAAAATTGTTTTTCCATCTCGGCTAAATCTTAATGGTCCTAATTTATATTTTGAATTTACCAATGTTCTTAAAAATTTCCCATCACGTTGCCATAATTTAATGGTGCGATCGTCGGAAGTCGAGGCTATCAACTGTCCATCTGGACTAAAGGTGACATCAAAAACTGCTAGATTATGCTCTTCTAAGGTCTTTAACAGCTTCCCCTCTCGACTCCACAGGCGGATGGTTTTATCATAACTGCCTGTTGCTAATACCTGACCATCGGGACTAAATGCTACACCCAGGATTGGTTCACTGTGTGCTTCGATAGTTTTTTGCAATCGAAAGCTAAACGGTTTTTTGTGATCTCGTTGCCAAAGCCGTAAAGTTCGATCAAAACCACCCGAAGCCAGAATTTGACCATCTGAACTAAGTGCTATGTCTTCAACTCCCGCAGTATGTCCTGGAAGTGTATCTATCAGAGTGCCATCAATTTTCCAGATTTTGATAGTTTTATCCCAACTCCCAGTTATTAAATACTCGCTATCACGACTAAAGACAACAGAGGTTACGCCATTTTCATGTCCTTTAAGACTTCTGAGTAACGTACCATCAGGTTTCCAAAGATTGACGACATTATCCCAATCTGTGGTAGCGATAATTTGATCATTGGGACTAATGGCAACTTTTGCTAGGTCTGATTGATGACCTCTTAAAACTTTGATTAAGGGATTTTGCGACTTCCAAAGTTTAACGCTACTATCCAGACTAGCAGTGGCCAAAATTTTACTATCAGGACTCCAAGCGATCGCCCAAACAGCTTCTTTATGTCCTGTCAACGTACCCAAATCTTTACCATCAAGACTATAAAGTTTTACCACTTTATCCCAACTAGCAGCAGCAAGGGTTTTATGATCAGGACTAAATGCCATGGCGATGATTGAATATCCGGCTTCAATGTTTTTCAGTTTTTGGCCATTAATACTCCAAAGCTCAATTTTTTTATTATTACCACCTGTAGCCAGCAATTTACCATCCGCAGAAATTGCTAAACCACGTACACCATCTTGACCACGATTGAAACTAACTAATTTTTTACCGTTAAGACTCCAAAGAACTGCTTTCCCATCAGCACTACCAGTAATTAATTTCTGACCATCGGGCGTAAACAAAACTTTAGAGATCGTCGTTTGATGAGCTTGAATAATCTTGAGTTTTTTATCTGCTAACTGCCATATTCCTAAATTACCATTATTTATCCCTATTGCCAGTAGTTTTCCATCAGGGCTAAAAGCTATACTTTTAACTTGTTCACTAACAGTAATAGTTGCTAATTCTTCACCATCTAATGACCAAAGTTTAATAGTTTTATCGGCACTACCGGAAGCAATAATTTTACCATCAGGACTAAAAGCCACTGCCCAAACTGTAGAATTATGCGGTTTAAATTTGCGAATGAATTTACCATTTTGTTGCCATAACCAAATTTCATTCTGACTAGCAATGACTATCATCTGGCTATCAAGACTCCAGGCTATATCCCAAATCAAACTAAGACCAGGTGCTGAAAGACGATTCCATTCTTGCGCTCCATAAATTGTTTGACGGAGGACATTATTTGTTAGTTCTTCTAGTTCAGGATTGTTAATTTTTAAATTGTTTAATTTAGTTTTAGCTTGAATCGCACCCTGTAAAGCTTCTAATTCTTGATGGGAAGTAAATTGAGCCGATGATGAAGATGCTAGAGCTTCAATTTCGCTCATTTTTGCTGATTTTTCATTTTGGAGAGATTGGCGATATAACCAGAAAGTTATCCCTCCTAAGCTAACAGCAGTTAAAAAAGCTGTACTAATAACTCCCAAGAGAACTTTTTGTAAGCGAGCATTTTTTTGTTGTTCCAGCAGTTGAATTTCAATATTTTTGGCTCTTTCTGCTACTAAAACAAGCTGTTGTTCTCTTCGTTCTAATTCTGCACTTTTAGCTAAAAATTGATTATCTAAATTTGTTAAACTTTTATCCCAAGCCCAAGCTTGAGCATCTTCAAGTGCTTGTCCTCTTAATAAACGAGATTCATCCGTTTGTCGGGAAGTTACCCACGCAGCAAAAGTTTGAGAGTAGGGACGTAAATTAGCTAATTTTTTTTCTACCCAATCTAAGTTAAATACTTTGGCATAAATGCGATTTTTAACAATTAATAATCCTGCTTGTTTAATTACTAAACCGGAGAGTAATAATTCTATTTGTTCTCTACTATCATCGCTTTTTACTTCTACACCTTGCAAAATTTGTTTGTAAATTCCCAATAATCTGCCGACAAGCTGTTGATGATAAAGTAGCCGATCTTTTATGGTTCTTAAATGTTCTGGTTCGTCTTGTGATTCCCAATTGTTAATAATATATTCATTAACAATATTATCTAACCAAAACTCTTCATAACCTTTAGCAAAATCTAGATGATGATCACTTATTTGAAAATTAATGATTAAATTACATAACTTTTGAGTTAAAAAAGGCTGTCCTCCTGTCCAATCTAAAATTTGTTTCATGACTGAGTGGGGATTAGGGATCACCAACTCTAATCCTTTAATTAAAGAATCTACCTCTTCTATTTGAAATCCTTTTAATTCAATTGCTTTACCAATATTAAAAGGTGTTCTTTGCACATCTTGAATTAAATCTGATGGAGTAGCTACTCCAAAAATTGCAAATGTTAATCGCTGATATTCTGGATCTATTGCTCTTTGATTATAGCAGTATCTAATTAGTGCAAAAAAATCATCTACAGGAAAATCTAAGCGGAGTATACTATCAATTTCATCTATAAAAATAATTAACTTTTCTTCGGGAAATTGAGTTAATAATTCCGCAATAAACCGACTTAAGTTATGTAGCAAGGAAATATCATCTCCGGTTTGCCACCATGATTTTAAGTTCAATTTTCCTAAAAGTTTAAATCCTCTGCATAAATCGGCAATTATTCCCTTATACCATTGACTTGGGGTAATATTCTCACTCCCAATATTTGTCATATCAATAGAGGTACATTTTAATCCTTCTTGTTCTAAATGGTGTTTAGTTCTCACTAACAGGGATGATTTACCCATTTGACGACAGTTGAGAACATAACAAAATTCACCCTGTTTTAAAGCGTTATATATTTCTATATCTGCTTGTCTTTCTACGTAACTAGGGGCATTATTTATGAGGCTACCACCAACTTGATATGTATGAGTATTCATAGTAGTAATATTTACTATTCATAATAGCCAAATTTAAATTTAGAACTTAAGATAGTGCGATCGCGTCCTAATTGCTTGGCTTGATACAGTGCTTGATCAGCAGCTTCAAAAAATTCTGTTATAGAAAAATATCCTGACGGAATAACACAAACAATTCCTAAGCTGATAGTTAATCTAGTTTTGTGCATTGCTTGAGTTTTATTAGTTAATCCAGAAATATTAATTCTCAATGATTTTACTGTTTCTCTGATTTCTTCAGCAATTATAATGGCTTCTTCTGCCTCTGTTTGTGGCAGAATTAAAGCAAATTCTTCACCACCATAACGAGCAACTAAAATATTGGGATCTTTGATGACTGAATTAATCCCTTGAGCAACTTGACGTAAACAATCATCACCACTTTGATGTCCGTAAGTGTCATTATAAAATTTAAATTCATCTACATCTGCTAATATTAAAGAGAGAGGTTCTTGGAGATTTGCCATTCTTTGCCATTCTAATTTAAAGTTTTCGTCAAAACATTTACGATTGGCAATTTGAGTCAGTTGATCAATATTAACTAATACTTGTAATTGCTCATTTTCTTTTTTTAGTTTATCCACCTTAATATCATGATCATCTATGAGTAAATTTTGTTGAAAAAATAAACGATACATTTCACAAAAAGGTTGATAATTCTCACCATTTGATTTAATCAACCCTAAACTATCTAATTTATAAACCAAATTTTTTGACAAATATATATTGCCATCTATAGAATTAACAATTTGATTATATGCCTGAGATAATTCTGGATTTTTTTGTAATATATTTAGTAAACTTCTTAAATATTCACTGTAAATCCCATTATTAAGCACCCAATTATCTAGAATTTCTGGTAAAGAAATTTTCTGCTGGTAGAGATAATACAAACCTTGATGAATTAAATAGGGATGTCCTCCCACCAAAGTCATTAATTTTTCTACAGCTTGACTATCAAACCAATCTATTTCGTACTGTTTCGCTAATTTTGTCACTTGTTCAACTGTAAATTCTGGTAATTTCAATGACAAACCAACATTAAACGGAGATTGATTGATATTTAAAGGGATATAAACTTCGGTGGAGTGCAATAATACCAACCGAACTTTTTCCCAAATTGGAGTTTGTTTAGCTTGTTCATGCCAACTGCGTAGCAGAAGTAGAAAATCTTGGGCAATTTGTTGATGCTCAAAAATATAATCTATTTCATGTAAAATTAAAACTATTGGACTCTGAATTTGCTCTAATAAATAACCCTCAAAATAAATTGAAGCACTAACTTTACTACCAATTTCTTCATCCCAATAATCATCTAAAAGTGATACAAGTGATAACTGTCGAGCTACATTCGCACAAAACCAACGTAAAAATTATTAAGACTAAAGAAAGTTTGTCTATCTACTAGTTTAAAATCTATGGTAACTATTGAATATCCCACTGCCTGAGCTTGATCAATTAGCCGTAACATCAAAGAACTTTTGCCCATGTGTCGTGGTGCTTTAATGCGAATTAAACTCCCTGGTTTGAGTAATTCTGTATAAGCATCGCTTTCAATGGGAGGGCGTTCAATATAAAATCGGGAATTAGATGGTAGTGGATCACCTGGTAAAGTAATATTTTTCTTCATTTGCAATCTATCTTGTTAGTTTGGTATTAATCTTTGATTTCCGTTACGAAATCTGAAATAATAAAATTTTAAGTATAATCCCTCATTTTTTAACTTATGTAAGCACATTAGATAAATTAGTTATAAAAATTAACACTTCCCAAACTGGCATTGAATAACTTATTAATTGTCAATTGTCAATTGTCAATTGTCAATTGTTGACCTACCTTAAACGCCCTGAGCGTAAAATACTAATAATTAACCATAATCCTAATAAACTAGCCGCACTAAATAGAACAATACTGATATAGGATAGCTGTAATGTTTGGGTTTTAGTAGAAATAATAGCAGCACCCATAATCAGTGAACCTACTAAGATACTAAATGAAAGACGGTTAGCAGCATCATCTAATGTCCGCCGCATACCATCTAATCCTTTTAGTGATAAATTCCACTGTAAAGTTTCAGAGGTTAAACGGTCTAATAATAATTCAATATTTCGAGGAGATTGTAAAGATAGAGTTTTAATATCTAGGGCTGTGCGTAAGAGCGATCGCACTGGACTATCTCCCAATAACTGACGACGAAATAAATCTGTAATTAATGGTTTAATCTCATCAAATAAATTGACTTCTGGATTAAAAGTGCGGGCTACTCCTTCCAAATTTGCTAAAGTTTTTGCGTATAAACCCATATTACTAGGTAATCTAATTTGATTATTTCTGGCAATTTGCAAAATCTCGTAAATTACCTGACTAAAATTCATTTCTGTCAGACTCACATTATGATACTTTCGTAACATTCGATCATAATCACTTTCTAATCTGGGCAAAAGAATGGGTTGTGCAGAATCAGAAAGTTGTAAAGTTAATTGAGCGCATCTTTGTGCATCTAAATCAACAATTGCTAACAACATTTCAGTTAATATTTGTTGAGTGCGGGGATCAAGTCTACCCATCATCCCACAATCTAAAAGAGCAATGCGACCATCTATCAAATAAAATAAATTACCAGGATGGGGATCAGCATGAAAAAACCCATCAATATATATCTGCTGAAAAAATGCGCGAAATAGTAAAGTAGTAATTTCTTTACGCTTTTCTTGATCACTTCCCAAATCTGCCAATAGGAAAGGTACACCGTCTAACCATTCCATGACTAGCAATTTTTCTGTAGTTAAATGCCAGTAAATTTCTGCAACTACTATTTGCTGGGGATCATACCAACGACTTTGGGATAAATTGCGCCGTAATTGATCTGTAAAACCTGCTTCGCGGGTGAAATCTAACTCAGCTTCTAAAGCTTTGGTAAATTCTTCCGCAATTGATTTAATATCAGCAGTCTGTCCAAACTCTGTGCGTGCAACCAAATCCGCAATCCCTTGAATTAAAGTAATATCTTGGGCAATGGTTTCATCAATTCCCGGACGTTGCACCTTGAGAGCTACTTCTTTACCATTTGCTAAAGTAGCGCGATGAGTTTGGGCAATTGATCCCGCCGCTACAGGAGTATGATTAATAGTAGTAAAGGTTTCTTCCAGTGGACTTTTTAGCTGTTTACGAATAAGTATTTCTACCTCTAACCAAGAAACTGGAGGAACTTCATCTTGAAGAGTTGACAGTTCCTCAATATAAGCAGCACTGAGTAAATCAGGACGGGTAGAAAGCAGTTGACCCAGTTTGACATAGACAGGTCCCAAATCTACCAAAATATTTTTCAACACAGCCGGGGGTGGTAATTGGGGTTGATCAGCTTTACCACCAGTCAACAGTCTTCTCATGTAATCCCAGCCATTGCGGAGGAATACTTCAATAATTTCTCTTTGACGAGGAACAGTTTGGGTTAAGAACATTTTTGGTAATTTGTCAGTTGTTAGTTGTCAGTTGTCAGTTGTCCGTTGTCAGTTGTCCGTTGAAAATATATTCCCCCTGCTCCCCTGCTCCCCTGCTCCCCTGCTCCCCTGCTCCCCTGCTCCCCTGCTCCCCCCGCACCCATTGGGGAAATATTATGTTTTTGATCAGCAATCATAAAGTTTGATTGCGATCGCCGAAAAAAAAGGCTCAAATCTGTTAATTGACATATACTGTCACAAAATACTATCGACAGTCTAGTTATAATGAATAACAATACTTTGAGCCATCTACCAAGAGTTTTAATTTTTACAATAGGTTTGTAAATCGTCCATCGTTTTGCAGGGTTTTAAGGATTTGCTTAATTTCCTGGGTACGATCTTTTTTTACTACCAGGGTAACATTGCGATCGCGCACAATCACCACATCTTCTAAACCAATAGTAACAATGACATCATCAGGATTGGAGGCATAAACAATTGCTCCTTGGGTATCCAAGCCCACATGGGTAGCAAGTTCTACATTAGGATTATCATCCTGCTTCAGTAACCTTTCAATCGCATTCCAATCGCCCAGATCATCCCAACCAAATGCCACCGGTAAAACGTATGCTAGACTTGTTTTTTCCATCAGCGCATAATCTATACTTTTTTTAGGCAGGTGGGGATAAATATCAGGGCCTTGTTGTTCTAAGGGTTCAATAATTTCTGGTGCATGGGTGCGTAATTCTTCCAGAACAACCCCGGCTCGAAAAACAAACATACCACTATTCCAGCTAAACCGTCCCGTTGATAAAAAAGTTTCTGCCGTTTCTCGGTCGGGCTTTTCAGTAAAACGGTTGACATGATAAGCTGGCAAGTCGTTAAAGCTACCTATCTTTTCACCTTGTTCAATATAACCATAGCCAGTTGATGGAAAATTAGGCTTGATCCCCAAAGTAACGATCGCTCTTTTACTAGTAGCCAACTCGGTAGCCGCAGCTAAAGTTTCTGCAAACACCTCCGGGTCAGCAATCCAGTGATCTGCCGGAAAAAAACCCAATAATAGCGTCTTCTCCATAACGCTTTTTAATTTCTAAACTTGTCCAAGCGACGGCCGCAGCAGTATCTCGTCCCTCTGATTCGATTAACAAATTTGACTCTGGTAGATCGGGAAGTTGTTCTCGTACTCCTTGAGCAATTGCACTAGAAGTAATTACCCACAGGTTTTCCCAACCGCCAGTCAGTGTCAACAACCGATCAGCGGTGGCTTGCATGAGGCTTCTAGAGCTACCATCAAGACTTAAAAATTGCTTAGGTCGGTCTAATCGGCTCAGAGGCCAAAAACGTTCACCTTTACCGCCAGCCAGAATTACAGGAAAAAATAAATTATTCATGCTGTCATACACACTGAACTTAGAACAATATAAGTGTACATTGATTCAATTTTGGATTGTATCCATTGCTGAATTTGATTGGTTGTATATGTTTCAATTATTACCTAGTAAAACGCCATACTTTGTCTAAATCAAAAAAAGTCTTGATTTGTAGGTTGGGTTGACGGATGTTACCCCACAAATGCTTATAAATGTTAGGTTTCGCTGTCACTTAACTCAACCTACCAAACATGGACAAGGTATTAAAAACACCTGAGTTCGACTTCAGCAAAAAAGTCTGGCATTAACTTTTCTCAAATCTAGAATTTGCATAGTGAGTTTTAAATTGCAATCTTTGTAGCTTGCAGTAACATACCTTTAGGGAGTGGTTGAGTGGGGAGAAAATTGTGATTAAACAAGTTCAAGTCTCAGAAAATCAAGTAACGCTTCAGCAAGTCCCAGCACCAGAACAGGAAGTAAAACAGCAACCTGTTCACCAACTGGATCATCAGGTAACATCTCAACAAATACCAGCGCCAAATCCGCCGGTTAAAACACAACAATTCGTTAACTCTTCTCATAACGTCGTTGACTCGGTGGGCGCTATTCCAAACGAACTATATGACCGCTTGGGCTTATCCGTACCACGATGGTTATTGTGGGTATTAACTGTTGTTTTAGGGATCATTCTCTCTGGATTACTGGTATCGAGTTTAGCACTATGGACTCCTCTATGGAGTAATCTAGATCAAACCAAAGATGATGAATTTGGCTCTAATAGACAAGATCAAGTAAAAGTACCTGGAGATTTATGGACTAAGCTTTCCCAGTACAAACTATCAAAACCCATGAATATTTTAATTATGGGTATTGAACCAGTTCCTGGGACTGTAGACGGTTCACCAGAAAGTTTTACTGGTAACAGCGATACCATGATGTTAGTCAGGCTAAATCCCAGTGATCAATCAATTCGGGTACTGTCAATTCCCAGAGGGACAATGATAGCAATCCCCGAACAAGGATTAACTAAGGTATCTGAAGCTAACGCCAAAGGTGGTCCAGTTTTGGCCGCACGGGTAGTTAGTCGCAGTTTAAATAATGCCCCCATAGATAGATATATCCGTATTTCTACCAGCGGTTTTCGGCAGTTAGTTGAACAATTGGGTGGGGTAGATGTATTTGTACCCCAAACAATGAATTATCAAGATCAGGCTGGTGGCTTTTCGATGAATTTAGTCAGTGGTTGGCAAAGTCTCAATGGTGAACAAGCCGAACAATTTGCCCGTTTTCGGGAAGAAGGACTGGGAGATTTATCGAGAGTACAGCGACAACAAGCACTAATAACTGCTTTATTGCAACGTCTCAATAGTCCCACCGTTTTACCCAGGTTGCCACAATTAACTCGCATTATGCGAAAATATTTTGACACTAACCTGAAAATGGAAGAAATGATGGCGTTGGCAAATTTCTCCGTCAATGTGGAACGGGATAATTTCCAAATGGCCATGTTACCTGGTACTTTCAGCCGATTCAGTCAAGATCCCAATAGCTATTGGTTAAATATGACTGGCCAACAAAACTTATTAAATAATTATGTTGGCGTAGATGTACCCGGTATTAAGTCAGATAATCGGCCAGTTTCTATTCAGCGAGTAGCTGTTCAAAATACGACTAATCAACCCCAGCTAACAGAAAAAGTAATCACCTATCTCAAGCAGAAAGGTTTTACTAATGTTTATGCAATTCCCGATTGGCCAGATACCCAACGCCAAACTCAGATTATTGTCCAAAGAGGCAACCGACAACCAGGAATTGACCTCCAACAAGTTTTAGGACTAGGACAAATCGAAGTTTCTGGAAATGGCGATTTGGAATCTGATCTCACAATTCGCATTGGTAAAGACTGGAAATAGTCAGTAGTCAGTGGTCATTAGTCAGTGGTTAAAAAAACGACTGACAACTGACAACTGACAACAAACAATTAACAAATTTATGAACAAGATTTTTTTAAAGTTTTTAGGTTTGATATTAATTTTAATTTTGGCGGTTTTGTGGGTAATTATGAATCCCCAACCAGCTTTAGCTCAAATTAATACCATTAATTACAGTAATGCTAATTTAGAAAATCGTGACTTTTCTTATACTGATTTAGTTGGTGGAACTTTTGTGGCAGCGGAAATGCGGGGAACAAATTTCCAAGGTGCGAATTTAACTAATGCAATTTTGACTAAAGGCGTTTTATTAAAAGCAAATTTAGAAGGTGCAAATTTAACAGGTGCTTTGGTTGATCGAGTTACCTTAGATAATGCTAATCTAAAGAACACTATTTTCACAGAAGCAACTTTAACCCGCAGCCGTTTTTATGATGCGGATATCACTGGTGCTGATTTCACAGATGCACTTATTGATCGTTATCAAGTATCACTACTCTGTGAAAGGGCAAGTGGTATAAATCCGGTAACAGGTATTTCTACAAAAGATAGTTTGGGTTGTAGATAGAAAACTAATAATTGACAACTAACAACTGACCAATAATATTCGTGACACAACAAGATCAAAAACCCTCTCGTTCCTTTGCTGGCATTGCTGGTATTGTTGCCGCAGCAACATTAATTAGTAAAGTATTTGGTTTAATTAGACAACAAATAATTGCGGCAGCTTTTGGTGTAGGTGCGGCTGCTACTGCTTATAGTTATGCCTATATTATCCCTGGTTTTCTGTTAATCTTACTTGGTGGTGTCAATGGACCTTTACATAGTGCCATTGTTAGTGTTTTAGCCAAACACAAAAAAGAAGAAGCTGCACCGATAGTAGAAACAGTAACAACTCTTGTTGGTGGGTTGTTGATTGTGGTGACATTTATTCAAATTTTTTGTGCTGAATATATTATTGATATAGTTGGTTATGGCTTAGAAGCAACTACAAGAGCGATCGCTATCCGCCAAATTCAAATCATGGCCCCTTTAGCCTTATTTGCTGGCTTAATTGGCATTGGTTTTGGAACTTTAAATGCAGCTAATCAATATTGGTTATTATCCATTAGTCCTTTACTATCAAGTATTACTGTTATCATTGGTATTGCTATTTTAGTAGGGCAATATGGCAAAGAAATTATTAATCCTGAATATGCTTTAATTGGTGGCATGGTATTAGCTTGGGGAACATTAGCAGGAGGGATTCTGCAATGGTTAGTCCAGTTAATTGTCCAATGGCGCTTAGGATTGGGGACATTACGGCTGAGATTTAATTTTAAAGCTCCTGGTGTCCAAGAAGTAATTAAAATCATGACTCCAGCGACAATATCATCAGGAATGATGCCGATTAATGTCGCTACTGACCTTTATTTTGCTAGTCCTATTGCTGGTGCAGCCGCAGGTTTTAACTATGCTAATCTTTTAGTGCAAACTCCCTTGGGGATTATTTCTAATATTATTTTACTGCCTTTATTACCGATATTTGCCAAACTTTCTCACCCAGATAATTGGGAAGAGTTAAAATTACGCATTCGTCAAGGACTTTTATTAACTGCTGTTACCATGCTACCTTTAGGGGCTTTAATGGTATCTTTATCTGTGCCAATTGTCCAGATAGTTTATCAACGAGGAGCTTTTAAACAAGAAGCAACTGAATTAGTATCTTCTCTATTAATTGCCTATGGAATTGGAATGTTTGTCTATTTAGGACGTGATGTTTTAGTCAGAGTATTTTACGCTTTAGGTGATGGACAAACACCTTTTAAAATTAGCATATTTAATATTCTTCTCAATGCTGGATTAGATTTTTTACTGGTTAAACCTTTTGGAGCGCCTGGTTTAGTTTTAGCCACAGTGGGAGTTAATTGTAGTTCAATATTGATGTTGTTATTTTTGCTGAATCGTAAACTTAATGGTTTACCTTGGCAAGAATGGTGTTTACCAATTTTGGGTTTAACAGTTGGTAGTGTGATGGCTGGTGCAGCTAGTTTTGGGACTTTACTTGTTTCTCAGCAAATGTTAGGTAAACAGGGTTTAATTAATTTACTAATCGAATTATCTATATCTGCTTTAGTGGGAATTGGGGTATTTGCGATCATTGCTTCTAGAATGAATATCCCAGAAGTGAATACTTTTGTGATGAAGATGCAGCAAAAGTTTTTGAAGAAATAAATTAAAGCCGAGATTTTCTACCGGAACATCTCTATTTCTTGATAAAATCTTTAAAAATGGTGGGTTATGCGATCGCTAATCCCCTTTACAATTATTGGGTAATTTATTTTTGGGGAATCCTGACAGCATCTATCGGAAAAGTAAATTTCGGGCTAAACTAATCACTTAGCAGTGCTTTGCAAATTTTGATATCGCTATTCAATTTTACAAAAGGTTATGGACAAAAGTCCACCAGATGGCAGTAGTATCCTCCTCTAAGCTGGCGAGACAGTCTCCCAGCGCGGGGGAGACTTTAGGAGATTTTAATTATGCTTACACAGGAAGTTCGTAATTCCTTGGATATTGCTGATTTAAATCAGCTTAAATTTGACTTAAATTGTTTACAGCCAGTGGATGTGGGGGAGTACGTCACCCAATTACCTGAAAAACAAAGAGCGATCGCTTTTCGATTACTCAACAAAGATCAAGCCATAGATGTCTTTGAATATTTACCCACAGAAATACAGGAAGAACTAATCAATTCCCTCCATGATGCCCAAGTAGTCCACCTTGTTGAAGAAATGAGTCCCGATGAACGGGCAGAATTATTTGATGAATTACCAGCAGGAGTAGTCAAACGGTTATTACAACAACTCAGCCCCGAACAAAGACAAGCTACCTCCACGATTCTCGGCTATCCAGAAGGGACTGCGGGACGGGTAATGACGACGGAATATGTCCGCTTGCGACGAGGATTAACTGTTGGTGAAGCCCTCAGTAAAATCCGCTTGCAAGATGAAGATAAGGAAACAATTTACTATGCTTATGTCACGGATGATAATCGGACTTTAGTGAGTGTTGTTTCTTTGCGTCAACTTTTATTTACCTTTCCCGATGTCTTAATTGAAGATATTGCCAGTTCCCACGTTGTCAAAGTGAGAACAGAAACCTCACAGGAAGAAGTCGCTCGCGTGATGCAGCGTTATGACTTAATCGCCATGCCTGTAGTTGACAGGGAAGATCGATTAGTCGGTATTATTACGATTGATGATGTCGTTGATATTTTAGAAGAAGAAGCCACAGAAGATATCCAAAAATTGGCGGGGGTAAGTGGTGACGAAGAAGCTTTATCTCCCCCACATATCACAATTCGGAAACGGTTGCCTTGGTTATTGGGGATTATGGGATTGTATATTGGTGCTGCCAGTGCGATCGCTCCCTTTCAACAAGTCATTGCGGCTGTACCAGTTCTAGCTGTGATCATGCCGATATTTTCTAATACAGGTGGAACTGTTGGTATACAAGCCCTCACAGTCACCATTCGCGGCTTAGGTGTCGGAGAAGTCACACCCGAAGATACTTCAAAAATCCTCCGCAAAGAACTTTTGGCAGGTTTAGGAACTGCTGTAGCTTTAGGGATAACGATGATTGCCCTTTCCCTGATTTGGGCTAAACCCCAAGAAAGATGGGTAGCTTTAATTGCTGGGGCGGTTATGGCCACAAATACAATGGTGGCTGTTACACTAGGAACTTTGTTACCAATGGGTTTAAAGCATCTCAAACTAGATCCAGCTTTAATGAGTGGTCCGTTAGTAACAACTCTCCTCGATACCATTGGCTTTTTAACTTTCCTGAGTATGATCTCTATTGCTTTAAAAGTCTTTAATTTACCTACTTGAAAGTTGGGTAATTGGTAATTGGTAATTGGTAATTGGTAATTGGTAATTGGTAATAATGAATTGTTCGTGATTACTGATTAACAATTACCTCAATAATCTCAAATCTCAAATCTTAATGCCTACTACTACCTGGAATCGTCATCACATTCTCTCTCTAGCTGACTTCACAACGGCTGAATATAACGCCGTTTTACAAACAGCGGCTTCATTTCAAGAGGTATTATCACGCAGGACGAAAAAAGTCCCTACATTACAAGGACAAGTTGTAGCAAATTTATTTTTTGAATCTTCTACCCGTACCCGCAGTAGTTTTGAAATTGCGGCTAAACGATTAAGTGCAGATACATTGAATTTTGCAGCAGCGACATCTTCTATGACAAAGGGAGAAACAATTTTAGATACGGCAAAAACCTATTTGGCCATGGGAACTGATATAATGGTAATCCGCCATAAAGATGCAGGAGTTCCTCAAGCGATCGCTCACGAAATGGATCGTTTAGGTGTAAAAGTTAGTGTCCTCAATGCTGGTGATGGCCAACATGAACATCCTTCTCAAGGATTACTGGATTTATTTACGATTTGTACATTAATTGATCCCGCACAACCTAAAATAGAATTATTAGCAGGTAAAAAAATTGCCATTGTTGGTGATATTTTACATTCTCGCGTCGCCCGTTCTAATATTTGGAGTCTCACCGCTAGTGGCGCAGAAGTCCATCTAGCCGCACCTCCCACATTATTACCTAAATTCTTTGCTGAATATTTAGGATGCACAGAAAATTCACAAAGATTATTTACTCATTGGCAATTAGAACCAGCTTTAAAAGATGCTGATTTTGTCATGACATTGCGTTTACAAAAAGAACGAATGTCAGCCCATTTATTACCCAGTTTACGGGAATATCATCAACTATTTGGCATTACTCGCAGTAAATTAAAACTCTGTAAACCTAATGTCAAAGTTTTACATCCTGGACCGGTTAATCGCGGTGTAGAAATTAGTTCTGATTTAATGGATGATCCCGAATTTAGCTTAATTCAATCGCAGGTTACTAGCGGTGTAGCTGTCAGAATGGCGTTATTGTATTTTATCGGCAGCGGTAAAGCTTAAGGGATTTCTAAAAAATAAATTCCCGAAGAAACGTTAGCGTAGCGTGCGTGAAACGCATACCACAGAGGCGCAGAGGACAGGTCGGAATGAGAGTTTGAGAGATTTTTAATTGGAGGTTTCTAATCTGTTAATTGGGAAAAATATGTACTTTATTATCTGCTATGGACAATTCTACTGGTGTCCCTACTGCTAAAGCTTGATTAGCCATAATGCGAGCATGAATCTCTTTTCCAGAAGGGGTTTTTAAACAGTATTGATATTCACGTCCTAAAAAGCGTCGGGTACTAATCACAACAGGTGCATTTGTAGCTGGGTTTAAAATTAAATCTTCTTGGCGAATCATGATTTCGCCAGTATCGTATTTATGATCAGTGGGGATGCTAAAATTACCAAATTCAGTTTCCCATAAATTACCTTGACGACGAGCCGGCAGAAAGTTAGCTTGAGTCACAAATTCAGCTACAAATCGGGATGCTGGATGGGTATAAATTTCTTCCGGTGTACCTAATTGTTCTAAATTTCCTTGCTGCATAACTCCAACTATATCTGATATAGCTAGTGCTTCTTCTTGATCATGGGTAACAAAAATAGCTGAAGTCCCTGCTAATTTGAGAATATCTCGGATTTCTTCCCGCAATCTTAATCTAACTTGAATATCCAGATTGCTTAATGGTTCATCTAAAAGCATAATCTGGGGTTTAGGCGCTAAAGCCCTAGCTAATGCAACTCGCTGCTGTTGTCCCCCCGAAAGTTCATAGGGGTAGCGTTTTTCTAAACCTTGGAGTCTGACTAATTCTATAACTTCAGCTACGCGCTTTTGTTTTTGTTCTTTACCAAATTGTTGTAAGCCAAAAGCGACATTTTCTGAAACATTGAGATGGGGAAATAGGGCATAATCTTGAAAAACAACGCCGATATCGCGCTGTTCCGGCGGTATGCTAGTTGAGGTATTACTTACTACCTGTCCGGCTATTTGGATTGTTCCCGCTTGTAATCGTTCAAAGCCAGCAATTAACCGCAAAAGTGTAGTTTTACCACAACCAGATGGACCCAGCAATGCCAAGATATCTCCTTGTGGCAATGTTAAAGATACATTATTTACCGCTGGAGAAACACTTTGGGAAAATTGCTTGGTGACATTCTGTAATTGGAGGATTGGTTGTTGCATGGCTCAATTATATCAATTCAAAAAACAGGGAATAGGGAACAATTCAAAATAGGGCGTTGCTGAAATTAAAACTTGGTTTGGAGTTCTCGTTTAGGATTGACTTTTTCTTTTTTGATATTCTCTTGAGATAACACCAATAAAGTTGCACCTATAGAGACTAATAGCATAACTAATGAACCAGCCGCTGCATCAGCAAAGTCTACATTCTCTGTAGCTTGCCAAATTTGCACAGCTAAAGTATTAAAACCTATTGGTGCTAATAGCATAGTTGCAGGGAGTTCTTTAATAGCTGTCAAAAATACCAAAACTGCACCACTGAGTATACCCGGTTGTACTAAAGGTAGGGTGACATCTTTTAAACTTTGCCAAGCTGTTCTCCCTAAACTTCGGGCTGATTCTTCTAGTTGGGGATTTACTTGTAATAGGGATGTACGGACTGTTCCCACTGTTTGCGGTAAAAATAATACCAAATAGGCAAACACTAGCATTGGTAAGGTTTGGTATAAAAATGGCACATAGTTAGCCCCAAAAAATACCAAAGATAAGGCGACAACGATTCCCGGTACACCAAATCCCAAGTAAGAACAGCGTTCAATCATGGCTGTAATTTTACTGGGAAAGCGGACAGATAAAATCGCCATGGGAAGGGCAAAAATAATGGTAGCTAAAGCCGCTAATGCAGCAGCGGAAACTGAGTTAAGGGCAGCAGGTATTAAGTTAGGAAAGTTGTAGCCTGTGTTTAATCCCCTGCTTAACCAAAATAAGGTAATAGCCACTGGTAACACCAAGCCTAAACTAGTAATGAGTAGACAAAATGCAAAGGCTGGCCATTTCCAAATACCTAATTTGCTAATTTTTGGTGGACGGAGGGAAGCTGAACCACGACTATAATATGCTGCGCGCGATCGCACTCGATACTCTAACCATAAAATCAATAACACCAATATCACCAACATTAATGATAAAGCCGCTGCTGAATTTCGGTTAAAACTTGCTTTGTATTGCAGAAAAATTACCCGCGTAAAGGTATCAAACCGCATCAAGGAAGGTGTACCAAAGTCACGCAAGGCATACAAGGCTACCAACAATCCCCCCGCAATCAGGGATGGTCTCAATTGGGGTAAAACAACTTTAAAGAAGGTTTGCCGCTTGCTATAGCCCAAACTCTGGGCAGCTTCTTCTAAGGAAGGATCGATACCTTGGAGTCCAGAACGGACACTTAATAGCAGATATGGATAGGTAAACAAAGTAATACCTAAAACTGCGCCCGGAAAACCATAAATGGAAGGTAATTCTTCTACCCCCAAAGGTGCTAGTAACAACTGCAAAAAGCTACCCCTGGGCGCTAAAGTGGCAATTAACGCAAAACTACCCACATAGCTAGGAACTGCTAGGGGTAATGTTGTGACTATTAACCAAAATCTGCGGGCTGGTAAGTCTGTCCGCACAGTTAAAAATGCTAATGGCACAGCAATAAGCGCAGAAAATACGGTTACTGTTGCGGCCATTGCTGCACTGTTCCAAAAAACTGAGATATTCCGAGGACGAGAGATTAATTTCCATAACTCTTCCCCACCAATACCTATGGTACGGATGACTAAATAAACTAACGGTAGAGCAATGGCTACTGCCACTACTCCAGCCGCTAATGTCAAAAATAATGGAGGGCGAACCGATTTCAATTTCTACAAAACTCCTGCTTCCTGTAATAATTCTAATGTTCCTGGCAAATCATTCAAGTTCGTTAGGTTGAGATTTGGGCGATTAATCTGGCTCAGTGGTACTTGGTTGGCTGGACCTGGTACACCTTTAACTAAGGGATACTCATTAGTACCTTTGGCAAAGTATGTTTGTGAACTTGGTTTGAGTAGGTAACTGATAAATCTTGCTGCGTCAGATTTTTGCTTGCTAGAGTCCAAAATTGCTACTCCGGCAATGTTAATCATTGAACCTGCATCTTTTTTGGTGTAGTGAGCAGCTACAGGAACGTTAGGATTAGCCTTTTTGAAGTTAGCTAGGTAGTAGTTGTTTACCAAACCAATGTGAGCTTCTCCCCGACCTAGTGCTTCGACAATTGCTGTATTGTTGCGGTAATCTTTGACTCCGTTGGCTTTCATGGCTTTGAGCCATTGCAGAGTTCTGGGTTCTCCCTCTAGTACCCGCATCCCTGTGACAAATGATTGAAATGAGCCATTAGTTGGGGCCCATGCTACTTTACCACGCCATTGTGGTCGGGTTAAGTCCCAAATAGAATTTGGTAGTTGGTTCTTTTTTACGAGATTGGTGTTGTAGTTAAATACACGGGCGCGTCCAGAAATACCTAGCCAATGTCCTTTGGGTGAGCGAAAACGAGCATCTACTTGGTTGAGTAAGTTGGGGGGAATGGTTTGGGTGCGCTTCTGTCTTTCTAGTGTACCTAAAGCACCAGCATCTTGAGCAAAGAATATATCTGCACGGCTATTTTTGCCTTCTTCCAGAATAGCGATCGCTAACTCTGCTGTATCACCATAACGCACTTGAATATTCAACTTTAAATCTTTTTCTGCCTGTTCCAGCAATGGCTTAATCAGTTTCTCCCCTCTACCAGAATAGATAGTTATGGTTTTTGTTTGCGCGTTTACACTTAATCCTATGCCCGCACTGACCATCAAAGCTAAACCTGCTGCCGATGCTTTCATCAATGTTGAACTTTTCAATTCTAGCCTCCAATTCGTTTAACAGGAAATTTAAGCAATAATCTCACAGTCTTAATCAATACCATAAATCTGTACAATGAATCAAGAAGTATTCTCATAAATTTTAGATTTCCTTCCCGTTCTAAATAAGAAACTATCTTGTCAGCAAGATCAACTTTCCTCTACGCAAGCAAGAACACAAGGAATTTAGACACTAATTATGAGCGTAGTAGAGCCTGCAATCCACAGCATGATGATTTTTTTATTTTTTGGTATTGATAAATACTGTTAATTAAGTCTTACTATTTACTTGACAATATTTTTTATTAAATCTGGTATATGCTGGAAACACAATAGCTCACAGATGAAAAATATTATCATATAGTTCCTGCTGAGGGGTATCGAAATGTTCTACAGTTAATAATGTTGGGTTTCTTTTTTGCTTTTTGAAATAAGTTGACTTATCGTCTCCCCTTTTTACTGAACTAATCGAAAACTTTTGCTACTCACTAGAGCGCAAATCCAGCTATAATCTATTTTTATCTGATACCTGCGCTGGAGATTTACCGATGATAACTCTATCTAGTCTTAATGAAGTAGCAAACTATTTAGAAGAGCATGAAAACTCAAAACGAATTAAAAAGTTGATATTCTGTGCTTGTAAAAATATTTGGGAGAATGATCAAGATACACTCGATAGATTTGAATTAACAAAATTAATTCGGGAATTATGTAATTTAAATCCAACTATTGATAACTTAAATTCCACATTATCTAATGTTGTCAACACTCTTAATAAACCAGGTGAATACGCTCTAGTTGCAAATCTAATTGTTAATGAAATTCAAAAACTATATTTAAACTCTGAAGAAGCTACAGGAATATTATCTCCATCTGATCAAGAAGAAGCAACGGGATTATTATTAAATCAACCTATTCAAAAAAAATCTATCATTTCTGAACCAGAAAAAATATCAGCAAATTATATAAAACCGTCACAATATAATTATTTTGATTTACGACAAAATCTTATGAAATATACTAATCCATTAAGGGCTAAAATAGTTATATTTTCTGCACTTGATCATAAATTTACTTTTAATCAGGAAGATTGGTTTAAACTAAGAACAGAAGAACTTGATAGTTTATTGCAAAGATTATCTGTTTCTTGTCCAACTATCTCAGAACTTGAATCTAAACTAAATACTGCTGTTAAATCTTTAGGAAAGATAGATGAAAATATTCAAGCTGCTGGGGCGATAATTCAATGTATGCGAAGTTTATATAGTAAGATATCAGTTAGCACCAACCCATATCAACTATTAAATAATAATTCATCTCCAGAAACTAGACCCTTAGTTAATACTAATAATCCCATACTATTTACTGAAGTTGATGATTATATTTATGAAGATGATGACCACGAGGCTAGTACCTGTCAATTTATAGTTCCTCCTATAGAGAATATGAAAAACCAGCAATAAAAACAAATTTTAATCATTATTAATTTTTATAAAATTCAATAAAAAATGTGGCGCTTACAAGGAGAAAAATATGAATGCTAAGGATCTGCTCAAACGATATGCAAATGGAGAAATCCAATTTAGTGAAGTAAATTTAAATGGAGTAAATTTATTTGGTGCAGATTTGATTGGTATTATCTTAAATAAGGCAGAATTAAGTAACGCCATTCTTATTTTTAGTTATCTAAATAGGGCTATTCTCACTCAAACAAATCTAATTTCTACAAATCTCAGTGGTGCAAATCTTAATCAAGCGCGGTTAATGAGTGCTAACTTGCATGATGCCGATTTACATGGTGCAACTTTGCAGAGTGCTGATTTGCGGAATGCTAACTTAACTTTAGCTGATCTTTTAGATGCTAACTTAATGGGTGCTGATTTGCGTGGTGCTGATTTAAGTGGCGCTAATTTAACAGGTGCTTGCCTCCGAGGCGCTAATTTGCGAGAAGAAAAAAGAGCTTATAGTAGTGCTATTCTTCGGGGTGCTAACCTGCATAAAGCTGACTTGCGGGGCGCTAATTTAACCGGTGCAGACTTAGCTAAGGTTGATTTGAGTGGTGCTAATTTAAGTGAGGCTATGCTACGTGGTGCGGATTTGAGTGGTGCTGATTTGAGTGCAGCGATTTTACAAGGTGCGTTTCTCACCGACGCTAATCTAGAGGGCGCTAATTTGCAAAGTGCTAACCTCATGAATGCAAAATTAGAACGAGCAAATCTCAGTGAAGCTGAACTGACAAGGGTAAATTTATCTGGAGCAATTATGCCCGGTGCTATACTGACTAAAACCAAGATGAGTTTAGCAAATCTCAGTTTTGCGAGGTTGAGTAAAGTTGATTTCAGTCGGGCTAACCTGCGTCAGGCTAATTTAACTGAAGCAGATTTAGTAGATGCTTATCTAGCGAGAACAGACTTAACTGGTGCTAATTTAAGTAAGGCAAATTTGATGAGAGCCGAAATGAGTAGTACAAATCTGATGGGCGCAAATTTGCATGAAGCGATTATGCCAGATGGTACAATTAGTTAGGAGTGGCTGAGTGAAAGTTTGAATTTGTTTCACGCAGAGGCGCAAAGAGTAAGAGTTTGAGAAATAGAATTTTTAAAGTTTATATACTAAACACGGTTAGGACTTGGACTTTTCTAAAATTGGGAAAACTCTCCTAGATGTGTAGGGGTAATTCATGAATTACCCCTACCTATAGAATCAAATGATTAAGCCGTTTTGAGTATATCTAAATTCAGCAACGCCATTAGTTAGCACCACACAATCCAAATCTTCACAATTTATAACGTCCCGCCCCCCAAATATAACCAAAATGCTACAATTCCATTCATGCTAGGGGTGCTTGAGAAACCAAGCTGAGATCAAACCCTTAACACCTGAGTCTGGGTAATACCAGCGGAGGGAAGCTGTATATTTGAGGAATTTCATAATGCGTACAGAATGGGTAGCCAAGCGACGTGGACAAAAAAACGTATCGCAAATGCACTACGCCCGTCAGGGTGTGATCACTGAAGAAATGCAATACGTAGCCAAGCGGGAAAACCTGCCGGCTGAACTGATTCGCGCCGAAGTGGCACGGGGACGGATGATTATCCCTGCGAATATTAATCACACTAACTTAGAACCGATGGCGATCGGTATCGCTTCTAAGTGCAAAGTTAACGCCAATATCGGCGCTTCTCCTAACTCTTCCAACCTGCAAGAAGAAGTTGATAAACTCAACTTGGCGGTAAAATACGGTGCTGATACCGTGATGGATTTGTCCACAGGTGGCGGTAATTTAGATGAAATTCGTACCGCAATTATCAACGCTTCACCTGTTCCCATTGGGACTGTTCCAGTTTACCAAGCTTTAGAAAGCGTTCACGGCACTATCGAAAATCTCACCGCTGACGACTTTCTCCACATCATCGAAAAGCACGCCCAGCAAGGGGTAGACTATCAAACCATCCACGCGGGAATTTTGATTGAACATTTACCTTTAGTCAGAAACCGGATTACAGGTATTGTTTCTCGTGGTGGCGGAATTTTGGCGCGGTGGATGTTGCATCACCACAAACAAAACCCCCTGTATACCCACTACAACGACATCATTGAGATTTTCAAAAGATATGATGTTTCCTTCAGTTTAGGCGACTCCCTGCGTCCAGGATGTACCCATGATGCGTCCGATGAAGCCCAGTTAGCAGAACTGAAAACCCTGGGAAATCTCACCCGCAAAGCCTGGGAACATGATGTCCAAGTGATGGTGGAAGGACCCGGCCACGTACCTATGGATCAAATTGAGTTCAATGTCCGCAAGCAAATGGAAGAGTGTTCGGAAGCACCTTTCTATGTTCTCGGTCCTTTGGTAACAGATATTGCTCCTGGTTACGACCATATTACCTCAGCGATTGGGGCTGCAATGGCGGGTTGGTATGGTACTGCAATGTTATGTTATGTGACACCTAAAGAACATTTAGGTTTACCTAATGCTGAAGATGTGCGTAATGGCTTAATTGCGTATAAAATTGCGGCTCATGCGGCGGATATTGCTAGACATCGCCCTGGTGCTAGAGATAGAGATGATGAACTTTCAGCGGCTCGCTATAATTTCGACTGGAATCGTCAATTTGAGTTATCTTTGGACCCAGAAAGAGCGAAGGAATATCACGATGAAACTTTACCAGCAGATATCTATAAAACCGCTGAGTTCTGTTCTATGTGTGGACCTAAGTTCTGTCCTATGCAGACTAAGGTTGATGCTGATGCTTTGACTGAGTTGGAGAAGTTTTTGGCGAAAGAACCTGTAGCGCAAAGCTAAGATAATTCTCGTTAAACATCGTTACTGGGTTAAACCTGGTAACGATATTAATCGTTTAACTGTGCTTGAATCAAAATCTCTAAATATTAACATTATTTTAGATAATTTGTTAGAGCAATAGCCATTTTTTACCAAATGCAGAAACACTATTTTATACAAAACACCACGTTAAATTTCTAATGTATGTCTGAGTGCTGCATCTACTAAAGACATTTCTGAGCAAAAACCAATAACTTTATCAATTTCTGTATCTAAAACAGTTGCTAAATTGTCTGTCATAATCACAGAATCAGTAATTAATCCCGTTTGTTTTCCTTCTGGTGTTGCTATATTCACAAATACTCGGCTAGGGTGTCCAGCACGAGAAATATTACTGGTAATCATAGCTATAATAGTTTGGGATAAACCAGTACCAATATTGTGAGATTGAACAACTAAAGCAGGACGACGTTTAGCAGTTTTTAAGTTTGAGTCTGGGAACAAAACCAGCACTACTGAACCGCGATTATAAGGCATCGTAAACTTCCATCTCTGGTTGATCCCAATCTTGTGCAAAACATTGTAATCTAGCTCTTAAATTTGCGGCTTGTTCTTCATTAATTCCGCGAGATGACAAATTTATAGAAGCATTTGCATCAAGAAAGGTAACAATTACTCGTGCTGTATTTATGCCTGTTGGCGTTTCAGTTAACTCAATTTTCCCGTCTTTGTAAATGCCTTCGATTGATTGTAACATTAGTTTAATTTTTAGAGTATAAACTACTATTAAAAGTATAATTACTACAGTAACATACTTATTATATAACATTTTTCATGTTTAGTGTGATTTTTTGTATAATCAAATGACTCGACAATCTCATGATCAATTCGCCAAAGAATATCTAGAGGAATTATTAACGCCTCTAGGAACAATTAAAAAAAGCGAAAAAGTTAAAAGTGAAGTTCAAGAAATTGATGTTTGGTTTGAACCATTTCCTTCTCAAAATCAGGAAAATCTACCTTTAGGTTTATTAGGGAAGATGGCAAAAACTCAATATTTATTTGAGCCTTTTCGCAACCCACCATCAGAAATAGAAATTCGCAGTTGTTTACTTAAATTATATGCTGTTCATGGTGATGTAGTCAGGAAAGCGAAACGGGAAAACAGAAATATTGCTGAATCAGAATTACCGATTTTATGGATTTTAACACCAACTTTTTCATCTCGGATGATTACCGGATTAGGTGCAGTTGAAATTGCCGAAGATTGGGTTCAAGGTGTTTATTTTCTGCCGAATATCCTGAAAACAGCAATAGTTGTGATTCATCAATTACCAGAAAATGAAGATACGTTATGGTTGAGAGTTTTGGGTAAAGGAGGAACGCAGAAAAGAGCAGTGGAGGAGTTAACTGAGTTACCTGAAAATAACCCTTTCCGAGAAAATTTGTTAGAAATTTTAGCGGACTGGCGCAAGAATTTAGAATTGAGAGATAATTTAAGTAAGGAACAAGAGGAAGTAATTATGAACTTATCACCAGCTTATTTACAACAAATAGAAGAATGGAAGCAAGAAGGACAACTTTATTTGATAACTTCTCTTCTGGAAGGGCGTTTTGGTAGTTTGGATGCTGAGTTATCTGGTTTGGTGGAAAAGATTGCTAACATTCCTATTTCTGAACGCACTCAGTTACTTCTTTCTTTGGGTAATTTATCCCGTGAGGAGTTGTTGCAAAGATTGAGTAGTGAGGAAGGTTAGGGTAATATATTTTTTGGCAGTTTGAGGAGATTTCCCAAACTGCTGATTTTTGTTTGATGCTGATGTGTTGACGGAGTTAAAGAATTGTGTTATGGGGAATTAGTTGTATGACATTTGATCTTGCCCTATTCAGTTCAAAATTGAAAAAATACAGAGCGCAATTTGAAAATTCACTTGATGAAATTTCAGTGTCAACTGGTATTTCAATACAATCTTTAACTGCTCTTGAAAATGGAGAGAAAAAACCGACAGGCGACGAAGTTTTGATATTAGCAGATTACTATAAATGTGATTACCAGTTCTTTATATCAAATGAAAAACTAGCACCTTTTGAGCAAACTGAAATTTTATTTAGAAAGCATGGTGATGAGTTTTCAAAAGAAGACCGTTGGGCTGTTCAAGAGTTTCTTTTTCTCTGCGAGTGTGAAGATTTTTTATTAAGTCTAATTCCCAGAAAAGACTACAAACCATTTAGCTTTACCACAGTAGGAAATTACTTCAAGGGTCATGGGGAAGAAGCAGCAAAAAAACTCCGACAGCATTTAGGATATTCTTGGAATCAAGTAAATAGTAATATTTATGATGATTTTCGCCGTTTAGGATTTCATATTTTCCGCCGTGAATTAGGCAATTCAAATATCTCTGGTTTATATATTAAACATCCTGTAGCTGGTAAGTGTGTGCTAGTTAATTACAGTGAAGATGTTTATAGACAAAGATTTACGGCAGCACATGAATCTGCTCATGCAATTTTAGACGAAGAAGAAGATTTTGTTCTTTCCCTTGTGTCAGACAAAAAAAATTTTGTTGAAGTCAGAGCAAATACATTTGCATCTCGTTATCTGATGCCTCCAGAGTTCCTCAGCAATATTCCAGATTCTAGAAGTTGGAATCCTGATAAGGCTATTGAGTGGGCAAGTAAATTAAAGGTTAGCACAGAAGCCTTAGCTTATGCCTTAAAGAGTGCTAATTTGATATCTGATGAAACACAAGTAAAATCAGTTAAAGTACCATCATATATGAAAGTTGATCCAGAACTACCCGAAGATTTATCAACAGGATCTAGACAGCGTAAAGAGGAATTACTAAAAAGAGGCCTATCAACTTTTTACGTAGGACTATGCTTTGATGCTTATTATCAAAATTTCATATCAGCAGGTAGATTAGCAGAAATGCTTTTAGTTGATAATTCTGAATTACAAAACCTTGCAAATATTTACGGACAAACTTTAACATATGGCGATTAATCCATCTGAATTTCACAAACTAAATGTTGTTGATTCATGTGCTATTGATAATATTTTTTCATCTTCACTTCTTTACGTAGCTGCTCAATCAGCAGGATGCCATTTCTGTTGTACTAGCTTCGTATATTATGAGTGTTTGGATAAACCGAGAACAACGTATACACCGGAAAGTATTGAACTACAAAATATTATCCGAAAAGCAATTGAAGAAGGAAAAATCAAAAACTATAATTTAGATATTGAAGATCTACAAGAAGTCTCAATTCTTCAAAAGCGTAAAAATTTAGGAAAGGGAGAATTAACCTCTATTGCATTTGCTAAGAAAACTCATCAAGCTTTTTTGACAGATGAAATAAAAGCTAGAAATCTTGCTGTGGAAGTTATACCTCCTAAGCTTGTGCAAACTACACCCCACTTGCTTGGCTGGTTAGTCTTTATAAGTTTTTTGAGTGATACTGATTTAGAACCAATTATTAATGATCATAAAAAATATAAGCGTCCTTTAGCACAATACTTTACTGAAATGTATTATAGAGCTTTAGATTACAGGTCAAAAACGTATTTAAATATAGAAAAAGAAAATGATACTAAATAAGTAACCTGAAAAATTAGTTTTTGTGCGATCGCTTGTAGGATGATTTTGGGAATGCGATCGCTTGTAGTAAGATTTTGAGGAGAGCGATTGCTTGTGATGTGATTTTAGAGAAGTGCGATCGCTGTAGTGTGATTTTGGGAGTGCGATCGCTCGTAGGGTGATTTTGGAGAGTGCGATCGCTTTTAGATAAAATAGAATAAGGTAATTCTGACTCTGATACCCCTTAAAAAAATTGAGCAGTAAAATATGACACTAACCGAGTTACTCCCGTCAATTCGACAACTTTCAGCACCAGAAAAGCTCAAATTAATTCGCATCCTTGCAGAAGATTTGGACACCGCTGAAGATATTTCTCCATTAGAACCCTTCAAAACATATCACCTACCAACGCCTTATAATAACTTCGGGGCTGGGGAAATTCTCATGGAAGCACTAAATCAATCAGTTTCAGTTTCTAATGATTAAATTTTATGCGGTTTAAGTATTCAACAAGCCACCCCAGCCAAAACGAATTTGATAGTTTACCAAGAGTTCCATTAGTTTTACGTCGAGGAGATCAAATAGTAGAAGGACTTGGTTTAGTAGATAGTGGTGCGACTATCAATGTTTTACCTTATGAAATGGGGCTTCAATTAGGTGGGGTGTGGGATGAGAGTAAAGCCATTATCCAATTAGCAGGTAATCTCAGTCAAGCAGCCATGCCATTTTTCGCAAATGCTGAAATAGGTGAATTTCCCTCAGTTAGATTGGCTTTTGCATGGGTGAGTAAACCAAATGCGCCTTTAATTTTGGGACAAACTAACTTTTTTATGGAATTTGATGTTTCTTTCTATCGTTCCCAACTTGAATTTGAGATTAAACCTAAGTCTTAGGAAAATAACCTCTATCCCTAAATGTTTAAATTAGTACCATGATTTCAACAGTCGGAACTTCACAATTAACAGCAGAAACAATTGCCAATTACTTTATTTGGCAAGCTAGAGAAACAGGCTCATATATCAGCAACTTGAAACTGCAAAAACTTGTTTATTATGCTCAAGCTTGGTATTTAGCTATTTATGATCAACCTTTATTTGATGATGATTTTGAAGCATGGATTCATGGTTCAGTAATTCCTAAATTATATGAACAATATAAACAATTTGCATGGATGCCAATTTTAAAAGAAGTTGAAAAACCAAATTTTTCTAATGAAATTAATGAGTTTTTAGAACAAGTAACAGAAATTTATTTTGGTTGTGATACTTTTGAGTTAGAGCAAATGATCCATCGAGAAGATCCTTGGATTAATGCTAGAGGTAATCTACCTATGGATGCCCCCTGTAATGCAATTATTAGTAAAGAGTCAATGAGGGAGTATTACAAGAAACGTGCCGCAGAAAAAGAATAAAATTAAAAAACTGAATATTAACCAAATTTCATCACTAGGAATAAACCCTACAAAAATTGAAACTGCGAAAGGAATTAGTTTCTCTTACACTTATTTTCAATATGATAATGATAAATTTTCGATTAAGGATAAAGATGCTAAATATTTACAAACTTTGCTTCAGAGATTGCGGGATTTATCAAGTATGACAGTCAACGAAATGACAGTAAAAAATGCCAAAAATTTGCGCTGTCATCCAATAAACTGGAAAGATACCACTGAAACTGGTTTTGGTCTTTTGAATGAAGAACAGTTAGTAGATACACCATATCAGTTTCAACTTTCATCCAACGAATATGGTAGAGTTCATGGTTTTTTTATTGAAAATGTGTTTTATATTGTTTGGTTAGATCCAAATCACAAACTTTATTCTTAAATAAATTAACAATGACTACTTCAGATATGGGAAAATTCTGATTCATACCAATATTATAATAGTAATAAATGAAAGTGATGGGAGTTATAGATCAACAAATCAGTCAACAAAAATTATCACCTTTAACAAAAGGATTTCAATTACAATATACCCATCCTTGCGGAAAGATTTATCAAGGTAATTCGTTAGATTGGTTAGCTTCTCTTGATTCAGAAAGCGTTGATCTAGTTTTTGCTGACCCACCTTATAATATTAAAAAAGCTGAATGGGATAATTTTGAGAACCAAGAAAAATATATTGAGTGGTCAATTGAATGGATTAGTCAAGCTTCACGTATTCTCAAGATCACCGGATCTCTTTACATTTGTGGTTTTTCCGAAATATTAGCTGATTTAAAATATCCGGCATCAAAATATTTTAAAAATTGTCGTTGGTTAATTTGGCATTATAAAAACAAAGCTAACTTAGGTAACGATTGGGGAAGATCCCATGAAAGTATCATTCATTTTCGTAAATCAGATCAAGCTAAAATTAATATTGACGATGTGCGAATTACTTATAGCGCACATACATTAAAATATCCTACCCATCCCCAAGCCGAAACAAGTGCTTATGGAAAAGGTAAAACTAAAAAATATAATAACTGGACACCTCACCCAAAAGGTGCAAAGCCTAAAGACGTGATAGAGATTCCTACTACTTGTAATGGAATGGGTGAAACAACACCTCATCCAACTCAAAAACCAGAAGAATTATTACGAAAATTTGTGCTTGCATCGTCTCAGGAAGGAGATTTAATTATTGATCCATTTTCAGGATCAGGAACAACTCTTGTGGTTGCAGAACAACTTAATCGTCGCTGGATGGGATGTGATCTCAATATTGATTATAATTCTTGGGCAATTAAAAGATTAGAAAATGTCCGTCCCATGACAAAGGCCGAATGGATCATCTTTGATCGAAAAAATTCAGAACGGAGGGAGTCTATTCGATAAAACTAGAGTATTTGATAAAGATTACATTTGTTGGGTAACAAGAGCGTCAACCCAACCTACAAATCAAGACTTTTTTTGATTTGGACAAGGTATTGATATAGCAATCCTATTTTATTTGTAAATATTGCAAGAATCGGGGATCTTGTTGTTCATAACTAATTTAGGAAGAACTAAACTTGGTCAGCAGATATAGAAAAACGTCATAACTACGTTATTTTATAAAATATTTACTGACGAAGATTAATTTTTATAGGAATTTGCCTACTTGCTCTGGAAGTAAATTAGGATGGATTCAAGAATACTCAACTAATTGGTGTAATTACTGCAAGGATAGCCACTAATGAGAGAACCAAGTAAAAATTTCAAATCTCTATTTACTCAAGAAACTCCAGTAGAAGTAGAAGAAATGGGGTTAACCTGGCTAGTAATAGCAGGTGTAGTTACTGCAATTATGTGGCAAATACCCATAGGTAATTATATTTTATACCCATTTTCTATACTAGCAACCTGGTTTCATGAAATGGGTCATGGTTTGATGGCCTTGATGTTAGGGGGAAATTTCCAAAGATTAGAAATTTTCGGGAACGGTTCTGGTGTAGCTCATTATTCTTTAAGTAGAACATGGGGATACTTGGGTATCGGTTTAGTCGCGGCTGCGGGTCCAATGGGTCCACCTCTTGCTGGTGCAAGCTTGATTCTTGCTTCTCGTAGTTTGAAGACAGCTTCTTTGAGTTTGAAGATTTTAGGTGGGTTTTTATTGCTATCTACATTAATTTGGGTGCGTTCTTTGTTTGGTTTTGTGGCCATTCCCCTGTTAGGTTTAATGGTATTAGCAATTGCGTTCAAAACACCTCTTTGGGTACAAGGATTTGCGATTAAATTTTTAGGTGTGCAAGCTTGTGTAAGTACCTATCATCAACTTGATTATTTATTTAGCTATACCGCAGGACCACTAGGACTATCAGATACAGGACAAATGCAGCGATATTTGTTTTTACCTTATTGGTTTTGGGGATTCTTAATGGCGATCGCCTCCCTCATTATCTTAGTCCAAAGTCTCCGCGTTGCCTATTCCACAAAGCAGCAATAAAATATCACCTATGTTAAATATTCCCAAAAACCTCCTTAATTTAACCCAAACCCCCCACAGCGGCTATCATTGGGACGGTAGCAGTCGTCGCTTCTTTGAAGGTTGGTATTACCGCGTCACACTGCCCGAAATTGGTCAAACTATCGCCTTCATGTACTCCATCGAAGATCCAAGCGGTAATCAACCCTACAGCGGTGGTGCAGCCCAAATCCTGGGCATAAATGATGAATACCTCTGTCGCACCTTTCCTGATGTCCACAAATTTTGGGCAAGTAGGGATAACTTAGCATTAGGACATTGGGGAAAAACTAACTTACAAGTATCTCCCCTGTATCTCCTCCCCAATGAATTTTCCCACCATATTCAAGAAGGTTATCAAGCTACAGCCACCTTAAATCAAGGTATAATTACTGATCCTGCTACTGGTAATTATTGCCGTTGGGAGTACGAAATTCAACCCGTATACGCATGGGGAAATCAAAATAGCCTCCAGCAATCAACCGCAGGTTGGCTATCATTTTCGCAGATATTTGAACCCGGTTGGCAAATTTTAATGGCTCACGGTTTAGCCAGTGGTTGGATAGATTGGCATGGTAAAATTTATGAGTTTACAAACGCCCCAGCATACTCAGAAAAAAATTGGGGTGGTGCATTTCCGCAAAAATGGTTTTGGCTAAATTGCAATTCTTTTATTAATCAACCCGACTTAGCTTTAACAGCCGGCGGTGGCAGACGTGGTGTATTATGGTGGATGGAATCCGTCGCGATGATTGGTATCCACCACCAAGGCAAATTTTATGAATTTGTTCCGTGGAACTCAGAAGTAAAATGGCAAATTCAGCCTTGGGGGTAGATGGCAAATGCAAGCCAAAAACCTAAATTATGAAGTTGAACTGACAGGAACTACTCATTTACCAGGAACACCACTCCGCGCACCAACAACCGATGGTTTAACTTTTTGTTGTCGAGATACAATGCAAGGGGAACTAAATTTAGAATTACGAGAAATTAATGGTGGTAAATCTCAAGTTATCCTCAATGCAAGTAGTAATCTTTGCGGTTTAGAAATCGGTGGTGATAATTGGGATAATTACTGGCAGTCTCACTAAAAATACTGCTATGATAATATTTGGTTCATCTTTGGGGTTGTAGCTCAGTTGGATAGAGCGAGCGCCTCCTAAGCGCTAGGCCGTGCGTTCGATCCGCACCGATCCCGTTTATACCCATAATTTAGTAGGGGCGAAGCATTCGGGCGACCAATTATCAGTTTTTTCCCAAGTTTATTTTCCGAATGCTTCGCCCTTACACCGAATGCTGATGCTTCCAGTCCCATCAGAGATACGCCCGTATAAGAGACAAGAAGAAGGAGTTAGTTATTAAACGTTGTCAATTATCAATTGTCAATTGTCAATTAATTTGACTACAACCATTCAATGATTTTGGCATTTTCTGGTAACTGCGCCTCTCTTTGTCCCTGCGATCGCGCTTTCGCAGTGAATAAACCAATGGGAGTATTTAATAAATCTATCAATTTAGCTTTACCAATAATATTTTTAATAGTTTCTCTTGGTACTTCTTTCAAGAACCAACGCAGTAGACAATAAGCGTATTCTTTGGTGTTCATTTCCTTCATTAACTCAACACCATGTAATTCATGTAAATAACGGTTAGAACGTCCATAACGTCGCCATTGACTGGCTAATTCTTTCATGGAGATGCGGTGACGGTGTTGAACAATAGCGTTGGGAGCAAATTCTAATTTACCAAGGTTAGCTTTAAGAATTCGCCAGCAAATATCTGCATCTCCCCCTGTGGTAAGATAGGGACGAAATAAACCTGAAGTATGGAAAATGTGACGACGAATTGCTAAATTTGCGGTTTGTCCATAGGGACAAAATTTATGAGCAAGGGTATGTTTTTGAGATAATGTTTCTTGTTTATCTGCAAATTTTTCTAATAAACTTGTACCTGGTAGAGCTACAATTTCACCAGCAACAATGACTACTTCGGAATTTATAAAAGGTTGAATTAATGTCTTTAACCATTGGGGTTGGGGACGACAATCAGCATCAGTAAAAGCAATGATTTCACCTTTAGCAGCTTTAATACCTGTGTT
>NZ_VILD01000008.1:98337-115022 GCF_009712085.1 Anabaena sp. UHCC 0253
AAAGCAATGATTTCACCTTTAGCAGCTTTAATACCTGTGTTGCGGGCTGCATAGGAACTTTGAATGTTGTTTTCACTTAATGGGTAAATAGTAATTGGGGATTTTTCTACGGTTGTTTGCAGAATGGTCAGGGTGCGATCGCTGCTATTATTATCTACTAATAAATACTCTACTTGATCTTGGGGATAAGTTTGCGAAAATAGACAATTCAGTAATTCTGGCAAATCTGCTTCACCATTATATATGGGAATAACCACCGTTACCTTTGGTGTAAATGGGTAATCGGTGGTTACATCAACTGGTTGGGAATTTATCATCTCAGATAAAGTGCTAAGAAACTAAAAATTGAATTTAATCCCACCCCAAAGGATGGAATTAAAACTTAAACTCTAAAATTTCAAGTCTTCAGCCCGGACACTAATAGACTGAGAATTTGGATTTGTGACTGGTTGTGCTAATTTGCCATTAGAAAGAGCAGCAATGGCGCGAAGATATTGGGGATCACTATTTGTACCAATTAAATTTGGATTAGAAGCCAATTGGCGCTCTTGAGTTTGTGTCAAGTCTAATTTAATATCGGGTACAATTCCTTTTTTGTTGATATCTGTACCATTAGGTGTGTAGTAATGAGCAATGGTGACAGCTAAACCCGAACCATCTGCTAATTTATGAACTGACTGTACTAAAGCTTTACCAAAGGTTTGACTACCAACAACCACAGCCCGTTTATTGTCTTTGAGTGCGCCGGTCAGAATTTCACTAGCACTAGCAGAATTACCATCAACTAAAACTGCTAAAGGGAGATTAGTTATAGCTGTACGATTAGCTTTTTTATCGTCGTTTAATCCTTTGCGGTCTACGGTTTTCACGATATTACCGTCATTTAGCCACATTCTAGCAATTTCTATACTCGCATCCAACAAACCACCGGGATTACCTCGGAGATCCAACACATAGGAATCCACTTTTTGAGTGTTCAATTTGCGAATGGCCACACGCATTTGATCAGCAGCGTGAGAGCTAAACTCTTGTAATCTAATATACCCGACTTTTCGACCGGCTTCTTCTTTCAGGGTATACCTAACTGTAGGAACTTCTATTGTTGCCCTTGTTAATTTTATATTAAATTTGTTCCCTGGTCGTTCCAGATCCAAGTTTACAGAAGTACCTTCTTTTCCACGAATTAATGTTGAGGCTTCTTCCAGTGTCATTTTTAAGGCAGATTTACCATTAATTGCCAAAATCTCATCGCCTGGCTTGAGTCCGGCTTTGAGTGCTGGAGAGTTTTCTATAGCTTCTATAATGGTAAGACGCTTGGTTTTTTCGTTCAATTCCATGCGAATACCAATTCCAGAGACTTCCCCAGATGTTTGATCAGTCAAAGCTTCATATTGCTTGGGGTTCATAAACCGGGTGTAGGGATCACCTAGTTTCTGCAAAGCTTCGCGGATTGCTATATAGGCTTCATCTTGAGAGGTATAATCTTTACTTAATAAACTCTGTCTGATTGCTTGCCAATCTTGTTGATTAAATTTTTCATCAACATATTCACGATTTACAACCTGCCAAACTTCATCAACTAATACTTTGGGACTATCTTGCAAAGCCGCATGGACGCAGCGTGTCCAACCTTGACTGAATACAGATAGAGTCGCAGTTGTGGCGATCGCTCCACCAATCAAAGCTGCTTGGAGGGGTGAGTAACGTTTCGCAGATTGGTTCATATATATATCAGATGAAATAGTTGTGTTTTTGACAGTTTATCCATCAGGGAATCCTGATCTCTTGTAGTTTTTCTATCCTCATAATCTCTACAATTGATCCATATTTTAGCCTTTTGTTAATGATGAGTAGTATATTCTCTTGGTGGGTTAACAAATATGGTTTGAGTTGATCACTTTTCTATATAACAACACAACCAAATGTATGAAAAAAGCATTAGTAACATTCGTAAATGCTTAATTATCCTTTCTAAGATACCACTTTCTTTTTTTTGTAGCCGTGATTTCTATCAATAGATAATTAAAGTTTTATTAGTTATTTATGAAACATAAATTAACCCTGAACTTATTAATTACTCGTCTGAGCAAATTTCATAAATTGTGGCGCTTGTTACAGAAATTATTTTGGGGTTTAAGACTACTCCTAATTAGTTGGCTGGTTTTTACTACTATAACCTTAGTTTCTGCTTCTTTAAAGCCAGTAGACGCATTTTTTGTCCTGGGTGGTAGTATTCGTCGAGAAATTCATGTCGCCCAACTAGCTAAACAGTCTCCCCTCATCCCGATTTTAATTTCTAGTGGCTCTCAAGATCCTTGTATTTGGTTGATTTTTCAGCGTGAAGTCGCAGGTTTTCAACAAGTCAGTTTAGAAAATTGCGCTACTTCGACTTTTGATAATTTTTACTATGGAACACCTATTTTGCGGAGTTGGGGAATACATAAAGTAAAATTAATTACTTCTGGTACTCATTTTTTCCGAGCTAATTTAATGGCGCGGATTATCTTGGGTTCTCATGGGATTTGGGTAGAATCGGCAGTTGTCAAAGAAAAAGGTGTTCCTGCTAATCAGGAATATTGGTACAAAACTATTTTAGATATTACTCGTAGTTTGATTTGGGCGATATTAAGTCAATTTATATATCCCCAATGTTCACATATTGTTAAATTAGTAGATGTTGATATGCCGTTTTGGGAACAAAAGGGGTTTCGCTGTGAAAATCAAGGGGGATTAAATAGATGAGCGATCGCACAAATATCTCTTCATTAATCTGAGAAAGTGCGATTATACTTCTTTCAGTGGTGGAGGCGATCGCTCTAAAACTTAGTTTAATACAATAGTTATATTGTACTACAACTAGGACCTGTAATTACACCTTTAGCAACATCAGGACCTTTAGCCGCTACATCAATCATTCCCTCGGAATATCTTCTATCTAGTGTTACAGAAAATACTCCTTTTTTAAAGCTGTTTCCTGGTTGCCATTTAATCCCGCCAATTTTCGCATTGGGATCTAATCTCACAAACTCGGCTTTTGGAGTTGCACCGACAACTTTAACGCAACTTGGTAAACCTAATACCCAATTACTTAAATCCCGAGAACGTGGTAATTCTTCCATATAATAAGACCAAGTAGAAGTATTACCTTTGTAAGTTACCCCTAAATAGTTAATACGGAAACCATTCATCAAAGTAATTGATTGATTATTTGTGGATGTGGCAACTGTTGTTCCTGTTGTTGAAGTGTTTGTCGTGTTGAAAGTGGAACTGTTAACAGTTTGTGTAAATGTCGTGTTTGTATAGCTAATATTAGTTAACTCACTAATACTACGAATTTCAGTAATATCTCTAGCATTCCAGATATTTTCAAATACTACTGTTTGATCCCGTTGGTTGGCTAAGTCATAGCGAATTTGAGCTACAACTTTCAATTCTGTATTTGATAAATCAATATTACGTAATTGCAGTTGGTTAAATTCAATTATTTCTGGTTGTAAACTGAATTTTCCTGCTTGCTTTTCAATTAGTCTTGCACCTGTATTACTATAAACTTGTACCCACCTATTTTGTCTCCGGGCATAGACAGTGTAAACTGCATTTGCATATCTAGTCACTGGTTTTTCTAGAATATCCATTTGGATAACTAAAGCCCTTTGACGCGAGTTATTTAACTTTCCACATTTTAGATATGTACTCCAATTGTTCTTCCGAAAATATTTGGTTGAACGATTTTCTTCTCTACGATATTCTCTGTGACGCTGGTTATTTCTTCTCTTCTTATCATCATCATCATCGTCATCATCATCGTCGTCATGACGCTGGTTATTTCTTCTCTTCTTATCATCATCGTCATCGTCATCGTCATCATCATCATCATCGTTATCACGATTCCTATTTTTATCCTTATCCTTATTTTTTTTAGCAAGTAATAAATTTAATTCTTGCTTTTCCTGTAACTGAGGTGATGATGAGTTAGTTTCTTGGAGATTCTCTAATTGAGAAGTGACAGAAAAAACCTCAGAGGGAAAAGACACAGCAGCTAAAACAGACAGACTGGTAAGAGTAAAAGTACCTTTACTCAAGAGAGCTAACAAAGTTTTAAGCGACATAGAAATCCTTATGTATGTGAATTGACATTTGTACTGCTATATCAAGAAATACAGTACACAGGGTTTACGGAGTTTCTATTGAAACGACTACCTATCACAGACATAAGTTCCTCAGTCTATTGCATGGCTAACTCTTCCAGAATCCTGTCTTTTTATAACTAGGGAGTATTAACAATGGATAATTGTCAATTGGTTAATTTGGCTTGAAACCTCTTTTTTTCCCTTACTTTCAAGCCTTTAGTACATAACGGCGTAAGTAACCCAACCATTAAAAATTTGTATAAAGCTTTTTTAAGCTGCTTTTTTAATTTTTAATTGTTAATTCCGTCATTCGCTATAGTCTTGAGGGATGGGTAATTATCCATTGTCAATTTTCAAACAAGATATTTAACTGACATCAGCAGAGTTAGATGTTGCTATATCCAATGTATTTACCACCAGATTCATTTGTGACAACTTCAACATATCCTGAGTCCAGCCGGGGTTAGCAAACTGGGGTAATATTTCTTGACTAAAGGCTTCTGCTGCTTTGGATCTATAGCGATTAGGGTTCAATATTAACCAAAGTGTGCGCTTCACTACAACACCTTCGATAGGAGTACGGTGGAGAACACCCATTTGTAATTCTTTAGCGATCGCCGAAGTAGAGACAAAAGCAGCACCTAGTCCCGATTGGACAGCGTTTTTAATAGCTTCGATGGAATTTAGTTCCATTTCAAACTTAAACCGCCTCGTGTCAATATCACAACGAGCTAAAACCTGATCAATAACTTTGCGGATAGTTGATTGGGAGTCTAGCGCAATGAATTGTAGTTTATATAGGTCTTCTTTTTGGATTGTTTCTAATTTAGCAAAGGGATGGGAAGTCGGTAAAATCAGTGCTAATTCATCTTCAGCATAAGGAACAGTTTTTAAAGATTCCCCTAATTCAGCGGGAATTTCCCCACCAATTATCGCCAAATCAACCTGTCCATTGGACACACTCCAAGCCGTGCGTCTAGTAGAGTGGACGTGCAGTTGTACCGCTACATCTGGATATTTTTGTCGGAATAAGCCAATCATTTTTGGCAACAGATAAGTGCCAGTAGTTTGGGAAGCACCGACAATCAAAGTCCCACCTTGGAGATTTTGTAAATCCTCAATAGCGCGGCAGGTTTCCTGACATAAACTGAGGATTTTTTCCCCATAGTTGAGGAGTAGATGTCCCGCTTCAGTCAATTGAGCGCGACGGCCACCTCTATCGAATAGGGGGACATCCAGTTGCCGTTCCAGGTTTTGAACTTGCAAACTGACAGCAGGTTGGGAGACGTAAAGACTATCAGCAGCACGCTTGAAACTCCCTTCTTGGGCGATCGCTTTGAGAATCCGTAACTGATCTAAAGTAAAAGGAAGGTCAGACATAAGGCTTAACCTAGAAACGGGAACAGGAGCAAATTTAAAAATAAATCACGGTGAATAGCTTTCTGGCTAGGCATGATTTATGGCATTGTTAACATTTGAAGACTAAATCCAAAAAAGACATTATCATAACATCTTGACAAAAATTCTCCTATGTATAATCTGTTAAAAGTCAAGATGTTTACCAATAGTAGCTTCTTCCTCACAGAAATTTGAATTGAGTTTTATTTATGATGCCCAATCCTTGGTTTACCTCCAGTCATTTTGTCATGCTGGGGTTGCAATTAGCTTTTGTGATCGCCCATAGTGGAGGTGCGGCTGTGCGTCCTTGGGCAGAAAAATATATTGGACCGAGGCTTTATCGCATTGTCTTTGCATTAATCAGCCTCCCCTTGGCTGTGTTATTAATCGTTTACTTTTTTAATCATCGGTATGATGGCTGGCAACTTTGGCAAGTACAAGGTATACCGGGTGTGGGAACATTAGTGTGGGTACTATCAGCAATATCTTTTTTGTTTTTATATCCTGCTACCTTCAATCTACTAGAAATTGCGGCTATTCAAAAGCCCCAAGTTCATCTTTATGAAACAGGGATTATCCGTATTACCCGTCATCCCCAAATGGTAGGACAGGTTATTTGGTGTATAGCTCATACCCTGTGGTTAGGTACTAGTTTCACCCTTGTCACTTCCATGGGTTTGATACTACATCACTTATTTGGAGTATGGCATGGCGATCGCCGTTTAAGTCAACGCTATGGAGAAGCCTTTGCAGTCGTCAAACAGCGGACTTCTATTATCCCCTTTCAAGCAATTATTGATGGCCGTCAATCTCTCAATTGGCAAGAATTTCTATGTCCTGCTTATGTAGGCGTTATCATTTTCACTGGTTTGTTATGGTGGTCTCACCCCTTGTTATTAGTGGCAACAAGTAGGATAATATGGTAGTTTAGTGTGATCCCCATGATCTACAAAAAATATAAATTTAACAAAATTTTGTGCTGATCACTTGCTACCAAAACAATGTACGATAAACTTAAACATCTATCATTAGACTGTTTTTCACCGGGATTAGGAAAAAAATTTGTTCATTAAACTCTGGCGAAATCTAAACCCGTAAACAAAAAGTAGCCTTCTACCTTGGTAAAAACGGGAAACAAAAATCAATCAGGATCTGAACATTGAAAACAGCCACCGTGAATGTCGCGCTGGCTTTTTTGTCAGCAGGAAAACATACTGACTTTAATTTTGGTACTCAGTAATTGGTAATTTGTCAATTACTCCTGCTGACAGCTAATTTTGATATAAAAACCTTATAACTCAAGAGGCGTCATGGTGTTGTCGGTTAGTGAACAAACATTTATTCAAGAAGTTTTAGAATCTCCAGTTCCCGTTTTAGTTAATTTTGAAGCGCCCTGGTGCGGACTATGCCGAATTATTCACCCGCTTTTACTAAAATTTCAGACCCAATGTGGTAATGAAATCAAGTTAGTGGGAGTCAACGCTGATCAAAATTTCAAGTTGTCCACTACTTATAGACTCAAATCACTACCGACTTTACTATTAATTGAAAAAGGTATAGTCAAACAACGTTTAGAAGGGTTTCGTAGTAAAGAAGATTTACGTCTAGCCTTAGAAGCAATTAAACTCAATTATACGAGTTACGAAAAAATTGATATAGCAGAAGTCAGGAATCAAGAGTCAGGAGTTAGGAGGTAAGAGCAGGGGAGCAGGGGAGCAGGGGAGCAGAGGGGCAGAGGGGCAGGGATGCGAAAGAATTTTGCCACTGACAACGGACAACGGACAACTGACCAAATCTAAAACCATGCTTAATACCCCACCCAAAGGGTATCGGGTGGGGTATTTTATCCTCAAGGGTGTGTGTCACAATTATTAACAGTTCTGAATGATTTCAGTTAACTGGAGGTTGAAGTGCGAAAATTCAAGTTAACTAGAAGGTACTGGGCGATCAGAAGCAGTGGAGGTTAGTAAATAATTCCTAGTCTCTAATTCCCAGATCCAAAACCTCACCCAATTGAATTTTCATTTTTTAACCTTCTCATTTCTTAGTACAGAATTCTAAAAGTAGGCGTTAGTGATGGAAGTAATCTATCAGTATGCCTGGCTGATTCCAGTATTACCTCTCTTGGGAGCAATGCTAGTCGGTCTAGGGCTAATCTCGATCAATCAGGTGACAAACCGCCTGCGACAGTTAAATGCTGTGGTAATTATCTCCCTCATGGGAGCAGCTATGGGGCTGTCGTTAGCTTTGCTGTGGAGTCAATTTCAAGGCCATGCGCCTTATCTTTGGACGATAGAATGGGCAGCAGCAGGCAATTTTCACCTGACGATGGGCTACACTATTGACCACCTGACAGCCCTAATGCTGGTGATTGTGACGACGGTAGCTGTTTTGGTGATGATTTACACCGATGGCTACATGGCACATGACCCAGGTTACGTGCGGTTTTACGCCTATCTCAGCTTATTTGGCTCTTCCATGTTGGGTCTAGTGGTCAGCCCCAACCTAGTACAAGTTTACATCTTCTGGGAACTGGTAGGGATGTGTTCCTACCTCCTAGTGGGCTTTTGGTACGATCGCAAAGCCGCAGCAGATGCCTGTCAAAAGGCATTTGTCACCAACCGGGTCGGTGACTTCGGTTTACTATTGGGGATTTTGGGGCTGTTCTGGGCGACAGGCAGCTTTGATTTCATGATTATGGGCGATCGCCTCTCCAACCTAGTAGAAACCGGTTCTATTAGCAATTTCCTCGCCATTGTCTTAGCGATTCTCGTCTTCCTGGGACCTGTGGCTAAATCTGCCCAATTCCCCCTCCATGTCTGGCTACCAGACGCAATGGAAGGTCCTACCCCCCATTTCCGCCCTGATCCATGCGGCAACAATGGTAGCAGCGGGTGTATTCCTAATTGCCCGGATGTACCCAGTCTTTGAAAATATCCCAGCAGCAATGAACGTAATTGCTTATACTGGGGCATTTACCGCGTTTTTGGGGGCAACTATCGCCATTACCCAAAACGACATCAAGAAGGGTTTGGCTTATTCCACCATTTCCCAACTTGGTTACATGGTGATGGCTATGGGTGTGGGTGCTTACAGCGCCGGTTTATTCCACCTGATGACCCACGCTTATTTTAAAGCGATGCTTTTCTTGGGTTCTGGTTCGGTAATTCATGGCATGGAAGCAGTTGTTGGTCATGACCCTGTATTAGCGCAGGATATGCGTTTAATGGGTGGACTGCGGAAATATATGCCCGTGACCAGTTTCACGTTTTTGATTGGTTGCTTGGCCATTGCGGGGATTCCTCCCTTTGCTGGTTTCTGGTCAAAAGATGAAATTCTCGGCGCGGCTTTTGCTGCTAACCCTTTCCTGTGGTTTATTGGTTGGGTGACAGCGGGGATTACAGCTTTTTATATGTTTAGAATGTATTTCTCAACATTTGAAGGTAAATTCCGGGGTAATGACGAGAAAATCAAGGTAAAACTCAAAAATGCGGCTGCTGCTTTAGCTGAGAAATCAGGGACATTAGAACTAGCACCTAATTTTGGTCCTGGGGCGATGAAAAAGGGAGAATTGGAAAGTCACTCCCATGATTCCCACAGCCATGAGCCTCATGAGTCTCCTTGGACGATGAGTTTACCGTTGGTGCTTTTGGCTATTCCTTCCATGTTGATTGGTTTGGTGGGTACTCCCTACGCCAATTATTTTGAGCAGTTTATCTTTCCTCCTAGCGAAACTTTAGCGGAAGTTATGGAAAAGGCTGCGGAATTTGACCCCCATGAGTTTTACGTTATGGCGGGTAGTTCTGTGGCGGTTTCTGTGATTGGGATTACTTTGGCTGTGTTGATGTATTTGGCTCGCAAAATTGATCCGAGTGCGATCGCTAAAAACATTCAACCGCTATACGATCTATCTTTGAACAAATGGTACTTTGATGATATTTATCATCGTGTCTTTGTTCTCGGTTTGCGTCGTGTGGCTAGACAAGTTATGGAAGTTGATTTCCGCGTTGTTGACGGCGCTGTCAATCTCACGGGGTTCTTTACTCTTGTCAGTGGTGAAGGTTTGAAATACCTAGAAAGCGGTCGGGTTCAATTCTATGCCTTGATCGTTTTTGGGGCTGTTTTGGGCTTGGTGATTGTTTTTGGTGTTACCTGATTTTAATGGGGGCGGTTTGTCCGCCCCTGGATTGTTTTTTTTACGAACCGCAGAGGCGCAGAGGGCGCAGAGTTAATGAACCACGAAGGCGCGAAGGACACGAAGGAAGAAAGGAAGGAAGAGAAATTTGGGTTAGGTTTTAAAAGTGGGTGTTAAAATTATTTAAGATAAACCCCAATTTCTAAACTTATCCATTTGATTATTTTTTACTGCTTCTAAGGCAATATTTGCATCAATTACCATTTCTCGAAAATAAAATTCCAAAGGCATAATTTCATCATCATTAGAAGTCTGATATATTTTATATACAATAGCATCTAACAAGGAGTGACAATATTCTCGGCTACGTTTTGCATAGTAATCTAAGAGCTTACTTTTGGTACTGCTGGAATGAACAAGCATATTACGAATACGATAAATGTTATAAACATCATCTTTAAGTTCAATAATTTTTTTAATTAAGTATTCTTCTCCATCATCTTTGTTATATAAAATATTATTTAATTCATTTAATTCAGGAAATTCTTGGTTTTGAGTATCTAATTTCCTCTTGATTTCGGGAATTTTTTCTATAAACTTATCTAAAAAATCTATTGTATCTTTATGAGCAGATAGATATTCTCGTAATTCATTATCTATAGAGTTTCCTATTCTCAATTCATCAAATGAAAAAGGTGAAACAAAAATACGTGCAGTTTGTCTTACTTGATCAAATAAATGAAATTTTAATTCACTCAATACAAGGAGTAATTGTACTGTTCTAATACCATCACCCTCAAGCCATAAATCTATAGTTTCTTTAAAAGTCTTATTTTTTGATAGTTTATCAGATATTTTAGGAAGTCTTTTAGAAAGTATTTTAGAATCTTCAGAAAATTTTTCTACAGCAAACCATGAATTTAATATTTCTTGAGAACTTTGTGCAGCTTCAGTTGCTTGTCTATACCAATCAACAGAAGACAACCATTTTCCAACAGTTGGATGACATCTATTTTCAGAAGATATCCACTGACCAAGCCTGCATCGGACATCATTGTTTAATAGACTAATATTTGCTGGATTAGGGGATTTTTTAAAGCTAACATTTTGAATTTCTCCTTGAGAATTACAAATAATCCAATCATTTGATAAGACAATAGCTTCATCTTTTCTGTTTCGGTTTGAGAGTGCATCTATAGTTCTTTCAGCCATTTGTTTAGCTTGTATTCCCATAAATTTACTATCTACACCTTGAATATCAACTGCAATACAGTAGTCTGTTCTTAGTTCAAAATCATTTGGATCTGAATCATTTACAATTGAACGATATTTTGAAAAGAATTCATTTTTTTTAATTCTTTTTTAATATATTGATAATCTCTTTCAGGATTGTAAAATTCAACTTTACCTATATTAAATTTTTCTGTAAATTTTAAGCCTTTTATATTAAAAATAACTTTATAAGTCTGAGCTTCTAAACAATAAATCTTTTTTAGTAATTTAAGTCTCTGTTGGATATTTAAATTCTCATAATAAACTCGAAGTTCTTCTCTATAATCATTAATAGATTGGGAATTTCTTGATGGTGATCCAAATACCATTGGATATAAATTATCTTGATATTCATCATCATTAATAACTACACTTTCAGATGATCCAATATCTTGAAACTCTTCCAATTGTTCATCCAATTTAAATTTTAAATCCAATATTCCCTTATTATTAAATAATAAAATTACTGTTTCTACAAGAAATTCTATGTGCTTTTTATTCATATTTTCTTTAATAAGCTCATCATATAAAACTTCAATAATTAATTCAAAACTATTTTCTTGAATTAGTTTTCTCTCGATACGTTGAATTAATATTGAAATATCATCTAATTCAAATTTGCTTGTCTTATCTTCGTCAGATAAAGATTCAGTAATAAAACATAATTCTTGATTGACTTCTTTTGTCCATAATCTTTTGATTTTGTCTAATTCGTCAATTTGCTCTTTTTTGAAACTACAATAATTAGCAATTTGTATTTTAAAAAACTTTTTAGCATAAGCATTTTTAGAAAACCGATATTTATTATTATCTATTTCCTCACGTAAATCGTTTAGAATAAATAACAAATGACGACTATAATCTCCTTTTGAATTGTTTTCAATAACATCAAATCTATTCCACCATATTTCTTGTAGAAGTTTAATATTTTTGATGACGTATTGAGGCGCGTCTGATAAAGTATAATCCATAGTTTTAGTTAAGATAAAAAGAGAGTGCGGACAAAATTCTACTACTTTATTTTGAAATAACAACAATTGTTACAAAATATCATATTCCTTTGGTTGTACAAGTTATTTTGGTTTGTAGTTCGTAGGGTTCGTTAGGAGCAAAAAAATATCATGAAACATACATTCAATTATAAACGCGACGTAACGCATATTAATTGATAAGATTAAATTTAATTAATTTTGGTGCATTACGCAACGCTTACACACCCTACTGTCTGAATCAGGATTTCCAGGATTTAAGGATGTTCAGGATGAAGAAAAAAACTCATCTTCAAAACCTGAAATATTCCCAGATAAATATTCATAAAAAATCCTGTAAATCCTCTAATCCTGGACATCCTGATTCAGACAATTAAGCATTTTCAGGGTGAAGGAAAAAACTCATCTTTAAAACCTGAAATATTCCCAGATAAATATTCATAAAAAATCCTGTAAATCCTCTAATCCTGGGTATCCTGATTCAGACAAAATAATTTATAATTAATTAAGATTAAAAAATAATTCATGTATTGTCAAAATACCAACTTCTCACGTCATGCTATCCAACAAATGTTTTATCGTCGCATTAGCAAAAAAGAAGTAGAAACTGTAATTGCTTATGGATAAATAATAGAAGAAAATCCTGATGATACACCATACCCCAGTTATTTAATATTAGATTTTGTAGAAGGTAAACCGCTTCATGTTGTATTTTCCTACGATGAAGCTACAGATACAGGATATGTAGTAACAGCTTATATTCCTGATGTTAATATTTGGTTAGATGGTTTTACAACTAGGAGAAAAATATAATGAAATGTGTAATTTGTAAACATGGAGAAACTAAACCCGGTTTAGTCACCGTCACCTTAGAAAGAGATGAATGTATTATTGTCTTAAAAAAAGTTCCCGCAGAAATTTGTGATAACTGTGGTGAATATTATTTGAGTGATGCAGTTACCGAACAGGTTTTAGAAAAAGCAGAATTAGCAATTACTAAAGGAGCAGAATTAGAAATTATTAGATATGCAGCTTAAATTTCTTCTTTGCTCCTTTGCTCCTTTGCGTATTTGCGCGAAACTAAATCTTAGAAATCTCAACAAAGTCTCACTCTGAAATTATTAACAATAAATAAACATCCTGTAAATCCTAAAATACTGGATATCCTGATTCAGACAAATATGATATTAAAAATATATCATCTACCACGTCAACAATGACTAAAAAACAAGAAAGATCAGATCAAGATAGTCCTTGGAAAGAAATATTAGAAGCATATCTTCCCCAAGCTATCGAATTTTTCTTCCCAGAAACATCTGCATTAATTGACTGGAATAAACCCTATGAATTTCTCGATAAGGAATTTCAACAAATATCCCGTCATGCAGAACAAGGAAGAAGATATGCTGATAAATTAGTTAAGGTGTTCGCTAAAAAAGGTGGCGAAATTTGGCTATTTATCCATTTGGAAGTACAAGGTACATCAGAAGACATCTTTCCTCAAAGGATGTTTACCTATAATTTTCGCATTTTTGACCGTTTCGGTAAACCTGCCATTAGTTTAGCAATTTTATGTGATCCCGATCCCAAATGGCGACCGACGGTATATAGTTATAATTATCCTCACACCAAATTAAACTTTGAGTTTGGGATAGTTAAATTATTAGACTATCAAAATCGCTGGGAAGAGTTGGAAAGGAGTAATAACCCTTTTGCTATAGTGGTAATGGCACATCTCAAAACCCAAGCAACAACTAAAAAACCACAGGAACGGAAAAACTGGAAATTTCAACTCATTAGAAGACTGTATGAAAAAGGTTTACAGGAAAAAGACATCCGTAACCTTTACCGCTTTATAGACTGGGTAATGTTATTACCAAAACCATTAGAAAGGGAATTTTGGCAAGAATTTAAAGCGTTTGAACAGGAGATCACTATGACTTATGTTACCACCGGTGAACGCATTGGTTATGAAAAAGGTGAGCAAAATTTAGTTTTGAAACAACTGAAAAACGTTTCGGAGAAATTTCCGAAGATATTCAGCAAGCAATTACTGAATTATCTATTGATCAGTTAGAATCTCTGGGAGAAGCTTTATTAGATTTTACTGCTGTTGATGATTTAATCAACTGGTTGCAACAAAATCAGGAGCAATAAATAATAGTGTTGAGGTAGATGATTAATGTTTTCCTGCATTTCATTCTACCCAACCCATCAGGATTTTAGATAAAAAGCGAATCACCAAATTACCTCACGTCCTGGAACATAATCACGGATATTTCCCCAAACTTCATTAGGGTTAATTTCTATTTCTTCCTCATGCTCCCAGAATACAATTTTACAGGTGGTGTACGTGGGAAAAATTACCAAGCTTATCGTCGAGGAAATACTGTTACTATTCATCAAGCTGATGGTACAGACATTGTATAACATTTAACTGTGGAAAAAGATCATCTTGTCAATCCTTTAATCCTGGACATCCTGATTCAGACAAATTTGCCATTTAATGTCGTACAGATGCCATAATTGCTCAATTTGAGCCAATTGGCGGGCAGTTTACCTACCAGATGTACAACAAGAAGTGGTCTAATTGGTGCATCTGGGAAGGTGGAAGATTGCCAATTTAATTAAATCAACCTAACAATGAAGGGAAAATTGCCAAAAAGCTGTTAGTTAATAACTAGTGACTTTTTGCCAAACATGATTTTAATTGCAGATTGATTGTGATGAATATAGCTAATTTCCCGTGGCTGACAACGATTATTTTGTTCCCAATAGCCGCATCACTACTACTTCCTATCATTCCAGATAAAGACGGCAAAACAGTACGCTGGTATTCCCTCATTGTCGGGCTGATAGATTTCGCGCTGATTGTTTATGCTTTTTATACTGGGTATGATTTCTCTAACCCCGATTTGCAACTGGTGGAGAGTTATCCCTGGGTTCCCCAATTGGGTTTGAATTGGTCTCTAGGGGCTGATGGCTTATCTATGCCTCTGATTCTCTTGACTGGATTCATTACCACCTTGGCGATTCTAGCAGCTTGGCCTGTGACACTAAAGCCAAAATTATTTTTCTTTTTGATTTTGGCCATGTATGGCGGCCAGATTGCTGTGTTCGCTGTCCAGGATATGCTGTTATTCTTCCTGGTGTGGGAATTGGAACTTGTACCAATTTACTTCCTGTTGTCAATTTGGGGAGGTAAAAAGCGCCAATATGCAGCAACCAAGTTTATTTTATACACTGCTGGCGGTTCGCTGTTTATTTTGCTGTCTTCCTTGACAATGGGATTTTATGGCGATACGGTGACTTTCGATATGCGATCGCTCGCCTTGAAAGACTATGCCCTCAATTTACAACTTTTACTCTACGCTGGCTTCCTCATTGCCTACGCTGTCAAGTTGCCAATCATTCCCCTCCATACCTGGCTACCAGATGCCCACGGTGAGGCTACAGCGCCTGTGCATATGTTACTAGCGGGTATTTTGTTGAAAATGGGTGGTTATGCCTTAATTCGCATGAATGCCCAAATGCTCCCCGATGCTCACGCTTATGTTGCCCCTGCATTAGTGGTTTTGGGGGTAGTAAATATTATCTACGCTGCTTTAACGTCTTTTGCCCAGAGGAACTTAAAACGGAAAATTGCCTACTCTTCAATTTCTCACATGGGCTTTGTTCTCATTGGTATTGCCTCTTTCACCGATTTGGGGTTAAGTGGGGCAGTTTTACAAATGGTTTCTCACGGATTAATTGGGGCAAGTTTGTTCTTTTTAGTCGGTGCAACCTACGATCGCACACACACCTTAATGTTAGATGAAATGGGTGGTGTCGGTAAAAGAATGCGGAAGATTTTCGCCATGTTTACAACTTGTTCAATGGCATCTTTAGCATTGCCGGGAATGAGTGGTTTTGTCGCAGAATTAATGGTATTCGTCGGTTTTGCTACTAGCGATGCTTATAACCCAACATTCAAAGTAATTGTCATTTTCTTGATGGCGGTTGGTGTGATTTTAACACCAATTTATCTACTTTCAATGTTGCGCGAAATTTTCTACGGTCAAGAAAACGAAGAGTTAGTTTCTCACCAAGCTTTGATTGATGCTGAACCCCGTGAAGTCTTTATCATTGCTTGTTTGTTGATACCCATTATCGGTATTGGTTTTTATCCCAAGTTGCTAACACAAATGTACGATGCTACAACTGTACAATTGACAGCAAGATTGCGTGATTCTGTCCCAACTTTAACCGCTGGGAAAGCATTGGAAACTGTTTCTTTAAATGCGCCAATAATTGGTAATTAATTCGTAGCTGGAGTTACGAATTATGATCAGGGTGGGTTTAATACCTGCCCTTTTTTATCTTTCAAATTCAATTAAGTAGGGCTTGCTGAAAAAGTCGTATTGAAGCCAGACCAAGAATCAATTAACAATGCTTGTAAGTGAAAACATAATTCATTGTATGAAGTAATTTGAGTAAATATAATATTTTCTAATCATCCAAATCTAAAAATAGGAAAAACATAGTATTTCCTCAAATAGATACAAAAAAAGTCATAATAATCCGCCGCAGTAATGCGGAAAGATTCATGACTAAAAAAGTTATGGCAATGGCTGTTTCTGAAGTATTAGAAAGTTTAGTCATCATTCGATCAAGACTATATCTTCTTTTGCCTTCTCCAAATTTACCTTCAATACAATTACGATCTCTCTCGTCTAATTGTGCCTGCTTTTTGGTTTCTTTGCTGACAATTTGTTGGTGGTC
>NZ_VILD01000008.1:116028-119059 GCF_009712085.1 Anabaena sp. UHCC 0253
TAAGTAGGTGAACAGAAAAAATTAAAGGTATGTGAAGAAAAGTAAAATCGCTCAAAACTCTCTTCCTGTTCCCTGTTCCCTGGCCATAGGTTACTGAGCGAAGTCGAAGTAACGACAATTTTTAACGCCCACCTACTTAGGGCTTGCTGAATTAAAATAGAAAAAAATATACCTGTCTATAGTTAGGATCTACAAACAAGTATGGTAAAAAAAATAACAGCAGTTTATTAAATAAACAAAATTATTAGTCGTTGTCCCATTCTTCGCGTCCGATTAGATCACCAATGCGATCGCGTAGTAAAAAATCACACTTTTCTAATTCACATTCCACACAAACCCACTCTCTAGCTGGAATAAACTGGCAAAGAGTATATATTGGTTGCTGACGACCAACCATTCCCCTTTCCACTAACCGACGTGCTTCATCCTGAATAACGTCCAGAGAGTAGTAATTGTAATTGATAGAAGGCACCGTATTCACACTCATGGTTTTTACTCACAAAATTACATTTAGATAGCGTTCCCGTTATTAACTAGGAACAAAGATGGCAATAATTAAACCTGTCTCCAGGGTTTTGTAGTTTGCTATACGGAACTATTATCATTTTGACGCTATACATCTCTAAATTATCTAAAGAAATGTTAAGTTTGTCAAGAAAACATGACAATTATGCTATTTGAGCTTCATATTCCGAATATTAGAGGAGCTAATTCTACAATTATCCAGCCTAAATATTGCCATTTTCAACATTTTTCATATTAACCTGTGTAAAAACCATTAAAAGGATTTATCTTTGCTGTAACGCTACCTGTAATAATATATATGGAGTTACAGACTTCAACATCTATCCTAAGATACAAGATTTATAACACCCATAATTATCTCAAAACAACCAGAAAATCACCGGAAATTAATCAGCCATATCTTCATCCACCTTTAACGATGTTCGTTCCTGTTCCAGTTGATTTAGCAAGTTCAGCACTTTAGTACCTCGTTCGATAGAGTGATCTTCCAGAAACTGCACTTCTGGAGTGCGACGCAATCTCACTCTAGCTCCCAGTTCACTGCGAACGTAACCTGTAGCTGACTTTAAACCAGCCATTGTTTCCGCCTTAGCTTCTTCTGTCCCATAAATGCTGACGAAGATTTTGGCGTGTTGTAAATCCCCAGAAACATCTACATCAGTGACACTGACCATTCCTGTACCCACACGGTCATCTTTAATACCGTTGAGTAGCATTTGGCTAACTTCCCGTTTAATTAATTCAGCAACGCGGGAAACGCGGCGATTTGTAGCCATATAAATTCCGCCTTCTCACAGAGGTTAAACAACATGATTCTAAATGCAAGTTAGAGCGGACAGTGCTTGAGATTGATAAAATCAACAGCAACAGTCCAATAGACTAAACCCTTTTCTGGTGCTAGTCTAGATTGTATTCAACCCCAACATTGCCCGGAGGGTAAGTGTTACGAAAAAAAGACCGCCGGCAAAAAAGCCTATAATAGCAATTAGCGTTAGTGGACGTTTCAGCAGTGGAAACAGCGGCTCAAGGGTGTTTAGAAAAATGCCCAAGACGATACTAATCAAGTATCGAGGGTAGCGAAAGACGTTATCCCAAAATCCATCAAACATTTGAATTTAGACTGCCTTATTATAGAGTTTAGGTTTGTTTACAGTTTTTTGTTTAACCTAATTGTAATATATAGCCATCCTATTTGATTTATGATACTTTACAAAGTAGACAACAGAAAAAAATAATCAGTAAGTCATTCTGGCAAGAAGCAACTGGAGTTATACAACAGATAATTTTTCAGCTTAACTGCAATTAGATGGTAAGTCAAATTCCCAAACAAACTTACCCCCGGCCATTTTTAAAGTGGGCTGGGGGTAAAACTAGACTGATTTCACAATATAAAGACTATTTTCCCAAGCATTATCATACCTACTATGAACCATTTTTAGGTGGTGGCGCAATTTTTTTCTATATGCAACCATCCAAAGCAGTTTTAAGTGATATTAATGCAGATTTAATTACTACCTATCGGTGCGTTAAAGATAATATCGAAGAATTAATAACTCTTCTACGAAAGCATAAACAAGAGCATAACGCAGAATATTACTATGATGTCAGAAATTATCATAGTGGGACAGATTTAGAAAAAGCGGCTCGGTTTATTTATCTGAATAAAACTTGTTTTAATGGACTGTATCGGGTTAATTCCCAGGGAAAATTTAATGTACCTGTGGGAAAATATAAAAATCCTGGTATTTGTCAGGAAGAAGTTCTGCAAGTCGCATCTCAAGCACTAAAAGAAGTAGAAATCAAACACGCCAATTTTGATGAAGTGCTAAATTATGCAACTGGCATTAATGACTTTGTTTATTTTGATCCCCCATATTATCCTGTCAGTAAAACCAGTAATTTTACAGCTTATAGTCATTTTTCCTTTGATGAGAATCAGCAAATAAAACTCAGGGATATCTTTGCAGAATTAGCTGATAGGGGCGTAAAAGTTATGCTATCTAATTCCGATTGTCCATTTATTCGTGACCTTTATAGTGATTTTTCTGTTCACACCATATTAGCCGCTAGATCAATTAATTCTAATGCTCAAAAGCGAGGAAAGATTACTGAAGTATTAGTAACTTCTTATTAAAGATTATTGTAGCGACTGTCTTGATTGTCAAGCGATCGTAAAGGAAAAATTTAAAGTCTAGGAAAAAAGTCAGAAAATAGAGGAGAAAAACAAAGCAGAACAAAACAGGTAAATTATAGATTGCCATAAATTACCAAACAAGATTGCAGGTATAAAAACGATAGTGAAACTTTATGCAGAAATTGGTTGTGAGTCGTGAGAAACAGACCAGGGAAGATGATCTCGAATCATCGCATTTAAAATGACTAACATTTTATGAACACAAGCAGTAATGGCTAATTTTTTGGGTTTACCACGTTCAACCAGGCGTTCATAAAAAGTTTTGATAACAGGATTATGACGCATAGCAACAACAGCACCCATATAAAGAAT
>NZ_VILD01000008.1:119337-128768 GCF_009712085.1 Anabaena sp. UHCC 0253
GTCTCTTCCTTGACGAGGATTGATTAATGCTACTGGTAAAAGTGCCGCTTGCAATTTGAATTTATTTAATTCTGTTTCTAGTCCTCCTGTTGCTTCCAAGACGATGAGGTTTACATTATATATTTTCAGTTGCTCGACTAAATTAGCTATTTCTATTTCATTATTAGCCACTTGAAATGCTTTACCCATGGGACGGATATAAACATCAAGTGTTGCTTTACTTACGTCAATGCCTACCCATTGGGAGATATTTTCCATTTTTAACTCTCCACCTTCAATTACTTTCTTTTAATTTGTTTTGTTTTTTATTCATCCCCTTGATTTCACTCATCCTTGCACGATACGGGCTATATTATCTATGTCTTTGTTCATAGTTTTTACCCCAGGCGACTGTTCGAGTTCTGTCATGGAGATTGTTGTGGTGATCCTTGCTACGATGCGGTCTTTTCTGACCCAGGTTGGGACGGTCTACCACTTCCTCTAACATACCTCTAAGATACAAGGTTGGGTAGAATGAAGTGTTCACGAAGTGTGGCGAAGCCATAACCCAACATTGTAATATAGGACTCCTATTTGATTTTTGAACGGAACTCGGTACACCTTTATATTCTCGAATCCTCTTGCTTCTTGCCTTTTGCCTTCATACGTAGGAAAATTCAGGAATCAAACCGGATTCCTATATCTAACATTTTCATGAAAGTGTTGGGTTTCCTTACGTCAACCCAACCTACTGAATTGCTGAATCTCCTTAACTTTAATTACTTTTAGATTCAGCATGACCGTTACGAATAGACCATGCTAATTCTAACATTTGCGTCCAGCGTTTTTGGAGTTGTTTAGGAGTACACTGAACAGCTTTAGAGATAAGTTGATCACTTTGACAAGCAGTTTTCAATTCAAAAATTTGCTGTTGTTGTGGTGTGAGTTGATTCCAGAAAATATCCCATTGCTGGGAAGTTAAACCTAACTTGTGTTCCAAACCAGCACCCAACCATTGATGTACTAATTGCCATTGGTGTTGTTTAGCAAACTTCTCAACGTGATACTTAAATCTTTGTTGTAAATAATCGCGTTGACGGCTAGTTAAACCCAGAATTTGGTCAATTTCCGGTGCTGAAAGGTCTTGGAGTTTAAGAGTCAAGTAATCCATGCAATCAGATTGTCCTTGAGACTCCAGGTATTTCATCAATTCGGTAATCACACGATTGCGTTCCGACTCTTCCGAGGGGTCAAAAGTAGGCTTGGCAATCATTTGTGAGCGAATTTGCTGCACTGCTACATTACGTTGATAAGATTCGGCTTCTTCTGTTTTAGCAGAATCCACAGCCATTTCAATATCTACAGTAGTTTCTTGAGGTTGACGACGGGCAAAACCTTGAGCGCGTAAAACAATTAACTGTTGATTAGCGCCACCAGGTAAATTAATCCGGCGTTTGGCATACTGTTCTGTAAACGCCATATACTCCGCTAATTGTAGCTGAGTGCCGGGGGGTGTAGTCTTCAGGTAATTCAGTTTCTCGACGAAAAGCTTTAATAGCTTCGATATAAAAAGCCTGTAAAAAATCTTCAATGAGATTGTAACGAGCCTCAAAGCCTAAATCTGAGCCAGCAACAGTAACGTGACGATAAACGATCGCGCCCAAACTGCTATGTAATTCCACACGTCCTTGTTTAGCACCGAGTTGGTAGTAACGCAAGCACTTTTGTAAACGATGTCTTCCTAAAGTAATTTGCCAAGACTGAATTTGTCCTGAGTTTTGAATGCGGGAACTTTTATCACATATCCGTTCTACTTCTTTGGCTATCCGCTGGACTACAGCTTGCACACCAACTGATGTAGGTTTGACTTGAGATTGCATTTCATCGGATAAAAGTTGCACCAATGTATCGGTGTTAGCAACAGACAATTCTTCAAGAGAAATATAGCTATTAAAAGCAGATGTAGAATTAGGCAGATTGGCGATGTTAGCTTTCATGACTTTTCTGTAAAATTGGTATTGCACCTTAACTCAAACGCAGATACAGCATTTAAGGCCAGTCACATTAGCGAGAATCTTTGAGAATTTATTCTGTGAAGATTCATCACCTGGACTGCTGATATGTAAACACTGTAGGAAATTTCCAAAGTTAAGGGCTTGTTAATTGTGTCGCTTTTTTCTTTAGCAACTAAATCAAAGATGGGATAGAAATATTCACTCTTAGGTAAAAATAACCGAAAGCCTAGTCATGATTAGGTTTGCTGGAATTTCATGACTGGGGATTCTCATGCCTGTGAGTATGACAATTTCAAAATTGGAGTAAGGTAATCATAAATTAGCGCAACCGAGTCCAAAACAAAGGGTTGTACGCATAAAGCTTTATTCTTAAACCCAAGCAGCTACAGCTTCCCAACCTAAACCCCTCCGTATAATGACTGGTTCTTCGTCCGTCAAGTCTAAAATGGTAGACACTTGATATGTCGGTTCTTCAGCAGTGTCAATAATGATATCTACCAATTTATCCAAATGGTCATATAAATCTACCCGTGACAAAATTGGTTGTGGTTCGTCTTCAACTATTTCCTGGTCTTCGTCATTGACTCTGACATGAGCCGAAGTGGAAATAATTGGATTTCCTAACGCTTCCAGTAATGCCAAGCAAACGTTATGATTTGGCACTCGAATTCCTGTGGTTTTGCGTTTGGGACTTTGCACCAGTCGTGGTACTAGTTTGGTAGCAGGGAGCAAAAATGTGTAGGGTCCTGGTATTAACCGCTTCATAATCCGGTAGGCTGTATCACTTACGAAGGCATAAGTCGCCACATTGGAAAGTGAGGGACATAAAAATGTCAAAGGTTTATCATTTGCTAACTGCTTAATTTGCCGCACTCTTTCCACCGCTGACTTCGCATTCAAATCACAACCAATTGCATAAACTGTATCTGTAGGGTAGAGCATGATAGCGCCACTAGAAAGCGCCAACTTTATCTCCTCTATTCGGCGGCTTTGAGGGTTATCAGGATGAATCGTGAAAATTTTGGCCATAATGGGGTTGGTGATTGGTGATTGGTAATGGGTTATGGGTAATTGGTGATTGGTGATTGGGTAAGAGTTTTCTTCTTCCTGACAACTAACAACTGACAACTGACAACTGACGACTGACAACTGACAATTGACAACTGACAACGAACGACTAACAAATAAATTTATGAATAAAATCGCTTATATTCAATGTCCGACAGGGGTTTCTGGTGATATGTGCCTGGGGGCGTTAGTTAGTCTAGGTGTGCCTTTGGAGTATTTGACAGAAAAACTCAATGGCTTGGGAATTGAGCAGGAATACCGATTACGGGCAGAATTGGTTCACCGTCAAACTCAACAAGCGACTAAAATTCATGTGGATTTGGTTGATCATCACCATCATGATCACCATGAACATAATCATCATCACGGCCGACATTTGCCAGAGATAGAGGAGATGATTCTCAAGGGGAAATTGCCAACAAGAGCGGAAGCTTGGAGTTTAGCTGTATTCCGACAGTTAGCAGTAGCTGAGGGGGCTGTTCATGGCATTGCACCTGAAAAAGTTCATTTCCATGAAGTGGGGGCTGTAGATGCGATTGTGGATATTGTTGGTACTTGTTTAGGGTTGGATTGGTTGGGTATTGACAGCGATCGCCAGGGTTGGCCTTTGCTATACTGTTCTGCTTTCCCTACGGGAGGTGGGACTGTTCATGCTGCACATGGACTCATGGCAGTACCAGTACCAGCAGTGTTAAAGCTGTGGGAAATGCGGGGTTGTCCAGTTTATAGCAATGGTATTGACAGAGAATTGGTAACACCAACGGGGGCGGCGATCGCTACTACCTTAGTTCAAAACTTTGGTTCACCTCCACCAATCACTATCAAACAGGTAGGATTAGGCGCAGGTTCTCTAGATTTACCCATCCCCAATATACTACGGCTCTGGTTTGGTGAAAGTGAATCTTTACAGACTGATAACTGTGATCTGGCGGAATATTCCCCAAATTTAGAAACCATTACTGTACTCAAAACTCAAATAGATGACTTAAATCCCCAAGTATTCGGTTATGTATTTGAAGCTTTATTTGCTGTTGGTGCGGTGGATGTCTTTACCCAACCAATAGGAATGAAAAAGTCACGTCCCGGAATTTTGTTAACTGTTATATGTCATCCAGAGAAGTTAGCTAGTTGTGAAGAGGTGTTATTTCGAGAAACTAGCACTTTAGGGATTCGCCGCACTACTGAACAACGGGCAATTTTACAACGGGAAATTCAAAATGTGGAAACTGGTTATGGGACAATAGCTGTAAAATTTGCCTGGACAGGAACAGCTACAGAAAAGGTAATTACTAATGTGCAACCAGAATATGAAGATTGTGCAATTTTAGCACGAAAACATAATATTCCTTGGCAAGAAATTCACAGATTAGCACTTCAGAATTGGCATTTATTACAAAAAAAGGGAACAGATAAGAAATTTCAGTTATGAGTTGAAAGGTCAGTCAAAAAAGATGTTTTTAAAAAATGCGATTTCCATCTCATGTTTAAAAACATGAAATTTTCTGTTCCTTATTGTCCAGTCCCTGTTCCCTCTCCTCACAGATAACTTTTTCAGCAAACCCTAATTATGCAAAAATGTGGATAATAATATAGGGTGAGCAATGCCCACCCTACAAATGATCTTTCTTGTCTTGAGATAAATTTTAATCAGCGTTTCTCATACTCCTTTTGAATACATCTGTCGTATCCTCTCCTGTGCGCTGAATATTTTTACCCATATCTTCAGCACCTCGCTGCACACTCTTTGTTAAATCTTTAGTAGCATTCGTAACATTTTCCTGGAGGTTTTCAATTCCTCTTTGAGTTCCCTTCGTTACACCTTCTCGCAATTCTTCCGCTGAACTACCTATATCCTCACCTAGACGTTTCACTCTTTCATCTAAGGGTGTTCCTTCCTGATAATTACGAACAAATTGCTCTCGACTATCAATTCCTTTTGTTTCTACATTTCTTTTAGCCTGGTTTATTAAATCTTCTGCTCTATCTCTAGCTTCTTCTTCCGCTCTTTTTGCTCTGGAATCTATATCACTAAACTTATCAGTTCCCACTGGATAAGAAGGAATTGGATAATTTACTGCGGGATCATATCTTTGTGCATTTGGTGGTTGTCCTGGCGGTTGGTTTGGCTGTGTAGCTATTCCTGGGCGATTACAAGCTTGTACTAAAAATAGGAAAGTTACTGCCAAAAAAACTGTCAAAACTTTGAGGGGGCGTAGGTTTTGCAACCAAGCAATTACTGTTTTCATATTCCTCTCCTTTTCTGGTTTTGACCTAATTCACAATTAATCAATATTAAATTGAACAGCATATTTTCGCTGATTTTGATTGAATTTAAAAACAATCTTAATCACAGAAAAGATATTTATCTTTGCATATATCGCATTGTATAGCAGTTAGATTCAAAGTTTTATCTAACTATAGGGAGAGATTTTTATTGATTTTGATAAGCTTGATATATGTATGTGGCTATTCGGTAGTTGCTATGCCAAACTATTAGCTAGACTCACTAAGTAATATTAAAATATGTATCAATAACTGACTAAAAATATTGTATGGGTTGACATATAACGAGCATTTATTATTATCTATAAATACAATTCAAATTATTTTTAGATAAACTTAAACTTACGAACTAGATGCTTATTAAATTGGCATTTTGTTGAATAGTTAGCCAAGATTATTAACTTGCATACTGGCAATTTTGTGAAAAGGCTTATTTACTAATTTTAGCCTATGGGTAGGAGATTTGATTTAGTTCGGGTGATAATTCTTAGGTGTATCAGTTTCTAACAAAACAGCAGATTTTCAAAAGGATAAGTTTGCTTCCAGCGATAGGTATTAAAGTCACGCTAATCTACTGAAAAAATGCGTTCATGTCCTAAATCTTCTGCTAAAATTACTAGGGAAGCATCAGATAAATCCATTGGTAGATTAGCATATTTTTCGATTAATTGAATAATTTGCGGAGTATGATGAGGTTATAAATTAAAAACTGTAAATAATTCTTGTTCCAGACTATTTAAAAAAGTAACTTGAGCTTTAACTCCTAATTTGAGTAAAATTTTTCGGTATGATCCTATTATAAACTACGCACCAAAGATCCCCGACTTCTTTTCAAGATTTTTCTATCATATCCATAACCAATCTTAGAAGTTGGGAATCTAAATCTGGTGAGGTGAATGTTTCCAGGTGTATCTGTCATGGTTATATTGTCTTCTCTTATTTACATGATAGTTGGGTGAGATGATGTGGATAGATACAGGGTTTTTGGGTTGTAATTTAGTGTTATTAATCGTGGGTATTGTTGGGTTTCCTTGTGTCAACCCAACCTACAAACTACTATTTTTTAATACCTTTAATAAATGCTGTTCTTGCATCAATAATGGAAGGCATTAAAACACAACTTGCCAATAAATTCATATCTAAAGATGGCAATAATTCACTTTGATTAATTTGCTCATAATTATCATTTTTGAGATGATAGAGAGACAATTGATTATTTTCCCAAAACCAAACTTCAGTAATATTAAATCTTTTGTATTTTTCTAGTTTATCAATACTGCCACTGGTAATATTAACTTCAATTGCTAAATCTGGATTTTCTTTTTTTTCTCCGATATAATAAGATTCATCAGGTTCAAAGGAAGCACTTTTTTCTTTTGCGCGACGAGTAGCACTACCTACTGGGATAAAGTTTATCCCTTTTTCAAAAAGATATGCTTCTATCAAAATAGCGATAATTTTTTTGATATTTTCGTGTTGTTCACCAAGTGTCATAAATTCGATGTACCCATCAAGATAAGTTATCCGCAAATTTCCTGCGTCTGCGGTTAAGGTTTCTATTATTTCAAATTCCTTCCAGGTGTAATAACCAGGTAGAAGAAATCGCTGTTCGGAAATTGTGGTGGTTTTGTCTAGGATTTGGAGAGTCATAGTAATTTTATGGTTATGACTTTAATCTTGATTATAACTCATGGTCAGGTGATAATTGTCAGGTGAGGTGAATGTTTCCAAGTGTATATGTGATGTTTCTATTGTCTTCTCTTATTTACATGATAGTTGGTGATGTTTGGGTGAGATGATGTAGACCGATACAGGATTTTCGGGTTGTAATGAGTGAGGGATGTGATAAAATATAAAAAGCAGAGCAGTAAATATTAATTTATTCTCAAGGACAAATCAAATGACCGTTGAAGAAATAATTATAGATAAGGTAAAAATATTACCTCCTGATAAACAACAAGAAGCCTTAGATTTGGTAGAGTTTTTGTTAGCTAAAATGCAAAAACAAGGGTTATCTAATCAACCCAAAAAATCAGGAATTTCGGCTTTAGCTATGGCTCAAGAATACGTTGGTTGTGTGGAAGCAGCCGAGGATTTATCTACTAATAAAGATTATATGAATGGTTACGGTGCATGATGAGGGGATGTGTTTTACTAGATACGGGTCCATTAGTGCCTGTAATTAATCGTCGTGATCAGTTTCATGGTTGGGTAACATCACAATGGGATAATATTGAGCCTCCTTTATTAACTTGTGAAGCTGTAATTTCTGAGGCTTGTTTTTTGTTACGAAATGTTTATGGTAGTCAAGATGCTGTGATAAATTTGGTGAGGAATGGAGTTATTAAAGTACCTTTTAATTTGGATGATGAAGCTGTAATTATTGGTGAACTTCTCAAGATTTATCAGTCTGTACCGATGTCTTTCGCTGATGCTTGTTTGGTGAGGATGTCTGAACTTTATAATGATAGTTTTTTGTTAACTTTTGATAGTGATTTTCTGATCTATCGGCGCAATAAAAATCAAGTTATTCCGGTAATTATGCCAGAATAAGAGGATTTGATTTAGTTTGAATGATAATTCTCAGGTGAGATGAATGTTTCCAGGTGTATTTGTGATAGTTCTATTGTCTTCTCTTATTTATATGATAGTTGGTGATGGTTGGGTGAGATGATGTGAACAGATACAGGGTTTTTGAATTGTAATAAGTGCGTTATTAATGGTGGGTTATGTTGTTGTTCACCCACCTTCAAGAACTTTTTTAAGGTAAAATCCAGTTTTCTAATTTTAGCTCGGAAATTCGGCTATAATGACGAGTGTTGTTAGTTACTAAAATATAGTTTCTAGTTATTGCAACACTAGCAATTAATAAATCGAAATCTGCTACTGGTTGTCCTGTTTTTCTAAGTTCCGCTTTTAATTCTCCAAACTTTTTGACAGCATTATTATCTAAATTTATAACTTCAATATCTTGAATGAATTTTTCTGCACGAGTTAAATTTTCTGCTACTTTTTGAGAATTGTAAGCACCAAAATACAATTCAGCACCGGTGATGTTGCAAATACAAATTTGCTCCCATCCTATTTGTTGGATTTTATCTCTGACGGAATTAATGTTTTTAATCCAGTAAATGCAGGTATCAGTATCTAATAAATAAATCATAAGCTAATATCGTAGTTAGAAATAGTTCGGCTATCATAAATCTCTGTGACTATTTCTGCTGCTGTGCGTTCATCTTCCCAAGCACCATATTTTTCTATAAATGTGTCTAGTGGATGTGGTTTTTGTTTTTGGGTAGATGAGAAAGTTATCTCATTTTCTATGTGTTGATTTTCTGGTTGTGGATAACGTTTTTTGAGTAGTTGAATAAAATCTAGTAGTAAGATTTGTGCTTCTTCTGGTAAGGTGTCAATATCTTTAGATATTTCGGCAATTTTTATTACCATTATTAACTCCTAAGTTGAGTAAAATTTTTCGGTATAATCCTATTATAAGCTACTCGGTGATGGTTGGGTGAGATGATGTGAATAGATACAGGGTTATTAAAGGTGGGTTATGTTATTGCTAACCCACCGAGAGTATTACTTGTTTCCTAAAAATTCATCTACGGTAATTCCTGCTTGTCTAATTAAACTTCTGAGTAAACCTGGTGCTAGTTCTTTATGATTAGGAACTGATAAAATGGGTTTTGATTCGTGCCACAGTATGATATGACTTCCGGTTTGATGATCTACAGCATAGCCAAATTTTTCAAAGATTTTGACTGTTTGTTTACCGGAAATATTTGATAAGCGTCCCATTTATACTACTACTTCCCCTACAAAAGATTGAGATTCTTTGGTTACATAGGGTTTACCATGTTTTTCTAATACGTGAAGATAGCCTTTGATAGCATCTTTGATATTTTCTATTGCTTCATCTAAGCTTTTACCTTGACTGACACAACCAGGAAGTTCTGGTACTTCAGCAACGTAACCTAGATATTCTGAATCATAGGTGAATATTACTTGAAATTTCATACAGGAGGGGTTTGTATATTTGTGTGCTGATTATTAATATATCTAATTTTCTTGGCTAGTTGTTCG
>NZ_VILD01000008.1:128813-132071 GCF_009712085.1 Anabaena sp. UHCC 0253
CTGAATCATAGGTGAATATTACTTGAAATTTCATACAGGAGGGGTTTGTATATTTGTGTGCTGATTATTAATATATCTAATTTTCTTGGCTAGTTGTTCGAGGATTTGATTTTGTTCGGGTGATAATTCTCAGGTGAGGTGAATTTTTCGGTGGTGTATCTGTGATGGTTCTATTGTCTTCTCTTATTTACATGATAGTTGGTGATGGTTGGGTGAGATGATGTGAACAGATACAGGGTTCTTAATGGTGGCTTATATTGTTGTTAAGCCACCCTACAGGAATTAAAAAGATATGAAATCAAACAAATGGATTGATAATTCTTACTTTATTCTCTATTAGTTGATTATGTTGCATATCTTCTGAGTAAATAATGGAACATTGACTTAATAAAGCTGTAGCTATAATCAAACTATCCCAATAAGAGTAGTTATATTTTGCATTGATTTCTAATGCTTGTATAACTTCCGTTGTGTTAATTGCCTGAACTGGAAAAGTATTCACTATATCTGATATGATTGTAATAGCATCTGTTTTTGATGCGAATTTCTTTCTAGTTAAAACATGAAATAATTCTCCTAAAACCTGAGTGCTAACTAACAGGGATGAAGAATTATGTTTGATGATTTCTACAACTTGCTGGGATTTTTCTGGCGGATTTTTAGCATAGAGATAAATCTAGAGATTGCTATCGAGAAAAATTTTATCTATCATAAATTTCTTCTCGATTAAATTTGTAGTCTGGGGGAAGTGGGAAGGAGTATTGATTAACTCGCGCTAAGAATTGCTGTATTTTTGATTCTTGAAAATCTATTGGTTGTGTAGATTCGCTGGGTTCGAGAATCATAATTTGTATGGTTTTACCTTCTAATTCAGAACTTAGTTTTTCATTTAAAATAAGTTCACCATTGGTACAGGTTGCTTGGATAATTTGCAGCATTATGAATAACCTTAAATCCTATATAATTTTTTCGGTATGATCCTATTATAAACTATGCACCAAAGATCCCCGATTTCTTTTCAAGATTTTTCTATCATATCCATAATCAATCTTAGAAGTCGGGGATCTAAATCAGGTGAGATGATGTGAACACATACAGGGTTTTGGGTTATAATAAGTGCGTTATTAATAGTGGGTATTGTTGGGTTTTCTTGCGTCAACCCAACCTACTAACTAAGGTGATGATCAACTTACTAAATCGGCTGTTTCTCGATCTAAAATGGTGAGGGCTTCTTGAATTAATTCGACTTCATGAGTTTCAAAAAGTGATTCACCACATTGATCACAAACCCATGCTGGAATTGCATCCCAAGAAATATGATAGCCTTTTCTATCAATGGTAAATGGGGCTGTTCCTCGGTGCATTTGTCCTTTACAATATAAGCATTCCATTTTAAATTCTCCTTGTGAAATCAGATGACCATTGTGTTGAATCAGGAATGTAAGCGGTGATAATTGCTAAATATTCGTCTTTGGGTGAACAAACTACGTGAATTGCTCGGTTATTTTGTCCAAAGCCTAATATCAAACAACTATGACCTCTTGTATCTTCAGGATAGTCTTCTATGACTTCTCCTGTCATCACAATTGACTGAATTTCTTTGGTTGTAATCATGCGTTCTGGACGTGATATTTGTCGAATGGTGTGAGGAAGAAATAGAAGGCGTTTGGCTGCTGCTTCTTTTATACGTTCATGAATGTTATCAAATGACACATTAAGTTGTAGATAATTTTTTCTAGAGTGTAATTTTAAACTATATTGCAAACATCATGGCTAAATTGCACTTTGACGTTTGTTAGTTTTTTCACGAACTGCTTGACGAATATCTTCCCAATCTTGAGCAGTCATTTCTGTTGCATTTCCTGAGTTTAATCCTTCTAAGAGCATGGTTTGTAGTCGTTCGTTTGCTCTTTGTTTTTGGTCTTGTCGCACTAATTCCCGAAAATATTCACTAACGCTGCTGTAACCACCTTGCGCTACCTGTTGTTCTATATAATCGCGCATGGTGTCAGGTAAGGAAATATTCATACTTTTCATAATGTGATTTCCTAAATCTACTTTTTTATAGTATGGCAGATTTTGTCATTTTCTGCCATGATAACAGTGATGATTTGTAAAGTATTGTAAATATTAATCAATGAGTTTTCAAAATCACCAAATTTAGTTTCAACCTAACCTACTTGCTAATGATGAGTTAAAATGAAAATATTGTCTACTCAAGTGGGAAGATTTATGGAGAACTTACTACCTCAAAACATTTTACAATTAAGTATCGCCGAAAGAATCCAATTAGTCCAAGATATTTGGGATAGTATCACTGTAGATGCTGATAATGTAACTATTAGTGATGCTCAAAAACATGAATTGGAGAGACGTTTAGAACTGTATTATCAAAATCCTCATCAAGTTTCTACCTGGGAGGAAGTGAAACAAAAATTTAATCGTTAGTTAATAATATGACTTACAAAATTTTCATTACACCAGAAGCAGAACTTGATTTAGAAGATGCTTATAATTGGTATGAACAGCATACTGTTGGATTAGGTTCTGAATTTATTCGTGTTGTTGATGCTAGTTTTTCAACTATTCAACGTAATCCTTTTGCTTGTCCAGTTGTTCATGAACAAGTTAGAAAAAAGTTAATTCGGAAGTTTCCCTATGGATTGCTTTACATTATTATAGATGAAACAATTTCTATTATTGGTTGTTTTCATGTTAAACGTGACCCGCAACAATGGGAAAGGCGTTTATAAGATTTAGTTCGGGTGATAATCATGTGAGGTGAATATTTCCAGGTGTATCTGTCATGGTTCTATTGTCTTCTCTTATTTACATGATAGCTGGTGATGGTTGGGTGAGATGATGTGAACAGATACAGAGTTATTAATGGTGGGTTATGTTGTTGCTAACCCACCGAGAGTATTACTTATTTCCTAAAAATTCATCTACGGTAATTCCTGCTTGTCTAATTAAACTTCTGAGTAAACCTGGTGCTAGTTCTTTATGATTGGGAACTGATAAAATGGGTTTTGATTCGTGCCAAAGTATGATATGACTTCCGGTTTGATGATCTACAGCATAGCCAAATTTTTCAAATATTTTGACTGTTTGTTTACCGGAAATATTTGATAAGCGTCCTATTTATAATAATACTTCTTCTACAAAAGATTGAGACTCTTTAGTTACTTATGGTTTACCATGTTTTTCTAATACGTGAAGATAGCCTTTGATAGCATCTTTGATATTTTCAATTGCTTT
>NZ_VILD01000008.1:132221-141908 GCF_009712085.1 Anabaena sp. UHCC 0253
CTGAGTAAACCTGGTGCTAGTTCTTTATGATTGGGAACTGATAAAATGGGTTTTGATTCGTGCCAAAGTATGATATGACTTCCGGTTTGATGATCTACAGCATAGCCAAATTTTTCAAATATTTTGACTGTTTGTTTACCGGAAATATTTGATAAGCGTCCTATTTATAATAATACTTCTTCTACAAAAGATTGAGACTCTTTAGTTACTTATGGTTTACCATGTTTTTCTAATACGTGAAGATAGCCTTTGATAGCATCTTTGATATTTTCAATTGCTTCATCTAAGCTTTTACCTTGACTGACACAACCAGGAAGTTCTGGTACTTCAGCAACGTAACCTAGATATTCTGAATCATAGGTGAATATTACTTGAAATTTCATACAGGAGGGGTTTGTATATTTGTGTGCTGATTATTAATATATCTAATTTTCTTGGCTAGTTGTTCGAGGATTTGATTTTGTTCGGGTGATAATTCTTAGGTGAGGTGAATGTTTCCAGGTGTATCTGTGATGGTTCTATTGTCTTCTCTTATTTACATGATAGTTGGTGATGGTTGGGTGAGATGATGGGAACAGATACAGGGTTTTTGCGTTGTAATTTAGCGTTATTAATATTGTTGGGTTTCCTTGTGTCAACCCAACCTACGCAGTAATTTTTATTTTCTTTCATGAAACTAATTCATCAATTTTTGCTATTTCATGATTTTTCTGATTTTGATAAAATTCTTCAAACAAGGTAAAAAATCTATCTACTGCACTTTTTTCATCTGCTGAATGGAAAAGAAGAATACTTGACCATAATTGACCTGTTTCTACATTAAATTTGTGTCTTATCCATTGTAAAAAAGTTTGAAATTCTGTTTCTTCTGCTGTTAAGGGAATACCAATTTCTCGACGTGCAAAATAGTATCCATCTAAAAATGCTTGTAGGTTAAAAATAGAATTTTTACCTAAATACATTGCCGGTCTTTTTTGATCTTTTGCAGTAATTTGTAGAGATTATCCATGTTTAACTCACTAAATTTCTAGGTTAAAAGTAAGTTTCTGTGATTTGAAACTCTAATCCTGCATCTAAAATAGGTGAATAGAGATTCTGTATCCAGCTTAATCGGGTAATGCCTTGATGGTGAATATTGTCAAAAACAAGTTCTCCGTCATTTATCTCAATTATAACACCTTCATGATGACCTGTGGTGGCAATCAATTCTCCAATACTATCATCATAAATTCTGCCATAAATTGGATCTTGAGAATTTGTATCTATTTTAATATGTTTTCCATGAATACTTTGTCTGATTAAAAACTCTTTGATTGCTCTAGCACAGGGAATACAATCAAATATTCCGTAACTTCTGGCAATTGCTATAATTTGTTGATAGATGATATCCTCTTTATTCAAAATCACTCCGGTTGTCAAATTTTAATATTTCTACCCTAATTACTACTGATTGATAGTTAAGGGAGTATTAAGTTATTTTTTATATTGTAAACCAGAAGATGCACAAAATAGGATTTGATTTTGTTCGGGTGATAATTCTTCGGTGAGGTGAATGTTTCGGTGGTGTATCTGTGATGGTTCTATTGTCTTCTCTTATTTACGTGATAGTTGGTGATGGTTGGGTGAGATGATGTGAACAAATACAGGGTTTTTGGGTTGTAATTTAGTGTTATTAATGGTGGGTTATGTTGTTGTTATATCCACCATATAAGACTTGATTATTGCTGTCCAAAAATCGGTAATTTTGGCATATTTTTCAATCCATCAGTTAAGCTAACAAAGAAAGATGATATTGGTGACATTGGTAAAGTTAATATTTCTACTTCTTTTGTTTCTGTTGTTTCTATAAATCTGCTTGTTAGTGCTGTTTCAACTTCTGGTATTTCTTGTAACAAATCGCCCAAGTCTAGTTTACCTCTGAAAAGTAATTCAATAAGTGGATAAAAATGTAATAAAGTATCGTGTAATTCGGGATCAATATCTCTACCACGTATAAAATCTACTCCAGTTCGCCATTTCATCTCTTCATCCCACCTCAAGTTTTCTTGAAGCAGTTTATCGGCTACTTGCGGGAAATCTCTATTTAAATCAAAATATATTACTGGAACTCCATAGGTTCTTTTAACTAAACTGTTAAACACAGTATTTTTATTTCTACTAACTTTGATTTGAAGACCTACAGGATAACCACCTTTATGTTTTTTACCCATCTGCAATTCTTTCATAGGGTCATCTTTTTTAACCCAAATAATATCTCTTTGGGTATCACTCGGATTATATTTTGTATTGTAAATACTATTATGTTTTGTGCTAACTAAACCTGTTCCTACTGCAATATATTCATCTAAACTCTCAACTTGTCTACCTCTTCTAGCATAACTAGCCCATAAACGATTTCTCTTGATATCTTTATTACATCGACGGACAATTAATGCCTCAGCCAATCTACCTAGTAAATTCATCACTTCTTGATGTACATTTCCATCTCCACGTTGACCAGGTTTAACATACTGAAGTTTTAATTTTTCATGATCTACTTTTACAATACCTAAATCATTTGCTAATAAGTCTAACAATTCTTCTCCTACTAATCGCTTCACAATGTCTATAGATTGAACTTCATATAAAAACTGTTTCAAAGGTTGGATATACCGAGAATCAAGAGTTCCATCACTACGTCTAATAGCTACTACAATATCATAATCATTCATGGCATTTCTCCTTCAAAGTTACTGTCTATTTCACAAGACTAAATCTTATTGTCCCACAACAAAACCGCAAATCTACGCAACAAAACACAAAATTATCCGCGTTTATCTGCGTACATCTGCGGTTAAAAATTCTTAATGCACCAACTCAATAGCCCGCTTAGTCAACGCCTCCGCAGTCAAGCCATTAAAAGCCATCAACTCACCGGCACTTGCGGTAGTTTCCCCACGCTTCCAGGCGAAAGAATCACGCTTAGAATTACTGCGTAACATGATCGGTTCTAACATCGCCGCAGCCCCACCTGTAACACCAATTAAGGCATCTCCACCAAACAATTGCTCAAAATCGGCATCACTTAAAAAACCGTTATCTGGTTCAGAACAAGTATCCCAAGCAGTATCATGAGGACGATATAAACGGCGGGGATTGATAATAGAAACAATCTTCACTCCAATACCTTCAGTTTCTAAAAAAGCCGCCGCTTCAAACACAGGAATTAAAGTCAAATCGCCAATTACAGCAAATACAACTGTCTTCCCACCAGCGACTTCATGTAATAACACCGCACCATCATTTAAGCCTTTTTCAGTTTGGGCAAAGGTGCTACGAATTGGCAATGGAGACTTACTAGCAGTAATGACAATGCCCTTATTTTTTGTTTGCAAAGCCCAGTCATAACAGACTTGAATACTGTTAGCATCTGGGGGAAATAATGGGAAAACATTTCCTGTTCTCATCAAAGAAGCAAAATAAGCTTCAATTTCTGGTCTTTGGTGAGTCCAACCGTTGCGTCCTTGTTCTAATGCCCCGGCTGTAAATAATGTAATGGTCGAGGGAGTTGGACGGCGTAATTCTGCCATTGCTTGGGTGACAGTTTGCCAAATTGGTAAACCATTGATAGCAAAAGATTCGTAAGAACACCACAAAGTTCTCGCACCCATTAAAGATAAACCAGCCGCTAAACCTGCACAAGCATCTTCGCTCAAAGGTTCGTAAACTTGACCTCCTGGGGCTTGATGATAGGTATCATCTGTGGTGGGGTGAATGATTTTTAATGCTTCATTAATATTACCAATTCCTGAAGCGGCGTTACCATCGGCGTTAGTCACGAGGAAATTTTTATCTTTATTTCCTACTACTCCCACCAACTTACCCATGACAGTTGTAGCAACTTGAGGAACTGCCCCAACTTTATATTCTTCTAATGGTAATTTACCTAAATCTGCTAAAGGTAATTCAAATTCTGTCACCACAGTTTTAGCCGCCGGTCCACCTCCTGCACGTTCGGCATTGGTGCGGACTGTTTGCCATGCTTCTACAGATAAAGCCCGATTTTTTAATGCTGTAATTATGTGGGGTGCATCCAATGTATCTTTAGGATAGAGGTTGTGTGATTTTGCACCTAAATCATGGACTCCTGCACCTTTGAGTTGTTTGATAATAAATACGGTCAATTTACCGCTAAGTGCAGAACGTGCAGCTTTATCCATGCCTACTAATACCGCTTTGGTAAATTCTAGGCGGTTGGCAAAGGAAAATGCGGTACTATCAACATATTCACCGGCTTGATTTTGGTCGTCAAAATCTTTAGCATTGACTAACACAACTTCGGCAAAACCGTTACCTTGCCAATAGGCTATCATCTCTGCGTTGGTTTTCAGAGATACCATGCTGTGGTGTTCTTGGCTGTAACCGTTCCACACTAATACGGGTAAGAAGTTGGTGACGGTGGGGTAAGCGGTGTTGAAATGCGCCATTGAACTCATGATATAGGGTTCACCCAGTCCCCCGTCTCCCACGGTGAAGGGGAAGAGTTTATCACGGTGCAAGAGTGCTGCGGCCATGGCAAAATGTTGTCCTTGTCCCAGGGGTCCAGCCGGTGCGAGAATACCGGGAATGTAGCCGGATAGGTGTCCTAATAATCCATGCTTTTCTCGAAAGCGATCGCGCAATTGTTGTACTGTAGAAATGCCCATGTCTTCTAAGGAACGGTCTAAGAACATGGCGCTATAAAAACCGGGGGCGTGATGTCCGACTTCGGTGATAATGTTTTTATGTCCCAGCATGACCAAAGCTGCATAAGCTTCCGCTTGGCTGGCAAAACCGCCGGGATGTCCAGAAGCCTTACTAGCAGTGACTTGTAGGGTTAGGTAGCGCAGGGCATCAGCCGCGAGTAAGGTTTGATATACTGCATTTGCATCTGTTGGGGATGCGATCGCTACTTTACCAGATTCTATAACTGGATTTGCACCATATTTTTCAAAATTTGGCAATGCTTCCCCAAAATATTGTATCCCTTCGCAAAAATTGGGAACTGCGGAAGCTGCCTTTGTCGTAATTGCTGTCATGCTGAGTACCTTAATAAAATCGTAAAAACTTGAGTTTCTGGTTTAATGTAATCAAAATTTTACATCTTTGAGGATCTAATAGTTAATTGCTTTTTTGCAACATCACCATAAGTAGGTTAAATAGTTACCCCAAATAATTACGATTTTTCGGTTATTCTGTCTTTGTTTGAAGAATACTGATTAAATGAACCACGAAGGAGCGAAGTACACGAAGAAAGAAGGGAAGAAGGAAGAAAGGTAATTTTTCATTGGGGAGGGGGTAGTTTGATAAAATAAGGGTTAATACCAATTTTATGTGAGGCTGCATAGGATAATAATTATCCATATTTATCTGCGGTCAATTATTCTGGAAATCTTATTATCTTAATTTGATATCACACAGTTATCGTCAGCCAGTCAGAGTCATTGTGAAAAATCGTCAGTTATTGATATTTAAATTGTACTTAAAGGTTGTCGTCAGCAAATTTATCAAAAGCAGGAGATTGAGAATAAGTTGATGATTTTTTAGATTTTTGTTTCTTGCAAAGTTCTAATTACCCCCAGAGGGTTTATAGTTAAAGTTGAGTTATTCTCTAATTACTTGTGTGATCATATCAGGAGAAATGTATGCAAATACTACCAGGACCAAAAGTACCATCTACTATTCAAGTTTTAAACTGGATATTCAGACCCATGAGTTATCTGAGAGAATGTGCTAAAAATTATGGAGAGCTTTTTGCTCTAAAATTACAGAGTAATTTACCACCAATTCTATTTGTTCATTCTCCTGAAGCTATGCAGCAGGTATTAAGTAATGATCATAAAGAGTTGGAAGCACCAGGAGATTTGAATAGTATTTTTGAATATTTATTGGGCAAAAATTCTGTTATTAGTCTTAGTGGTAAAAACCATCAACGTCAACGTCAATTAATTATGCCTCCTTTTCATGGAGAAAGAATGCGAAATTATGCCGAATTAATTGAAAGCATTACCACAAAGACTATCAATAAACAACCAAAAAATCAACCTTTTAATATTAGAAATGTTTCCCAAGAGATTACTCTTCAGATCATGATGGAAGCTGTTTTTGGCATTTATGAAGGAGAACAAGCTGACAAACTCAGAAATCTACTTTGTGAAATTATTGAACAAAGTAGTGTTCCTTGGAGAGTTTCTTTTCTCTATTTTCCTAAATTGAAAGATGTAATTGGTATTTCGGAACTCTGGAAACAACAAATAAAGAAACAGGAAAAAGCTGACCAACTCATTTATCAGGAAATTCAAGAAAGAAGAAAAAACTTTGATCCTCAGCGGACAGATATTCTCACTTTACTAATGTCTTCTAGAGATGAAGATGGTCAACCTATGAATGATGAAGAATTAAGAGATGAATTAATGACTTTATTATTCGCAGGTCATGAAACTACAGCTACAGCGATTTCTTGGGCTTTTTACTGGATTCATAAACTCCCAGAAGTTCGCGAAAAGTTATTAGCAGAATTGGATAGTTTAGGAGAAAATCCTGATTCTAATACTATCTTTAAATTACCTTATTTAACGGCTGTTTGTAATGAAACATTAAGGATTTATCCTGTAGCAATGCTAACTTTCCCTAGAAAGGTAAAAACACCTATTTCTATTTGCGGTCATCAACTTGAACCAGGTACAGTTATCATGGGTTCAATTTACTTAACTCACCAACGGGAAGATATTTATCCTGAACCTCAAAAATTCAACCCAGAACGCTTTATCGAAAGACAATTTTCTCCTTATGAATTTATTCCTTTTGGGGGTGGTTCAAGACGTTGTATAGGTTTAGCATTTGCTCAAATGGAAATGAAATTAATATTAGCTAAAGTTTTGAAAACATGGTCAATGCAATTAGTTGATACCCAAGAAATTCAACCTCAACGTCGGGGTTTAGTTACAGGTCCAAATGGTCCTATTAATCTAGTAATTGAAAATCTCCGTCAACCAGCATCTGTAAAGTTAGAAAAAGCGACTGTTTAATACAGCATATTAGCAAAATGCGCCAAACTAGTACCGCAGGGCGGAATTAATCATTAAAAATTTAAAAAGCATATTAAGCAGGCTTTTCAGGTATTTTTAATGGTTTGGTTATTTCCGCCTTGTTGTACTAGATTATGTGCTAATAACCCACAGATTTATCTTAACGGGTAACAAGGTGGCTAAACAGCTTGTTTCATAAAGGATAAACACCCTTTAAAACCTCTTTTTTAGTCACAGGAGTTAAATAAGAATTACTATTAGCAACTGATTAAACTATCAAATAGACATCTGTATCTGAAAAATCAATTGTTAATATCTTGTTATCGTAAAAACCGAATGGGGTGAGATATGTACCTATTAAGCTATTTAAGCTATTTAAACCATCATCAATAATTTTATAATTACTACTCCATAAAGGAATAACCATATTACCTCCTGATGTTGACTCCATTTCCTCTAAAGTCAGTTTATGAAAAAGTCTATTCACTTCAACAGAACTTAATTCAGTATTCATGATTGCAGCCATTGTCTTAATTTACTAATCCAGAAATGAGCAGATATGAAAATTTATGAGGGGTAAAATCTGTGAAAACAAAAACCCTAAAAAAATGTTTTACCCTCAACTATAAATTTTGTAATTACACATGATTAATTACCAAGAATTTATGATAATGTATATAGCCCTGGAATAGTCTATAGTGTTGACCTTATTATCGCGGATGGTAGTGCTCTTATCTATGCCGTTCCTGTCATTTTGTGAACCAATTAAGTTTCCTGTCATAGCCGATATAAAATAATTATTAATACTCCCACCACTACCACCCGATACAATCTCTGCTTCAGTCGGCGATAGTTCACGAAAAAGGCTTTCGGCATTATTAGATTTTAAGTCTGCAATTACTATTTTCTTCATTTTTTTTATGCTCTTACTCAAGAGTTAGTTTTTCTTTTATGTTTTGTACATAACTAAATTTAAAATAATCTAAATATTCGATAGATATAAAGCTTTATGCACATGAAATTAAGACATAAATCACAGAGTTTTGTCTGAAAATTTCACCTTTATATGTTGAAATTATTAAATTAACATGATAGGATATTTCAATATCAAAAATATTTTTAGATGTTATGTAAAGACATAAACCACAAAATTTTGTCTGAAAATTTCACCTTTATATGTTGAGATTATCACATTAAAATAATACAAAATTTTAAAATAGTAAAGTTTGATGCACCTGCTTTTAGGACATAATTCCAAGAATTTTGTCTAGAAACTTATACCTTTGATAATAATTCTTGGGACATATTTCCCTGTTGACATCTTGCAACCCTAAACTCTCATCCTGGCTTCTATCACCGATAACTCGTGTATTTATCTGCAAAGATGCTATTATCATTTAATCACCAACATATTTTTGATATTTGACGTATCAAAATTACGTACAAAACCAGAAACAAGATCCCGTATTTCTTGCATAGATTGGGTATCCATATTCTTTTTAACTAATTGTTATTAAAATTTTTAATAATTTAGTTGCAATTTGCTGTAAATATAATAATATGAAAAAACCAGGTTTTTCTGTCATAAAAATATGCAAGAATACGATGTTATCATTATCGGTGCTGGACACAACGGCTTAGTTTGTGCAGCTTATTTACTCAAAGCAGGTTATAGTGTCCTACTACTAGAAAAACGTTCCGTTCCTGGTGGTGCAGCGACAACAGAAGAATGTATCCCAGACAAAGCACCAGGATTTAAATTTAACTTGTGTGCCATTGACCATGAATTTATCCATTTGGGTCCAGTTGTTGAAGAATTGGAATTAACAAAATATGGCTTAGAATATCTAGAATGTGATCCAGTTGTCTTTTGTCCTCACCCCGACGGTAAATATTTTTTAGCTCATAAATCATTAGAAAAAACCTGTGCAGAAATCGCTCGTTACAATGAACGAGATGCTAAAAAATATGCCGAGTTTACAGATTATTGGCAACGGGCAATTAACGCCATGATTCCTATGTTTAATGCCCCACCAAAATCAATTATAGATATTTTTGGCAACTACAATTTTCAACAAGTTAAAGATTTATTTTCTGTAGTGGGTTCTCCAGCCAAAAGCTTTGATTTTGTGCGGACAATGCTCAATAGTGCTGAAGATATTCTCAATGAATGGTTTGATGAAGAATTTTTGAAAGCACCCCTATCTAGATTAGCATCAGAATTAGGTGCGCCACCTTCTCAAAAAAATCTCGCAATTGGGGTAATGATGATGGCCATGCGTCATAATCCTGGTATGGCTAGACCTCGCGGTGGTACGGGTGCTTTGGTGCAAGCATTGGTGAAATTAGTTAATAGTAAAGGTGGGGTAATTCTCACAGAGCAGCACGTGGAAAAGATTTTAATTAATGATGCTACAGCAGAGGGTGTGAGGGTGGCTGGTGGTCAAGAATATCGGGCTAAATATGGAGTAATTTCTAATATTGATGCTCAAAGATTATTCTTACAAATGACTGATAAAAATGATATTGATGCAGTTGATCCTGATTTATGGGAAAGGTTAGAACGCCGCATTATCAACAACAATGAAACTATCCTGAAAATAGATTTAGCATTAGATGAACCTTTGCATTTTTCTCATCA
>NZ_VILD01000008.1:141933-172522 GCF_009712085.1 Anabaena sp. UHCC 0253
TTCTCATCATGATCATAAAGATGAATATCTCATTGGTTCAATTCTCATTGCTGATTCTATGAATCATGTAGAACAGGCTCATAGTAAATGTACATTAGGTGAAATTCCCGATTCTGACCCATCTATGTATGTCGTCATGCCTAGCGCCCTTGACCCCAGTTTAGCACCACCTGGTAAACATACTGTATGGATTGAATTTTTTGCTCCTTATCAAATTGCTGGTGCAGAAGGTACAGGTTTAAAAGGGACGGGTTGGACTGATGAATTGAAAAATAAAGTTGCAGATAGAGTAGTTGATAAATTGGCGACTTATTCGCCAAATGTGAAAAAAGCAACTATCGCTAGAAGGGTAGAAAGTCCAGCAGAATTAGGAGAAAGATTAGGTGCATACAAGGGGAATTATTATCATATTGATATGACGATGGATCAAATGATATTCTTCCGACCTTTGCCAGAATTAGCCAATTACAAAACCCCCATTGATAATCTCTTTTTAACTGGTGCAGGAACACATCCAGGTGGCTCAATTTCGGGTATGCCAGGACGCAATTGTGCGAGGGTATTCTTGCAGAATAAGCAACCCTTTAGTCAGGCTTTAAAGGATGCTGGAAACTCTATTAAGTCTACAGTTGGTTCTGTATTTGGGATTAATTAGGGTAGAACTTACCCATTAACAAAAAACCGAAGTATAAATTATCCAAAAGCCACATTTTTCGTAAGGGTTTAGCAGTGCTAAACTCTTACTTTTTACGATCAATATAATCATTGATTAAAATTAGGACTTACGCAAAACAGGAAGTAGGGGTAATTCATGAATTACCCCTACGCAAGAATCAGGTTTTGACTTCAATCTTGCGTAAGTCCTAAAAATATGAAACAACCTATTTTTGGGAAAACATCAAATAATTAATTTGTAAAGTATGTAAGTCCTTAATGAGAGGATTAACTAAAATAAATTGTTTTTTATCCAAATATTGTTTATTTAGAAAACTAAGTGTATAATATTATTACGGTTATGTAGGTTTGATTCATGCGAATGGTTTAAGATCAGAAATTCAATATATAAAACAGATATATGCTAAAAAATGAGATAATACTTTTATTAAGTATTTTAAAGAACCCAGGAATGACGAAAATCGGGAAATAAAACCTTGATAAATCTAAAGTTAATAGAAAAGGATATACTTAAAATATTAATAGTTTTATTAATGTAAATTACAATGGGAGTAAAATATGCCCACTGAAACAGTAACTCTCCAAATCCCAGAAATTATCTATCAGCGATTAGTTAATACTGCTAATGCTACTCAACGTCCCTTACAAGAAGTAATGCTTCATGCTTTACAAGTTGGTAGTCCACCAGCATGGGATGATGTACCAGAGGAATTTCAAGCTGAAATTGCAGCATTAGATAAGCTAGATGATAATACTCTTTGGCAAATTGCCAATAGTCGGAAAACAGCAGATGATATGGACAGATATAACATCCTGCTTGATCATAACTCTAGGGGTATACTTACGGAAGTAGAACGATTAGAGTTAATGTCACTTCGACATGATACTGATTTATTTATGTTACGTAAAGCCCAAGCAGCAGTATTACTTAATTGGCGAGGATATCGGCTATAAAATTCTTAATTTATTGTGTCTACATATATTTCTGAAAGTTTAAGACAAAAAATTATAGATAGCGATAAATCACGTTGCTGCTATTGCTTAACATCTGAGGAAAATAGCGGTATTCCTATGACTTATGATCATATTCACCCAGTTTCTAAGGGTGGAGAAACAACTTTTGAAAATCTTTGTTTAGCTTGTCGTTCATGCAATGAATTCAAAAGTGATGTAATTGAATCTATAGATCCTTTGAGTGGTGAAACTATACAACTTTTTAACCCTCGTAAACAAAAATGGTCTGAGCATTTTGGATGGAGTGCTGATGGTACAAGAGTAGAAAGTGTAAATGCTATTGGTAGAGTCACAATAGTTAAGCTCCGGATGAATAATTCAGTAATTCTTGTTGCTCGAAAGCGTTGGGTAATTAGTGGTTGGCATCCTCCGCTTGATTGATAGTATGTAAACAATAACTTATACAGCATCTAAGTTAAAAGACAAACACTCAGGCTGTGTTACTACTGACTACTGTTTCGGTGACTCCGTGAATTCTGCTTTATGAATAGTTCTAAAAAGTAGTACAGTAAAAAGTGCATCTAGTAGCATTAAAATTTTGATTAAATCACCTGTGCGGAAAATCGTTATTGCTGGTAACTGGAAAATGTTTAAAACCCAGGCAGAATCCGCAGACTTTTTAAGCGGATTTTTGCCTCACCTGGAGGAAACCCCCTCACAACGAGAAGTGGTACTGTTTCCTCCCTTCACCGATTTAAGCTTGCTGTCTAAATCCTTACATGGTAGTCGTGTAAATTTAGGCGCACAAAACGTCCACTGGGAAGAGAATGGAGCATATACGGGCGAAATTTCTGCTTCTATGCTTACGGAAATTGGTGTACGTTATGTCATTATTGGACACAGCGAAAGACGGCAATTCTTCGGAGAAACAGACGCAACTGTAAATCTCCGTCTCAAAGCCGCCCAAAAGCATGGACTCACACCTATTCTCTGTGTTGGGGAAACCAAACAACAACGAGATGCAGGGGAAACAGAATCCATCATTAGCACCCAGTTAGAAAAAGACTTAGTAGACATCGATCAAACCAGCTTGATCATTGCTTATGAACCAATTTGGGCTATTGGTACTGGTGATACCTGTGAAACCAAAGAAGCAAATCGGGTAATTGGCTTAATTCGCAGTCAATTAACTAATCCCCTAGTTCCTATCCAATATGGCGGTTCAGTCAAACCGAATAATATTGATGAAATTATGGCACAACCAGAAATTGACGGCGCTCTTGTTGGAGGAGCTAGTCTAGAAGCTGATAGTTTTGCCAGAATTGTCAATTATCAATAATGGGGATTGGGGATTAGGATAATTGACAATTAACAATTGACAATTGACAATTATCAATTATTAATTATCAATTTGGATTATCTATATGTCTAATAACTTAACCATCAGGGAACGCTGTTTTATTTGGGGAAAGCGAACTTATATTATGGGGATTTTAAATGTTACCCCTGATAGTTTTAGTGATGGTGGCAAATTTAACACTACATCAGCCGCTTTAAACCAGGCAAAAACAATGGTTGCGGCTGGTGCTGACATCATTGATATTGGTGGACAATCTACTCGGCCAGGAGCAGAGCAAATATCCCTAGAAGTTGAACTTGAGCGGGTGCTATCTGTTTTGGAGTTGCTACGTCCAATTATTGATGTGCCTATTTCAGTGGATACAACTAGATCGCAAGTAGCTAAAGCTGCTATAGCTGCTGGAGCAGATATAGTAAATGATATTTCTGGGGGTACATTTGACGCGGAAATGTTGACAACAGTTGCTAGTTTAAATGTGCCTATTGTGTTAATGCACATCCGGGGTAATCCCCAAACTATGCAAAAACTGACTGATTATGAAAATTTAATTTCTGATATTTATAATTTTTTATCGCAGCAAATTACAAATGCGATCGCTGCGGGAATTGATGAAAATAAAATAATTATTGATCCTGGTATTGGTTTTGCTAAAAATCATCAGCAAAATTTAGAAATTTTTCGCCGCTTGCGATCGCTCAAAAACCTCAATTCCCCTATTTTGGTGGGAGCATCCCGCAAAAGTTTTATCGGTAATATTCTCAACCAACCAGATCCAAAAGCCCGGGTTTGGGGAACAGCAGCGGCCTGTTGTGCAGCCATTTTTAATGGTGCAGATATTCTCCGAGTTCACGACGTTCAAGAAATGCAAGAAGTGACTCTAGTCGCAGATGCCATTTTTCGTAATTCGTAATTATTAATTAACTCCATTGCCATTCCCATTACCGTTAGCAGGGTTTTTACCATGATTTTCTTGTACTGGATCAGCAATCAATTCCTGGAACATTTCAGTTGAGTTAGCAGGATCTACAAATACGATTTTGGCATTATTGCTTGCACCCAGTTTTTGACTAGCATCTACGTAATCTTGAGCAACAAGATACCGGAGAATATCCTTACTTTCAGGATGGATACGCAAGGCTTCAGAAATTATTTCTATGGATGTTTTAGTTCCTTCCGCCCGTTTAACTGCCGCTTGTCGTTCCCCTTCCGCTGCTTCTATGGCTGCTTTCTTTTTAATTTGGGCATTTTGTTGCTCTTCCATTGACTTGCGGACAGTTTCTGGTGGGGTGATGCTTTGAATATCTAAACGGATAATTTCAATTCCCCAAGTAGCTGCAATGGGAGTTAATGCGCTTAATATGCTTCGATCCATCTCGTCTCTAGACATATTAGTATCCTCCAAGGAGTTCTGGGCAATATTTTCCCGGAGGTTAGTTGTCGCTAAGTTTGTCAGCCCCTGTTGTAAGTCATCAATAGCATAAAAGCTTTTTTCGATATCTTTAATGCGCCAATAAAGAATTGCATCAACTTCTAAGTAAATTCCGTCTTTAGTAATCACATTTTGCGGTTTAATATCTAAAAGCTGCTCTCTAGTTGTATCCTCCATCACTATCTGATCAATGATGGGAATAATCATGTGAGGACCAGGGTTAAGTTTGCAATGATACCGCCCCAACCGTTCCACTAAAGCAACATTTCCTTGATTTACCATCTTTACAGATGCCAAACCATAACCGACTAGGGCTAGAATTATGATTAAAATGATTGGGTCCATATATTCTCCTCTTGTAGCTTTAGGTTGAATTGATTGTCAGGGTTATAATTATGCGTATATTAGCTATGACACTCCTAACCCTGCTGTCGTGGAGAGTGGTGATACCGAGAATCACTTCTTGGGCTTTTTCTTTCCACAACAAAGCTGACATTGAGGAGTTTTTCCATAAAATGATAAACCTGCGCTCATATTATAGGCGATCGCTCCACTTAAGTAGTTAGATAAAATTAAATTCATTGGTGGAAGTCAGGAAACAACCTATGTAATTCATAAAACCTCGTGGGAAGCGAGAAACTCAGTCCCTTTAGGGCTGAGAGGGAAGCGGCTCAAGGGATTTTAATCCCTGTCAATTCTAAAATGCGTAATTGTAGCCATCTTTGCGGTGAACAATTTTGCAGCATTTATAACTAATACCCTGAACTAATTTTGATGCGGAAATATTGAAAGAACCTGTTGCTCTAACTGCAACACGACCAATATATTTACCGATTTTCTTGCCAGTAGTAACAATTGCTTTCACAATATCACCTGTCTGAAAACCTTTAACAAATTTAATTCTAGGTACATATCGAGATGGAAAACCAAACTTGTCAGTTCGACACATTTGACGAGTCCCATGCCCTGTTGCTTTGATTAGCAAAGGCTTGTTTGTGAAAATTTCTAATTCTCCAATTTGCCCAACACAAGCGGCATCTAGCCAATGAGTTTTAGGAAAGTTGAATTTGGTTCGGTTGAACTTAGTTTGACCACCAGAACCAGTGGAAACAGGTAAACCAGTTTCTTTGAGTCGGCTAAACAATGCCCAACGGGTAGAGTTCACAGCCGCCGCATCTTTTAAAGGTCGTTTTGCTTGTGCCAGAATACATTTGAGAAGATCCGGTTTCTTAGCCAGGAATTTCTCAACATCCTGAGTGCCTTTTTTGATATTGCACTTCTCGCAAGCAAGACAAAGATTAGAAATCCGATTAGTGCCACCTCTGGCTTTAGGATGAATATGCTCAACTTGCAAGGGAACATTCTCAATCCCACAGTAAGCACATTTTCTCTTCCATTTCTCAAGTAGATACTCACGGACTTCGTACCCGAACAAAGTGCCTTGCTGATATTCAATACCTGATATTTCTGGATTGTCTATTTGTTGCAAGTCAAACCTGACAAGCTCTTGAGATATCCTTGTGAGCGGAGCAAACTTAATGAGTTTGTTGACCCAAGTTAAGGTAGTCTCAACACGATGCTGCAAACTTGGAGCTAACCAATTTTTTGTCCGGGTTCTATTCAAAAATCTGGCTTGACGATAGCGAGTATGGCGGTTTCGTCTCCCCCTGCGAAGTGAACGACGGGATTCTAGGGACGCTTTAATTGCACTTCCTCGATAAGAAAGTTCTGCGCCAAAAATGATTTTCTCTCCTTGAACCAATGCTATGCCCGTAGTTTTTGAACCAGGGTCTATTTTGAGTTCTATCGCTTGGTTAACAACATCTGAGCATGACTTGTTTAAGATGATAGTAAAGGGGTACATCCTAAATACAGCAGCTTTTCCAGAATCCAATAATTTCCTTGCTACCGAGGGATGACAAGGGCTTAAAGGTTGTTTGTTTGTGTCGATAACTAATGCGTAATTTGACATTTCTGCCTCTCTGATTTCTCAGGTAATGTTCGCTTCGACCTTGTTATCTGAGTTTGTTAGGCTTGTAACACTGTTTCAGTGACTTTAAAACTGTTTAATTACAAACGACAGAGCGGAAAACTAGCGTCGCATTCTCCGGTGTCTTGACTCAAATAACGGCTACCATAAGACTACGCTCAGGGTGGTCTGGTCAGTACAGCTTGCTTGATTACTCTTACAAGCTCAGTGGCTTTAGCCCTGAGTTACTGACTCCCTCTCGGTATTTACTAATTACTAATTTAACGGGAAAATATCTTCTCACCGGATTTTTAACTAAATAAATTATTGATAATCGGGTAAAAAATATGTTACAAAATTTAATGTCTTCTGTGCTATTTAGCTCGCTTATCTTTACCTATTAGTAAAACGAAATAAAAGCTTTTCTTGAAAAATGGAATTGATATCCTGATATTAACTTGATTGGGATTATTAACACGCTTACCAAATATACGTTTTAGTTCTGTTAATTGATCATCTGTAAAAGTGCTGGCTATTTGCGGTGGAATCTGAGCTAAAAACTTTTTGATTACAGGATCTGTCTTCAATGAGTTTTGATTTAAATCTGGATCAGACATATTAATCCAAGTTGCTACTTATCTAGTTAAAGCTGGTAATTGGTAATCGGTCAAAAAATCTTAGTCTTAATCCTGGACATTATCTCGACTTCGCGGTAGTTGAGCGGAGTCGAAACTCGATAACCACCTGATGCAGAGAATTTCCCTAAATAGCAACTGATATTATTAGGTCATTATAACACACTACTTAAAAGTCAGGACTGTGTTCATCATCCCAACACTTATTATTATTCCATATTCTACCAGTTTTTTGGCATTCATGTTCATCATCAATCCAAGGAATTGACGTGGTGTGAGGAGTATAGGTTGATGGGATATTAATTGCAGGTAATACAAAAAATAATACTGTGAATATAGAAGAAAAGATAACACCTAAAAAACCGCTCAAGAATAAGATATTGATCGGTGTAAGAATAGGATATAAACTTTTTTCTTGACGTAAGCGCACTTGTGAACGTCGTTCTTCACCGGCTAATAATACTAGATATAATTTTAGTCCAGGAATAGGAAATGAAATTCGCCAATTTATAAAATGATTAGCCTGACTACGCTCACAAAAACCTCTATAAATGGCTTCTATTTGTTCATCTGTTAAAGTGGCTAATATCTCTGGTGAAATTTGACTGATAAGTCTTTTAAAGTTTGGATCATTCCGTCTTGTTTTTTTCATAAGAATGTCTGACAACTAAGAAAGTTAGTGTTTTTACAAGCAAGATAAGAACTTAAAAATTAGGTTATGAATCTACCTTTTGAATAAAAATTTAAGCTCTTGATAATTAATCAGTTGGGGATATTGCTGGAGGAGCTAATATACGAGAGCGAAATTAAAAATTAATAATTAAAAAAGCAGATTACACAAGCTTATTGAGAACTTTTAATGGTTGATTTACTAGCTACAGATCCATCACTGTTTGTGAACACTACGCTTATTAAAAACGCAGTAATGCTATTTAACCCATTTATATTACCGGATTCGGGTATTGCTAAATCCGCCAGTCTTACAGAATTTATCTTTTGACGGGGGGAATTCCTGAATGCTGTTTTGATAGAACCTGTATATAGAGTTGCTGTCCATATTACATATATTGTCCAAATGCCAATATTAACACCAGTATCATAATATAATAATCCTAATTTAGGCAATAGTGAATTACTTAAAATTAACTTCATTATAACTTTATAAATAGATACGCAATAATGTTCAAGAATTGATTAGGAACTGAGAAATCTCTGAATTCGTTGGGATACTTGTTCTGATAAAGTTAAACTATTAGCATCAAACAATTCAATTTTCAAACAGGATCTAAACCAAGTCCGTTGACGTTTAGCAAATTGTCTTGTGTGTAAAACAATTAACTCTTTAGCTTCATCTAAAGAAATATCTCCAGCTAGATATTGCTTTATTTCTTGATATCCTAAAGTGTTTAATAAAGTTAAATCAGCACCATATTTCTGACACAAATATTCAACTTCACCAACTAAACCATCTGCAATCATTTGTTCAGTTCGCCTACAAATTCTGACATCTAAACGTTCCGCATCACAATCTAAATATAAGTGCAGAATCGGATACGGAGGTGGGTTCTCTCCCTGTTGTTCAGAAATCGGACATCCCGTGACATAATATACTTCTAAAGCTCTTAAAGTCCGCACCAAATCGTTAGGGTGAATTTTTTGGGCGGCGACTGGATCAACTTGTTGCAACATCGGGTAAAGTTGATTTTGACCTAAAGATTCGAGTTGCGATCGCAATTCCGGTTGTGGTGATACTCTCGGAATCTTCATCCCTTGCACAATAGAACGGATATATAAACCAGTACCACCAACTAAAAACAGAGGCTCAACTTTCAAACTATTAATTAAAGCTTGTGCTTGCTCCTGGTAATCTGCTACTGTCATAGTCTGAGTCGGTTCACAAATATCAATTAGATGATGTGGTACTAATTTTTGTTCTGCCAACGTTGGTTTAGCTGTACCAAGATCAAATTCACGGTATACTTGACGGGAATCGGCACTGAGAATTACAGCACCCAACTTCTTTGCTAAACTCAAAGCCAAACCGGATTTACCCGTCGCCGTCGCTCCAGAAATTACAATTAATTTAGTCATTAGTCGCTTCTCTCCAATTAAAAATTAAAAATTAAAAATTAAAAATGTAGAATTCACCGTTTTAATTCTTAATTGATAAAGGGTTACAACCCCTATGAAAATTTATCATCAAATTGCGCTACAGACGGCAGGAAGGCTTTTATGTTATAATGTTGGGGTGATTTGACTTTTTTCGCCTTTTGGCGATTTTAACCCCAAGCATCAGGAGAATTTTCATGACGAGCAGTTACAGTGCCGATCAGATTCAAGTTCTGGAAGGTCTGGAAGCCGTCCGCAAACGACCAGGGATGTACATTGGTACTACAGGTCCGCGAGGACTTCACCATTTAGTTTACGAGGTAGTGGACAACTCTGTTGATGAAGCTTTGGCGGGTCATTGTACCCATGTTGAAGTAGATATCAATGCTGATGGTTCTGTCACCGTAACAGATGATGGTCGGGGTATTCCTACCGATATTCACCCAAAAACTGGGAAATCGGCTTTAGAAACAGTGTTAACTGTTCTCCACGCTGGTGGTAAGTTTGGTGGTGGTGGCTACAAAGTTTCCGGTGGTTTACACGGGGTAGGAATTTCTGTTGTTAACGCCCTGTCTGAGTTTGTAGAAGTTACGGTTTGGCGAGATCACAAGGTACATACCCAGCGATATGAACGGAGTTTCCCCGTTACGGAATTGGTAGCGAAACCTTACAAAGAAGATAGAACTGGTACTTCTATTACCTTTAAACCAGATACACAAATTTTTACCACGAGCATAGAATTTGATTACATTACTTTATCAGGACGCTTACGCGAGTTGGCGTATCTGAATGCAGGTGTCAGAATTATTTTCACGGATCATCGTTTAGAAATTCTCAAAAGCGACACACCGAGAATAGAAACTTACGAGTACAAGGGTGGTATTAAAGAGTATATCGCCTACATGAATCGTGAGAAGCAACCTCTCCATGAAGAAATTATCTATGTGCAGGGGGAACGTAATAACGTCCAGGTAGAAGTTTCCTTGCAGTGGTGTACTGATGCTTACACAGATAATGTTCTAGGTTTTGCTAATAATATTCGGACTATTGATGGTGGTACACACCTAGAAGGTTTAAAAGCAGTTTTAACTCGGACATTAAATGCGATCGCTCGCAAACGGAATAAAATTAAAGAAGGTGAATCTAACCTCAGTGGTGAACACGTTCGGGAAGGTTTAACCGCTGTAATTTCTGTCAAAGTCCCAGATCCGGAATTTGAAGGACAAACTAAAACTAAACTGGGAAATACAGAAGTTCGCGGTATCGTAGATTCTTTTGTGGGTGAAGTTCTCACCGAGTATTTAGACTTTCATCCTGGTGTAGCTGATTCAATTCTCGATAAAGCTATTCAAGCCTTTAAAGCCGCTGAAGCTGCCCGTCATGCACGGGAATTAGTACGTCGGAAATCTGTATTAGAGTCTTCTCCTCTCCCTGGTAAATTAGCAGATTGCAGTTCCCGTGATCCTGCTGAATCGGAAATATACATCGTAGAAGGCGATTCAGCGGGTGGTTGTTTTCATGGTGATACACTAGTAGCATTAGCTGATGGGCGATCGCTTAGTTTTAAAGAAATCGTCGCTGAACAAGTGTTAGGAAAAGAGCATTTTTGCTACACTATTCGCAATAATGGCACTATTGGGGTAGAACGGATTATTAATCCCCGCATGACTAAAGCCAATGCTGAAGTCATCAAGGTGACATTAGATAATGATGAAACAATTGTTTGCACCCCAGATCATCGCTTCATGTTACGTGATGGCAGCTACAAGCAAGCTGCATTATTAACCCCTGATGATTCCCTTATGCCTCTATATCGGCAAATATCTGATATCAGCAATCCGGGAATTACCATTGATGGTTATGAAATGGTTTGGAATCCACGTTCTGATTCTTGGTTGTTCACTCATACCTTAGCGGATTGGTATAACCGTTCTTTAGGTGTTTATCAGCTAACAGACGGAGAACATTGCCATCATCTTGATTTCAACAAGCGCAATGACAACCCCACGAATTTACAGCGTTTATCGGTTGAATCACACTTAGCTTTGCATCGCGCTCATATTGAAAAAACATTACATCGTCAAGATGCAATTGAAAAGAGCCGGAAAACTCGTCAAGGTAAAGAATTTCGTGCCAAGATGAGTCAAAGAATGCAGCAGCCTGAAACGCGGCAGATTTTGTCAGCACAAGCTAAGGAACAATGGCAAGATGAAGCTTATCAAAGCTATATGCTGGGCAAATGGAGGGAGTTTTATGACAATAACGAAACTTATCGTCAGGAAAACCATGAACGCCTCAATCAAGCACAGCAAGACTATTGGAGTGATGAAGCCAACCGTTTAGCCCAATCTCAAAGAGTTAGCGCCCATTTTGCTAATAATCCCCAAGCCCGTGAAACTCAATCACTTTTGGCTAAGGAACAATGGGAAAATGAAGCTTTATTAGCATGGCGGCGAGAAAAAACACAGCAGCAATGGACACCTGAATTTCGCGCCCAACGTCATGCAACTTTGCAGCAAACCTACTATCGCAAAACTATTACTGTCCTCAAACAGATTGAAGTTGAGCAAGGTAAGCTTGATTTAGAAGCTTATAATACATACCGTCAACAGACAAAAGATAAGTCTTTATTACGGTTCGATAGTTTTTGTCAACGTTACTTTGATGGTAATCCAGCGTTAGCTTATGAAGCTGTTGCTAATTACAACCACCGCATTGTGAGTATTGAACGTTTAACCGAACAGGTAGATGTTTACGATATCGAAGTTCCCCAAACACATAACTTCGCTTTAGCTAGTGGTGTTTTTGTTCATAACAGCGCCAAGCAAGGACGCGATCGCCGCACCCAGGCAATTCTCCCTCTGCGTGGTAAGATCCTCAACATCGAAAAAACCGATGATGCCAAAATCTACAAAAATAACGAAATTCAATCGTTAATTACCGCCCTTGGTTTAGGTGTCAAAGGTGAAGAATTCAACGCCGCCCAATTACGATATCATCATGTAGTGTTAATGACTGATGCTGACGTAGATGGGGCGCACATCCGCACCTTGTTATTAACTTTCTTCTATCGTTATCAACGGGCGCTGATTGAACAAGGTTTCATCTATATTGCTTGTCCTCCACTCTACAAAGTAGAACGGGGAAAAAATTATCAGTATTGTTATAGCGAACGGGAATTGCAACAGCATCTAGGTACTCTTCCCAGTAATGCTAACTATACCATTCAGCGTTTTAAAGGTTTGGGAGAAATGATGCCCGAACAACTGTGGACAACCACCATGAACCCAGAAACCCGTACCCTCAAACGAGTGGAAATTGAAGACGCAGCCGAAGCAGATCGCATCTTTACCATACTTATGGGCGATCGCGTCGCACCTAGACGGGAATTCATTGAAACCTACGGTTCTAAACTCAATCTCACAGATTTAGATATCTAAGGGTAATTGGTAATTGGTGATGGGTAATTGGTAATGGGTAAAATTCTTATCTGTCACCTGTAACCTGTCACCTGTCACCTGTCACCTGTCACCTATTACTTTTTCACCAAAAATCATAAATTTTCCTCACAAAGAAGCAAAGCATTTGCTATGCTGAGATAGCGTAACTAAATATGATCTCCAAAACCAAGAAAATTTACTAAGTATAACCAAATTTTTTATACCCGATGACAGCAAATTTCTGAAAACACCCAGTGTGGGAATATGTAGCTGACATAGATAGATTCACTTAAAAATCTTTCTCAGCAACTCTAGCAACAATATTATTTATCAACTGATTAAAATATCGTTGTATACAATAAGAACAGTTTGTCAAGTTGCACAGGGTAGAAATCTCAACTCTGCGCTAATGTGTGAATAAGGTGAAATCTTAATTCATTCACCAGCCCACTAAAATATCCACAATCTTAACTCCCTAGTTCAGATTATTGGTATAGCATAGACAAGGGTTAGTGCCTGGAAACAAGCACAGCGAACCAGCTAATAGTGAATATGTAGAGTTGGTTTAACCAGCACGAATGCTTACAAACCACAACCCGCCGTCGGGTTTAGTTAAAGCAGTACATAGACACTATATTTTCAGTTGTGAACAATTTGTATAAGTTTTATAAAGCAGCAAGTGTGCCTACCTTTCAATTTAATGAGAATGCCACTGCCAAACCAACAAGTTTTCGACAAGATTTAATGGTGTTATCACCATTTTTAATATCTTTTTGATAAAGGTGGCTTTGTATGACTGCATGAATTCATAAATAATGCACAAAAAGAGTGCAATTTTTGTGAAACAGGCTACAATCGGAACAGTATTTACAGTTAAATCTGTCAAACGTCATCCAAATTATGTCCGCATGATTAAACTTTTTGCAGAACATGAATCTAGTTTTATAGATTCAGTCAATCAAAAGTTAAAATGCAGCATTTCCCGGTATGACTATTACAAAAGTAAACAAGCCTGCCTTAAACAGGCAAAATAGCACCGAAAATATTTTAGGGTGATCAGCCAAAACCCGATTTTCGGTTTATAGATTACTTTTGGCCAAAAGTAATCAAAATGTCTTGAGTAACTGATTCTGCAAGGAGCATGAGGAACGCGGCATGAACCAGGCTAACAACGTACTCGATAATATTTATCAGCCTGACCTAGAAATGATAAATCCGCCGGAGATCGAATTAGAAGAACTCTTAATAGAAGAAGAAGAAGAGGACTTATTGCTGACAGATGATGGCGAAATTGATGATTTTTTAGAGCCTCAGTCTGATGAGGACGACGCAAAGTCTGGAAAAGCCGCTAAATCGCGTCGTCGGACACAAACCAAGAAAAAGCACTACACCGAAGATTCTATTCGTTTGTACCTGCAAGAAATTGGGCGGATTCGTTTGTTACGTGCAGACGAAGAAATTGAACTAGCGCGAAAAATTGCCGATTTACTAGAACTAGAACGAGTGCGGGAAAGGCTTTGTGAACGCCTAGAACGCGATCCTAGAGACAGCGAATGGGCAGCAGAAGTTTCATTACCATTACCAACCTTTCGTTATCGTCTGCACGTTGGCCGCAGAGCGAAAGACAAAATGGTACAGTCGAACCTACGGCTTGTAGTTTCAATTGCTAAAAAATACATGAATCGTGGCTTGTCTTTCCAAGACTTGATTCAAGAAGGTAGTCTTGGTTTGATTCGTGCTGCTGAAAAATTCGATCACGAAAAAGGCTATAAGTTTTCTACCTACGCTACATGGTGGATACGTCAAGCAATTACTAGAGCGATCGCTGATCAATCCCGCACAATTCGCCTCCCAGTTCATCTTTACGAAACCATTTCCCGGATTAAGAAAACTACAAAACTCCTATCCCAAGAAATGGGGCGCAAACCCACAGAGGAAGAAATTGCTACTCGCATGGAAATGACCATCGAGAAACTGCGATTTATTGCTAAATCAGCCCAATTACCAATTTCCTTAGAAACACCTATTGGTAAAGAAGAAGATTCCCGTCTAGGTGATTTTATTGAATCTGATGGAGAAACACCAGAAGATCAAGTTTCTAAGAACTTACTACGGGAAGACCTAGAAAAAGTCCTAGATAGTCTTAGCCCCCGTGAAAGGGACGTTTTGAGACTACGCTATGGTTTAGACGATGGCCGCATGAAAACCCTCGAAGAAATCGGCCAGATTTTCAACGTCACCCGCGAACGCATTCGTCAAATCGAAGCGAAAGCACTCCGTAAATTACGCCACCCCAATCGGAACAGCGTACTGAAAGAGTATATTCGGTAAATGTTGGGGGCGGGTTTAAATCATTAACCTTTTAAACCTGCCCCTAGCATTCACTACATCTTTCCTTGCTGCATCACCTCTTGCAGGTGATGGCGAATTTCGTGTGCTTGTTCAATTTCTGACTGACGTAATTTTTGGAAAAGTTCTACACAAGGTTGAGAATTAGCGTCCTTTGCATCTTTGATATAATTTTCATAAGCTTGAACAGCTACGGCTTTATTGTGCAGGACACTGATAAAATCATACTCTAAATTGCTAATGGGTTCTTGAGTTTTAGTTTTACTCATGTTTCTACTCCGTTAGTTGTTGATAGCAATTCCCATGCAAGCGAGGTACAATGAGAAGAATTAACCACAGATGAACGCAGATAAATTTGTACCTCATTAGACTAAGAAAAGTTATAATTAATTTCTACTTATTCCCTGAGAGTTATTCATCTGTCTAAAAGCTGAGAAAATACTATATTCTGACTAGAGATATTTCGGCAGAACTTTTCTACTTATTCAATTTTTGTGCTTGTTGTAATAACTGTTGGGAATTTTTCACCCACTGTAAATTACTTTGAATATTATATAAATCTCTAGCATATTGGAAAACTTGGACAGCTTCCTTGTATTGCTTTAACTGCATAAAAACTAAACCAGCCCCATAATAGGAATTAGCATAATTAGCATTAGCTGCGGCTGATTTTCTAAAAGCAGACAAAGCCTCGTTTAATTTACCTTGATTAAACAAAATCGAACCAATATTATAGTGTGCTTCTGCATATTTGGGATTAATTTTAATTGCTTGATTAAAAGCTACCTTTGCTTCATCAATTTTACCTTGTTGTAAATAAGATATACCTAAATGATAAGAAGGTTCTGGCGCATTTTGACTATAGGTTCTGGCTTTTTGAAAAGAAGCGATCGCCTCTTTCCAATTTTTTTCCTGCTGCCTAACTAACCCCATGTTATAATGAGCAAAACCTAAATTTGGATTTAATTGCAAAGCCTGATTTAAATAATCTTTCGCCAATTTTAAATTATTTCCTTCTAATAACGCCCCACCTAAATTTGCAAAAGCTAAAGCAAATTGAGAATCAGCTTGAGTCGCTTGATAAAAAGCATCCGCCGCAAGTTGTAACTTTCCCGATTGTCGTAGTGCTAAACCTAAATTGTAATGTGCTGCTGCTAATTGAGGATCTAGTTTAATAGCTTGACGAAAAGCAGTTATTGCATCTTCTAACCTTCCCGATTGAATCGCCTGTAACCCTTGATTTAAATAGTTGATAGCTGCTTGGCTTGTAGATTGTGCCAGCATGACATTAGGGTGAGAAGTAGAAAATACTGGTTTGATATTCACACCTAATAAAAACAAACTGATTATCCCCAAGACAGGATATTTAATTAATGATAATTGCATTGATTTTCCACCAAATCACATCTTTTCTGACGATAAATAAATAAAAAGGTCGAGAATTTACGAAATATTTTACAAATATTTGATATTGAGTATCAAATTTAGTGATAATTAACACTTCTTCAAATAGATTATTACAACAAGCTACAATTTTTTATAACCGAGATTAAAAGTAGGATAATAAAAAATTGAACCAGGAATAATTCTCCTGAACAAAAAATGAATTACTCCTGAAAATATACAGAACGCGGTTGAGGGAATCACCGTAAAGGAGGATTTATGAACGAAAAAGTAAAATCCGGTTCGCGGAATGTAGCAATTGTCGGACCTTATTTAAGTGGAAAAACCACATTGCTAGAAAGCTTATTATTTGTCACCGAAGCGATTTCTCGTAAAGGTAACATCAAAGATGGTAACACAGTCGGAGATAGCGCCAACGAAGCACGCGACCGACGAATGAGCATAGAAGTAAATACCGCACATACAGATTATCATGATATTCACTTCAATTTTATTGATTGTCCCGGTTCAGTAGAATTTGCCCAAGAGACATACAATGCTTTAATGGGAGTTGATGCCGCAATTGTCGTTTGTGAACCCATGCGCGACAGAGTTCTCACCTTAGCACCCCTATTTAAATTTTTAGACGATTGGGAAATTCCCCATATCGTTTTTGTGAATAAAATGGATAGGGCAAATATTCATGTTTTAGAAACATTAAACGCCCTGAAAGCAGTTTCTAGCCGTCCCCTCGTCGCCCACCAATACCCTATCATGCAAGGGGAACAACTCACAGGATTTATTGATATGGTAAGTGAAAAAGCCTATCAATATCATGTCGGCGCACCTGCTGATTCTATCCCTTTTCCAGAAGAATTAAAAGTAGAAGAACATATAGCCAGAGCAGAAATGTTAGAAGCTTTGGCAGATTTTGACGATCATTTACTCGAAGAACTTTTAGAAGATATCGAACCACCTCAAGAAGAAATTATCAAAGATTTAAAATTAGAATTAGGTGCAGATTTAGTAGTACCTGTTTTCTTTGGAGTTGCAGAACAAGATTATGGTGTTAGACCTTTATTAGAAGCAATGTTACGGGAAGCGCCAGATCCAGGAATGACAATGGCAAGGCGTTTAGAAACAATTAATGATGTTCCCATAGCGCAAGTTCTCAAAACCTTCTACACTCCCCAAGGTGGAAAACTTTCCCTCGTGCGAGTATGGCAAGGAACATTAACTGATGGTATTGTTTTGAATGGTATTCGTGCTGGTGGTCTTTATCGTTTAATGGGACAACAACAACAGCAAATTAATCAAGCTGTGGCTGGCGAAATTGTCGCTATTAGTCGGTTAGAAAACATTAAAACAGGAGATACGATTTCTCCAAATTCCCAGGTAACAACATTACCAAAAGCAGAACAATTAAAACCAGTTTTTGCATTAGCCATTACACCAGAAAAACGCAATGATGAAGTCAAACTTAGCAGTGCTATTACTAAATTATTAGAGGAAGATCCTTCTTTAGCTTGGGAACAACATAGAGATACTCAGGAAGTGATTCTTTGGGGACAAGGGGAAATACATTTGCAAGTTGCGTTAGATAGATTACGCCGCAAATATAATTTACCAATGTCTACTCGTCTTCCTCAAGTTCCTTATAAAGAAACCATTCGCAAATCTGTAAACTCAGTTCATGGACGTTATAAACATCAAAGTGGTGGACATGGACAATTTGGAGATGTTTATTTAGATATTAATCCTCTACCAAGAGGTGAAGGTTTCAATTTTAATGAAAAGATTGTTGGTGGTGTCGTTCCTAGACAATATATTCCTGGGGTAGAAATGGGAGTGCGGGAATTTCTCACACATGGTCCTTTAGGCTTCCCAATGGTAGATGTAGGGGTGACATTAACCAATGGTTCTTACCACAGCGTTGATAGTTCCGAACAGGCTTTTAAACAAGCTGCACGTTTAGCTATGCAGACGGGAGTAACTCTAGCACAACCTACGTTATTAGAACCAATTTTAAAGGTAGATGTGACTAATCCCAGTGAGTTTACTTCTAAGGTTTTGCAACTGTTGACTGGTAGACGGGGGCAGATTTTAGGCTATGAAGGTAGACATGATTGGCAAGGTTGGGATCATGTTTCTGCCTATTTACCCCAAGCAGAAATGCAGAATTTTATTGTAGAATTGCGATCGCTCACTTTGGGTGTTGGTTCTTTCCATTGGGAACAAGATCATCTGCAAGAAGTACCGGAAAAGCTGGCTGAACGCATTCTAATCATTAATGGTGGTAACGGTAAATAATCTAACCTCGTTCCCAGTCAGAGACTGGGAATGCTATTAGGAAGGTTCTATCTTCCGTTTTTGCCTTACGCAAAGGCGCAAAGAAAGAAGATGAAGAAAGATCAATATTGTTCTGGTAAATAATCTTGATTTAAACTTTCTTCTGTAGTAGAGGGAGAATCTACAGGAAAAGTCTCAAGTGATAATTCTGTTTCTACGGAAGCTTGTTTTCTCGCATCTTGATAACCTTTGCTAAAGGTCATCTTATGATGGGTTACAGTATATGAAAAAATTCCCAATTATCAAAAATGGCTAATAATACTATTCCCACTGGATATTTACGCAAAGTCCATCATATTGCTTTTAATGTCGCCGATATGGCAGCATCTCGCCGTTTTTACGGTCATATTTTAGGATTACATGAACTTACAGGAGAAGAAGTACCCGCAACATTAATAGAACTTGTCAATACTGGCAAAGTCGCTAATTTTGTTACTCCTGACGGTACAATAATTGATTTATTTGGAGAACCAGAATTATCACCACCAGATTCAGATCCGAGTAAATCCTTTACCAGAGCATATCATTTGGCGTTTGATATTGATCCAGAATTATTTGACCAAGCATTGACAGTAATTCAGGAAAATAATCTAGTCATTGCACACGGTCCTGTGAGTCGTCCGACTGGTAGAGGGGTGTACTTTTATGACCCCGATGGGTTTATGATTGAAATTCGTTGTGATCCTCATTAAATGCGAAGATGGAAAAAATATTAAAAGCTATTGCAGACGTAATTACTAACCCACCAATTCCCCACGAACCCCATAAACAATCTTTGAAAAATTGGGCGATGTATTGCTTACGGGATAGAGGTTTTATAGTAGTTTTTGCCCAAAATGCTGATTTTGCGGTGCAGTTTAAAAACGGTGACAAGTTCTATTTTAAAGTTACCAATCAAGCTGAAGGTTTAGACAATAGTCTCAACTGGATTGTTTGGGATAATGTTAATAAAACCACCTGTTTGATCCCTCAAGCATAGGGTTATGGCTAATGACCGCAGAATCAGATAAATTTATGATTTGACATCTGATTTAATCTGCGGTTTTTCAAATACCATATAATGTTGACTTGGTAATACTTCTTCAGTTCCTCGCCACACTAAACCCACTGTTTGCATTTCTTGAGTAACTTGCTTTTGAGTCATTTTGTGTAATCTTTGAATAGGAATAAAGGGATTTTCGCCCCGATATTCTACTAACACTACTCTACCACCAGGTTTTAAAGCTTTAATAATTCCTTTCATCATTTCTTGGGGATATTCAAACTCATGATAAGCATCTACCATTAATGCTAAATCTATGCTTTCTTCTGGGAGATTAGGATTATTAGGAATTGCTAATACTGGTTCAACATTAGTAATATTTAGGTCTTGTTTAATATACCCAATTATTTCTAACATTTGTGTTTGAATATCCACCGCTAATACCTTACCCTGGGGTACTAAGGAAGCAATCCGAAAAGTAAAATAACCTGTACCAGCACCAATATCTGCTACGACATTATTAGGTTTTAAATTGAGGAGACCAATAACTTCATTGGGTTTTTCCTGTGTTTCACGTTTAGGTCTTTCTAACCAACCCGCCCCTGTATACCCCATAAATCTAGCAATTTCTCTTCCCATATAATATTTACCAATACCATCAGGACTGGGATGTTCTTGCTGTTGATAGGGGGAAGTGGGAGAAGTATCTGCTGTGGAGAGATTGGGGTTCAGGATGAATATTCCCAAACTTACTACGATGATGAAAATTAGATTATAAAAGGTTTTAAAGAGCGATCGCACCATTTTCCCTCAACTAACTCTGTAACAAGTGGTGTCATTATAAACTTAGCAGGAAAACCTCCCTTCACATCCATTCGCACACAAGAATAAGGTTTTCTTTTCTCAAAACCGCTACCACTACGCCCTACATACAACAGCGAATCTGCAACTTTGCGAATGGAAACACCAATATTACTACTAAAGGTTTCTAGCAGTTCTCCCCCCTGCGGTCTTTGGCGACGTGGACGATGGCCACTACCACCAGAAATAATATAATTAATATGAGCATCTGCGTGTCCTGTATCCACTGTCCGCAGGTGTTCTAAGCAATGAGCGTGTCCGCTAAATACTACATCTACTAGGGGGCGATTCTGAGTAATATTACCCAAAGTTTTCGCAACTTCATCTAAAACTCCCCGCAAACGATGACGCACAGCTAAAGTTTGTCCTTGATTCCATTTACTTCCTTCTGTAACATAAGGTGGATGATGGCAAAAGATTATCCGTCCTCGCACTGCTGGATTCTGCCAAGATGCAATTAATCTATCTCTTAACCATGCTAACTGTTCAAAATCAACGTTAGTATCAGTATGAGATTCTAATTGCTTTTCAATATCAATTTTAACTTCATTAATTTGGTCTAATTTAGCCACAAGTTCAGCTAATAGTTCCGCTTCATCAGGGTTGTCTGGATTTAGCTTGTCAAACTCCGCCAGCATCTGTAATTCTTCTGCGTCAATTTCCTGACGACGTTTTGTCAATTCCTGACGAAAATTGTCCCCAGCTTGATTATTAGGTAAAGGTGCAGGTGTATTGAAAGTATTAGAATCTAGGGCAAAAAAGTCAATACCACCGTAACGAAAATTATAATAGCGATTAGGTAAACGAGTAAAATTTCCTGGTTGATAGCGCAAACACCGATCTGTATCAGTTCTGGCGGTATAATATTGATTTAAATGATTTTCTAAGTCGGCTGGAGAAATTTCCGCTAAATAATCCAAAAAAGCTCTAGCATAAGCATCACCTTGATTAGATCCATGCCAACCAATTTCAATATCTTTGTAACGTAACATCCGCCGCAAAGGCAAAGTTGAACCAGTTAGCAACCGATAGAGTAAAGGTACATCATAGTAATCATGATTACCCAACACTGGCAAAATCGGCAACTTAAACACCATTTGATTATAAGCAATATCTTCTGGGCGATCGCCACCAACTAGAAATTCCCGATAAGGTTCAATAAAATTGCTTGGGTAATATTCACGTGAACCCACCATATAAATCACATCACCCGTGTGTAGCACGAAACGAGAATCATCACCATGATTTAACATCATTTTGGCAACTTCGCGTTGGGGATGATGTCCAGGATAGGATTTAGTCCCAGTATCACCCATAACCATAAACGAAAATTCTGGAATTTCTTGCCTACCATCATCTATCACCATGCAGGTCTGATCAATTCCCTGCTGTAAAATACTCGAATGCTTCCATCGCACCCGTTGTTTCATCTTTTCAATTTTGACCAGAATCGTCGGTTCAGAAATGAATTTCATGGCAAAAATAAGCTAACGTCTAAGCTGATTCTAACTATAGAATCCTCATAGTTTGAACTTAAACTCAAGTTACTGGTAAATTAGCGAACACCTGTTTCACCAATTCCTGAGTTTTATTTTCTAAGTGTTGCCAATCTACATCCCCATATTCATCAATTAAGCTAGTATCAATATCAACTGCTACACTTTCTGGACTATAATTCAAAAAACATACTTGATAACACAAATCCCATAAATCTACACTGACTTGTTGCTGTTGACTTTGTAAAAGTAAGTGATATCCTGGATGGGGTATTGGCAAACTAGCAAGAGTTTTTCTAATTTCCTCTGCTTGTGTCGGTGTTGCTGTTTCAATTTCCTGCACCAACTGAGTGACTAAAGCTTTTGTTTCATCAGTCGTGTTAGCAGGCCAAGTCAACACATCTTGGTAAGTACCTTTCCAATTAGATATATCAAGGTGCTTGCGAATATTATCAATTACGCGAATAAAAGCAGGTTGCATCAAGATTTCAGCTTGTTGCCATGAGGTAGAATTAGTGATCTTAGGTGGCATTGCTAGTAAATAGGGATACTGAAAGCACAATTAACAATTAGTTTTGATGAAAGAACTATACTTTTACTTTAAATCTTTTCTCAAGATACCTGATTTCAGAAAGGGAAATTTGGAGATATTTACTACTATCGGCAAAATTAGGCTGTAAAGCTGGAGAGGGAAATTTATGATAGGAAAATTACTAGATCATCGCTACCAAGTCATTCGCATCTTGGCGACGGGGGGATTTGGTCAAACCTATATTGCCCAAGATACCAGACGGCCAGGCAATCCCATTTGCGTAGTTAAGCACCTCAAACCAGCTAATTCTGACTCTAACATCTTTGCCACTGCCAAAAGACTATTCCACAGTGAAGCAGAGACTTTAGAAAAATTGAGTAACCATGACCAAATACCCAGACTTTTAGCTTATTTTGACGAAAATCAAGAATTCTTTTTAGTCCAAGAATTTATTGATGGACATACTCTCAATGAAGAACTCATCCCCGGACAGCCTTGGAGTCAAACTCAAGTCATGCAAATGTTGCTGGACATTTTGAGTATTTTAGAGTTTGTTCACCAAGAAGGTGTGATTCACCGCGACATCAAGCCAGATAATATCATTCGCCGTGCTGCTGATTATAAATTAGTTTTAGTAGACTTTGGTGCTGTTAAACAATTACGTTCTCCTCTAGTGACAGTCAGAGGACAACAAACAGCTACAGTAGCCATTGGTACGCCTGGCTATATGCCTACAGAACAAGGACAAGGTAAACCTAGACCCAATAGTGATATTTATGCGTTAGGAATCATTGCTATTCAGGCATTAACGGGAATTCCCGCTAGTCAATTGCAAGAAGACCCAGATACAGGGGAAATTAACTGGCAGCATTTAATTCCTATTCATCCTGGGTTGGCAGCAGTCTTAACGAAAATGGTCCGCTACCATTTCAAAGAACGTTATCAAACAGCAACGGAAGCATTACAAACTTGTCGGGAGTTGGTAAATATCAGCCCGGAATTTTCTCAAATCCCTGCATCTCCTCAAATTATTTATCAATCTCCTCAAAGTCCATCTTCAAAATTTACACAGAAAACAATGGCGGTTTCTCCCGCTAATCATGTTCGTTCTCAACCTGATCCTCAACCATCTATTCCCCAAGATTTTAATAAACCCGATCCTTTACCTTTATTAATTGGCATATTATTAGCAGGTGGTGTAGCGGCTTTATTTACAAATATATATCCCAATTTTCAGAATTTAACTGCTAATTGGACTGGGGGAAATACTAAATCAACCAATAAATGTTTGGCTATGGTTGCGGCTAATTCTAATATCCGTTCTGAACCCAGTGCTATCAATTCTGATAATATTTTAAAAACTTTGGGTGCAGCAGATGAATTTGAGGTGACGGGTAAGCGAACAAAGCGAGGCTGGGTGGAGGTGAAACTTTTATCTGGACGCTTGGCTTGGGCGCATTCTGATATTATTTCTAATAATCAAACCTGGATTGAATGCCGTCGAGATAAGGGTTTAGCTATTCAAACTGTAGATGATAGTCCTTTAATTGCATCCCGTCCAGTTCCTTCCGTGCCAATTAAACCTAGTGTAATTCCCACGCCTCAAGCATCTTTACAACCTACTGAAGATAAGGCGAAAACAGTGGCAAAAGCTAGACAAAAATTTGAGTCAGGAGATATACAAGGAGCAATTTCTCTGCTGAAATCAACTTCGGGAAATGCTGTTTCTAGTGTTAAAGAAACAGTTGATATTGTTAATCAATGGCAGAGTGATTGGGCAAAAGCAGAAGCGTTAGCTAAGGATATTAATAAAGCCATTGATAATGGTCAATGGGATGAGGTTTTAGCTTATCGAGATCATCCAGAAAAGCTACCTAATATTAAATACTGGCGCGATAAGTTAGAGCCAATGTTTAAGCAAGCTGCTGATAATGTTTCTAAACAGGCATTACCCAAGGAAAATCAACCTGTAAATCAAGATCAAACAACTCCATCAGAAACACCGAAAAATGGGGTTTAAATAGGGTTACTAGGTGAGAAGCATTCGGTGTAAGGGCGAAGCATTCAATGTAAGGGCGAAGCATTCGGAAAAGAAACTTGGGAAAAAACCGAGAATTTGTTGCCCGAATGCTTCGCCCCTACTGGGAAAAAACCGATAATTAATCACCCGAATGCTGATGCTTCCAGTCCCGTCAGGGATACGCCCCTACTTGGACAACAATTCGCAAATCGCTGCTGCAAATAGGTGGCAATAGCTTAGTGCATTTCGTCGTATTCTGCCGTTTCTACTCGTCTGGGTTCTATGCGAGAAGAGGGTAAAAACTCAGCGCGACGCACGGGGGCCAAAGGTGGTGTTGATCCATTATAGGGATGAATTACCTGGACAGTGCGAGTTGGGCGCTGTTTGGGTGCAAATAATGACAGAACTCCAGCCACCACAACACCTCCACCAATGGTTAATGTTGCACCACCCACAGCCCAAAGCATTGGTGAAGACCACCATTGATTTTGTTCAGATGGGAAGGGAACTATTTTTTGTTGATTAACTTGTTGTTGAGCTTGTTGTAACTGCCACTGTTGGGTAGTGAAATTTTGAACTTGTACTTGGAGTTGTTGATTTTGTAATCTTAGTTGTTCATTATCATTTTTAAACCTCTCCATCTGCATATTCAGCTTTTCCATTTCTAGACGCTGATCTGAGTTCGGAGCAGTTGGTGGTTGGTTGGAATATACTGGTTGCCCGTAATTAACAGGATACTGCATAGGTGGCTGCATTACCTGGGGTGCCATTAATGTCCCTGGCATTTGGGGGCTGACAGCAAAATTCGATGATACAGGGGTGTTTGTGCCTTTAAGCAGGACTAGAGCCGCCAACCCAGCTACAGCGACTCCGCCAATAAATGCCATACTTTCACTCATTGCTGTTACCCCTCAAATCCTACTGAACAGTAACTCAGTTGTAACTGACGCACTCTCACACGCATAATTTGTTGCCTACTTTGATATTATATTTCAGAGTCAATTTTTAACTCAGTGTATCAGTTAGTTTTTTGTCTATCCTAATATATGCTGTTATTATTTAAGACGATTACAGTCAGATTGTCCACTAGAGAATAACAAAAAAATACACTATTTAGGCAATTTTTATCTTTGGTTAGGTGGGATTCTTGATGGCTGTCTTGAGAGTGTGGCAAAATTGAGCGATCGCCTCTAATCCTTCTGCTGGTGTTCCTTCTGCTAATCTCTTCACCACGGCACTACCGACAATTGCGGCATCTGCGCCCCATGCTTTTACTTGACGTGCTTGTTCAGGGTCAGAAATCCCAAAGCCCACACCGATGGGTTTATCTGTAACATGACGAATTTGTTGGAGTAAATCAGAAACTCGTCCTTGCATTTGGGTTCGCATTCCTGTGACACCAGTAACACTGACCAAATAGATAAATCCTTGAGAAGCACGAGCGATCGCTTCTATCCTCTCAGGAGAACTTGTCGGAGCTACCAATAGAGTTAAATCTATTCCCACCTCAGCCGCTGGTTTTATTAGCCCTGCTGCCTCTTCCAATGGCAAATCAGGCACAACTAACCCGGCTACTCCAGCATCTTGAATTTGCTGAAGAAATTTATCAATGCCTCGATGTAAAATGGGATTGTAATAGGTAAATAAAATAATAGGCGATCGCAAACTCGGACTAATCCCTTTGAGCATTTCTAGCACTTGCTCTAACGTTGTCCCTCTTTGCAAAGCACGAGTAGCAGCAGCCTGAATCACCGGACCATCTGCCAAAGGATCAGAATAGGGTACACCCAACTCAATAATATCAGCACCAGAATTATCTAGAACCTGCAAAGCTTTAGCTGTAGTTTCTAAATCTGGATCACCAGCCGTAATAAAAGGAATCAAAGCGCATTCCTGATTCCGTCTCAAAGTTTCAAAGCAACGAGAAATAGCAGTCATTTCACCTAGTCAGTAGTCAGTGGTTAGTTGTCAGTTGTCATTTATCAACAAAAAACTGACAACTGAACCATAATAATACCTCTAAACCTGAGATTCTTTTTCTTGTTCAATCTCAGCTTGAAGTTTGGCTAATTCTTCAGGAGAAAGTTCATCAAGGCGCTTTTGCAAAAAAGCTGTTTCATAAGCTTCTCGCTGTTGATGGTAGGTCATTTTATTCCCCACGGCTCGGAAAATATAGGTGCATAACCAACCAATTAAGCCAGCTATCAAGAATACTTGACTCCAAATTCCCGCATTCTGACTGTCTAAACCCACTAGCTGCAAACCCACATAAGCCAAGCCACCGGCTACAAAAACGCCGAAGCCAATACCAATCGCGTCAATACGTCGCATGAGAATTATGACCTACCAAATCTTAATTTAAGCAATTTTTCGAGGACGGGGGTGCAAATTCACAAATGGTGAAAGAACTAGCAAACCCGGAAAGAAGAAGAACACCAAAAAGTACATAAACACTCGTTCCACAGAACCACACGTATACCATCTTAAACTCAAGTAGAAAAAGACAGCAATTGGTATTACCAGCAGATAAGCGCCAGCTAAACTCAGATACAGTAGTGCTACAACCATATACTTACCGCAAAGTAAAGAAATAAGAGCGTTCAATTTCTATCATAAGCTGAATCTGGGTTAGAGGAATTATAGATAAGAGTGAAAATTAAATTTGCGTCTTCCCAAATCTTTGCAGAGCCGTTCCTTGTCCAGGGATTCTCGGCTCTACATTTGTAGGGTGGTTAATGCCCACCTCTAAATTATTTAAAAAAAAAGATCAAAAATCTAAAATGTGTGATACGATATATATCGGCCATTAAACATGAGTCTGTGGCTATTTTTCTCTGTCAATGCCAACAACTAGCGTTAGCAAATAAAATTTTAAAATTTACTTGCACAAAAAACGCAACTAATGGTATAATAGACAAGCAGGTGAAAACCGCATAAAAAAGTAAATAACCCTTTGGGGGTGTGGCGGAATGGTAGACGCTACGGACTTAAGGAATTGAGCCTTGATCGAGAAATCTTTCAAGTGACCGCTCTCAAACTCAGGGAAACCTAAATCTAGTTATAGATACGGCAATCCTGAGCCAAGCCCAGAAAATTTATACTTCTGGGAAGGTGCAGAGACTCGACGGGAGCTACCCTAACGTTAAGACGAGGGTAAAGGGAGAGTCCAATTCTCAAAACCTAAACTTGCTTCAGCAGATAGGTAGTAGCGAAAGCTGCAAGAGAATGAAAATCCGTTGACCTTAAACGGTCGTGGGGGTTCAAGTCCCCCCACCCCCATTTAAAATTAAGTAAATAAAAAAATGTGCTAGAATACTGGTTTGGTTTTCTCAAACCTAATGATCTAGTACATTTTTATTTTTGGAGATTTTATAGATTCAACATTCAGGAACTACAAATGACCAAAGGTAAGTTTTTTCCTTTAACAATATTTGACGTGAATTAAGTAACACTTAAATTCAAATATTACATACTAATTAATTCAGTATTTTGTGATTACTAACAAACTGCTGATCTTTGGAATACCTAGACTTAGAAATAAGGAAGATAGTACAGCAGAGTGGAAATAAACCACCCATTTCCAATCCCACCCTGTATTAATTTTGTATTTTGTATTTTGAATGCAGCCTTGTGATACTAGCATGATTGATAAGAATTTATCCACAGGTCAGAAAAATAAATCCACTGTTAAATCTGAATTTGATCAAATAAAATTTCAAAATGATCAAAATGAGATTTATAGTTTTTTACTCACAACTGTTAAACAAGAAATACCGGAAAAAACCTTACTAGAATTCAAACGCTTATTTATAGAAAGTTTACGCATTCATAGAGACGAGGATGTACCAGAAACATATAAAATATTTTCCACCCAACAAGAACAGGAATTTCACAATACCATTAAACGCTGTTGCTATATTTTAGTCAATAACTGGGAACCAGCCAAACATTATAAATATATCCAAGATTTATTAGGGATTTTCACTGATTATCAAAGAGAAAATCAGGTATTTATTTCTCCTTTCATCTATCCTTATGGTATGTGGTTAGATAACTTTATTAATAGCCGAGATTACGAAGAATTAAAAATATTCACCAATAGATCCCAGGAAGACACTCCAAGTAATTGGATTAATAGATACAGTGCATATCTATTATTTGCTCAATCTTGTGATGATAAAAATCCTCCAGAACAAAGAAATGCAGCGAGAAAAGTAGCTAAACAAATAAGAGAAAAATTCAAATTTGAATTAGCTATGTATGTCGCTCACTCTCATTCTTCCGATAATTATAGCAATAATAAATATAAGAATCCCAGTATGTTGGGAGATGATGTTCTCAGATTAATCAAGATTATTGTCAGTAAAAAAGGTTCATTAAGTTATGAAAATATTGCTAACATATTTGTTCAACAGACGCAGAAACAAACATTGGGAGAATACAAAGAAAATATTCAAAAATATTTATTATTTTCTGCTGGAGATACACCAGCATTTATTAAACCTATCCAACAGCATTTGCGAGAAAATCTCTCAGAATGGAAAGCTGAAAGTGATGAAGAAATAATTGATAAAGGGTTAGTTCTGAGAATATGTAATCGCATCATTGATATTTTGACCACAGAAAATAGTAAAGAACCTGCATTATTATTTAAATTATTGATGTCTCAAGGTCATTCCCTGACATTAGTTATTCTCTTAATCAAGATTATTTTGATTTCTTCCAATTCCAGAACACATTTAGAAATTCGTATTTCCCAGTTAATTAGTTATTATGAAAAATATCCAGTTGACGAATGTCAATGGTTAATAAATTTTCTAGAGATATTTAATATTACATTTGCTATTTATGCGGGAAATATTGAATATTCCCTAATTAATATGAAAGATCACAAACAAACTTTTCATGTGCAAGCTAATTTAAATGATTATCGAGTTTTTTCTCAACTAAAATTAGATGCAGAAAATAAGTAGTGGATGTATGAACGAGGAGTGAGGAATAAATTTGACATTGCGTTTTGTAGAGTTATCTGAGCGATCTGCTGGTAGCAGCGATTCGCTATCAATTACGAAAATAAATATTTTGGGCGGGGAAAGCGATCGCATTGACTTGACGCGGACTGATACGAACTGCTGGGTTAACAGTAGAAGAGTTTATTGCCGCTGTTTAAATATTTGGAATCCTTAACCACCCAGTTTAAATTTCTAGATTTGTAGAGATTAAGATCATGGCGCGATCGCATATCTCTTGACGGTTGACTAGTTTGGCTAACTCATGAGGTTCATAGCGTCCTTCCTCAACCTCTAAGGAGGCGCGATCAACTGCTTCTGTATAAGCTTCGGAAATTGCTAGGCGTAATTCATCGGTATTGAGGTATGTTCCGCCAGCTTTACGTCGCTGGTTTTTGGTTTGGATACCGCGTATAGAGTTGCGAATTGATAGCTCCCACGATTTCGTGGTGCGATTTTCTGCTTTTTGCTTGATTAGATGCATGATCAGAATTACTGCATAACTACGAATGTTGTTGATTTTATCGTCTCTACTCATTTCTTCTAATTCATCAACAATTGCCAAAGCTCCAGTCATATCACCTTTAAGTAGTAATTCCCTTAATGTCAAAAGTTCTTCCATATCTTTAGTGATGTGAGAATGAGATATATAGTAGTTATAGCATTAGTTACTATATCTATTAAGATAAGAGGCGATCGCTACGCTGACCTTCGGATAGTATAATCGTAAACATGAGAAGATGATTATTTAGGCGATCGCAATTGACTTTTCATGAGAATCTGCGATAATTTTTTGTTATAATTGTACAAATTTAGTTGAATAATCCAGATTTTAACAGCTAAGATACAAGTATTACTTAACTATCACCTAGTATGAAATTCGATGTCACGATTGATCGAGACAAGGATAGTGTCTGGATTATTGAATGTCCTAGTATTCCTGGTTGCATTAGTCAGGGAGAGACAAAAGAAGAGGCTTTAGAGAATATTCAAGATGCAATTTCTGCTTGCTTACAAGTGAGGGCAGAAATGGGGTT
>NZ_VILD01000008.1:173752-222911 GCF_009712085.1 Anabaena sp. UHCC 0253
AAAAACCAAATTAGCACCCAAATTAGCTTACTGAAAAGTCGAATAGCCTCTGAAACTTGGGAAATCTTTGAGCATATATTTGTCAGAAATGTATCTGACATTAACTTTTCTGATGAATCACTTGATGCGTTAAGGGTAGCAGTGGAGGAATCTCAAAGACTTAATCATAATCATGTTAATCCTGAACACATTTTGTTAGGATTACTTGAGACTGGAGGTTTGGAATTTGTAGATTTTTTAGAAGAACTAGGAACACACGCATTGTCACTTCGTAAAAGGCTTGACAATCTCCTTGCTGGAGGATTATACACATCCAAAAACTCGAACGTATATATCGAAAACCTTGTTAATAATGGAGGAGAAATTGTGTCTGAAAAATCAATAAATATTCAAGCAGGTAGGGACATTAGCGGTTCTGTTATCAACCTCGGAGAAATTTCGGGTAACGTCTCTAACACCATCAATCAATTACAAGAGTCAAAAGAAGCAAACACCTCAGAATTAGCCGATTTGCTGAAGCAACTACAGTTTTCTATTAATTCTGAAGACAATGGATTGGATGACAAAGACAAAGCCAAGGCACTGAAATATATTGATGCCATCGGAAAGCTGGGAAGCAAGCAAAACGATTTGACATTGCGCGAAAATGCCGATACTGCCTTAGATGCCTTATCTGCGATTATTGGGAAAGTTTCAAGTCTCTTTGGTTCAGCAAAACCATTAATTGACTCCGTGAAAGCAATCTTAGGATTTTAAGGGGAATCAGTGCGATCGCCTCTTACAAAATTGAGGAAATGATTGTTTAGGCGATCGCGAAGCACTCTGTAGGAATCGCTTATTTACGGCAGAAACGTCTGAATTGCCGAACGAAAGAAGTTTTAATCCTGTTAATCCTTAAATCCTGGACATCCTGATTCAGACAAGAATATTAGCTTGGTAATTGTTGAGTAACTTATGCTATTGCTTCTAATTTTTGCAAATAATTAGTTAATTTATTCTTTATTTTAATCTCCCCAGCCCAACTTACATATTCTTCGTCTCCTCCTTCTAGGTCTTCTGCTGTCCAATCAGTGAAAAAATGCTCAGATGAGACGTGATATTTTGTTTCAAATTCATTTAACAACTTATTAGTTTTTGCTAGTGAACGCTGTAAGCTTTTAATTTCCGATTCAATAGCTGATTGAACTAGGTTTTTTTCACTTTCAATGTCGGGAGAGTCAGATTTAATTTGTATTTGTAACATCAAATTTACCTCCAATAAATTACTAACATTTAAAATCCCCTAATTCCCATTTCCAAACCCTCACAAATACCCGTTAAAAAATCTAAATCCAAGGTGGCAATAGTGTCACTTGGCTGATGATAATGTGGATTCCGCATAAATGCTGTATCTGTAATCATCATTGCGGGATAACCTTGATCCCAAAAAGGTGCATGATCACTTAGACGAGTTTGGGGAACTAATAAACCCCGATTTGGTGCTGGTAGCCATTGACTAGGTACACCAGCTTTATCAATACTGCGGCTCAGACTAATTAAATCACCCCAAGTTCGCCAATTGCCAATTAGAGCAATAAAATCACCACGATTTGGATAAAATAATTCTAGGGGAAATGGGTATTTTTGAGAACCAGGAGTAGAATCCCGATATCCCAACATTTCCAAAGATATCATGAGGCGGAGAGGTTGATTTTGTTGGCGTAAGTAGGCTGCATAATCAGCACTACCCAGTAACCCATATTCTTCCATATCAAAAGCTACCAACCGCAAAGGATATCTAGCGGGGGTTTCTGTAAAACTGCGAGCAAATTCTAATAAAACTGCCACACCTGTAGCATTATCATCTGCTGCTACTGTACCAGGAACACCATCATAGTGAGCGCCAATTAAAATAGGTGGTAAATCTGCTGTTTGGGTTGCTGTTGTGGCAGGTAAATTTAAAATCAAGTTTTTACAGTTTTTACCACCTACTTGAAAGGTGTGGGTTTCCACACTTCCCCATTGTGACAATTGCTGGCGAATGTATTCTTGAACAAAGAAATGCCCTACAGTCGCCATATAGGGATCACGCTCTCTGGCTATCTCATACAAGTGATTCTGTAATCGCTGTTTTAAATTCAAAGTGGATAAAAATAATGTGTAATGGATAAGAGTAAAGATCAATATTCATCTTTCCAACTGGCCAATGACCAATGACAACTGACCAATGACTTAAAATGCTATCCTAGTTTAGCAAGTAGCACGTTAAGCTAAAATGCCTCTAATTCTTGATTTAATGATGACTATTATACTATTGGACTGGACGGTTGACCTGATTTAGCACCAAGCTGAAGGCAATCCCAGCCTATCATATTAAATTAATAAGACACACAACAGGAGACGAGTAACGCATGGGCAAGGTAGTTGGCATCGACTTGGGGACAACCAACTCAGTAGTCGCCGTAATGGAGGGTGGCAAGCCGGTGGTGATTGCCAATGCAGAAGGAATGCGAACAACCCCCTCCGTGGTTGGTTTTAGTAAAGAAGGTGAAAGGGTGGTTGGGCAAATGGCCAGACGGCAAACCGTTCTAAATCCCCAAAATACCTTTTTTGCGGTGAAACGCTTTATTGGGCGCAAGTATGGCGAATTAAACCCGGATTCTAAGCGTGTACCTTACACTATCCGTAAAGATGAAATTGGCAATATTAAGGTTGCTTGCCCCCGGCTAAATAAGGAATTTTCTCCAGAAGAAATTTCAGCTATGGTGCTGAAAAAACTAGCTGATGATGCTAGTCGTTATTTGGGTGAACCTGTGACTGGGGCTGTAATTACTGTTCCCGCTTATTTTAATGATTCCCAACGTCAAGCTACTCGTGATGCGGGTAGGATTGCGGGTTTAGAGGTATTACGGATTCTGAATGAACCGACAGCGGCATCTTTGGCTTACGGATTAGATCGGGGTGATATGGAAACTATCCTTGTCTTTGACTTGGGCGGTGGAACTTTTGATGTGTCTATTTTGGAAGTAGGGGACGGCGTATTTGAGGTTAAATCTACAAGTGGAGATACCCAACTTGGTGGTAATGATTTTGACAGAAAGATAGTTGATTGGTTAGCAGAACAATTTTTAGAAGTAGAAGGTGTAGACTTAAGACGCGATCGCCAAGCTTTGCAAAGGTTAATGGAAGCCGCAGAAAAGGCCAAAATTGAGCTTTCTGCCGTTAGCATCACTGATATTAATTTACCCTTCATCACTGCCACAGAGGACGGACCAAAACACCTAGAAACTCGGTTGACGCGATCGCAATTTGAAGGTTTATGTGTAGACTTGCTGAGTAGATTAAGAACACCAGTCAAACGGGCGTTAAAAGATGCCGGACTTTCTCCTGTAGATATTGAAGAAGTTGTCCTAGTTGGTGGTTCTACGAGAATGCCCATGGTGAAACAGCTAGTTCAAGACTTAATTGGCATTGAACCTAGTGAAAACGTCAATCCCGATGAAGTTGTAGCTGTCGGTGCAGCTATTCAGGGCAGTATTCTCGCTGGTGAATTCAAGGATCTACTACTGTTAGATGTCACACCCCTATCTATGGGCTTAGAAACCATCGGTGGTGTGATGAAAAAGCTCATCCCGCGGAATACCACTATCCCCGTGCGTCGTTCTGACATCTTTTCAACTTCTGAAAATAACCAAAACAGTGTAGAAATCAATGTGGTTCAGGGTGAAAGGGACATGGCCACAGATAACAAATCTTTGGGACGGTTTAAACTGTATGGCATTCCTCCCGCACCAAGGGGTATTCCTCAAGTTCAAGTATCTTTTGATATTGATGCTAATGGGATTTTACAGGTAACAGCCCTAGATCGTACCACCGGCAGAGAACAAAGTATTACCATTCAAGGCGCTTCTACTTTAAGTGAGTCGGAAGTTAACCGCATGATTCAGGATGCCCAAAAGTATGCTGATGTTGATCGAGAACGGAAAGAACGAGTTGAAAAGCGGACTCGTGCTGAAGCATTAATGTTACAAGCCGAACGACAATTACGAGAAGTGGCTTTAGAAATGGGGATGCAATTTGCCCGTAACCGTCGTCAACGGATTGATAATATTTGCCGAAATTTACGGGAAAGTTTACAAGCTGATGAAGATCGGGGAATTGATCAGGCTTACGCTGATTTACAAGATGCTCTGTATGAACTGAATCGAGAAGTCCGTCAGTATTATGCTGAGGATGAAGATGAGGATTTATTTGGTGCTATCCGTGACATCTTTGTGGGAGAAAAAGAACCAGAACGGGATGTTTATCGAGATAATTATCGGCAACGAGACTCATCTAACCGAGGTTCTAGCAGAGATTATGGCAGGGAAAATCGAGAAAGTCGTTCTCCCAATTATGAAAGTCGTCCTACCCGCAGCAAACGCCCCAGCTACCAGGATAATTGGGATGATGACGATGATTGGCTGTAATTCGATTTGGGATTTTGGATTTTAGATTCACTGTCTTCGGTCTAAAATCTAATTTTCAATATTTGCAGTGTCAGTGATAAGTAGAAGCACAACTGACAACTGACAACTGACAACTGACAACAAACATTTAAATAACAGATTATGCAAAATTTGCAGAATTTTCGTGATTATTACGAGATTTTAGGAGTTTCTAAAGATGCCACAAGCGAAGAAATTAAAAAGGTTTATCGGCGTTTAGCTAGACAATATCACCCTGATTTGAATCCAGGAAATAAGGAAGCTGAGGAAAAATTTAAAACCATCGGTGAGGCTTATGAAATTCTTTCCGATCCTAGCAGGCGATCGCAATATGACCAATTTAGCCGCTATTGGCAACAAAATGGCTTTGCCGGCAATAAACAAACTCCCAAGGCTAAAGGCTGGGAAAGCCGCGCTAACGGTCGTTCTAGTCAAGAGGTAGACCCCAGCCAATTTAACGATTTTGAAAGTTTTGTCAATCAAGTAATTGGTGTCAGCAACCGCAAAGAACCGAAAAATAGCACCGGAAACACCACTACAAGCGACCCCTTCCGCACTCCTAGAACCAAAGTTGCATATACAGTTAATACTCCACCTCGTACCACCCGTAGGGATATCGAAGCTAGGCTAACCCTACCTTTGGAAAAAGCTTATCAAGGTGGTAATGAAAGGATACGTTTAGAAGATGGGCGATCGCTCGAAGTGACTATGCCCCCAGCTATGGTGACAGGGCAAACCATCCGCCTCCGCAATCAAGGCATTAGTGGCGGCGATTTATACTTAAAAATTACCGTTGATCCTCATCCTTTGTTTAAGCTGGAAGGTTTTAATATCTTCTGTCAAGTTCCTGTGACTCCTAGTGAAGCCGTTTTAGGTGGACAAGTCGAAGCACCTACTCTTGATGGTCCAGTAAAAATGACCATTCCCTCTGGTGTGAGGTCTGGACAAAGATTCCGTCTCGGTAATAAAGGCTACCCTGGCGATAATGGTCAACGGGGTGATCAATTAGTGGAAGTTCAGATAGTAACTCCGAAAACTCTTACAGATGAAGAAAGACAACTTTATGAAAAATTGCGGGAAATAGAAACTTTTAAACCTCGTGCTGATTTAATTTAGTTTTTATGAATATTCTGATCTCCTTCTAATTCTTCTTCTGTCACCTGTCACCTGTCACCTGTCACCTAACTACACACTCATTTCTAACATCCTTTGCATTGGTCGCAGTGCCGCTATGCGGATTTCTTCTGGTAACGTAATTTCTGGGGTGCGGTTTTTCATGGCTAAATACAGCTTTTCTAAGGTATTTAACCGCATAAATGGACATTCGTTACAGTTACAATCACTTTGCGGGGGTGCGGGAATAAAGTGTTTGTTAGGTGCTAGTTTTTGCATCTGGTGAATGATTCCCGGCTCTGTAGCCACGATGAATTCTTGGCTAGGGCTGGTTTGACAATAATTGAGTAAGGCGGCTGTAGAGCCAATATAGCTGGCGTGACGTAAGACACTGGTTTCACATTCGGGGTGAGCGATCGCTTCTGCATGAGGATGTGTAATTTTTAACTGCACTATTTTCTTTTCGGAAAAAGTCTCATGGACAATACAGCTACCTTGCCATAACAGCATTTCCCGTCCTGTTTGTTCGATTACATACCTTCCCAAGTTGCGATCAGGGGCGAAAATAATCGGCTGTTCTGGGGGTATTTGCTGAACAATTTTCACAGCATTGGAACTGGTACAGATGATATCGCTCATAGCCTTAATTTCGGCGGAGCAGTTAATATAGGAAATTACTAAATGGTCTGGGTGTGCGGCTTTGAAAGCAGCAAACTCTTTGGGAGGACAACTATCTGCTAAAGAACAACCTGCATTAATATCTGGTAACAAGACCAATTTATCAGGGTTGAGGATTTTCGCTGTTTCCGCCATAAAGTGAACACCTGCAAACACAATTACATCTGCTTTGGTATTGGCTGCGGCTCTGGCTAATTGTAAGGAATCGCCAATAAAGTCGGCAATATCTTGAATATCAGGATCTTGATAATAGTGGGCTAATATCACTGCATTCAGTTCTGTTTTCAGATCCTCAATAGCAGCAAATAAATCTAATGGGAGAATGCCTGATTTTGGTTGAGTAAGTGTAGTTGTAAACACAATTAAAAACTGCTTTATTGTACAATAAGATTACCTTGTTAATTTAATTATAGTAGTTTTTACCAAAAATAGTTGGTGATTGATCTTAGCAATTTATGCCCAAATCCGGTGGAGTTTCATATCCTGGAGATATACGGCTTTTTAAAGTGGCATGACCAGTCAGAAAACTCAATCTAAACCTGTCAAAATTGCTGTAATTGGCGATGTTCACGACCAATGGGAAGAAGAAGACGGCATAGCACTCCAGCATCTCGGTGTTGACTTAGTGTTATTTGTCGGCGATTTCGGGAATGAGTCAGTGGAAGTGGTAAAAGCGATCGCTTCCCTGGATATTCCCAAAGCAGTGGTAATGGGCAACCACGACGCATGGTATTCAGCGACTGAATGGGGACGCAAAAAATGCCCTTATGACCGCACCAAGGAAGACTGGGTACAGGAACAGTTAGATTTATTAGGATCTACCCAAGTCGGTTATGGTAAGTTGGATTTCCCCCAGTGGAATTTAACTGTGGTGGGTGGTCGTCCTTTTACCTGGGGTGGACCGGAATGGCGATTTGCGGAAATCTGTCAAGAACGCTATGGTGTTTCTAGCATGGAAGAGTCCGCAGATAAAATCGTCAAAGTGGTAAAAAGTGTTACTTGTGAGAATATTATTTTTCTAGGACACAATGGACCAAGTGGTTTAGGCGATCGCCCTGAAGACCCCTGTGGTAAAGATTGGCATCCTCTCGGTGGTGATTTTGGTGATCCTGATTTAGCGGAAGCGATTTCTCAAAGTCTCAACATGAAGAAAACCGTTTCCCTAGTCGCTTTTGGTCATATGCACCGCGCACTTCGCCATACTAAAAAGGTGCAAAGGAAGGCTGTATTTAGAAGTCCAGAAGGAACTATTTACTTAAATGCCGCTACTGTCCCCCGAATTGTACAGGAAGACGGGATTAAGTTACGGAATTTTTCTCTGGTTTCTTTGGAAGGCGGTGTCGTTACAAAAGCTTCTCTAGTTTGGCTAGGTAAAGATTTCCAGGTCGCTACTGAGGAAGTTTTTTATAATTCTTCTCTTTCAGTAGTGCCAATTCTGTAATTATATGTTATGATATTATTTGTCAGTTTTTGTATTTCACAATTCTGGCAAATAATCTGGAGAGGTGGCAGAGTGGTCGAATGCGCCTGACTTGAAATCAGGTGAGGTGAAAGCTTCCGGGAGTTCGAATCTCCCCCTCTCCGTTTTTTTAGTTTTTATCTCACGCAGAGGCGCAGAGTCGCAAAGAAGAGCTTAAGAGTTTGGTTTGGAAATATTAAATCTACTGTAAGGTAAGTGTCAGCTTTGCTCTGATTCCAGATATAACCTTTCAGATATGTAATTCAGTAATAGGTATGATTTGCTGAATTTACAAATAATGTCAGGGTATAGTCAATTGTATATTCTTAACCCTAATTAATATTAAATTTGCCATGAAAATAGAAATTGCTAACTTAGGTGTTATTCAAAAAGCAGAAATTGATTTAAAGCCGTTGACTGTGTTTATTGGTGGTAATGGAACTGGGAAAACTTGGACAGCTTATACTTTAGCATCTATTTTAGGTGAATATGGATGTGAGAGATATTGGCAAGCTTATCTTGATAAAAAAACTCAGTATAGATATCCAATTATAGATAATGCAATTGAGGAATTTTTACAAGAAGGAACAGTTCGGATTAATTTAATTGAGTTTGCTGAAGAGTTTATTGAAACATACATTAATGATGTTTCTTCTTTAGCACATAGCTGGATGAATAAATTTCTAGCTACAGAGCGTGTTGATTTTGAAAAAATGAAAGTGAGTTTTGATTTAGCAGAAGCTAAACCAGAAATATTGGATAATCTTAAAAAAGATTTTATAGATCAACAGTTATCTTTTGGTACTCAAAGTAAAGATACTTTACATATTCTCAAGGAATTAGGTGACAGTAAGATTTATTTATATATACTTTCAGTTTCCGAAGAAAATATTTTGAAAAAATTACCTAGAAGAGCATTTGAGCAGATTTTGCTTAAATTAATTTTTAGAACAATTCACAGGTTTTTGCATTTAGAAACTTATATATTTCCTACAGAAAGAACAGGGATTTTACCATTTTTTTCTTCAGCTACAAAAATTGAAAATTACTTAGATATTGAAAATTTTGACGATATTGATGAAAATGTAAAAAATCTTTCATCTATAAAATTAAGCATACCAGTACAAGATTTAAAATTGACACTAGAAAGTATATATATAAAAACATCATCAGAAAGAGAAAAAGAAATACAACTTTACCCAGAAGTTTTGGAATATCTTAAATTAGCAGAAATTTTAGAAAATGATATTTTGGGAGGAAAAGTCAATGTTGAAAATTCTAGCTTTGATCAAGAAATTATTTATCAACCATCAGAAAATATTAAATTAGAAATAGCGGTTTCTTCTTCAATGGTAAAAGAATTAGCTCCGTTAGTTTTGTGCTTGCGTTATTTTGCTTTACCAAATGAATTACTAATTATTGATGAACCAGAAGTGAATTTACACCCAGCAGCGCAAGTACAAATTATTGAATTTTTAGCAATGTTAGTTCAAGCAGGTTTGAAAGTTCTAATTACAACCCATAGCTCTTATATTGTTGATCATTTAGCTAATTTGATTAAAGCCTCTAAATATGAAAATAAAGAAAGTATAAAAGAAAAATTTTGTTTAGATAGGACAGATGCTTTTATTCCTCAAGAAAAAGTTTCTGTATATTTATTTGAAGATGGTACAGCTAAAAATATTTTACATGAAGATGGTAGGATAGATTGGGGAACATTTGGGGAAGTGTCAGAATACATTGCTCATGTTTTTTTATAATCACTCTTATAATCTTAAATTCAGGAGTGATTTTAAAATGCCTTTCAATACCTTATTGTTATCATGTTGTTTACTACCAGGAAAGACAAGCCTTAAAGAAAATGGAGTAGAGGTAAGTTTACAACCAGCAAGTGGTGAAACTGTTTTATTTTTTCATATAGATGAGAAATCAAATCCTAATTGTCAGTTTCGTAAATTATTAGGATTAGATAGAGAAGGTATGAAAATTTGTGATCTTATTGTATTTTATGCAAAAGACAATGAAAAGATCATCTGTTTTGTAGAATTGAAGGGAGGTGATATCAAAACAGCAAAAGAGCAGGTTATAAATACATATACATACTTTAGAAAGGTTATAAAAAAAGTTGACCCATCATTAAATTTTACACCGAAAACTTATATTAAATCGAACGTTTCTGGACCTCAAGAAACGGGAAAGTATCAAGAAGAATTAAAGGCTGAGTTTGGTGAAGGTAACTGTCGCATTAGCAAAAATTCAGATTTAGGTGCTTTTTTGCGAAATATCAAGCCTCAACCACCAGGAAAAGGAAAGAAGGGTAGATGATTTACTCTAAAGTATTTTTCCTTTTCCCTCACCCCTTATTACATCATGTTACAATTACTAATAAATCCCCTTGGGAGTTGCACCCATGAATAATCTTAAAGTTAATTGACTTACACCCTGGGGTACTAATAGTCTGTCAAGAAGTAATTAATTGACGGGTAAATAATCTTCCTTCTTTCTTCTTCCTTCGCGCTCTTTGCGTTCTTCGTGGTTCGTTTCTTCTTTATTCGTCAAAATGTATTTGACAGACTACTAGATTTTTTGCTTGGAAACCTAGAAAACCAAATTTTGGACTTAACTAAATTAAAATCCAAAGAATAATCTAACAATTCCCAAAATAGTACCTAGAGGACCAGCTACAGTATTAACTCTATCACCTGTTTTAGTTAAACTGTTGCGATCAACTACCACGACATCATTATTACGAAGAATAGGATTAGTTTCCTCATTAATTCCTTTAGCCAAATCCACTTGAACTGGACGTTTGGTAACAGTACCATTGGGGTTGAGACGAATTAAATCTACAGTTCCTCTACTAGCTCTACCATCATTGAAACCACCTGCTGCTAATAATGCCTGATTTAAAGAGCTATTGGGTTGTAGTTTGACTGCACCAGGATTTTTGACTTCACCTACTACACCTACTTCAATCGTTGTTGGTGATAAGGTTGTGGTAGCTAATTGAGTGGCTTCAGCAACACTAATTTCTGTAGCTGTAGGGATGATAATCGTATCTCCATCTTGGACTACGATGTCTTGATTGAGATCACCACTTTGTAGCAATTCCCATAGGTTGATATCTATAGTTTGTTCTGTACCAGTGCGGGTAGGACGGCGTAATTTGATCTTGCGAACATCAGCTTGTGATGTAATTCCCCCAGCTAGTTGCAAACTCCGCATTACAGTTGGTAAACCACCACCAGCACTATCACCCTCTGCACCACCTCCATTCCCAGGGGTGACAAGATAAGAACCAGGACGGTAAACTTGACCAATTACAACTACTGTGCGGGGTGAAGTTTGACTCGCTGCAAAGTTAGCTGCAAATAAATTCCGGGCTTCAGCAACATTTAAACTAGCAGCAGTAGGGACAAATATGGTGTCTCCATCTCGTAAGGTAATATCCTCAGATATTCTCCCGGTTTGGGTGAGTTCCTTTAAGTTAAGAGAGACTACTTGCTCTCCAGTACGTCCTGTTTTGCGGCGTAATTGAACTTGAGTTACATCTGCTGCTAATGTTACCCCTTGGGATACTGTAAGTGCTGCTAATACGGTTGGATATTGTACACCGGGGTTGTTTCCTGCTCCTCCTTGTAGACTAAGGGTGTAAGCTCCTGGCCTTGTTACTTCTCCAGCTACAAATACATTAATAGGACGGGGTGATAATAAGTTGACGGAAATGAGGGGACGTTTGAGAAAACGAGCATATCTTTTAGCAATTGTATCAGCGGCCTGTTCAGTGGTTAATCCCAGCACAGGTACACTACCAATTAAAGGTAGGTTAATTGAACCACCGGGGGGAATTTGATATTCACCTGTGTATTCTGGGACTTCAAATACATTGACACGAATGAGATCGCCACCTCCTAATAAGTAATCTGTAACCATGCTGGAAGCAAGTTTTTCTGGTTGTTTCTGAGCTAAACTCGCAGATGGTAAAGCAATATTGACAGTTGTTAACAATGCTAAACCCATAGTTGAATGGGTGAGAAATTTACACAAATCTTTATTAAGCATATTTACCTGAGATGGGGAGATGATGATATTTAGAGTTATGTTGAAACAGTTTAATGTTGAGTATACTTAAATATCGCAGTGGCTCAACAATTTTATTTTCTAATAAATCTTTAGTTTTCCGGACATAAATGATTTATTGATTGGGAATATTGATTTTGGATTTTCAATGAAGTTAATTCATTTTTTTATTGATTGATACAATTTACTTTTCAATTTTTAGAACTAGTTGAAGTTATATTTTTCCAGTTTAGTTTAAAAGATTTTCACTAAAATATGAGATTTAGAATTTGATTTTTTGCTCAATATTTACACCTCCAACTCTGTTTTTTGTTTTTTTACTTTTACCTAAATAGAAACCGTTACAAATTATAGATTAATTTGTAAATATAGCAGTACTGTTAGGAATAATATTACTACTTATGGCTGATTTATCTATGAAGATTCCATTGAGGATGCTGTTTAAATTACAAACTTAGTAGGAATATCAAATCAAGATAAAGTAAAAGCCATAAAAGTTTGTGGTTGTTGCGCCTATTTACTAGGAAATCAAATTAATTGAGGGGATGATTTCGGGTTTGAATTTGGTGGATAAAAAACTCTTCTAGAGATTGACGTGATAGATTCATGGTGATAATTTTCCCTCCCATTAATCGGAGACTGGCCAGAAAATCATAGTAATCTTCTTGGAGTATACCTTGCCAAGATCCATCAGCCCCAAATTCTAAACTAGCTATCCATTTTTTCAAGATTTCCCCGTCTCCTCCTTTACCTTTGACATGGTATGTGTTTTGGTTTCCTAAAAGTTCATTTAAAGAACCAGAGCAGATTAATTCTCCTTGAGCAAGGATAGCAACGCGATCGCATATTTGTTCAACTTCACTCAACACATGACTATTAAAAAATATGGTTTTACCAGATGCTTTCAGAGAAAGAATAATTTCTCGCATTTGGTAACGTCCCAGGGGATCAAGTCCAGACATGGGTTCATCTAAAAAAACTAAGTCTGGATCATTAATTAGTGCTTGAGCCATGCCCACACGCTGAAGCATTCCTTTAGAATAACGCCGCATTTGCTTTTTGCGAGCATCAGCTTGGGATAAACCGACTAATTCCAATAATTGGGGAATGCGTTGACGTTGTAACTTTTGAGGAATTTGAAATAAACCTGCTGTTAACTGCAAAAATTCCCAACCACTGAGATAGTCGTATAAATAGGGATTTTCTGGAAGGTAGCCAATATGTTGCTTGACTTTAGCGTTGCCTATCGGTTTACCTAATAATAATCCTCGACCAGATGTAGGGCGGATAATTCCCAACAACAATTTTAATAGCGTGGTTTTACCCGCACCATTAGGACCCAACAAGCCAAAGGTTTCTCCTGGGTATACTTGTAAAGAACAGTTTTTGAGAGATACAACTTTTTGATTGAGCCAAAATCCCGTGCGATAGACTTTTCGCAATTCAGAAGTCAGGACTACTGGTTGTTTATCTATGGGATTTTGTTGAGAATCGGGGTTGTCTACAACAGAATTCATGGTTGTGAAACTAGCAACTACTGACTATTGAGAACTAAATACAGATTAACCGATACAGATGATTTTTATAACATACCTTTAGAACTAGGAATTGTTGAACCACGACGGGGATCAATTTCCAAAGCTATTCGCATGGCTCTAGCAAAGGCTTTAAATGTGGCTTCAATAATATGATGGGAATTAATTCCATCCAATTGGCGAATATGTAAGGTCATTTGGCTGTGATTTACCAATGCTACAAAAAACTCTCGTACTAATTGTGTATCATAAGTTCCCACCCGTTGAGTAGGAATTTCTAAACCATAACTCAAATGAGGTCTACCAGAGAAGTCTAAGGCCACCTGAACTAAAGCTTCATCTAAGGGAGCAAGAAAATTCCCAAAGCGGACAATGCCTTTTTTATTACCCAAAGCTTGAAATAAAGCTTGTCCCAAGGTAATCCCCACATCTTCGTTAGTGTGGTGATCATCAATTTCCCAATCACCTTTAGCTTGAATATCCAAGTCAAATAACCCATGAGAGGCGATTTGATGGAGCATATGATCTAAAAAGGGAATGCCTGTCGAGACTTTGCATATCCCTGTACCATCTAAATTAATGGTGACATGAACATCTGTTTCACCAGTAGTACGGTGAACTGAAGCTATTCGAGGAGTTTGGTGATTAGTCATTTGTCATAAGAGGGAAAAGGGACTAGCAAGCAATTGATAATTGTCAATTGTCAATTGTCAATTATCAATTATTAAATCTTATTACATCCCCATGATTTCATATCCTGCATCTACATACAGGATTTGTCCAGTAATACCGCTTGCTAAATCGCTACATAAAAAAGCCGCAGTATTACCTACTTCTAGTTGAGTAACGGTGCGACGGAGGGGAGCTACTTGTTCAACATGATGAATCATATCCAAAATTCCGCCTACAGCAGAAGATGCTAAGGTGCGGATGGGTCCTGCTGAAATGCCATTGACGCGAATATTATCAGGTCCAAGTTCTGCGGCCAAGTAACGAACACTGGCTTCTAAGCCAGCTTTAGCCACACCCATAACATTATAGTTAGGAATGGCGCGAACTGCCCCCAAATATGTAAGAGTAATAATACTTCCACCTTCAGTCATTAAAGGTTTAGCTGCACCGCTTAACTGAACAAGTGAATAAGTGCTAATTTCTAAAGCTGTTTTGAAACCAGAACGGGAAGTTTGACTAAAACCACCAGTCAAATCGTCTCTGTTAGCAAAGGCCAAACAATGAACTAAAATATCTATTTTCCCCCATTCTTGCCGGATGGTTTCAAAAGTAGATTGAATTTGCTCGTCATTTTCGACATTGCAGGGCAAAAATAGACTAGGAGCAAGAGGTTCTACCAATTCAGAAACTTTTTTTTCCATTTTACCCTTGTCATCTGGCAAGTAGGTAATGCCCAAATTAGCCCCTGCTTTGTGCAGTTGTTGAGCTATTCCCCAAGCAATTGATCGGTTATTGGCAATACCTGTAACCAGGGCATTTTTTCCAGACAGATTCAGCATAGAAGTTGCTAATGTAATTCATCATTAGGAGCATACTAGAATGTGAGCCTAGTTTGACTTTGTTAGGCTAGGGATTTTTGAAAATGCTGCAAGTTTGGGCAGTAAGACCCCGGAAATTATGACCATGTTTGCAAATATTCTCAAGAAATCGCCAAGCTTCTTAGGTTCACCTTTTCACTAGAATTGGGGAAACTACTTATCAATAATTACTAGCTAAACGGAACAATAATTATGTATCATAATAAACGAATGACTAAGAATTATGGATTTGAGTATAGGAAAAAACAGAAAGGTTAACGGTGCTTTATTGATTTTTCAGGTGTATTCTTAGGTAATCAGTTTTTGTTTTTCTGGCATTGGGTAGGGGAAGGGAGATGATCGTGACACAAGACAAAGCCCTAGCAAATGTTTTTCGTCAGATGGCAACCGGGGCATTTCCTCCGGTTGTGGAAACGTTTGAACGCAATAAGACGATCTTTTTTCCGGGAGATCCTGCCGAACGAGTTTATTTTCTTCTTAAGGGTGCGGTGAAACTGTCGAGGGTGTATGAGGCAGGAGAAGAAATAACGGTAGCTCTGCTCCGGGAAAATAGCGTTTTTGGTGTGCTGTCGCTGCTGACAGGCAATAAGTCTGATCGATTCTATCATGCAGTGGCATTTACTACTGTAGAATTGCTTTCAGCGCCAATTGAACAAGTTGAGCAGGCACTGAAGGAAAATCCAGAATTATCAATGTTAATGCTGCGAGGGCTATCTTCGCGGATTCTGCAAACAGAGATGATGATCGAAACTCTGGCTCACCGAGACATGGGTTCACGGTTAATTAGTTTTCTGTTAATTCTCTGTCGAGATTTTGGCGTTCCTTGCGCTGATGGCATTACCATTGATCTGAAGTTATCCCATCAGGCGATCGCGGAAGCAATTGGCTCTACTCGCGTGACTGTCACTAGATTACTAGGCGATTTACGCGAGAAAAAAATGATTTCAATTCATAAAAAGAAGATTACTGTGCATAAACCTGTTGCTTTAAGTAAGCAATTTACCTAAAGGTGATGGGGAAATGGAGTTAGTACAGGTTCTATTTTCGAGGTAGTGCAGTTTTGGGATCTTCCCAAGTAGAGTAAATACCGTCAAGAGTGAACCGATAATTTGGAGGAAAATCTAAAAATTGCATAATTTCTACTTTTGGCTAACTCCATTTACCCACAGACAATGGTTTAACGTAGTAGGCTGTATCTGGAAGCATTGCGGTAGCTAAAAATGACCACCGGGTACATCCTCATTGCAGCAATTTTAATTTTGGGAGGCGTAATTGCCACCGTGGGCGATCGCATTGGCACACGGGTTGGTAAAGCACGCCTCTCACTTTTCAACTTACGCCCGAAAAAAACCGCTGTAATTGTCACTATTTTTACAGGTGCTTTGATTTCCGCATCCACTTTAGCAATTCTCTTTGCTGCTGATAAGGGATTGCGGCAGGGTGTATTTGAATTAGAAGATATTCAAAGAGATTTGGGCAACAAGCGAGAACAATTAAAAACCGCAGAAGCTCAAAAAACCCAAGCAGAGCGCGAGTTAAATCAAGCTAGACAAGCACAAAATCAAGCACAAAAAGAACTACAGGCAATTAATAAATCATTACAGGCAGCAAATACTAGACAAAAAGCAACACAGGCTCAACTAAATCGCACCCTCAATCAACAAGCCCAAACCCAAGCAAGACTTAACCAAACTCAAAGTCGGCTGGGTGAAATTGTGATTCAGTATCAACAAGCTAGAAGTGAATTAGAAACTCTTTACAATCAGCGACAGACATTGCAAACAGCAGTGGAAGAGTTAAAGGCAGAACGGCAGAGATTGTATGCGGAAGCTAAACAGGCCATTGATGAGGCGAAAAAAGCTATTGAAAACCGCGATCGCAAAATTGCCAGATTAGATCAACTTATTCAAAATCGTAATCTAGAAATTAAACAGCGAGAGGAAGTTATTATTACTAGAGAATCTCGCTTGAAAGAATTAGAGAAACAACAAGAATTTTTAGAACAGGAAGTAGCCAGACTAGAAAAATATTATCAGTCCTATCGTGACCTCCGTTTAGGTAAACTAGCTTTAGTTCGAGGTCAAGTGATAGCCGCAGGTTTAATTACTGTTGACAAACCTAATGCTGCACGTCAAGCTATTATCCAAATTCTCCAAGAAGCTAACCGCAATTCCAATATTCAATTAACTGAACCTGGTGCAACGCCGGCAAATAAAGAAATACTTCGTGTTACCAAAGCTCAAATTGAAGCACTAATCAGACAAATTCAAGATGGTCGAGAATATGTAGTGCGAATTTTCTCAGCAGGTAATTATGTCAGAGGAGAAAAGCAAATAGAATTTTTTGCAGATGCGGCCAGAAATCAACGAGTATTTTCATCAGGGGAAATTCTGGCTACTACTACAGCCGATTTAAAAAATATGACATCGAACCAATTGCGTCAACGCCTAGATTTACTAATTTCCGCTTCTCAATTTCGCGCCCGAAATGCGGGAATTGTCGAAAGTGTACAAATAGAAGGAACTTTTTTACGCTTTGTTACCCAATTACAGCAGACACCGCAAGAAGTAGAAATTAAAGCTATAGCGGCGGAAGATACTTATACTGTCGGTCCTCTGAGAGTTAGATTAGTAGCCCTTCTGAATGGACAAATCCTGTTTAGTACCTGAGTAATTGACAATTGACAATTGACAATTGATAACGAACAAATGACTAATACACAACCTGTAATTTTAGGATTTGATCCTGGTCGTGATAAATGTGGAATCGCGGTGGTGGGATTAGATCGGCAACTGTACTATCATCAAGTAGTATTAGCAGGTGAGGCGATCGCTAATATTGAAACACAACTGCAAAGATTCCCCGTATCCTTAATAGTGATGGGAGATCAAACAACGGCTAAACAGTGGAAACAGCAACTTAATCAAGAATTAAGCCAAGCCATCAATATCATTTTAGTTGATGAACGTTATACAACTTTAGAAGCACGCGATCGCTATTGGCAAATGTACCCACCCCAAGGCATCACCAAACTATTACCCAAGGGTATGCGTCAACCTCCACGAGCTATAGATGACATTGTTGCCATTCTCCTCATAGAACGCTATCTCAACCGACTTACTGCCAATAACAGCTAAAAATACAGCACATAGCAGGTTGCAGGAGGTACAAAGTCTTTAATCCTGAATTCTGCTCTAATTTAAAGTTCAGCCCGAATCGTAAAAGCATAATCTCCCCCAGGTTCTAATTGATAATCTTGTTGTTCTAAAAAGCGACCTAGAGGTTCTTTGATTAAAGCACGACCTTGGGAAGGCTTTACAGAAAGTTCTCCCTTGCGGAAATGCCACTGGAAATGCCACTGAAAATTACCGGCGCTAACTTCACCTTCAAGAAAGCCTTGTTGCCAAGATTGGCCGGTAACTCTCACATGAGCAGTAGTTTCTGGCAGGCGTTTAGCACTCACTAGGCTTAATGTCAAATATGGGATAAAAGCCAATTATTTATATAGGCTATTTATTCTATGTACCAAAAATAGCTTAAACCGACAAACTAATAAAAACAATCTAAGTTAGTTAAGTCTGATTTTTTGACTACTCATTTGTGGTTAAATTACTATAAATGCAATATAATAATGCAATTATTACATTCAGTAATTAAATTTGTTACAAAAATAACAGATAATAAAATTGACATTGTTGATTACTGCTATCGCCCACTACAGAATATACAAAGTAGTGGGTTTTATCTTAACTTCTTTAATTGTGAACTATGTCAACCTCCATTGACTTACAACCATTATTACATAGAACTATCTGTGAAGAATGTGCCTTTTATATCAAATTAGAATGCACTCACCCCGATGAATTGAGTGTTAATTGTGCTACTGTCACTTTCTGTAATTCATTCACTCCAGCAGTAGAAATTGACAGTCCTTGTGTATCATTTAGTAATGACAATTAATCTTATAGCATTTTTCAGAATCAGTGAAATACAACTTTTAATTGCAAATCCTGTAGGGGCGCAGGGTCTGCGCCCTCTTAGCCCCTCTTAGCCCCTCTTGTTACCTCTGTATATAAAATTCTAATTTGGCGTTGCTGATTGAATGTATGAATTAGCCTCACGCAAAGGCGCAAAGGCGCAAAGAATTAAGAGTTAAAAAAATCTAATTTTTAAATTTCATACTCTGATTCAGCAACGCCCAATTTTCAATTTTCTTTCTTTCAACTTTTTGACGCTCTTTTTCTAATACAAATTTCATTTGCTCATTTTCTTGTTCAGCTTTGAGTTTTTGCTGAATAGCTATTTGTAGCGTATCCGGCATTTTTACATTTCTCAAAAGTGCTTGGTCAACAATAAAACCTAACTTTGGGATTTCCTGGGTGAGTTGTTAATCAATTTTCTCAACTATTTCCTGACGTTTTGTGGAATAAGGACAAGGGTTATCAACAATTATCCCCATATTATAGCGGTATGCACTTGAGTGAGATACAGTCATTAAATCGCAAAACCTGTAGGGGTGGGGTTTCCCCGCCCTCGATTGTATTTCATCCGACCGATAACCGCTATATCAATAAAATGCCCATACAGTAAAGCTTTCAATGATTTTGAACCAAGTTTTTCATAAAAAAACAGAAGAACCGTATCATCTTGAGTTTAACATTTTCTCAACAAAGTCACATTGGATCTATGAAGTGATGAGATGTCTTTTTATGAACGTATTGTGTAATAGAATCAATAATTTCTTGTTTGAGAATTTCACATAATGGTTGTTTACTACCTTGCATAAGTTCTACTACTAATTCTTGAGTTCTCAGAGAAATATGCTTGAGAGTATCTTCATCTGGTAAAATTATAGGTGTCTTCAAAATATATTTAGCAGAATTATTTGCAGATGGATTAATGGCTTTTAAGCAACTCCAAAATACTGGTGAGTTGCAATAAGCTAAGAGAAAAAATAAATCAACTGAAGATTTTGGAAAAATTCCTACGATAGATTGATCAAAAAGACTTTCCTCAATTAATGCGGCTGTAGGAAGTTTGGATGTTACCATAGGAAAGCCAATTCCGCGTTTAAAATAATAGGATGAATTCTGAAATCTTGCTTTTTTGTCTATTTTATAATGTTCTACTGCATCCTTGCTCCAATCTATATACCATTGAGTTGGTTTCACAAAATTATAACCACCACCTTTAAGAATAGGAATAAAGTGTTTTGCATCATTTATTCCATCTAACGGATTTTTTAATGTAGAAGGTGTAGGTTCAATATCATCAGGATTAACAACTAAATAATCAGCAGAACGCTTTATCAAAGTTGAGCTTCTATAAAGGAAGCGTTTGTCATTTCCTGAGTAGAAACCAGTAACACAGTCAGCAATATCAGCGATGATAGTCTTGCTATCTGATAGTTCATTAAAAGTTGATTCATTCCGAGAGATAGGAATAGCAAGGGAATGACTCTGAAGAATATTTCGTTGAATGATTAATTTGCAGTTAGCTGGGGTGTTTGTCAATACTTTTAAATCCCCAAGGGAATCCACAAGTCTTACAAAGAAAGAATGACTAGATAGTGGCTTCTCAGAACTTATACAAATAATACAAAGACCTGCATAACCGAATGAAATTCCTGGAAAGAGAGATGAACGAAATACATCTATACTTTCAATTGTAAACTCTTCTAGAATATAACGTCTGAGAGGAGTATGACTATGAAGATATAAAAAAGTGTCAGGAATAATAAATACTAATCGTCCTTTTTGAGCAAGTAATTTAAGACAACGAAGCAGAAAAACAGTATATGTCTCTCGAATATAAAAGCCGGGATATTTTCTTTTTAAATCAGTACGACGCTCGTATTCTTGCCAACCTCCATAGGGAGGATTTCCCAAAATCTTTGTAAATTTCTGTCCGAAAGATTCGCAAAGGTCTAAATCTGAACAAAAAATTGTATCACGTTCTCGTATTTCTACATTCTGAGATGAACTAAACTTTAATTTGAGATATTTTGCGTGTTCAGGATGTAGTTCATAAGCAAGAGATGAGATATTTTTATTGATATTCAATGCTGCGTCTAAAAGATGTCCTTCTCCTGCACAGGGTTCAAGTAATCTATCATTTATTTCCAATTTTAATAGTGAAGCCATATATGAAGATAAAGCTTGATCTGATGTAAAATATGTTTGATATTTATCTCTATCTTTTGTGTCTACTACCATTGTAAATATCCCATTAAGTTAGATTTATGAAAATCGCTTACTGTTGAATTTAATAAGTCATTTTGCCAGTCAATATTTGAACTTATCCAATGTTGGATATTAAAGCCTGTAAAATCACTAATTTTTTGATAAGCTTCATCACCACAGTAAGCATCCCAGACATGAGAATTTTTTAAAATTCTAAAGTAATTGTTATTTAAATCTTCTTTAGCACGAACAAGTAAAACATTTTTATATTCATCCTCTAAATTACAATAAATAGTTGCTACCATAAGCAGTCGATTTGTATTTCCTTTCTCATTTGAGCCAAAGCCACTTTTAAAGTCTATATTGAATCGTTTACCGCTAATAATAGCATGAAAATCTAATTGAAGACTGATTTCACCAGAGTCAACCAACAACCATGCTTTTTCATAATAAGTGATAAGTTCGTTTTTTTGTTCTTGAGAAATTGGTAAATTGTGAATATATTTTTCAATATCTCTTTTTAAGTTTTTTCTAACTTCAGAAAAAAGTGGTGGTACAAAGCGAATTAATTCTGCTTCTGCTATTGGGTGCAAAAATGGTAACCTAACAAAATCTTCCCAAAGCTCACCAATTCGTCGAGAAAATGCCATATATTCATAAGGCCACACTTCATGACGTAAATCAAGCATTACCACTTGAGCGCAATATATGCTTAAAAGAAGGGAAGAAACCTTATCTTTATCATTCCAATCATTTCTATTGGCAGTTGCAATAATTGTCTCTAAAAAATCTTGTTTACTTTTATTTACTGCCTCATTTATCTTTTGGGCTATCTTTTTATAATTTATATTACCAATTTCTGTTCTAAGATAAGACAGTTTTTCATGTCCTAATTCTCTAAAATATTCTAACAAATCTGATTTATTTTGGGTATTTTGTGGAGTTATTTGAAATGTCATAATTAGCGTTGCGACTTTTAGGTTTAGTTTTTTATTATACAGCGTAGTAGTAATTTTCTAGGTCGCAATCAAAACTTGTCTGGTACTCATACGCTCATATTGAGTATTATTCTAAAAATATCATATTCGCTATGGCTCATGTCTTATTAATTAAATCTCTACGCTAAAAAATGCAGCCTATACTCATATAAACTGCTAATTCCAAAGTTGAAGCGAAAGTTTTCCTAATTACCAATTTAGTAAATTTACTGAAAAATATATTTTGTTCATCATGAACTACTCGTAATTACTGATATTGCTTAACCCCCCCTAAACCTTGGTATCTATGGAAAGTAAGCCGGTTTCTTTTGTTTACGAATTACGAACTAAATATGTTTTCCTGATTACATAATGTTATTCTCATTGTAGACAAAGTAAAAATAATCCCTTACTTTGATATCCTCAAAACTATAACTATTATAAGGAGAGGCCAAATGATATCAACACATACGGCCATATCAAAAGCTCCATTGCCACTAAGTTCATTATTAACCCCAGATGATCAAACCCCATCTACAGTACATATAAATACAGATATAGTCACAGTTTTATTAGTTGATGATCAGTTAATTATTGGTGAAGCTGTTTGCAGGTTACTCTCTCAGGAATCAGATATTGCCTTCCACTATGTAAATGATCCTGCTCAAGCTATCCAAAAAGCCATATCTATTGCGCCTACTGTCATCCTTCTAGATATGATTATGCCAGATATTGATGGGTTGATGTTATTACGTTGGTTTCGTTGTCATCCAGCCACTCGTAATATTCCCATTGTCATGCTCTCCAGCAAGGAAGAGCCACAGTTGAAAGCAGATGCTTTTACAGCAGGAGCAAATGATTATCTAATTAAATTGCCAAATGTAGTAGAATTAATTGCCCGTATTCGTTACCACTCTAAAGCTTATAATAATATAAAAGCTTTATCAGCCGCTAATGCTACTTCTCAATTACAATCAAAAAAATTAGAGCAGACTGTGCGCGAACTCCAAAATACACAAGTTCAGTTGATCCAAACTGAAAAAATGTCTAGCTTGGGGAGAATGGTAGCTGGTTTAGCCCACGAAATTAATAACCCTATTAATTTTATTTATGGCAATTTTGTTCATTTAGATAATTATAATGAATCTCTATTAAATTTGGTGCAACTTTATCAAAAAGAATATCCATCAGAGACTTCAGCTATTAAAGAATATATATCAGAAATTAATCTAGATTTTATTAGTCAAGATTTACCAAAAATTCTCTCTTCAATGAGAATCGGGACTGAACGTATCCGGGAAATTATTCTATCTTTACGAAACTTTTCTAGACTTGATCAAGCTGATAAAAAAGCCGTTAATCTTCATGAAGGTATTGATAGTACATTAGTGATTTTAAATAATCGTCTCAAGCTAGGAATTGAGGTGGTTAAAGATTTTTGTGATTTACCTTTAGTTGAATGTTACCCTGCCCAATTAAACCAGGTATTTATGAATATTATTAGCAATGCTATAGACGCATTGTTAGAGCAAAATCAACAAACCCATAAACAAATTCTGATTAAAACAGAAATAACTGATTCTCAGCAAGTAAGAATTACAATCAAAGATAATGGACCCGGCATCAGTCCAGAAATACAAAGTAAAATATTTGATCCTTTTTTCACCACTAAACCAGTAAATAAGGGAACGGGATTAGGTTTAGCAATTAGCTATCAAATTATTGAAAGGCATCATGGTGATATCAAAGTTTTATCTCATCCTGAAGCAGGAACAGAATTTATTGTGGAAATTCCTACAAAACAGGTGAATTGAATAGGAGCAGGGAGCAGGGGGCAGGGAGTAGGAGAAAAAGAATATCAATCTTGATCTTCACTGTCACCTGTCACCTGTCACCTGTCACCTATCACCTATCTAGGCCATTTGATTTTCAATCGCCCACCGTGCTAATTCAGTCCGGTTGTGGAGATTGGTTTTGCCCAACATATTGGACACATGGCTTTCAACGGTACGCTGACTAACATTTAATTCTTCAGCGATTTCTCGGTTCGCTAAACCCCTGGCTACAAACTGTACTACTTTCAGTTCGGTTGGGGTTAACTGGACATCGAAAGGAACTTGGATGCGAGAACCGTTATCGCCGCCTTTAGTTTGGTGTTCTTTCCAACGAACAGTTTGCTTCAGTGAAGATTCTACTTGTGCTACGAGTTCTTCAGGTTCAAAGGGCTTGACCATGTATACGTCAGCACCTTTATTTAGACCCTTAACGCGGTCGGCACTCTGACCCTTAGCTGACAGGAAGAGGACTGGAATCCAACTAGTGCGTTCATTTTGTCGCACTTGTTCCACAAAAGTGTATCCGTCCATTTCCGGCATCATCACGTCACAGATGATCATGTCTGGAACTTCATGTTCTAAAATATCCAGAGCTTCTCTTCCATTTTCAGCCGTGATGACTTCGTAGCCGCGGAACTCTAAGTAATCCTTCACCAGCAAGATGAGGTTAGGGTCATCATCAATAAGTAGAAGTCGTTTGTGGTCTTTCATGCTGGGTTCTTTCATAACAGTGGCACTTGTCGCGCTTCGATCCATTAAGGTATTGATATAGTTATCCTGTATGGTGGATGACTGGAGATGTTGTCTTTTTTCCCACTTAACTTACTTTTACCGCCCCGAAGTATTAAAAGTGCTAGTCACTTTCAACAGATTCATGAGTGGATGGAAAAAGTCTAGTAAGGATACGTATAGCAGTAGTCTTTATAATGCGCTATTATATATCCCTTTGAAAGGTGCAGGCTAAAAAACCCTGATTAAATTATCATTCTTGTGATTTACAAGTCGGTATTTTCTCAAGATGACCCTAGCTCAAAACTCACCCGCGCTTTCATTGGCTTACTTCTGCTTTACTTATCCTTCGGATGTGAGGCCTCTATCAGAGGTTCAAAATCAACCGGGGAAGTTTTTGGCTTAGTAATGGGTTAAAAATGCAGATTTTTTCACCATACTAATTGCCAGGTTACTGGTCTTGGATGACCTACTCTAATGACTTCTGGGTTTTTGGCGATACCAGACCCCATCTAGGTAAACTACCATTATCGTTCTAGAACAACAAACACGCAAGTTTTTGGCTGGGTTTGTGAAGATGCTAAGGGAATGACTGTATGGTAACTGATGGGTTGATCGCGCGCTCCCGCCTTTGTTTACAGCATTCCTAAGTTCTAGACTAGCTAATTTGCAACAGATTGGTAATTGTTAATTACGTCCTGTTCCCTTTTCCCTGTAGTAGTTTTAGGGATAAGACGACTGTTTGTGGATCACTGTGCTGTTACTCATTGAGTAGATCCCTGATTACAGTTCTATAACAATTTCCCAACTTTGCAAATAAAGTTGTCCATATCAAAATATTCATTACTTACGCAACAGACCCTGACAACTAAAATAATTGGATATTTGCACTTAAGTATCGCCACCCTGACCTAAGTTCGGAAACCCGTACACAAGCCATGATTGCTATTAGGTTCGATATGAAGCTAAATTAGCACTCATGAGTCGAGAGTGCTAAGAAAGCAAGAAATTTTGTATGGCAGCTGTATCTCTAAGCGTTTCCACAGTTAAACCTTTGGGCGATCGCGTTTTCATAAAAGTAAGCGCCCCCCAAGAAAAGACCGCCGGCGGTTTGTATTTGCCCGATAATGCTCAGGAAAAACCCCAAGTTGGCGAAATCGCTGCTGTTGGACCTGGCAAGCGGAATGATGACGGTACTCGTCAAACCATGGACATTAACATTGGCGATAAGGTGCTGTACTCCAAGTACGCTGGCACTGATATCAAATTGGGTACAGAAGAATATGTACTACTTTCTGAAAAAGACATTTTAGCGATCGTCAGCTAATTGGGGAAGGGTGATAGGTAAAGAGTTTTCCGAATTACCTCTTCACCACTAACCAATTTTCAGAGAAATTTAATTTATTACCGGGATTTAGACTTAATATGGCAAAGCGCATTATTTACAACGAAAACGCCCGTCGCGCTCTAGAGCGTGGTATTGATATTCTGGCTGAAGCTGTAGCTGTTACCCTTGGTCCTAAAGGTCGTAACGTAGTTCTAGAGAAGAAATTCGGCGCACCACAAATTGTTAATGATGGTGTCACCATCGCTAAAGAAATTGAATTAGAAGACCACATCGAAAATACAGGTGTAGCTCTAATTCGTCAAGCTGCTTCTAAAACTAATGACGCTGCGGGTGATGGTACAACCACAGCTACTGTTTTGGCTCACGCCATTGTTAAAGAAGGCTTGCGGAACGTTGCTGCTGGCGCAAATGCAATTTTATTGAAGCGTGGTATTGATAAAGCTGCTGCGTTTTTAGTAGAAAAAATTGCTGAACACGCTCGTCCTGTAGAAGATTCTAAGGCGATCGCTCAAGTTGCAGCAATTTCTGCTGGTAACGATGAAGAAGTCGGTAGCATGATTGCTCAAGCTATGGACAAGGTGGGCAAAGAAGGCGTAATTTCCCTAGAAGAAGGGAAGTCTATGACCACCGAATTGGAAATCACCGAAGGGATGCGCTTTGATAAAGGCTATATCTCTCCTTACTTTGCTACTGATGCAGAGCGGATGGAAACAGTTTTTGATGAGCCTTACATCTTGTTAACCGACAAGAAAATTGCTTTAGTCCAAGATTTAGTTCCTGTACTTGAGCAAGTAGCTCGTTCCGGTCGTCCTTTGGTAATCATTGCTGAAGACATCGAAAAAGAAGCTTTGGCTACTTTGGTAGTTAACCGTTTACGCGGTGTCCTCAACGTGGCTGCTGTGAAAGCTCCTGGTTTTGGCGATCGCCGTAAATCCATGCTAGAAGATATCGCAGTTCTCACCGGTGGTCAAATGATCACCGAAGATGCTGGTTTGAAACTAGATACCACCAAGCTAGAAAGTCTTGGTAAAGCTCGTCGCATCACCATCACCAAAGACAGCACCACCATTGTGGCTGAAGGTAATGAAGCTGGTGTGAAAGCTCGTTGCGAACAAATCCGTCGTCAAATGGAAGAAACCGAATCTTCCTACGACAAAGAAAAGCTCCAAGAGCGTTTGGCTAAATTGTCCGGTGGTGTAGCTGTCGTTAAAGTTGGTGCAGCTACCGAAACCGAAATGAAGGACAAGAAGCTGCGTTTGGAAGATGCTATCAACGCTACCAAGGCTGCTGTTGAAGAAGGTATTGTTCCCGGTGGTGGTACAACCTTGGCTCACCTCGCTCCTCAATTGGAAGTTTGGGCGCAAAGCAACCTCAAAGATGAAGAGTTGACTGGTGCTTTAATCGTCGTTCGGGCTTTACCTGCTCCTCTGAAGAGAATTGCCGAAAACGCTGGTCAAAACGGCGCTGTAATTGCTGAAAGAGTGAAAGAGAAGGATTTCAACATTGGTTTCAATGCTTCTACCAACGAATTCGTTGATATGTTGGAAGCTGGTATTGTTGACCCCGCTAAGGTAACTCGTTCTGCTTTGCAAAACGCTGCTTCTATTGCTGGTATGGTGTTGACAACCGAATGTATCATTGTTGACAAGCCAGAACCTAAAGATGGCGCTCCTGCTGCTGGTGCTGGTATGGGTGGCGGAGATTTCGATTACTAAAATCTAATCTTTTCCTAGTTTGAATAATGGCCGCTTCCGCAAGGGGGCGGCTGTTTTTTTGTTGATTCCTACTTTTTCAGGGATATTGTAGCTGTTATAATAGGGTTCAGCTTGTCTAACAAAGATATTATTTTGAAGAGGTTTAACTATGACTCAAATTATTAATCATCAATCTAATTATCAAAAATTAACCGAAATTGTCAAAACCTTAATTGACAATAATCCTCTTTACCAAGAAAACTTAGATAGACAGGAAATGCTTGAAGTAATTAATCGTACTTTTGATCCTGTGGCCGTTCCTGATGTTAATAGTATCTCTCAGGAAGAATTAACGAAACGGATTAAAAGTATTTTGTCTTTACATTTAGTTTCAGGAATGCTAAATGATTTTACTCCAGAGCAAATGCAAATTTTTGATGAATCTGTAAAACGTGGTGGTTAAATGGGTTATTTATTAGATACGAATATTGTTTCAGCATCACTAAAACAGAATATTGAAGTAGCATTGAAAATTACAGAAATACGTCGTCAAGGTGAATTTATCGGTATTAGTGGCATAACTTACTATGAAGTTCAAAGAGGACTTTTAAGAAGTAATGCGACTAAGAAGTTGGCTTGGTTTCAACAATTTTGTCAAGATTATCCTATTTTGTTTTTAGATGATCTGAGAATTTTTGAAAAAGCATCCGAAATTCATGCTGATTTAACAAACAGAGGTAAAATTATTCAGGATGCAGATATTTTGATAGCTGCTACTGCGATAATTCATAATTTAATTTTAGTTTCTCACGATTCTGATTTAACGAGGGTTAAAGATTTACAGTTGGAAAATTGGTTAATTTCTTAGTTAATTTTCGCATTTAGAATAGAAAATCAAAGACTATGATAATTTATATGCAGAATAAACGGAAATATAAAAATGAAGAATGAAATTGATAACTTGTTTAACGACAAAAATATTTTATTTAGTGAAGATGATATTCAATTATCTATAACTTCGCTACACATAGCTTTAAAAGCTTATTTTTCTACTTATTATTGTTTTAAAGGTTTATTTGATAATGTCTGTTATTATAATGATAGTCTTGAAAACGATATTTTTAAAGATATACCAAAAGAATATTTTTTAGTAGAACTAGAGCATAGAGAATATCATAAGCAATACATTGAATGTATACTGCATTTTCAGCATTTTGCGGAATTGGTATGTAAAGGTTTTTTATATGATGAAAGCAAATATTTAATATATCCATGTATTAACAAATCAGAGGAGAATAGTATAAGTGAAAGTTGTTTGTTGAAAAAATATATTGATGGGAATGAAGATGATATAAAAAATTATGTAGAATACGATCAAAAAAAGTTAATAGAACCGTTAGATTTGAATTGGCTATAAAAAGATTAGTAAAATTGATTAATAAAAATAAATTAAAAAATCATGATCAAGTAAAGTTTATAAAAAATTATGAATCTTTACTTAAGAAATTAGTATATTTAAGAAATAGTGTATGGCATAGAGGACTGGAAATTTATAATTATGATACTTTAGATATATTTGTTGGAAAATATATTTTACCTTTTGTGAATAATGTTTTAAAACATCCTAAATACAAAACATCATTACATTTATGGAAATATAAAGATACGCCTTACGACAAAGACCCATTAATTTTAATTCTTAAGCATTTTAAAGACGAAGATTATGATAGGAAAAAAGTTGCTTTATTAAAAGAATTATGTAGAGCAACTTATAATATTCCTTATTGGAATAATAAAATGTTTTGGGAAATTAATTACGCACAAAATTACGCTAAATTAGTTGAAGAGCAAGCGTCAATTGCCGCTAAAGGTAATTACTTTCCTAATAGTAATGGTGAGTTAAAAGTTCTTAATTGTCCAGTTTGCAATATCAAATCTTTGATAATTTATGAAGAGGTAGAATTTAAATATGAATATGATGAAAATGGAATGTATCCTGTTGATATTGAATATTCCTATCCTGTTGAAGTAAAGTGTGAGTGTTGCTCTTTTGAGTTATATCGTAATGATATTGAAGACGTTAGTAAATACGAAATTGAAGGAATTAATTATTGGTAATACTATAGCGATATGTACTCTTTGTAAGATACAGTCAGCAAATCGTAAAGTCTGTAGGGACGCAGGGTCTGCGCCCTCTATTGTATGTTTACTTGCAAAAAAATACCAGATCGTTAATCATGAGTTGAACTATGCTTTAGATGATTACGTAATTTTGGCTCGAAGATAGACAAACTTTATCCATTTATCAATGATTGTTAATAGTCCAAAGTCCAGTCAAAATTGGCATGGAAAACTTAACTTAGTCTATGCTAAACGCCACGATGCTACCCAGTTAATTTATAACCATAATCAAGCACCATTTAAGGTACAACGCCCCTTTTACCCAGAAGGACAAGGAGTTTGCCATAGCGTGATTTTACACACGGCTGGCGGTGTTGTGGGGGGCGATCGCCTATCCTCTGATATTCACCTCCAACCCTATACTCAAGCTGTAATTACTACGGCTGCTGCTGGGAAAATATATCGTAGTAACGGTTTAGCAGCTAGACAAACTGTAAATATTCAAGTTGATGCTAATGCTTGTTTAGAATATTTACCCCAAGAAACGATTTTATTTAATGGGGCAATTTATCGTCAAGATTTGCGAGTAGAATTAGCGACAGATGCTAATTATTTAGGCTGGGAGATTATGCGGTTTGGACGCAGTGCGAGGGGAGAGAAATTTTTAGAAGGAGAAATGCGATCGCACACCGAAATCTGGCAAAATGGGATGCCATTATGGATTGATAGACAAATTATCTCCGGTAGCGAAGCAGTATTTCATAGTCCTCACGGATTAGCAGGAAAACCCGTTTTAGGTAGTTTGGTTTGGGTAGGAAGTCCCGTTTCTAAAGAAATCATTGATCAAGTCCGTTCTTTAATTATTCAAAACTCTGACGCTGGGGTAACTCGGTTAGAATCTGGATTTTTGTGCCGATATCGTGGTAATTCTACATCAGAAGTCAGAAATTGGTTTACAAATATTTGGCAAATTTTACGAATATCTTTACTAAATCGTGGTAATTGTATTCCCAGGGTATGGCAAATTTAAAGGAGATAAACGTGCAGCTTACACCCCAAGAAAAAGACAAATTATTAATTTTTACCGCTGCTTTAGTTGCAGAAAGACGGAAGAATAGAGGGTTAAAATTGAATTATCCTGAAGCAATTGCTTTTATTTCTGCTGCTATTTTAGAAGGCGCAAGAGATGGACAAACTGTAGCAGATTTGATGAGTTATGGAACAACATTGTTAACTCGTGATGATGTGATGGAAGGTATTCCCGAAATGATTCATGATGTCCAGGTAGAAGCAACTTTTCCTGATGGAACAAAGTTAGTAACTGTGCATAATCCAATTCGTTAATTTTCATGTGAAAAGGATAAAAGTTATGATTCCTGGAGAAATAATCACCCCAGTTGGTGAAATCGAATTAAATGCCGGTCGTCCAATTACTAAATTAATTGTGGCAAATACAGGCGATAGACCAATTCAGATTGGTTCACATTTCCACTTCTTTGAAGTTAACACTGCTTTAATTTTTGATCGGGAACAAGCCAGGGGAATGCGTCTGGATATACCTGCGGGTACAGCAGTGAGATTTGAACCAGGAGATGAAAAAGAAGTTGCACTAATTCCCCTAGTCGGTAGTCGGCAAATCTACGGCTTTAATAATAAAATTAGTGGGAAATTGCCATTAATATAAAGTCAGTTAAAACTTATTAAATATGCAAAAAACGAGCTAAAGCTTGGGGTAATGGCAATATAATTAATAACAACAAAACCATTGACATTAATCCCAGTAAATCCCGTTTATTATCTAATTCTGTGACATCGTTTAAAGCAGGTTCATCAATGAGGGGAACGAATAATAAGATAATTGCCCACAATAAAAATTCCTCTCTGATAAACGAAAGCATTAGTAATAACAATCTGGAAATTTGACCAATAACAACAGCGGTACGTTGTCCAAACATAGCATGAACAATGTGACCCCCATCTAATTGTCCTACAGGCATCAAATTCAAGGCTGTAACAATTAATCCTAAGAAACCTGCAACTGCAACTGGATGTAAATCAATAGCAGATTTTACTGTTAATTCACTTCCCAAAGCTAACTTTGAGAGTATAGCTAATAAAATTGAATATTTGGGATTAAGTGCATTGGGGTTTAACATTCCGATTTTTTCCGGTAAAGCTACTATTTCCGAATGAGCTAAACCCCATAGTAATAAAGGTATAGTCACAATAAATCCCGCCAGTGGTCCAGCAATACTCACATCAAATAAAGCTTTGCGATGAGGTATGGGACTACGCATTTTAATGAAAGCACCAAATGTTCCTAAGAAAAAAGGTACAGGAATAAAATAAGGCAATGTGGCGCGAATTTTATAGAATTTTGCTGTTAAATAATGACCTAATTCATGAGTTCCTAAAATAGTAATTAATCCTAAAGAGTATGGTAAACCCTGAAAAAATAACGTGAAATCAGCTTCTAGTTGTGTGACTTGAAAACCTGCAATTCTCAATCCCACAAAAGTAGTGCTGAACACAGTCGCTACTAACAATAGCAATGCTAATCCTGGCTGAGTAATCTTTTCAGAATCGCGTTGGTTATTTTGTTTAACCGCTTGAGGATTGGGGACTAAGACAAAGAAAGGTTTACCATTTGTTCCTTCTTGAAATATGACTAAAAAGCGATCGCCAAATTCTCTTTCAATATTATCTTTAATCTGCTGGTAAGCAGCACTAGCCATAGTTCGCAACTGTCCCCGACAAATTACTGCTTGGGGGCGATACTCGATATTTTGAATAAAATATATAGACCAGGGAAAACAATTTCGTAGTTGAGTTTCTTCTGCTAACTGAATCGGACGGACTGCTACTGGTTCTGCTGTAGAACTAACATTTGATTGTGATTGATTTGCTTCAGATTGGTTTTGTGGATCTACAGGTAATTGCCGCCCCCAATAAAACAATAGCCAATATAACAATAAACAAACCACTGATACCCAGAGAATTAATATTGAAGGGGGAGCTTGTTTGATGCCATATACAAGCGTCCAACCAGTCAATATAAATGCTGGTGTCATGAGAACCAGCCACAATAACCATACAGGGGTTCTCGTAGACCGAGCAACACTGTGCTGCATCATCAAATAAGTCAATAACCCCAAGACGAGGAGAAACCAAAATGCCATGTTATTTCACTATCTTTCAAAGATTCTTCCTTGCTAAAACTCGATCCCTTGCTGGGTAGAGTATTCTGAATTTTGTATGCTGTATTCTGACTCCTTTTTCATTTATGTCTCAACAGTCTAGTCATAAGACTAAAGCACCACGTTTGATATTTTCAAAAAGTACATCTACAGAGGAAAACCCTCTAAATTTGACACCCCACAGTATTTTTGCTTTTCCACCTAATCGGGACACTTTAGGAGGGACTTCTTACTTCATTGTCACAAATGAAGGGAATATTCTCATAGATTGCCCAGCTTTAGAACAGATAAACCAGGATTTTTTGTCTTTACATGGGGGAGTCAGGTGGTTTTTTCTCAGCCATCGTGGTGCTATTGGCAAAGCCGCAGAATATCAGCAAATCTTAAATTGCGAAATTCTGATTCAAGAACAAGAAGCTTATTTATTGCCTGGTTTAACTGTCACCACTTTTACAGATGAGTTCACTCTCAATGCCACAACACAAATAATTTGGACACCAGGCCATTCTCCAGGCTCTTCTTGTTTATACTATCGTGAATTTGACGGCGTATTATTTTCTGGGCGGCATTTACTTCCTAACCAGTCTGGTGAACCTGTGCCACTACGCACTTCTAAAACTTTTCATTGGCCAAGGCAACTTAAAAGCATTCAATTGGTGTGCGATCGCTTGACACCAGAAACTCTATATTACATTTGTCCAGGAGCTAATACAGGCTACCTCAGAGGTAAACCCTGTATAGATCAAGCTTACCAAAAAATCACAAATTTGAATTTAGCAACTTTGCGAGAAATGCAACCAATCTTGTAATTGTCAATTGTCAATTGTCAATTATCAATTGTCAATTATTTAACAGTTCCATAGCTGCTTGATATTGAGCATCTGCTTCTGTGCCGATTTGCTCACGCTTGATGGATTGTTGGGGAATTATTTGATCTGGCTTGATTCCCAATTTATTAATATCTCGATGGTTGGGAGTTTCATATTTAGCAATTGTGACTGCCAAACCAGAACCATCGGATAATTCAAACAAAGATTGAATTAAACCCTTACCATAAGTAGTTTCGCCTACTAACTGGGCGCGATGATTATCTTGTAATGCACCGGCTAGAATTTCACTAGAACTGGCAGTTCCTTGATTGACTAGAATCACCAAAGGATCTTTTGTGAGGGCTGGTCCAAAGGCTTCATAAGTCCCTTGAATGCCTTGACGATTGACAGTATAAACAATTGTGCCAGAATCTAACCAAAGACGAGCCACTTCAATTCCGGCTTGTAAGAGTCCACCGGGATTATTTCTTAAATCAAGAATATAGGCAGAAGCGCCATTTTTTTCTAAAATAGAAATAGCGTGTGCCAACTCCGTCACAGCATTAGCATTAAATTGACTCAAGGCGAGATAACCAATCTTGTTACCTTGAGGGGATAATCGCAAATCAGATATAACAGGATTAAGAGCAATGCGATCGCGCACCAAGATCACTTCTTGATCTTGTTCACCTTCCCGGCCAATTAAGAGAGTGACAACGCTGCCAATCGGTCCACGCATTCGCGCCGCAGCCTCATCAAGAGTCAGATTCTCTGTAGATAAACCCTCAATTTGCAAAATGCGATCGCGTGGCTTTAAACCGGCTTTTTGAGCAGGAGAATCCTCAATAGGCGTAATTACTTCCAAACCACCAGTTTGGGGATTGAGAGCAATTTGTAAACCCACACCTGTCAGTTCTCCAGAAGTGCTAACTTGCAAACTGCGATATTTTTCAGGTTCAAGAAAACGAGTAAAAGGATCATCCAGACTTTTAAGCATCTCCTGAATAGTTGCATAAGCAGCTTCCTGGTTAGCGAAATGATTTTTTAGCGCCTTTTGTCGTACATCAATCCAGCTTTGATGGTTAAAAGTACCATCTAGATAAGAGCGATTAACAATTCGCCACACTTCATAAACCAGCTTCTGTTCTTGTGTCAAAGCTGAAGCGGGAGAAATATATGCTCCAAACACCAAGCACAAAAGCAATAGTAGTGAACATCCTAGCCGCCTAACCCGCTTGTTAATCAACCCTATTTTCAGTTCCATCTCAGACTCAAATTCCCTAAAACTTTCTATGATGCTCAGTTGTTAATGAAATCTATCTCTCGACTATGTTACTTTTTTTATAGAAGAAGTGCATTCTTCTCATAAAGTTGTTAATCCAACTTTTTCCTGATCAACGATAAAATCTTCTTTGGAGTCAACATTGTTAAAGTTGACTGGCAAAGACTAGAGACAGGAAGATTTCTCGAAAATAGGGTGAGTTACACCCAAATCTACGCTCGTGGACAAGTAAAAGCATAGTGCTTTTGGATGAAGCGAGAAGCGAACCCTCTAACTGAGGTTAGTTGAATAGTCGGTCATGACTAAGCTTCGCATAACAAAACTTATCAACCGCAATCTATTTTTAGGAACTTAGGATTGTATGGCCAACGTTTATGACTGGTTTGAGGAACGCTTGGATCTCCAAGAGATTGCTGATGATATCACCACCAAATACGTTCCTCCCCACGTTAACATCTTCTACTGCTTGGGTGGAATTACCCTAGTTTGCTTCCTGATCCAGTTCGCAACTGGATTTGCGATGACATTCTACTACAAGCCTACAGTCGCCGAAGCTTTCTCCTCCGTAGAGTACATCATGAATGAAGTCAACTTTGGTTGGCTAATTCGCTCCATTCACCGCTGGTCTGCCAGCATGATGGTATTGATGATGATTCTGCACACCTTCCGCGTTTACCTAACAGGTGGTTTCAAAAAGCCTCGCGAGTTGACTTGGGTAAGTGGTGTCATCCTCGCAGTAATCACAGTTTCCTTCGGTGTAACCGGCTACTCTCTACCTTGGGATCAAGTTGGTTATTGGGCTGTAAAAATTGTTAGTGGTGTACCAGAAGCAATTCCCGTAGTCGGCGTTCTCATCTCCGATTTATTACGTGGTGGTTCTAGTGTTGGTCAAGCTACACTCACTCGCTACTATAGCGCCCACACATTCGTTCTCCCTTGGTTAATTGCCGTCTTCATGTTGTTCCACTTCTTGATGATTCGCAAACAAGGTATTTCTGGACCTTTGTAATCAAAGTTATTAGCAAACAGGCATAACTTGTGTTTCCAGATCATCGTAGTTTGTTTTAAACTGAGAAAAAATAACTTGTAAGTTGTAGACAACCACTACTATCTGAAAATTGAGCTAGTTGAAAGCTGCAAAGTGCCTGTATAGCTGATAGCTTTCACCAATGCTTTAACTTAACTTCAAGCTGGAGAGCGCATTCCCAAATGTCAACACAAAAAAAGCCGGATCTGAGCGATCCTCAATTAAGAGCTAAACTTGCCCAAGGCATGGGTCACAACTACTATGGTGAACCAGCTTGGCCTAACGATTTGCTGTATATATTTCCTGTGGTAATCATGGGTTCTTTTGCCTGTATTGTGGCTCTAGCAACTCTAGATCCCGCTATGATAGGTGAACCAGCTAATCCTTTTGCTACTCCCTTAGAAATTTTACCAGAGTGGTATTTATACCCTGTGTTCCAAATTCTGCGCTCACTACCTAGTAAACTATTAGGTGTGTTAGCAATGGCTTCTGTACCCTTGGGACTAATTCTTGTTCCCTTCTTGGAAAACGTCAATAAGTTCCAAAACCCCTTCCGTCGTCCTGTCGCAACAACAGTATTTCTTTTTGGTACTCTTGTTACCCTGTGGCTAGGTGTGGGTGCTGCACTTCCATTAGATAAATCCTTAACTTTAGGATTGTTCTAAGGTAAGTTTCAGTCAAAACTAAACCTGGTAACGTCTGTGATTTTCAAGAGCGTATACGGGATAATATCTGACAAACAAATAGCCGCAAGTCTTTTATGGTCTACTTGTTACTGATATTTCAAAAGAGATATGCTTTTGAAAATCAACAGGCGTTAACTAATCTGGGATTGTGGAGGGAAAATTTTGAGATTAGTGGAAATATCCCCAATCTCAAATCACCACCCAACTTTCCCAAATCTAAGATGTAAAAATTTTAATTTTTGGATATGTAGCAATTATCAGGGAGATTAAGACTTGAACTGTTTTTGTCAGCGCACTATCAGTCTTGAGCAAAAAAAATATCCCCAAAAATTTTTAATCTTGTCACCTGCTATAATCACTATTCAAAAATGTAAAATCATCAAATTACCAAGAAACACAAATACTTTTCACTTACTTTCTATTCAAGTTACGGTCAATGCTTAGCATAGTGCAGCAAGACCATCGAACGGTCAAGAGCGATCTGAAGCTCTTGAACCAAGTGCAACAATGGTTTGAAGAATTTTGTCAGCAATATTTACCTAAATATGGCTGGTCAGACAGCCAACTTTATCGTCTCAATCTAGCCTTAGCAGAAGGCTTTACCAACGCCGTTCGTCATGCTCATCATTCTTTACCACCGGAAACAACTATAGAAATTCAAGTCAGTCTATGGACTGATAGACTGGAAATGAGAATTTGGGATTATGGAAATCCATTTAATCCTGATGTTATCACTGAACCAGAACCGGGGACTCTACAAGTAGGTGGGTATGGATGGTTTTTACTCCGACGCTTGGCAGATAGAGTTGTTTATGAACGTGATTCTAATAATAGAAACTGTTTATTAATTGTTAAATATTGTCTGGAACAACAACACTAGTACAGCTTGGCGGAATTAAAAATTAAAAATTAAAAAAGGAGATTACGTCAGCTTTTTAGGAATTTTTGAGGGTTGCTTGATTGACACCATTGTGTAATTATGATATGGCAAAGCGGAATATATTCAATTATTTGATACATTTGGCTCAATTAATTCAGAATCTTTTTCCGCACCAAAATTAATTAATATTTAAAATGCTAGTTAAAAATAAAACTAATCATGTATTCCTGTTTTTAGAGATTTTCCGCCAGGAAGGTGGAGTGCAATCTTATGTTAAGGATATTTTAGGAGCATATTTGCAATTAGAGGATATTTATCAAGCAGATGTATTTCTGTTGCGAGATAGTCCCAATTGTGACAACCCTTTTGCATCAGAACGGTTAAAATTCCACTATTTCCAAAGTAATTCTCCTACTACAGGAAGAGTCAAATTAGCATTATCTCTATTATGGTTTTTGTGGAAAAAAAGACCTGAACACGTTTTTTGTGGACATATTAAACTAGCCGTTTTGACAAAAACTTTATGTGAGTTATTAGGAATTCCCTATACTGTTTTAACTTATGGAAAAGAAGTCTGGGAAGTTCTGAAAAGTCAAGAAAGACAAGCTTTGGCTTCATCCTCTAGCATTTGGACAATTAGCCGTTATAGTCGAGACTGTGCTTGTGCTGCTAATGGTATAGACCCTAATAAAGTGAAGATGTTACCTTGTGCTATTGATGGAAATAAATTTACTCCCGGTCTTAAGTCATTAGAATTAATGACAAAGTATGGCTTAAATAATGCCAAAGTATTAGTGACAGTGACGCGGTTGTGGTCTGGGGATATTTATAAAGGCGTAGATATAACAATTAGAGCGTTACCACAGATATTAAAGGTATTTGCCGATGTTAAATATTTGGTGATTGGTCGTGGTGATGATCAACCTAGATTAGCAAAATTAGCACAAGATTTAGGTGTGAGCGATCGCGTGATCTTTGCTGGATTTGTACCTACAGAAGAATTAATATTTCACTATCGTCTCGCTGATGCCTATATTATGCCTTCACAAGAAGGCTTTGGTATTGTCTATTTAGAAGCTATGGCTTGTGGAATACCCGTATTATCAGGAGATAATGATGGCTCTGCTGATCCCTTACAGGATGGTAAACTGGGTTGGAGAGTTCCACACCGTGATGCTGATGCAGTAGCAGCAGCTTGTATAGAAATACTTCAAGGTGATGATCAACGTTGTCATGGAACATGGCTACGAGAACAGGCGATCGCTGCATTTGGGATAGAGACTTTCCCACTGCGGTTACAAGAAATCCTGCTTTGCTCATCTTCCATAACCAAGAGCTAAACTCGCTATCCTAGAGTTAGAAGCAAAAATTTGAGATATGAGCTTGAAAAACTTGCAATTCAATTTTGAAAAAATCCGCCCTTGGCTGACCCTGTTAGCAATTGCCTGGTTATTAGCATCATTAGGCTTGGGCTGGTTAGTTAATTCTTTAGTAATTATTTTTGGGTTATTGTTATTTTTACCTGTGGTAGCATTCTTTGGATTTCGCTGGTGGTTAGAAAAGAATCTAGTCACTGACAAGTGTCCTGTCTGTGGATATGAAGTAACAGGTGTAAATAACAGTCAGGTACAGTGTACCAACTGTGGTGAGCGGCTATTAGTTAAAAATAGTCAATTTCAACGTTTTACACCAGAAGGAACAATTGATGTGACAGCGGTTGAAGTTCAAGCCCAATCATTGGAAGATTAATCATTTAGGCAGTTGTTAAATTAGGAATTTCCGAATAAGGTATTGCTATGATTGATCCAAATTTTGGAGAAAATGTGGCTGCTGTAGTTCAGAAAGCCAAAGAATCAACGCATCCTCATTGTTATCTTTGTAATAACCCCGTCGTTTTCCCGCAGTTTTGAACCCAAACTTTTGGTATAAGGAAATAGCAATGTAGTTAGAATCGCGGACTTCGAGAGTAGCTCGTTCCAAACCGATATCGGCAGCCGTCCGCAGTAGAGAATACAATATAGCCTTGCCTAACCCTTGTCCATGATAGAGGGGATGAACAGCCAAAATTGTAATGTGTGCTTCCTCTAAAATTGACCAAAAGCAACCCATTCCCAATAGTTCAGAGTCATTAAAAGGTGAAAATAAACCCAAAAAATGACTATTAGGACTTTCTAACTCCCGGAGGTAGCCTTCCATAGTCCACAAACCATTAAAACAGGCTTTATCCAGTTCTAACAATTCAGTTAAATTGTCTGTAGTTAAAGATTGAATTTTTAAGTCTGATGAAATCACTATTTTTGAGGATTGAGGAAGGTTAATTATCCATTACCAATGAGAGGGTAAACTGGGAATGGGGACATATACTCATGCCCTGAATTTTCACAAAGACAACTCTTATTAATTATGGTATCGACTCACCCCGTCGAAGTTCAACTTTCTGGCCGTCAATATTTACAGAAACAGCATAGTAACAGTGCTGATGTTTCACCCAACCAACAACTCTTACCCTTGACAGCTAGAGTTAATCATCATGACAACCTAGAAATCGGTGGGTGTGATGTAACAACTCTAGTCGAACAGTTTGGTTCACCTTTATATATTTTAGATGAAGAAACCCTGCGGACAGCTTGTAGGCAATATCGAGACACCTTTAAGGAATACTACAAAGGGGAATCTCAGGTACTTTATGCTTCTAAAGCCTGGAATTGTCTAGCAGTTTGTGCCATTGTTGCCTCAGAAGGATTAGGAATTGATGTAGTATCTGGTGGTGAACTTTATACTGCGCTGAATGCGGGTATGAGTCCCAGCAAAATTTATTTACATGGAAATAACAAATCTCATGATGAGTTGATTTTAGCAATTGAATCTGGTTGTACTATTGTTGCGGATAACTGGCACGAATTACATACTTTGGTAAAAATAGCCGGGGAGCAAACAGAAAATTCTGCTTCTTCGCCTATTCGGGTCATGCTACGCTTAACTCCGGGAATAGAATGTCACACTCACGAATATATTCGCACTGGACATTTAGATAGTAAATTTGGTTTTGACCCCAATGATTTACAAGAAGTTTTTGCTTTTGTCAGTCAACAAGCTAGTTTAAACTGTGTGGGGTTACACGCTCATATTGGTTCACAAATTTTTGAACGCCAACCACATAGAGATTTAGCGGCTGTGATGGTGCAATGGTTAAGGGATGCGGCTAAACATGGTTTGACAGTGACCGAATTAAATGTGGGTGGTGGTTTAGGGATTAAATATATAGAATCTGATGATCCCCCTAGCATTGCTGAATGGTCAAAGGCGATTTGTGAAGTAGTGCAAGCAGCTTGTATATCGGAAAATCTGCCTTTACCAAAGTTACTCTGTGAGCCAGGGCGATCGCTCGTTGCCACAGCTTGCGTTACAGCTTACACCATTGGTGCGACCAAAGTCATTCCCGAAATTCGCACCTACGTAGCTATTGATGGCGGAATGTCAGATAATCCCCGTCCTATCACCTACCAATCGGTTTATCGGGCGGTAGTTGCTAATAAAATATCCGCTCCCTGCACTGAAACAGTCACATTGGCTGGTAAACATTGTGAATCAGGAGATATTCTGATTAAAAATGCCCAACTGCCAAAAACTGAAGCAAATGATATTCTCGTCGTTATGGGAACTGGTGCATACAATTACAGTATGGCATCTAACTATAATCGCCTCCCCCGACCGGCGGCTGTTGTAGTGGCAAATGGCGAGGCAAATTTAATTTTGCAGCGCGAAACTTATCAAGACTTGATTCGACAAGATTGCCTACCGGAAAGACTTAAATAGTTCGTAGTCAGTGGTCAGTGATCAGTGGTTAAAAAATCACAACTGACAACTGACAACTGACAACTGACAAATGACTATAAGAATCCAGATGTCATGAGAGATTGGTGGAAGCAATGGCTGATAAACCTGGGAGATTGGTCACAGTCCTTGCTCCTTGGGACTCTGGATATGATGTTAGTCCTGGCACTGACATACATGATCCTAGTGATTATTAGTGAACGGCGCACGTTATGGATGGTGCGAGGGTTTATAGTTCTCATGCTCTGTTCGGCACTCAGCGGCAGGTTAGGATTACCGCTGCTAAATTTTGTCCTGGAAAAATTGGTGATTGGCTGTGCTGTGGCTATGGCGGTGGCACTCCAATCAGAATTCCGCCGCTTTTTGGAACAATTGGGACGTGGTGAATTTTGGCAGTTGTTTCACAATAATCGCTTGGCGATTCCTAAGTCCGATAGTGTGATTGATGAAATTGTGGAAGCAGTTAAAGAATTATCGAAAAACCGAATTGGTGCTTTACTAATATTAGAAACTACTGGGCCAATTGATGAACAAGATTTCTCAGTTCCAGGAGTAAAGCTAAATGCCGAAGTTTCTAAAGAACTGATACAAACTATTTTTCAACCGAAAACTTTGTTACATGATGGAGCAACGTTAATTCGTGGTTCACGGATTGTATCATCAGGTATAATTTTACCACTTTCAGGACGTACAGCCTCGCGTCAGTTGGGAACACGCCATCGGGCAGCAATGGGAATTACGGAAAGGGTCGAAAATTGTATTTGTGTCGTTGTATCAGAAGAAACGGGTTCTATTTCCTTAGCGGAACAAGGAACTCTATATAGACCACTAACTATTAAAAAGCTTAAAGAGTCCTTAGAAGCTCGATTTTCTCCAACTGTAGATCGGGAAGCTGTAGCTCCTGGTATTTTAAGTTTAGTTCGTCAGCTTGGTGGTCAGTCACTAAAATTAATTTCTCGTTTACTTAGATTACCTTGTCTAAGACAAGCTACACGTAGCTTGCTTCCCCCTCGGGATACGACCGCTTCTCAAGATAAAAAATGACAACACAACAAACTGAATTGCAATATTTACCTCTTGACTTAAAACGAGAATTACTACCCCAGCACGTCGCAGTAATTATGGACGGTAATGGTCGCTGGGCAAAACGTCAAGGTTTACCGCGGATTATGGGTCATAAGGCTGGTGTAAATGCTCTCAAGGATTTACTGCACTGTTGCAAGGACTGGGGGATTAAGGCACTAACGGCTTATGCTTTTTCAACTGAGAACTGGAAGAGACCACAGGAAGAAGTGGAGTTTTTAATGACTCTATTCCAGCGAGTTTTGCGACAAGAACTGCGGGAAATGGTAGAGGAAAATGTGCAAATTCAGTTTGTGGGTAATTTGTCAGCTTTGCCACAGGCACTCCAGACGGAAATTTCCCGTTCCATGGCTCAAACTAAGGATAATTCCAGTATCCGCTTTACAATAGCGACTAATTATGGGGGTAGACAGGAGATTTTACAAGCTTGTCGAGCGATCGCTCAAAAGGTCAAAGAAGGTTTTTTACAGCCTGATGAAATTTCTGAACAAGTATTTGAAGCTCATCTCTACACAGCAGGAATAGCAGATCCCGATTTACTAATTCGTACCAGTGGAGAAATGCGGTTATCGAATTTCTTACTTTGGCAAATGGCCTATGGAGAAATTTATATTACTGATACTCTTTGGCCAGATTTTGACCGTGGTGAATTTCACCGGGCTTTATGTGCTTATCAGCAACGGGAACGACGGTTTGGGAAAATTTAGAAACAGGTAGCACAAAGCAGAGGAAGACAAGGTAAGGCTAATTTAAAAATTACCCCATTTATGGTCCGGCAAAAACTGCTTCTTGGATATCTTCCCGACTGAGGGAATATTTAAAAGAACGTTGAATATCTTGAGTTTTTACTCCTACTTGGAAATATCGAACTGTGATTTGTTCAGTATCTAACCAAAGTTCTGCTTCCCAACTTGATTTTTGAATCCGCCAACAATGTAGCTGGTTTTCGTCTTGTTGACAGCCTTGGTTTTTTAGCCATTGTTCAATTTGTGGTAGAGGATGACTATATAGGGGTGTATCGGCAGGAAGCATAAGCAATTAAAAATTTCTAAATTATTAGTTATTCAAGGTAATGAGAAGTTGGATTTAGACAATTGCTTTTCCTCTTAGGAAGGCTATGGCGATCGCTAGTAGTAAACAACCCACAATGGTTAAACTTAACACAAATAATACAAATATTTCTCCTGATGACAGGGGGCGATCGCTTGCATCCAGATACATTGATTTTGAGTAATCATAAGGTTTATGTACAGACTGGTTTAAATCTGTTGGTGTTTGAATTACCCCAAAGCGAGAATAGCCAATTTTCACATCATAACTTAAACGCCTTTCTGGATGACTGAGGGTGGCGTAAGCTTCGTTAATTTTCTGAAATTTTTCAGTAGCAATACTAGCAGGTAATTCCGTTGTATCTGGATGATACTGTTTACTAAGTTCTCTGTAAACGCGACGAATATCAATCACCGACGCGGAAGGATGCAATCCTAGCAGGGAATAATATGTAGTGTTGCCACCTGGTAGCTTTGTCCCGTTTGGAGTCACGGCTTTGATTCACTTTACTCAAATTCAGTTTTTTATATTTTAAATCTTTTATGAATTTCCGCGCCGCAAATCTTCATACTTTCAACCCCCATCTTCAGATGGGGAGTTGAATATAGTTTATTTTCTGCCATTATCGCCAATTATTTATTTGATAAATTAGCAATCTGACGGCGTAATTCCCGGCGCTGGCTCTCAAAAGTAAAAGTCTGCTCAACTACAAACCAGTTACCACGATCTACAACTTGGGGATATAGTAACACTGCTGCCGATATCTTACGACTCTCAAAATTGATCTTTTTGACAATTTGAGTTGCTTGGGCTGCTGTAAAGTAGTTTTGGGGAACTGCCTGAGCTAGGAATTCCAGTGGATTAGCCCAATTACGCTCCAGAGCATCTATTAGTTGCCCAAAAGCAGCATCACTGATAGGGGTTGAGGTAGATTGAGACACTGTAGTTGTACGAGACTCATCTATGTCTTTGACAATAGAATTGAATACAGAATTAAAGTTAGCCGTAGACACACCATTTGTCCCAGCAACCATTAATACCGCTTCCGATAACTGAGGATTAATCCGGCGACAGTAAACGGTAGCAGTTATATCTCTTCCTTGAGCATTAATCGAGTTTTGTCTGGTATTTTGACGCACCAAACCAGATCGCTTAATGGCAGTTTCGGCCTGGTTGAGACAAGTAGATAAATTGCCATTTACTTCTAAAAACTCATAGAGGAGTTGCGGCGATGCTTGAGCGGGTAGACTCCATCCTGCTATTCCTAAACTGAGGAGCAGAGTACCCAGATACTTATTCAGATAAGCGTTGGTGGAAATTGGTATCATGTGAATTTTGTACAGAGGGTAAGTCACTCGATTTTGGATTTACAATTTTGGATTTTGGATTTTGGATTGACGTTAGCGAAGCGTACGCAGCGCAGCGAGTATTTTTCCGTCAGTAGAGGATGGGGAATCTATACCAAATTTTCTCATCTAAAATCTAAAATCTAAAATCTAAAATTCCCGGTCATAGTAACTTATATTACCCCAATTTCTTAAATGACAACATCCGTGTCAAAATGCTCGCCTTTTTTCTCAGCCATGTTAACCAAAAGCTGAATTAAAACGTGAATGTTGTCCTCACCGTACCAATGACGACATCAGGATTATTACTGGTTTGGTTGGGAGCTACTAACCAAATTACACCAGGTGTAATGGAAATATTATTATTCAATTTATACTTATAAAAAGCTTCCAAATGCAACGGTGTGGTACGATTGGGGATAGTGCTAATTACGTCAGTTGCACCACCGAAGAAGGGTCGAAAAGCAGGTCTAGCGATACCGGAACGAGTCGCATGGGGAGGAACACCGACGACAATACCTCCCAGATTACCTTCTTTACCCAAATCAGGAAAGGCTAGAGCGATCGCATAACTGTAAATATCTGCACTCTCACTATCTGAACCTGCTGATTTCCCTTGTACATTAGTATACATAAACCAACTATTCACCGCAAATTTGGGCGAAACTCTCCATAAACCCGCTACCCCATAGGAATTTGTCCCAATTCGGCTATTATCCGCTGTTAAATTCGGAGAGTTTGCCGAAATTGTCCCCACATCATTGAGAAAAATCGGCGCTCCCGCAGTATAGTTATTAACGTAAGTTAAGCCAAAAGCTAAATTTCTGCTTGGTTGGATACTTAATTGCGTCAAAGCTGAATAACGACCATTAAACAAACCTCCGGCCGTTGTCCCATTACTGCTATTAGGAGTTAAATCTTCTGGACTATTAGCATTTGCGGCTAAATAGCCTAAACTCAAGTTAATACCCGGATTCAATTCATAATTCAAGCCCAAACCCGCACCTTGTGAACCAATACGGTAAATGGGGCTATATTGAGCAAAGGTAGAAAGCGAACCAGAACCCCCATCTTCATCACCAATTGTACTAAAGATATTCGGTAAATAGTCTACGTGTTCACCCCGATTTGCAAATACAGCCGCTCGTAATTTGTTACTTACTGGAAACTTATAACTAACCGTCCCTAATTCTACACTACCAGCTTGATCAGGAAACTCTTGATTAAAGGTTTGTCCACCTTCTGGTGTCGTTTGTCTGCTTCTTAACTGCGCTAATACAGGATCTGCACCATAGCGAAAACCTCCCGCCCTTTGGGGGTGTGGAGTGCTACCTGCTTGGAGTCTAATTTTTAGCTCGTCTTGACCTGTAAAACTACTGACTAAGTTAAGACGGACTCTGTTAGCGAAAATAGTGCTGTTGCGAGGTACACCCACGCCAAAAGGATCACTATCTCCACTTAAAACATCAGTAATGGCAAAAATCGCTTCACCGGAAAGTTTGGTAGTTGTGGAAAATTGCTGACTTTCTAAAATTTCGGCGCGGTTTTCTACAGCATCCACCCGCCCGCGTAAAGTGGCTAATTCTGGGGTAAATTCCTCTTTTAGGCGTTGGATAGGAAGTAAATCTTCTTTTTGAACTAAATCAGCAGTTGATGTGGCTATTAGCTCATTAATTCTGTCTAAACAAGCATTTAAACCAGCAGCAAATTCATAACGAGTCATAGCGCGGTTTCCCCGGAATGTCCCGTTGGGATACCCTGCTACACAACCATACCGTTCTACTAAAGATTGTAAAGCACTAAAAGCCCAATCTGTCGGTTGTACGTCAGACAACTGAGATACAGAAGTTACTTGTGCTAAATCATCATTTTCTGCTATTTCACTACCCCATGCTACTGAAGAAATCAAAACTACTGGGGTTGCTAAGACTAAACCTAAGAAAACTTTTAACATCACATCCTCACTGATACACCCTCATCTGAATCTGCTTTACACAGATAGCCAGATAATGATAATTATTATCATAGTTAAGCGATCGTGTAAACACTGAGTAAGTTTCTGAGAAGATGAAAAAAGTCAACTGTCAAGATTCCGCTTGGTTTCGTGCTATGTCATTAAAGGAACGAATTGCAGTTAGTTCCGATGAGTTGGTGTATGATGTTGAGTTGGGATTAAAAAGAATTAAATTTTGGAAATCGGAATCAAGCTTTGCAGACACGGATTTATTTGCCAAAAAACTAGCACTAGAAGGAATTAACGAAGCGCAACTTTGTCGTATTTTGGGACAAACGGTAGATTCTATACCTTTGCAATGGGTAAAAGAGATTCAGCAAAGTTATAAACATTTAGGCGATAAAGATATTAGAACGCTATTATCGAGTTCTAGTTTATCTACACATCCTAATTTTGGGTTTTTGAATGCGATCGCTCCTTTGCTTGCTCAAGGTATGATTAAATTAGAAACTGGATTAAATAATATACAAAATCTTCCTGAAAATTTAAGTGATATTCATGATGTTTTATTAGAGGGATTACCAGAACAACTGCTATTAATGGTAAATGCAACCTTAGTATTAGAACTGAATGTAGCCAGATTACAAGGTTTGTTAACGGGTGATAATGCTCAATCAAGATTTTCCAGCTTTATACAACGTTTGAAAAATCCCGAAGTGCAACTAGCATTGTGGGAAGAATACCCGGTTTTAGCTAGACAAGTTTTAGAAACAATTAATCGCTGGGTAGAAAATAGCTTAGAATTTATTCAGCATTTTTGCCATGATTGGGTAGATATTTGTTACCAATTTCAACCACCAGCAAACCCTGAAAAATTAGTTAAAGTTAAACGGGGAGCGGGTGACAGCCATAATAATGGTAAGTCAGTTATTATACTAGAATTTGCCAGCGGTTGGCAGTTAGTTTATAAGCCGAGATCATTAGCAGTAGATGTGCATTTTCAAGAACTGCTGTTGTGGTTAAATGCAAAAGGCTTTAAACCAAATTTTCCAACTTTAAAGATTTTAAATCGGGATAATTACGGTTGGGTAGAATTTGTTAACTTTAAAGAATGTCATTCAGCAGATGAATTAAAGAGATTTTATCAGCGTCAAGGTGGATATTTAGGATTGTTGTATAGCTTAGAAGCTACAGACTTTCACTTTGAAAACTTAATTGCAGCGGGAGAATCTCCCATTTTAATTGATTTAGAATCTTTATTTCATCCTCGTCATGAGATAACAACCACAGCAGCAGATACTTTGGATAGAGAGATGGTTGCAGATTCTGTATTGCGTGTTGGTTTGTTACCGCAGATAGCCTGGGGAAATACGGAAACTGCGGGAATTGATATGAGTGGTTTAGGGGGTGCTGGAGGACAGTTGACACCGGAAAAAGTCCCGAAACTGGTGCAGGTAGGGACAGATATGATGCGAGTTGAACGTCAACAGGCCGTTATTCCAGGTAGCCAAAACCGTCCCCAATTAAATCAGCAGGAAGTGAATGTTTGGGAATATACAGAAGATATAATCAATGGATTTAAAACAGTTTATGAGATTTTATTAAAATATCGGCAAGAATTAACGGAGATTTTAACGCAGTTTGCAGAAGATGAAGTGCGGGTGGTGATGCGTGCGAGTAGAATCTATGCTTTGTTACTGCGAGAAAGTTATCATCCTGATTTTTTACGAGATGGCTTAGAGAGCGTTAGCGAAGCTTACCGAAGGTATCGCTTATTTGATAAACTTTGGATAGATGTCAAAAACCGTCCGCAACTGAGTCAAATCATTTCCGCAGAACAAGACGCACTGTGGAAAAACGATATTCCCCTATTTACAACATATCCCCATTCCCGCGATTTATATCATCGAGACACAGATTTACACATCACTAACTTTTTCAACGAATCAGGAATTGAATTAGTAAATCATCGCTTAAATAAACTCAGCGAAAAAGATTTACTCCCTTCCCACTCAAGAAATAGACACGGGGACTAAAGCAAAAATATGATTTAAAGTTTTTAATATTTGCTCTGAAGTCATCAAAATTTTGACATTTTCTAAGATTTTCTCGATTTCAGCAATGGTTATATTTGAAGGTAAATGATGCAAGGTCTGTAATCTCAGAAGATGAATTTCATATTCTGCTAGATTAAAAGTCTGGTGAGTAAGCAGGAGTATGGACGAAATTTCTATAGCTATCTTA
>NZ_VILD01000008.1:223080-277379 GCF_009712085.1 Anabaena sp. UHCC 0253
CTCTTTCTGAACTTTCGGATCGCTATTCTCGTAATCACGATGTGCTTTTTGATGCGATAGTCCCATCTCCTTTGAGTATGTCATAGGTGCGACTGTCTTTTAGCTCTATACCCCATCTTTGCTGTACAACTTTCGATTATTATCTTCCCTGTCCATATCTGTCGGTCTATTCCATAGTCGGTTGGTTTCTTCTCCAAGAGCATTCTTTTGATCTCTTCCTTTTGTTCACTACTCAATCTCTGTATTCTTTTAGACTTTATTGGTGTGACTAGTGCCTTTAGTCCCCCTTGACAATACTTATCAATCCAAGTGATTAAGGTCTGTCTTGCACAGCCGATTTTATCCATCACTTCTTGTCTACTTTTACCATCATGTAGATACTTGATTGCTTCTAACCGTCTTCTTATGTATTGTTGTTGATACTTATAAAATAATTTTTGCCACTCTTCTTCTTCAAAACTTCTTTTACTTAGTTGCTCTGATCTAGTCATGAAATTCTCGCCTACTTTACGTCTAATTCTACACTGGGAAGGGAGTACAACGACAAACATGGTTTATTCAAGCAGCCTTAGCTACTCTAGAAATGAGTAAAACTGCGGATAATCATCAAATTAAATTAGGAAAAAAACCTCGCAAAATCCAAGTTACTAACCCAACCACAAAAAACCAATTCTTAGAAGCAGCCTGTAAAATTGGCGACCGTTTAGAACTCCTAGCGCACAAAAACGGCGAATTTGTGAACTGGATGGGATTAAGCGTTACCCCTAATCAACAGTGGACATTATCACCTTTAGGGACAGACTTATATGCAGGTATACCCGGAGTAGTTTTATTTCTCGCATATCTGGGGAAAATTACTCAAAATGATAGCTATACAAACCTAGCCAAAACAGCCCTAAACACCCTTAAAGAGAAGCTTAATAGAGATTCCGACTCAATTAAATTCATCGGCGGATTTAGTGGTTGGGGAGGGATAATTTACACCTTTACCCATTTAGGAATATTATGGCGAGAACCAGGTTTAATTGCAGATGCTTTTATATTAGTTGAACAGTTACCACCCTTAATTGAGCAAGATCAACAACTAGATATAATTGCTGGTGCTGCTGGTTGTATTGGTAGCTTACTGAGTTTTTATAGAATTTTTCCAGATCAAATTATTCTTGATGTTGCTATACAATGCGGGGAACACCTCCTCACCCAAGCCCAAATTACAGATACTGGTATCGGTTGGCAATCTCCAGCCAGCGAAAATCAACCCTTAACAGGATTTGCACATGGTGGTGCTGGCTTTGCTTGGGCGTTGTGGAAATTGGCTGTAACTACCAAAAAACAAGAATTTCAAACCGCAGCCATAGCAGCAATTAACTACGAACGCAGTCATTTTCACCCCAGTACAGGTAACTGGTTAGATTTACGGCAAGAGAAGGTAAAAAATAGTTCAATGATAGCATGGTGTAGCGGTGCGCCCGGAATTGGTTTAGGACGTTTGGGTATCCCAGGGAATGCACTGAATTTAATCATGTATAAAGAAATTAAAACCGCCATTGAAACCACCATCAAACAAGGATTTGGTGATAACCATTGTCTCTGTCATGGAGACTTAGGAAACATTGACTTATTATTAATAGCAAATGCAAAATTAGATTACCCAGAAATCGCCAGAAAGATCGAAAAAATCGCTTCCCAAATATTAGACGATATCCAAAAAAATAACCTGCGTTGTGGTGTTCCATTAGGAATAGAAACCCCAGGATTAATGACAGGTTTAGCGGGTATTGGTTACGGACTTTTACGCCTTTATCAACCCGAAATGATCCCTTCCATTCTCCTACTTGAACCACCCAAACAATAATCTTAATCTTTGCGTCTTTGCGCCTTTGCGTGATCAAAATGAAATACCCAATAATTTTACAACATAACGAAGAAGATTGTGGACCAGCTTGTTTAGCAACCATCTGCAAATATTACGGACAATTATTCACAATTACCCGTGTCCGTGAAGCCTCTGGAACAGGACAATTAGGAACAACATTACTCAATCTCAAACAAGGAGCGCAGGTATTAGGATTTAATGCGAGGGGTGTTAAAGCTGCTTTAGAATTAGTAGATAAAAAACAAATTCCTCTTCCAGCAATTATACATTGGAAAGGTAATCATTGGACTGTTTTATATGGGCGTAAAAATCAAAAATATATCTTAGCTGATCCTTTAGTTGGAGTAAGATATTTAACTAAAGAAGCCTTATTAACTGGTTGGAATAATAGTGTTATGCTACTATTAGAACCCCGTGTAGATTTTCTAGAACAAGCAGATGATCGGGAAAAGTTGGGAGGGTTTAAAAAATTAATCCAGCGTCTTTTTAACTATCGCTTTATCCTTGCAGAAGCCTTATTATTAAATTTTGTCGTCGGGTTACTTTCCCTATTATCACCATTTTTAATTCAAATTCTTACTGATGATGTTTTAGTGCGCGGAGACACCCAATTACTTACAGGGATTGCATTAGGAATATTAACAATGAGTTTTATTAGTAGCTGTTTACAATGGGTGCAAGGAAATTTAGTATCCCATTTTGCCCATCGGTTAGAATTAGATTTAGTATGGGAATTTGCTAGAAATATTTTACGTTTACCCTTATCTTATTATGAATCTCGTCGCAGTGGGGAAGTAGTTAGTAGATTACGAGATATTCAAACCATTAATCAATTAGTTTCTCAAGTTGGGGTAAATTTACCAAGTCAATTATTAATTGCCATAACTTCTTTGATTCTGATGTTATTCTACAATTCTCAACTGACTTTAATATCAATATTCATAGCTATTATTATGACTTTCTCAACAGTGCTTTCTTTCCCCACTTTACAGCAAAAAATCCGTACTGTTATGGGTTTAGCTTCCGAAAACCAAGGTGTATTAGTTGAAACTTTTAAAGGTGCATTAGTTGTGAAAACCACCAATGCTGCACCAGAATTTTGGCAAGAATTCCAAACTCGCTACGGAAGACAATCAAATTTAATGTTTCGCACTGTCCAAATTGTTTTAACAAATACGATTTTTTCTAATTGGATATCTACCGCTGGTGGCATTATTCTGCTATGGTATGGAAGTATTTTAGTTATTAATCGAGAGCTTTCTATCGGTCAATTATTAGCTTTTAATAGTTTAAATGCCAATATTCTAGGTTTAGTAAATACCTGCGTTCGCTTCATTACTGACTTTACTCGCGCTCAAGCTGCAACTGAAAGATTAAATGAGGTAATTAACTCAACTCCTGAATTTTCAGAAGTCAGTCAAAAACCTTTTGTAAATATTCCCGACAACGCGGAGATTGTTTGTAAAGATATCAATTTTCATCATGCTGGTAGAGTTGATTTATTAAAAGACTTTTCTTTAACTTTACCAGGAGGAAAAGTCATTGCAATTATCGGTAAATCTGGATGTGGTAAAAGTACCTTAGCAAAATTAATTGCTAGTTTATATCATCCCCAGTCTGGGAATATTCGCATTCATCATTACAACCTTTCTGATATTAATCCTAGCTGCTTACGTCAACAAATAGTATTAATTCCTCAAGATGCAAATTTTTGGAGTCGTTCTATTTTAGATAACTTATCTCTTGGTCTTCCCCAGGTGAATTTTGAGCAAATAGTCACCGCTTGTCAAGTTGCAGATGCAGATAATTTTATTAGTAAATTACCCGAAAAATATCAAACTATTTTAGGTGAATTTGGAGCGAATCTTTCCGGTGGACAAAAACAAAGATTAGCTATAGCAAGAGGAATTATTACTAATCCTCCCATCTTGATTTTAGATGAATCTACCGCAGGTTTAGATCCCCTTAGTGAAAGTTTAGTTTTAGATCAATTACTCACTTATCGTCAAGGTAAAACTACTATTTTGATTAGTCATCGTCCCAGAGTAATTAAACGCGCAGATTGGATTGTCCTGTTAGATGCTGGACAATTAAAACTACAAGGTACTCCTGCGGAACTACTGAGCATAGCAGGTGAGCATTTAGAGTTTTTAATTCCCTAACCTGTACTTAAGCAGATTTACTGTACACGGATAGATTACTTGACATTTTTAATGAGAATGATTATTATTCTGGGGTTGGTGAAAATGTCATCAATCATACTTTGACAACTGCGACTTCTGGGGAATATTTCGCTATTTCCTAGTTAAGACGTAGAATTTTTTAATGAGGTAAAATATGTCTAATCTAGATATCATTCGCGCTTGGAAAGACGAGGAATATCGTCATAGCTTAAGTGCTGAACAACAGGAACAGCTACCAGCAAACCCCGCTGGTTTAGTTGAACTTAATGATGAAGATATGTCCTCGGTTTCTGGTGGTTGTACAACCTGTGGAGATCCTTTCCACACATTATGGGTAGGTTGTAAACCTATTGGAGCAGAAGAACTCAGCTTCTAATTTAGTTGAGGAATATTTCAGGATATTCAACTTTTTCATAAAAACAGGAGCAGCAGGTTATACCATTTTGAACTGGAGATTTGATTTTCAACTAATCACTATTTCTACAAATTGGTATCTATATGAAAATGGTTGAATATCCTGAATTAAAATAAGCATCCCCAATAATTAAACTTAGTTAATATTTTAATTTCTCTCTGCGTCTGGAGCGTCTCTGCGTGAAATAAAAAAATGTACTTCATAAAAAATACCTTGTCTATTAACAATGAATCAAACAATTCCCACTTTTTTACCAACTGCAAAATCAGATGAATACTTACCTAACATTGCTATTTGGACAAGATTAGGAGGATTATTTTTAGTTGGTGTTGTTGGTGCTTCTGTGACTATTTTTGCTTTCACAAAATATCAGCAAACTGTCAAAGCATCTGCTACTGTTCGTCCTATTGGTGAAGTACGAATAGTGGAAGCTGCAATAGAAGGAACTGTTAAAAAAATCTCTGTTAAAGAAAATCAAATAGTCAAACAAGGTGATGTTTTAGTAATTCTGGATGATACCCAATTACAAAATCAAAAAAATCAACTTCAAGGAAATGTGCAAAAATCTCAATTACAGTTTGCACAATTAGATGCTCAAATTCAGGCTTTAAATCGGCAAATTGCGACAGAAACAGAAAGAAATCAACGCCTTGTTGCATCTGCTTTAGCTGAACTACAGGGTACAGAAAGAGATTATCAAGAGAGAAAAGTAGCTGTTAGTAGTGAATGGGAAGAAGCACAAGCTAATATAAAGATTGCTAAAAATGAATTACTGCGAGTAAGATTAGAATTGCAGTCAATTCAGGCTAATTTAGAAAGTGCAGAAGCAGGATTAAAAGCCGCAATAGTCAAACGTTTACGTTATGAAGATATAGCTAAAACTGGTTCAATTTCCCAAAATCAATTAGAAGAAGTTCAACTAGCTGCAATTCAACAAGCACAAATTGTAGAATCACAAAAAGCCACATTAGCAAGTCAAAAACAAGTTATTCAACAAACACAACAAGCTTTAACATCTGCGATCGCTAGAAGTAAAAAAGCTGATTCATCTCTCAATCCGAGTAATGCAGTAATTTCCATCGCTGAAGAAAAAATAGCTACTGAACGCGCTAATGGTAAAACTAATTTAGCGAGATTACAGCAAGAAAAAGACAGTTTAATTCAACGTCAACTTGAAATTCAAAGCCAGATAAATAACACCGAAAAAGAACTCAAACAAGTTTTAACACAAATTCAAAAAACAATAATTCGCGCTGCTGCAACTGGAACTATTTTAAAATTAGATTTGCGAAATCCTGGACAGGTAGTAAATCCTGGTAGTTCTATTGCTCAAATTGCTCCCAGTCATACCCCTTTAATTATTAAAGCTCGTGTCGCTACTGCTGATATTAGTAAAGTCTTTGTTTGCAATTCTCAAGAAGTTGTAAATTGCCAAATAGGCAAAGTAAAAATGCGATTTTCTGCCTATCCTTACCCTGATTATGGTATACTTGAAGGTGCAGTGAGGTCAATTACAGCAGATGTGATTTTACCCCAGGGGAATAACACAGGAGAATCTTATTTTGAAGTAACAATTGAACCCGAAAAGCTACATTTGCAAAGAGATTTACAAAAATATCCCATTCAAGCGGGAATGGAAGTGGTGGCAGATATTATTGCTGAGGAAGAGACCGTATTAACATTTATTTTGAGAAAAACCAGATTATTGACGAACTTATAAAAAGTATGAGGAGGGTTATTTTACCCAACCTCACATATTACAACTCACTCTTATCTGCTTCTTTCTCCGCTGCCTCACTAAACTTTTTATATAGTTTAGTTCTAATCTGTGCTTCTCTATAGCGGCTATGGCTAGGGGATACCTGACTCATTAAATCAGAAGCTCGTTGCCAAGTAGCAGCTAATTCCAACCACTGAGTTGAAGTTATAGCAGTTTTACCAGCGGCTGAAGCTTGGTTAGCAAGTCTCACAGCATCTGCAAATAAATCTGGTGATACATCTGATGGGGTAGAAAGACTTTGATTACCAGTACGGTTTAAGACATCTGGCTTTGTCTGATTTCCTTGCTTCAAAACTTGAGCTTCTTGTAGTATAGTCAAATTTTTTACTGTATCATCTAACCAAAAACGAACTAGCCATAGCAGTAAAATCAGTGAACATAAACCAGAAACGCCTACTATTGCAGTTTTGACTAAACGTTTGTGTTTGTTTTTATTTTTGATTAAAGATTCAAACTGTGGTAAAGTAGGTTTTCCTGATTCTCTATAGAATTCAGTTAAATCTTGAATTAGCTGCTTAAAAAAATTTGGCTGGGTGAGTATTATTTGTTGACACCACAATAATTTATTTTCGCCCTCATCGTTAATTTCCTCTAACCAAAGTAATTGCTCTTCCCGAACAATCCGACTGTTAATATTGACTTTGCGAATATTGCGTGGTGCAATGGACTCCAAAATTTCCTGAATTTTCTGCACTAAAATAGATTGCTCAAGTTGATCTACCGTAGCCGCTTCACACAAAAGCTGTAATACACCATCCGCCAAAATTGCTCTAGTTCTGACACCAGACACAACTAGCCTTTCATTTAAAACTTGAATAATCGCTGCAACACTGCCCTGGTGAGCTTGCCAAGCGATATCATTTATCCTATCTACCATTTGATTTTTAGTGATAGCTCTCACACCCTGACCTGTGAACTAACTTAAGCCAATATACATTTAATTTGTATAAATAGGTCTTTCATCCCTCTATAGTCATTGATTTATCGAGGTTTTCAATTGATTAAGCGTTCTTAGTTGTCAATTGTCAATTATCAATTGTCATTCTGCCTAGACTGAAAACACACAACAATGGCGGAAAACCCTACAGCCTAACTGCTAACAACGGCTTTCATAGATTTGTTAGACTGAGTACACCAGGATTTTTTTCGGTCACATCTGTAGAATAACGCCAGCAGACGAGGCTCTTCATGCTTACAAACACGCTACTTCTCTCAAATCAACTTCCGAATCTCCAATATTCATCCACATCAGAACGATTTGATGAAACCTGGGAAGCCCCACTGGCAACCCTTTTGGGACTAGGACGCGCCGCTGGTGCTGACTTTATTGAATACTTCTTAGAACATCGCAACTACATCAGTTGTTTAGCCGAAGAAGACACCATCACCAGCATTTCCCCCAGTTTAGCCACTGGTGCAGGAGTGCGAGTATTTCGCGGCAAAGCTGACTGCTACGTTAGCACAAATAATCTCACATTTGCTGGTTTAAAAGCCGCCTTAGAAAAAGCTCTTTCCATCTTAGGATTACAACTACCAGGTCCAAGTGCCTTCATCCCCGAAATCAACCTAGAATTACTCAGAGACTACGCCAGCAAACGTGGTAAAGACTCTTGGCTACCCTTGTGTAGTTCTATCCGCGAAATGGGAGAAGTCCTCCTTGATGGTACAGCCCAACTGAATAAAAAAGCTACTCACGTCCAATCCCGTCGCGCTTCCTACTTCCGTGATTGGCAAGAAGTATTAGTTGCAGCCAGTGACGGCACATTTGCCCGTGATATCCGCCTCACCCAGTCCGTCGGCTTTAACCTGCTTTGTGCTGACGGTGCTAACCGTTCCTCCATTGGTGAACGGGCTGGTAACACCAGTGATCCTAACTTCTTGAAAACCTGGGATTATCAACAAGCCTCCGAACAAATCGCCGAATCAGCCGGTAAAATGCTTTACGCAGATTACGTAGAATCAGGAACTTACCCGATTATCATGGCCAATCACTTTGGCGGCGTAATTTTCCATGAAGCTTGCGGACACTTGTTAGAAACCACCCAAATTGAACGCCAAACCACACCATTTGCCGATAAAAAAGGTGAAAAAATCGCCCACGAAAGTTTAACAGCTTGGGACGAAGGACGGGCTGATAATGCCTTTGGCACGATTGATATGGATGACGAAGGAATGCCCGCCCAAAGAACATTATTAATTGAAAAAGGTATTCTCAAAAACTTCCTCGCTGACAGAACCGGTTCAGTGCGTACCGGACATCCCAGAACAGGCAGTGGCCGCCGTCAAAATTACACTTTTGCTGCCGCTAGTCGGATGCGAAATACATATATTGATTGTGGTGAACATACAACAGAAGACCTATTTGCCTCCGTTGATAAAGGCATCTACTGTAAGAAAATGGGTGGCGGAAGTGTCGGCGCAACAGGTCAATTTAACTTTAGTGTTGACGAAGCTTACTTAATAGAAAATGGCAAAATTACCAAACCATTAAAAGGTGCTACCCTCATTGGTGAAGCCAAGGAAATCATGAATAAAATTTCCCTATGTTCCCAAGATTTAGAATTAGCTCCCGGCTTTTGTGGTTCTGTTAGTGGCAGCATTTACACCACAGTTGGACAACCCCATATAAAAGTTGATTCTATTACTGTTGGTGGTAGATAACTAAATTTTGGATTTTGGCTTGTGAAGACAAAGTATATATGTCTCACGCAGAGACGCAGAGGCGCGGAGAGTAACATGAGTTCATGCCTTAGTAATAATCTAAATAATCACATCCAAAATCCAATTTTAAAACCGCACTTTTGTTAAATCTAAAATCCCAAGTTGATTTGATTATGCCAAAAATACAAGAAATCGCAACTTACGCCCAAGAAAATGCCGACAAACTTGGCATTAAGAAGTTTGACATTTACGGCTCAACAGTAGATGATACCAGCGTTCAAGTTGACCAAGGTGAACCCAAACAAGTTAAAGCTTCTAATCGTTCTGGAGTAACAGTTCGAGTTTGGAATGAGGAAAATACAATGGGTGTTACCAGCACTACAGATGTAGATCCTCAAGGATTAGAATTAGCTTTAAAAACAGCTTATGAAGCGAGCTTTTTTGGTGTGAAGGAAAATGTTCCTGATTTTAGTCCAGAAGCAACTATTCCTATCCCCAATACACATCAAGAAAAAGCCCTCCAAGCACCTGTTTCTGAACTGATAGAAAAGCTATTAGTAGCAGAAAAGGAATTGTTAGCAACTCATCCTGCTATTAAGGGAGTACCTTATAATGGGTTAGCACAAAGAGATATTGACAGGTTTTATCTCAATAGTGAAGGGGCTTTAAGAACTGAGTCTCATTCTTTAGCTTCTATTTATTTGTATAGCAAAACTGAGGAGGAAGGGAAAAAACCCCGCAGTGGAGGTGCTTATCGAGTCAAGGAAAGTGTAGCTGATTTAGATATTGCTGGTTGTATAAAGGAAACTGCTGAGAAAACTATCAGTCATTTGCATTATGAAAAAATCAAAACTGGTAAATATCAAGTAGTTTTCTCTCCTGAAGCTTTTTTAAGTTTGTTGGGGGCTTTTTCTAATTTATTTAATGCCCAAAGTATTCTTGATAATCAAAGTTTATCGAAAACTGATGATATTGGTAAAGAACTTGCTTCACCTTTACTTTCAGTTTATGATGATGCTTTACACCCGGCTAATATTGGTGCAGAAAGTTTTGATGGTGAAGGTACACCAACTCGGCAAATTAAGTTAATAGAAAAGGGAATTTTAACTAGCTTTTTGCATAGTGCGGGAACTGCTAAACGGTTAAATGCTCAACCTACAGGTAATGCGAGTATTGGCGCAAAAGTGAGTGTCAGTCCTAATTTCTATCACGTTTTTGCAGCAGGAACTCCTGAAAAAGAATTGAGTTTAGAAACTGCGGAAAATGTGATTTTAATTGATGATTTACAAGCTCTTCATGCAGGTGTTAAGGCTTTACAAGGTTCTTTTTCTTTACCTTTTGATGGTTGGTTAGTTAACAAAGGTGAGAAAACCAGTATTGAGTCAGCAACGGTAGCTGGTGATTTCTTGGAACTTTTGAAATCTATTGTTTATGTAGAGAAAGAGGTGGAGTTAACACCTGGAGGAGTTGCTCCCAGGGTTTGGGTAAGTGAACTTTCTATTACTGGAGATTAAGAAATAAATACCCAACTTACGTTGAAAAAATTGTAGGTTGGGTTGAGGAAACGAAACCCAACTTTTATTTACTTTATATCTCACGCAAAGGCGAGGCAGCGCGGTCTTGGGGGTTTCCCCCATGAGTGACTGCCGTCGCAAAGACGCAAAGGAAGAAAGGGAAGCATTGGAAATTATTTAATTGCTAATTCGTTCATGTAACCAAGCTAAACCTGCGCCGATTGTTTCTGCTATGATGCTAATGAGACGATAAAGAGCGATCGCACTAATCACTAAAGCTGCCGGAAAATGATTTTGTAATAGTAATATGGCTGTGGTTTCAAATACGCCTAAACCACCAGGCGCTCCAGGAATAACTAACCCTAATACCCATGCACAACTAAAAGCCCCCCACTAATAAGGGAATTTGCGCCCAATTCAAGGAATTTAAGGCCAAGATAGTTAAAATAAAACCAGCAGCACGTAACCCTAAAAAACCAACTCTCCTAATAAGGGTTTAACTGGATAGTCTTTAATTATAAAACTATTAATTAACTGTTTTTCTTGATGAGATTTTTTATTTTTCCACTGTTCTAAAAGTTGAATTACTGGATTTAAAAATCGGGGATGAAGTATACCTAATACAATTATTAACATCAGAAATTGCAGAATATATAAATTAAAATTTACATTCTTAACAAGAAGTTGGCTACCAAATAAAACAATAATAATTAAAGCTGCTGCTAACATTAATAATGGTTCTAATAAAACACTTAATGTAGCAATATTTGTCGGAATGTTAGCATTTTTAGCTGCTATAATTCTCCCATAGTAATGCCAAACATTACCAGGTAAATATTTTGCAATATTCGTTTTTAAATAAACTTGAATAAACTCAATAGAAGATACAGATTGATTTAACTCCTTTAGTACCCAAGTCCAAATCCAACCCGCCCAAATATGTGCTAGTAAAGTTACACTCGTAGCAGTTGTTAATATTAACCATCCTGTGCTATTAATCCGAATAGCACTCACTTCCAACCAATTATCTTTAAGGGCTTTTAACAAAAAAACAGCGTTCCCCCTAAAATTAACCAACGTAAAATTTTCTTCATTATTTTTCTAATTCAGCCTTGAGATTATTCTTATATTAAGCCAGATACATATATGGTTCTTCGGTACTTGTTATGTGTATCTAGTTCTTTATTTATCTGTGTCATTACATGAAATCTATCGGCTACAACTTGAGCATTTGGCATTAATTCTGTTACTAGATGTCTTTTGTTACTATACCTTTTGCGGCTACACTATGTATATCATTTTCTAAAACTTCTTGTATTGTCTTATGTGCAAGGCGGTTTGTAAAAGTTATTTTCTTTTTTACAAAATCTAAATCTTCACTAAACGGTTTTTTAGATTGTTCACATTTAAACTGTCGGTGATTAACTTCTAAAAATACTTCTTTTTCTCCAAAAGGGAGGTCTTTAATAATATGCCTATGATTTTGATGTAATTTATGACTGGTTGTGCCATAACAACTACCGAAGAGCCATTATTTAATGTTGAAAAAAGCCTATGCCTATGCACTTTTAAAGTGGAAAGGTTATTCTCTTCCAGATTTTGAGCAATTAGTATAATACCATATCATCTTTTATTTACTCAAATTAGTAGTAAAAGTAACGTCTTCATAAACATTAGTTAAATGAACAGAAAAATTCACACTCTTTAATTCTAATTCTTGATTTCCTTTATAACTATAAAGTTCCCATCTTCCTTCAGTATTACGCCGAAAACAATCAATTCGTTGACGATTTTGACTAACTAAAACATATTCTTGCAAAGTGTCTAATTCTTGGTAATCACTAAATTTATCACCTCTATCTAAGGCTTCTGTAGAAGGTGATAAAACTTCAATGATTAAACTCGGATATCGTTTAAAATATTCAAATTGTGTATCTCTTGAATCGCAAGTTACCATAATATCAGGATAATAGAAAATATCGAGAGATTCAATTCTCGCTTTCATGTCAGCGACGTAAAGACGGCATCCTGTACCACGAATATGGTTTCTTAAAAGGGCGACTAAGTTAGCGGTAATTGTCACATGAGCGTCACTAGCACCAGCCATTGCGTAAATTTGCCCTTGGATATATTCATGTTTAATAGGGCTGGATTTTTCAGTTTCTAAATATTCTTCTGGGGAAAGATAGGGATGAAATTGGCTAAGAGTCATATATGGTTACGGTTAGCATGAGATGATTGGGTGGGAATCTTTCTAGTAGGCAGGCAAAATTAATTATATAAAAGATTTGGATTTAATGTAGGGGTAGCGCCCCCGTGCCTACCCCGGTATTTGGGGCAACCACAGGGGGTTTGCCCCTACAAAATTGATTGATTTAGGGATTTTTAAAATGTTCAATTTATTTTGCATTACTACTTATAGCAATTGTTATGAATATTTTTGTCTTACGCAAAGGCGCAAAGGAAGAATTGCAAGAACAAAGGTTTTTGTAATGTTACCTATTGACAAATAATAATGACTACGTATAATAGTACGTAATATCATCTTCAGATTAAGTCAGCGTTTCTTGAAAACGCAGGTATCATGTCAATGGCAATTTTTAGCAATGCTTACTCAGATGAGTTAGTGACAGCCACTGAGTTGAATCGTCAACCTGGAAAGGTTCTAGATAAGGCTTATGAACACCCAATTACCATTACTAGAAATGACCAATCTTTTGCGCTGTTGCGTCGTGAGGATGTAGCTTATTTAGTGAAAGGGGTAACACAAAGTAAGGCTGTTTTTGAGGCGTTATCAGTGGCGTTTAGGTTGTTGTTGGGTCAAGAAATTGGTTATGAGCATCCTTATGGTTGGTTGCGGGTTTTTGATGCGGATGAATTGCAAGATTTTATTCAAGAGGTGAGTGAGGCTTTTCGTTTAACGGATACTTCTAATCAGGCTTGGGATTTGATTGATGCTATTATTCATGAATGGCATGAAAGTTCTATAGCTATTAGTAGTCCTGAGTTAGCAGCAGCTTTTAATGATGAAAATAAATAGGGGAAATCATGTTAAAATTTATGTTTAAATAATGGTAATAGTCGCAATTAAGCACAATTTAAGTTAAGATAATAACTAGAGTTCAAGTTAATAGTATGACTCACATAACATCAAAAAAAGTGGTAAGAAGAGGAAGAATTTTTCCTGAATTGACTATATCACCAGAAGAATTAGCTAGACGAGAAGCGGAAGATGAAATATTTTATCAACGTTGTCGGGCAATTTTTGAGCGTGTCCGTCCTGAATATATTGAAAGTCATTATGGCTGGTATATTGGCATAGAACCAAATAGTGGTGAATACTTTCTTGATCAAGATAATATTCAAGCTCATAAAAAAGTTCTTGAAAAATACCCAAATGCTAAAAATTATGTGTTTTGCTTAAATGAAACAGGAACGACTGGGAGAATATGATTCAGGGAAGTTTTGGTGGTGAGGGGCAGCTATTTTTTGAGATTGATTTGATTACTGCTGATGGGTTAAATTTGCCTGTAGATGCGATGTTAGATACAGGATTTACCAAGTTTATGGCAATTAATACTCAAGATTTAAATGGACTTGATTGGGTTTTTCTTGGTAATGAACCTATGCAAATAGCACAGGGTGAATCAAGATTTAATATCTATTTAGGTAAGGTAATATTGGCTGGAGAAGAGTATGAAATTCCTGTTCATGTGGGGAATAATATTACAGAAGTTCTATTAGGTTCTGAATGGTTGAAGTTTTTGCGTTTGGTGGTGGATTTTCCAGAGGGTATTTTGACTTTGGGTTGAAGATTTTGATTTCGCGCAAAGACGCACAGGAGCAAAGGAAGAATGCAAAAAAGTTAACCCCTCTGCAAAACCAGTAAATTGCCTAAATATGAGGCGCTCTAAAACCTAACACAATATCTGTTTTCGGTACTCCTAACTCTACTAATTGATGAGGAATTCCTTCTTCTGTAAAATCGCGCTGAATCCAAATTTTTCCATCTTTAATATCTACATGAATCATTGTACCATAGGTTCTATTTTCACCTTCCCAACCTATATGAACTACTAGATAGCGATTTCTTTGAATATCAAATATTACCTCGATTTCTGTTCCTTCAGAGCAATGACCGTCTGTATGTGTTGCTAACACTTGTTGTACTAATTCAGGGTAATCTAATTTTTCCATAACATTGGGAACTGGTTTAATTTCTGCAATTGCTTTACCTGCGTCAATGATAATAATAGTTTCTCCTGCTGCTACTTGGTGAAGATAGCTAGTGAGGTTTTTTTGGATTTCATCAATGGTTATGGTTAACATGAGATGATTCTGTAGGAATATCAATGATAATTAATTTATGATTCATCAGATAATAATTGTTCCAATATTTCTTCTGTAAGTCCTTTAGCTTGAGCATTTTTACCAATTCTATCGAAAACAGTTAGTAAATCTTCCTTTGCTTGCTCATTTGCATATTTAGAGATAATATATTTTACTATCTCTTGATAATTTAATCTTTCCATAAGACTATAAAGTTATGAAGCTATCTGATAAATTACAGGTTTATATCTTGCTTCGGGAATCGGTTTACCTTCTATTTCCGCAGCTTCTAACCAAGCAGCTTTAGCTTTGAGAACTTCTTGCAGTGCTTCTTCTTCAGTTAAACCAAATCCTGAACAATATTTTAAATCAGGAATATCAGCAATATAACCTTCATCTTCTTTACTGTAGAAAATATTAATGTGATACTGCTTCATTGCTCATCCTCCAAAGTGAGTGCATATTCTTCAATCAAAATCAAAAATTGACGAACCTGATAAGGAATAGCTTTACCATTGCGATTTTGTAAGTTAATAAGTTCAGGGATAGTTGGATGAGTAAAAATGTGATGACTACCGTTGATACGTGATAACGAAAAACCAAAGGCTTCAACTAAAGTCACCAAATCATCAAATTGAAGATTTTTAGATCCTGAAAGAACTTTCTCAAGTAATTTACGTTTTTTCGACATTACTTTATTTTATCATTGTTTTACATTAAATTTTATCCTACTCTCATTATTCTTTACCTAGTAATAATTCGTAGGTTGGGTTAAGCAAAGCGTAACCGAACACGATAAAATTATAAAGATGTTGGATTTCGTTCCTCAACCCAACCTACAACTACTGACCTTGCCCCTGGTAACAGTTCCGCTATATCTACACTTACCATCAAAAAAGGATTGACATAGTACCAATATTGATCCTATAATTGAGCTATCAACATTATGACATTCTATCTAAAGTTCAATTTCTTATGATAAGCATTTATCCACCTTGACTGGGAACAGTGCTTAAGGTTTCTACATTCGTGCATTGTTAATACTGAGTAAAATCACTTAGATTTTACCTAATTGACATTGACATGGATTTTATATACAAAAGGAAACCTGAAGATGACACAAATAAAAAAAATCCTTGCTGAACTCAAAAATAATCCTCAGAACGTAAACTTTACTGATTTAGTAAAGGTTTGCACTCATTATTTTGGAGAACCCAGACAGCAAGGGACAAGCCACTGTGTCTACAAGATGCCCTGGGGTGGAGATCCGCGAGTCAACATCCAAAGCGACAAAGGAAAGGCAAAGCCCTATCAAGTTAGACAAGTTTTGGATGCGATCGAAAAATTAGCAGCAATTGAAGAAACTGAGGAATCGGAAAATGGTTAATCACAACCACTATACATATAGAGTTACTTGGTCACAAGAGGATCAAGAATTTGTGGGTTTGTGTGCTGAATTTCCTAGCCTGTCTTATCTTCATGAAGATAATCTTACTGCTCTCAAAGGTATTACAGAGCTAGTGAAAGATATACTAGCTGATATGGAAACTACTGGGGAGATACCCCCAGAGCCACTAGCAGAAAAGCAATATAGTGGTAAATTTCAGGTACGCATCACTCCGGCACTACACCGCAAATTAGCTGTAGAAGCCGCAGAAGAAAAAGTTAGTCTGAACCGATATATTAGTTATAAACTTTCTTGATTATTGATTGATGAAATTTATTTTGCTGGAGGCTTAAAGCCTCTTTTTTTATAATGAGTTTTAAACTAAGAAACGGCAAATTCGGTATATTGTCTGATATCGGCTGGTTGGAAGGCTAACACAATTTGATTTTTAGGAATACCTGCGTTAACAAGTTCGTTGGCTATACCGTATTCTGTTCCGTCTCTTTGAATCCAGATTTTATCGTTGATTATGTCTATATGAACTAAGCAACCATGCACTCGTTGATTATTTTCCCAGCCTAATGTTAGTAGTAGGTAATGGTTGGCGGTTTGGTCTATTATTAGTTGTCTTTCTAGTTCACCGTAAGCGTAGGGAAGTTGGGAATATTCGGTTAAGATTTTTTGAATGATTTGGCGATATTTATCTAAGGTATCCATTGCAGTATAATCTCTTGTTTTGAATCGAAGACAAGTAAACAAAGGCGTTGATTTTCTAATAATATTTTACCAACTGGTTCTTGAAATAGTTCTGAGTAGGTTTCTTGACGAATAGCGAGATATAAGCGGCGTTCAGGTTCTAAGCGTGTGAGAATGTCGTAATATAAGATATATTGCCCTAAAGCGTTTTCTAGGTCGGTGACTGGAGAAGCACCTATAAAGCTTTTAATTTCGACTGCTATTTTCTGTCCAGTTTTTTCGGCTGCTATGAGTTTTTCTGCACCTAAGTCTATATATAAATCTCTTATACCCCATTTGAGAACAAATGGATCTTTGGTGATTTGCCAATTATCTTTTTCTAGGGCATTTCTAACGGTATTATGGTAAATGTCTTTGGCTGGCATAGGGATAAATTTATACTGCAATATATAGTATATTAATTTGGGTATTTACAAAAAGCCCTGGCGATTAGAAATCGCGGCTATACAAACAAAGTCCACCTTCGTGGACTAAAAACAAAATTTTTGAACCCGCGAAGGCGGGTTTTGTCTGTGTAGACGCGAATTATATTCGCCGGGTATTTAAACATTTTTTATTTCACCCAAGATGCGAAACTTATTGACTTTAAATACATAAAATGTTTTAATCAGGACTAATTTATTTATTTTTTTGATTATGAAATTTTATAATTTACAACCAAGGTCTAGATATCATACATTATCGTTAAAACCAGAGTTTGAATGTCCGTATATTGAATTATTATATGATAATTGGGATGATTATGGTTATCAAACTCTTTTTAGTATGAAGTATTATGATGATAACGGTAATTATCAATCCATAGGAACTCTAAAAATTTTGCAAATAGGAGAATTTGAAAGTAATACACCTAAAATATTTGATTCATTAGATAAAAATTTTGTTTCTATTGGACAAGATATGGAATACTATACCAATCTAAAAAAATTGGGCGAATCAGTATACCATCCAATATTGACTGCTCTTAATGATATTATTTACTGTCAACATAATATAGACGACCTTGAAAAATTAGAAGGATTTCGTAGCTCGTTGCTAAGATTTAGTGGCGCAGAAAAAGCCTTCAATGAAGCTGGAATGATATTTAGAGATGAAGAACCTTTAATGGAAACAAAAAATTTTATATTTAATTTTTCATGTACTGTACCAGGTGCATTAGCAGAACATAATATTGATTTTGACTTTTCTCCAAGTGAAACAGGACTATACAGAATTACTGCAATTATTGGTAAAAATGGAACTGGAAAGACACAATTACTTGCAAATTTTGCTCATTCCATGAGTGGGCTAAAACGAAACTCAGGAATATTTAGTCCAGCACGTCCAAGCTTTAGCAAAGCAATAGCAATATCCTATAGTGTCTTTGATGAGTTTGACCGTCCTCCAGAAGAAGATGCAACGTTTAGCTATAAATATTGTGGTATTAGAGAAAAGGATAGGCTTCTTAATACCCAAGAAATTCGTAGCAAACTTTTAAATGCAATTGAGCAAATAAAACAAAATAGCCGCTTACAACAATGGACTAAAATTATTGAAGCACTTTTAGATACAACAATTGATATTTCAGAAACAGAAAATACTATTACTAACTCTAATTTACTATTTTATGACCGTTTAAGTTCAGGACAACGTATTCTTGCTTTAGTGATGACTGAAGTAATTGCAAACATCTCAGAAGAATCAATTATACTATTTGACGAACCAGAAATCCATTTACATCCTGATGCAGTGGCTTCAGTAGCTAGAGCATTTCATATCCTTCTAGAAGCATTTAATTCCTATGCTATTATTGCAACTCATTCACCTATACTTTTGCAAGAAATCCCTGCCAAATGTGTCAGAGTTTTCAGAAAGCAAGGTAATTATCCAATTGTTAGTCAGCTAGGAATTGAGTGTTTTGGCGAAAATTTGACAACTATAACAGATGAGGTTTTTGAGACATCAGAAGAACGTAATAATTACCGTAACCATCTAAAAAAACTATCAGAAACGTATACTTATGAAGAAATTCTCGACTTATTTGATAGGCAGTTAAGCCTTAATGCTAAATCTTTTTTACTATCAATTTATGAAGACAAAATGGAGGAAGATGATCTATGAGAAAATTAGTTCCATCTGCATTAGACCCAACTCAGGTATTTAATGAGATAGCTTCAGCTAAAAGGTTAGAAAGAGGAGAAAGATTAAAAATAATAGCTCTCGAAATTTATAATTATTATAAAACTTATTCTGAGTCTATATCTGATCTTTCAGCAATGAATCCAATAGGTTTGAGTGGATTAGAGAAAGAAGATTTAGAAGATTGTTATTCAGGTAAGACAAATCCACTAAATAAACTTTTAGCTGATATTAGAGAGTTACAGGATTTACCTATACGTAATCAATGTCAGTATTGCGGTATTGCTTCTGCTAATACATTTGACCACTATTTGCCAATAAGTATATTCCCCGAATTTGCAGTTTTTTCTTTAAATTTATTGCCTTGTTGTGATACTTGTAATAAATATAAATCTAACATATTCCTTGTAGATGGAAAAAGACAAATAATAAATTTATATTATGATAATTTGCTATCTGAGCGTTATTTAAATGTTTCTATTTCTTATAAAGATGATGTACCAAGTGCAGAATATTCTTTAATTCAACCTATAGGTATTTCTGATAATCAATTTAGTTTAATTCAATCACATTATACCAAATTAAAATTGCTAGAAAGGTTTCGGAACCGTTCACCAGAAGTATTATCAGAAACGCAATCTAGTATTAAAACACACATAAAAGCAAAATCTAATAAACGGGTGATACAATTTTTATTAGAAGAAGCTCAACGTTTAAGGGATCGATTTTCTAACAACCATTGGAAAGTAGTATTGCATGAAGGAATGGCAAACAGTTATCAATTTATTGAAGATTGTCGGCTAACTAAATAATTAAGTAGAATAAAAACAAAAAAAGGGATAAGCAAAACGCCTATCCCCAAAAAAATCAACTAATTAATGACTTACGTTCCAGACTGCCAAGAATTGGTATAGTCAATTTGATCTGCTGTCAAACTATCAATGAAAATACCCATAGCTTGCAACTTCAAACGAGCAATTTCTTCATCTACTTCTCTAGGAATAGAATGCAAACCAGCAGCTAAACTACCCTTATTCTTCACCAGGTATTCAACAGCCAAAGCTTGGTTAGCAAAACTCATATCCATAACTGCGCTGGGGTGTCCTTCAGCAGCAGCCAAATTAATCAAACGTCCTTGTCCGAGAACAACAACGGATTTACCATTTGTCAATTTATACTCTTCAGTGAAAGGACGGACATCCTTGATTTCCTTAGCATTAGCAGCTAAGTATTTCAAATCAAGTTCCAAATCAAAGTGACCAGAGTTACAAACAATTGCACCGTCTTTCATCACATCGAAGTGTTCACCGCGAACGACGTGCTTGTTACCTGTCACAGTAATGAAGATATCACCGTAAGGCGCTGCTTCCGCCATTGGGAGGACGCGGAAACCATCCATAACGGCTTCAATAGCCTTGATATGGTCAATTTCGGTAACGATGACGTTTGCACCCATCCCACGGGCGCGGAGGGCTGTACCCTTACCACACCAGCCATAACCGACAACCACAACAGTCTTACCAGCTAACAAAATATTTGTAGCGCGGATAATCCCGTCTAAGGTAGATTGACCTGTACCATAGCGATTATCAAAGAAATGCTTGGTGTCTGCGTCGTTGACGTTCATCGCCGGGAAGGTGAGAACCCCTTCTTTAAACATGGCGCGTAACCGCACGATACCTGTAGTGGTTTCTTCGGTGCTACCAATTAAATCAGCGATTTGGTTTTGACGATGTTGAACCAATTCTGCTACCACGTCGCTACCGTCATCAACAATGATGTTGGGGCGATGATCTAAGGCTATTTGGACGTGACGGCTATAGGTAGCGGCATCTTCGCCTTTTTGAGCAAATACGGAAATTTCATGATCAGCTACAAGACTTGCAGCTACGTCATCTTGAGTTGATAAAGGGTTACTAGCAATTAAAACTGCATCAGCACCACCGGCTTTCAGAGCGATCGCTAAATGTGCAGTTTCTGTGGTGACGTGGGCGCAAGCTGAAATGCGTAATCCAGCAAAAGGCTTTTCTTTCTCAAAGCGATCGCGGATTTGCTTCAATACGGGCATTTCTCTTCCAGCCCATTCAATGCGTTGTCTTCCCAAGGGAGCGAGGGCGAGGTCTTTAACCTCGTGCTTTAATCTGGGAGTTGTTGCGGTCATGAAAAATTATCCTTTAAAAAACGAAAAAAGGTCAAGAAACCTTCACGTACTGTAACAAGATTTTCTCACAAGTGGCAAATTTTCGCTGTAATTACCGAATCAGGTAGGCTGCAACAGCAAAAAACCAGCTTTACTGATCACCATTTTTATCTAAGTTGTCATTTTTTCCTAATATCTGCTATTAGTATTATGAACAGATGGGCTATTCATGGCTATCAACATATTTTACCTATCTTTAGATAGAAAGAAAGGTCATTTAAGGGAGATTTGACCAAAGGTAGATAATATAATCTGTGTGTTGATAATAACTCTATGAGTACCCAAAAATAGTTTTTACTCAAGGAGGTTTTTGAGTGCGTTTAAAATTTTTGGCAATTGTAGTTTCAATGGCTGTTACCGTTGTCTCTGTTCCAAAAGCTACAGCCCAGATTCCTCTTTTACCCTACTTACAAACTCCTAGCAGTGTGAGTAATGCTTCTGAAAATTCAACAGTTTCCGAATGGATTTATTTAGACGGTCGTCCTTTATTTCAGATTGCAGCCTCAAAAAATGATATTTCCGAAAGGTTACAAAATATCCACCGGAATTTACAGCAAATTAACCGAGATTACTTTTATTCATCAGCGCAAGAACTTAATGTGCAGATTCGTAAAGTTAACGATTTGCCAGTAATTTATGTGAATGACAAATACCTGATGACAGTTAATTCTGAAGATGCTAGATTACGTCAGGTAGACTCTTTAACAATGGCTAATCAAATTGCTGGTGATTTGCAAAAAGAGTTGGAAACAGCTAAGGAAGAACGCCAAACTTCATCTTTACTAAATCAAGGTAGAATAGCAGGTATTCTAGCTTTGGTAATGATTTTATCAAGTTTATTGATATATAGCTGGCAATGTCGTTCTCGAAAAGATTCAATAGAACCAATTTCTTCAGATGAAGATACAGAAAAACCGATTACAAATCAACTAAATCAACAGCAATATCAGCATTTAGCAGAAGTTAAAAAAAGGTTATTGCAATTAACACAAACAGGTATTTGGGGAAGTGGCACTTTTATAATTTTGGGTTTATTTCCCTACACGCGAGCATTACAAATGGGGCTGCTTGCAGTTGCTAAAATTCCTGTTAAAGTAGGAATTGTACTCTTAGTAACTTACGTAGCAATTCGTTTTAGTTATGCTCTAATTGACAAGTTTACTACGACTTTAATTAGCGGTGGTGCTTTATTAAATTCAGAAACTTCTGAACGGATGCAATTGCGAGTTTCCACATTTTCAGGAGTAACGAAAAGCATTACCACTCTCATTTGGATGGGAATTGGTATTTTATTCGCTTTGATTTCATTAGGTATAGATATAGTTCCTTTATTAGCAGGTGCTAGTTTAATTGGTGTAGCTGTATCTTTGGCTTCTCAAAGTCTAATTAAAGATGCTATTAACGGCTTTTTAATTATTTTAGAAGATCAATATGCCCTTGGTGATGTGATTACTGTAGGAGATGTGGGAGGATTGGTAGAAAACCTCAATTTGCGAATGACTCAAGTTCGAGATGCGGAAGGACGTTTAATTACAATTCCGAATAGTGAAATTAAAGTAGTTGCTAATCTCTCTAGTCGTTGGTCACGGGCTGATTTAACTATTCCCATTTCTTACCAAGCTAACATTGATGAGGCTTTGAAATTAATCGAAAATGTGGCTTGGGATATGAATCAAGATCCACTATGGAAAAAACAAATCATTGAAAAACCGAGTATTTTAGGAATTGACAATTTTAGCGATCGCGGGATGATGATTCGCGTCTGGATTAAAACCCAACCTCTTAAACAATGGGATGTCGCTAGAGAATATCGTCGCCGCTTAAAAGTTGCATTCGATAGCGTCGGAGTTTCCATTCCCGTCCCGCAACAAGCCATTTGGATTAATGATGCACAGTTGTCTAATTACTCAGAATTTCCATCAATTGCAGCACCAGAAAGTTAAACACTATCAGGCATCTTTAATGACCTAATACCAAATTCAGATCAAGCTGCATAGAATTAGAGATTTTAATAATAATTAACCGCAGATAAACACGGATGAATTAATGGATTTGATGATTCTATGTAGCCTCACCTAAAATTGGTATAAATCTTAATTAACCCTCTTTGCTTTCCAAAACAAAATCTGTAGATGCGGTTTATAAGCCGTATCTGCTTTTTTATGCCTTTATATATCAGGCTGCTTCTCTGATTAGGGGGGAATTTCGATTGTTTTCTTCCCATTTTAGTAAATTTGTACTATACTATAAAAATAGTCTTCAAACCTGGAAAGACTTATAGAAGATGGATTTTAAGGACTATACCTATGATGAAGCATTATATTCTCAGTCTTAACCCCACCGCCAAGCATGAATGGGATCGTTGTATTATCCGTGATCCTTTAACTGCAAAACGTCCAGATATAGCTAAATTAGTTTCTGAAGCTGTAGGTGCAGATACAGGTAATTATTTAATCAGTGTAAATATTGAAGTCACAGTATTAGAACAAGCGGCAACATCACCAGTAGAACAACTTTCCCTACCCTTTCCCGAAGTATCTGTATCAACCAAACTGCGGGAAGCAGCTTAAACAGAATCCTTGTAGAGGCGTTCCATGGAACGTTTCTACATTCTTTTTTGGAGATGTTTATTATCAATTACTAATGATTTTAGCAATTGTTGAATTTGCTGATTAATAGTCTTCACATCAAAACGTTCACTAGCAGTAATTCTGGCATTATTAGCAATATTTGCTATTTTAGCAGATTCTTGGACACAATTATTAATTACTTGGGCTAATTCTTGAGGTTCTTCTGGTGTAACTAAAAAACCATTAATGCCATCTTCTACTAATTCCATTGCCCCCCCAGAATTAGCAGCAATAACAGGTTTTCCGCAAAGCATACCTTCAACAATAACTCTACCAAAAGGTTCTGGGGCAATTGATGTATGTGCAACTAAATCACACATTGTCATTAATTGGGGAATATCTGTACGAAATCCTAAAAACTTGACTCGGTTTTCTAGTCCTAATTTTATAACTTTTTGGTGTAGATATTTGACATATTCATGTTCACCAAAAAGTGCATCACCTACTAAAATAGCTACCACATTCTGGGGGCATTTGTCAAGCGCATCAATTAAAATATGCTGTCCTTTCCACTGTGAAAGACGACTAAAATGTCCAATAATAAATTTATCTTCTAACCCTAAATTTTGTCTTAATTTTTGAGTATCTAATTCATTAGTGAGATAATTTTGAGGATCAAATCCATTATAAACAACTTCGATTAAATTTGGTTTTCCTCCAGCTTGTAAAAATGCTATTTTACTCGCTTGAGAATTAGCAATTACTAAAGATGCAAAACGATTAATTAAAGTAACAGCAACCCGTAAATTAGTTTGGCTAAAATGTTCTGTAGAAAGAATATCATGTAAATGATAAACCAAAGGACGACGCGATAAAAAACTTGCTAAAGCACCCACCACTAAAGCTTTTTGAGTATTAGCATAAATTAAATCATAATTTTGAGCGCGTTGAACCACCTTAAAAATAAGAGGAGTGAGTTGTTTTAAACTACCTAATGCTTGGAAAAAACTGCTATTTTTTCTCACCTTAATTACTTGATTAGTCAAAATATCTACAGGAATTTTATTTTCTTCAAGTAACTTTCTAAAATCACCATCTGCAAATAAACCGACAAGAGCATTTTTTCCATAAGGTTTAGCAATATCTACTAAACACAACTCAGCCCCACCCAGTTTACCACTTTGATCTAAAAATAGAATTTTCATCATCTTATATTGATTTATAACATTAAGCTAAAAGGACATGACGGACTTTTTGAGCAATATTAGTCCAATCAAAATTTTTGATTGTGTAATCACGACATTCTTCTCTAGAAGGTAAAAGCAGTTTACCTAATAGAATTTGCGCTAATTTATCAGCAATACTTTCAATACTAATAGATTCAGTAATTAAATCTGGAGAAAATGCTTGTAAAATTTCTGGCATACCGCCAACTGGTGTACATAAAACCGGAGTTCCACAAGCCAACGATTCAATAATTGCTAATCCAAACCCTTCAAAAGATTGACTTGGCATGACAGTTAAATCAGCCGATTGATAAGCTAGAGGTAAGTGTTCATCAGGTAAAAAACCTAAAAACTGCACATTATTTTCTAAACCTAATTCTCTAACTTGTTGTTGAAGTAAAGGTTGAATATGACCACGACCGGCTATAGCTAACCAGATATCAGGAATTCCTGGTTTAATTATAGCGATCGCTTGTAATAACTTATCAATTCCCATCCGATGAACTAAGCGACGGGAAGTAAATAGTATAGGCCGATTAGTCGGCCAGCCTAGTTTGGTTCTAGCATCATGACGTGATAGATGATTTTGAAAATGATCAATATCAACTCCACCGGGAATAATGTGAATTTTCTGCCAGGGAATTTGGTATTTTTGATGCAAAATCTGACCAAAAGCTTTACTAAGAACAATGAAGCGATCGCACCGATTATAAGTGCTTTGTTCTATTAGCTGCTTTTTTAACCAAATACTCAATTTCTGATTAATTACTTCTTCCTGACTTTCCGCAGCCCAAGGTCCATGGAAATTAAAGGTAATTGGTACTCCTTTAGGTAAAATATCTAAAATTGGAAAACTATATAATGCAAAATGTAGATTAATTGCATCAGGTTTACCTAATCTTGTTTTCTTAAAGTTATTGCGAATTGACCACAGTCTAGAACTAATCTTGGTATCTGGAAAAGCTAGATTAGTTAACTTTATGGGTATATGTTTATTATCTGTAGGTAAACCAACTCCACATAATTCTACTTGGTCTTTATGTGTTGCTAATTTATGAGTGAGTTCATAAACATACCGTTCTAATCCTCCGGGAGTTTTCGGAAACCAACCTGTACCCAAAGTTAGAATAGATGCAGATGCTGAATCCAATTTTGTATCTTTACTTTCCACTTAATTATCTCCTCTTATAGATATAATTTAGTAATCCTATTTGACTGCCAGCATCGGATATCTGACTTCTAGAAAAAGTCAGGGATATTATTGTTCACCAATAATGTATAATTTCTATATTCCTGATTTGCCCCTACCCAAATAACTCATTTCAGCATGATCTTCTAATACAGCACTCAAGATTAAAACCAGTCTAAATATGAAATATATAGCAAAAAAATATATTCATCTAGGAAATAGTCTGTGTTTATAAAAGATACTCATAGACATCTCCAGAAATTAAATATTTCTTATCCACAAACCTTGTCAAGACTTGCTAGAGAACATCTTTAGATTTTGTGGGAAATGTCTAATATAGAGCAGATAGAAGATAGCAAACTTATTTATAAACAATTAATTTTCAAGTGTCAATATTCTTTCAGCAAGAGTTCTTTGTGAACTAAGAAAAATTACTACCTGTAAATATTATACTGAATTCTAAACAAACAGTTTGATATTTGTGGCATAGCCTAACAAGAATTGTCTATCAAAAAAGAATTATTTTTATTAATAAAAATGTATGAAATGTTGCTAATACTTATGAAGTGAGCAATAACAATTATATCTAGAGATAATCAGTATTCATGTATTGAGTATAATTTCTTTTTTTGAAGAGGATATTTAATTAATAAAGTTTTGATGAAATTATCTTCCTAGTTGGATTTATTTGCTAGTTTATGGGATACATTTTAGAAACTGCATGGTTGGTTTAATAAGATATCGAGCGCATCAATACTATTTAATAGTTATCCATTGTTTCTTCCGGATTTTTACGGTCTTATCCCAAATTAAGATGAAGCTGCATAAGATCAGATTTCAAGAATAATTGACCGCAGATGAACGCAGATAAACGCGGATGAATTAATGGACTTTGTGCAGCCTCGCATAAAATTGGTATGACCTAGTTTTAATAGATAATTCACTGGAAATTCAACTGTTTATCAAACTACAGAAAAATTGTCATGAACAATACATTTTTTACGCATATTAGGAAAACTTGCCATAAAATATATCAATATATTAATAGTTTGGTTAACAGGAAATATTGGCACAAAAAAATAATATTCAACATTTTACTTGGTGTTACTTGTGGTCTTATGGTGACATTTGCTGGAATGGCCATGGATTTTGCTACAACTAAAACACCTAAAATAGCTAAAACTAAAACTTCTGAAGTTACCTATATAACTTCTTGGTTGGGTAATACTATTGGCAATGGTAAATTGCGAGTACAAAACAACATAGAAGGAATGTATGTTAAAGATGACGGGACAATTTATACAAATAGTATTTGGGATGAAGCTGGTAGTGAAGCAGGAGTATATAAAGATGGTAAACCAATTTTTGTCCTTGAAGATACTCATGGTTGGTATCGGTTAGGTGGTAAAGCCATAACAGTAAATAACAAATATATTTACTTGGCTATGTCTCAAGGAGGACTAGATAAAACCAAACAAGATTATCCTCCCAAAGGTCAGACATGGTACTGTGTTAGACGCTATGACTTAAAAGGGAAACCTGCCCCTTTTGGTAAAGGTAATGGCTGGGATAAAAGTATGTTAATTACCAGCAAAAGTAATGCAGTGACTGGATTAGCAACGATAGATAATCAACTATTTGTTAGCAATGCTAATGAAAATATGGTTCGGGTTTATAATACCGAAACAATGGAGGAAATAACTAGTTTTTCTGTTACCAATCCAGGAAATATCACCATTGATAAAAAAGGTGGGTTATGGATTATTCAAAAGAAAAAAGGTAGCACTCCTGGAAAAGTTGTTAATTATTCTCAGACAGGAAAGAAATTACCCCAACAAATTATAGATATTGACGAACCATCAGCATTAGCTATTGATAATCGAGGTCGGCTGTTAATAGGAGAAAATGGTGTTAGTCAACAAGTGCTGATTTATAATATTAATAATCAGCCAGTTCGCGTTGATACATTTGGCGATAAAAACGGTATTTTTAGTGGTGTACCAGGAGAAGTAAAAAATTCAAAACTCTATGGGATTACCGGAGTCGGTGCAGATGCCACAGGTAATCTTTATATAAACAATAATGGTTTCAATAGATCAGGAACAGATTTAAGAAAATTTTCCCCGTCAGGACAAATACAATGGCAATTACTAGGATTAATATTTGTAGATAATGCCGATACTGATCCCAAAACAGATGGTGTTCATCTATTCACAAAACAAGAAGAATATGTGATGGACTATAGTAAGCCACCTGGTAAAGATTGGACTTATAAAGCTTACACAGTTAATCCTTTTAAATATCCTCAAGATCCACGTTTGCATACATCACCTGATGGTACTTGGATGCGGCGTATTCAGGGAAAACCTTTTTTATTCCTGACAGATATGTTTGGCAGCTTTTTACAAATTTATCGTTTTCAACCAAATACAGACGGTAAAATTGCGATTCCGGCGGGGATGTTTGTGGGTACTAATGATAAAGGTGAACAAGCTATTTCGGGAAATTGGCCACCTTCTCAACCGACAAAAGGAGAATGGATTTGGCGCGATATTAATGGGAATGGTGGATTTGAAAAAAATGAGTATGACAGCAGCCAAGATTATCCCTATATGGGTGGTTGGTGGGTAGATAGTAAAGGTGATGTTTGGAAGACTTTGCGAACTCAAGATGGTATTCGTCGTTATCCTTTGCAGGGAATAGATGCTAAAGGAAACCCGATTTATAACTATAGTTCGATGCAGAAAATCCAGACTCCTAGCATTTTTAAAGACTTGCGACGGATTGAGTATTTTCCAGAAACAGATATTATGTATTTGTCAGGTTTTACGATGGAACATCCTGCATTTGCTGATGATGCCAAAGTTATAGGATCGGAAATTGCTCGGTTTGATAATTGGAGTAAAGGAAATCGCACTCCCAAATGGCGAACTGTAGTTCCCTATGACACTACAGGTAAGGGGCAAGTTTCTACCGCAGCCATGAGTATAGCTGGTGATTATGTATTTGCAGTGACTGTAAAAACGGCAGAGGTATATGTTTATAAATCTGCAACAGGAGAATTGGTGAGAAAGATGACTCCAGGACCAGAAGTAGGGAAGGAAAGTGGCTGGGTTGATATTCCCTATGGTATCCGTGGTTTTCGCCGTGCTAATGGTGAATATCTTGTATTTGTAGAGGAAAATTGGAAAGGGAAGGTGCTTATTTATAGATTTAATGGGTAATTTGAAAGTTCGAGATTGTTGTTCTTCTTCCTGACTTCTGTAGAGACTTTCCGCTGGAATGTCTCTACTAAAAAATGTTTCAATCAAGAATTGTAAGGGTGAAGTATTTGGTGTAAGGGCGAAGCATTCGGAAAATAAACTTGGGAAAAACCGATAATTTATCGTCCGAATGCTTCGCCCCTACAGGATAGGGTTCAATTTAGATTCTGTACTTCATTGATCTACAATCGGCTGTATTTGTGAGAAATGCTAGATTAAGTAGGTAGATGCTAATCAACCCAACTATGTAACGAACTGTAAATTACCCAAAACTATTGGGATTGCTGCGTTCCACTCCGTTCCACTCGCAATGACATAGTTACAGCACTTCCCGCTCTAATGAAATACAATGGAAGGCGGGGAAACCCCGCCCCTACGGGTTTGACAATAAAAAACTGTACCTCATAACAGAGGGAAGTGCTGTATAAGTTTTCCCACCTACTTATTTGTGAGAAATGCTAGATTAGCTAATCTGAATTAACTCTTTTTTACTAATGTGCATAGCAATTCCTTTTTCATAATAAGCGGCTTCATTAATAAAAATGGGATAGACAGTAGAATTTCCTTGATATAAAATTTCTTTACCTGCAAAAGTTAGAAACATAGGATCACCAGGATGCAATGGTTCATAATCCCTAAACTGAAGTTCGGGGTGTACCATAGCTTGAATTTCTCCTTCTGTATTTCTAGGATAATCAATTATTCCCATGGATTGATAAACTGTCATAATCTGATTTTTTGGCAAATTTTTACCTTGGTTATATGCTTCAAAATAATCTAAAATAGCATAAATAAGCTGTTCAGTTTGTTGAAATAATTCAGCATTTAAAATTCCTTGGGGTACAGCACCAACTTCCAGAGCAAAACCTAATTCACTCAAGGAACGGAGAAAACCACTGCCTTTGGGTTGTGGATGGAGATAAACTTTTACTAGAGGATTAATTGCACTTAAATCAGCCGCTAATCCAAGTAATACGGGATGGTCACTACCCAGAATAATACATAATCCCATGTTGGCAGTAGTCGTATGTAAATCAATAATTACATCTACAATTTTCTGGTTTGGTGGGTGTAGTATGGCTTGAATTTCTTTGGCTCTTAATTCTTCGTAGCTTGATGTTTTTGTATCTAGAGATTCAGATTCAATAAAGCAGCGATTCAAGTCTTTCTCAATATATCTTGTGCGGGCAATAATAGCTTGAGGATTACCAAGTAATGATAGAGTTTCAAAACTTTGTCTGTAAATTAAATTGGGATATTGCTGAAACTTTTTGACCAAATAAATTCCTGTTAATTCGTTGCCGTGATTTCCTCCCACAATGGCCAAGGAGTTAATTTTATTCATACATACCTCTTTGCTATCAAAGTGAGAACATTCTATCAGCCTATAGCACTTCCATTTGATTTATAAAAATTCCCAGCCGCAGAACCCCGACTTCACGAAAAAGTCAGGGTTATTATGGTTTAGCTATATAGCAGGATTCAGGAGGACTATTACCTGTCACTTGTCACCTGTTGCCTACTATAGTATTTATGTCCGGCCATAGCGATCGCCAAAAATCCCCAAAGAATCATCCCGGCTATACTCAACATCCCGCTATAAATAATTAACTGAGCGCAACAACTCAGACCAATAGCGCGAGCAGCACTGAGAAAACTATCAAAACGTCCTTCGGCGTAATTACTAACACTAATAACTATCAATATTAATCCACCAAGATAGGGAATTGCACCTATCCAACCCAAAGTGAAAAACATATCTAAAATACCGCTATCAATTACAATTACCTCTATTTGTCCAGTTTTTTCATTCACCTTCCAAATATTGCCAAAACCATTACCAATTACATTAGAAAGAGCTAAATTGAGGTTGCGATCATAAGTTGCGGATCTATCCTTAAAGCTACCATCTTTTTCCAAGTTAGAAAAAGTTTCTAAGCGAGTCGTAATCACTTTAGAAATAGGTTCAATATTTACCAAGGGGACAACACAGATTGTCATCATTAAAATTATGGTAATTAACCGCATTTGAATGCGCGGTTTTACAGAACCAAAAATCATAATTGTTCCTAACAACCAACCACCCCAACTACTACGGACTTGGGTGAGTAAAAACGACAAATAACCCACAGCAGAAGCCGGAAAGATGAAAGGACCGGAACTAGTAAATAATAATAGCAACCCAGCTTGCATCACAGTAGCAAATGGACCAGGTGAATGTAATGTACTCCAAACCCGCATTCCAAAAGGTACAGGTTTTCCAGCACTGGTAAACATTTTCGATTGCAGTAACCAATATTGATCCCATTCAGGAGCAACAACAAATTGATAAATACCGTAAGCACCAAGGATGAATACACCCCAAATAAAGATGCGTTGAATGTTCTGGCGATAGCTAGGGTAATCTCGCCAATTAGAGAAGAGGTGAAAAGCAAAAATTATGGGACTTAGCCAATCTAAAAAACTGCGAATTACTGCTACTGGTTGATTATAAACTAAACCCACTAAACACCCATAACAAACCCCTATAAAACCCAAAACAAATGGCAGTCCACCTTGACGAAACGTGCTAGGTAGATGTTTAAAGAAGGTGATTATAGTGATAAATACCACTAAATAGGGAGCAATTAACATTTGTCTGGTAGGGTCCCAGCCAATTTTATAGTCAACCAAACGAGTAATTAAAGGAGTGAGAAACCACACCCACCAGGTAAAGCCGATATAGTGAATGGGATGTCGCAAATATAAAAATATGGCGACTAAAAATGTCATTGCGGGAAAAACGAAGCGTAAACTGGCTGTACTGGTAAAGTAGCAAGCTGTTGTTAAAAAGATAAAGCCAAGGATAATGATCCAACTTTGAGCAGATCGATCTTGGGGCGAAAATTGTTCTTTTAAAACAGTGTTGAAAAGTATCGGTTTAGAAATCACTTTAATTTCGATATTGGCTAAAAAACTGAACCTAACTAAATCTGCATTAATAGCTCAGATGGTGTTTTTCCATTTGTTTATATTGTTGATATCCTAACCATCTACCCTGTAAAGATGCTTGCAGTTTTTTAGTTACTAATTCTCCTTGTTTGGGAAAAAGTCGCAGCCATTGACATATTCCTAAACTTTCTCTTGTTCCTACTAAAACCGACCAGCATAAAAAGACAATGCGACGGAAAGGAGAAAGATGTTCTAATAAAACTAAGGTTTCGTTGTGGACTAAATTAATTAAGGCGATGTCATTAAAATTGTGGCGTTGATCTTCATCAAAACGTTGGGCTGGATAGTGATCTACAGCAATGCTGGGATCATAGATCATTTTCCATCCGGCTCTTTTGAGAGTGAGAGTAAAGGACATTTCAAAATGTACTTGTGCGCCTGTACCCCGCATTCTATCATCAAATCGCAATTTACCGATCGCTTGAGTCCGAAAACTCATATTCACACCTTTGAGAACATCAACTTCACGGGGTGCGCCTACTCCTAAATGATGGTTGCCAATCACACGCCCACACCATTGCAATTTGCCCACTATGGAACGAGAACCAGCTTCTAGCTTGTCTCCTTGATAAACCCAATCACGGCCACCAACGCCGCCAATAGCACCATTGACGCTGAAGTGAGAGTTAATTTTCGCTAACCAATCAGGATGGGGGGCAGCATCGTCATCAGTGATGGAAACAATGTCTCCTTGTACTTGGGCTAGTCCGGCATTGAGGGCGGCTACGACTCCCGGCTGGGTAACAGTGACAATTTTGAGGGGTAGGAGATAGTACGGAAATTGGTCAAGGAACTCCTGGGTTTCTGTGTCTGTATCTCTGACAACGATGATCGCCTGATCAACTGATTTAGTTTGCTGTTGCAGGGCTTTCAGACAGCGGGCTAAATCTTGCGGACGACGATAGGTGGGGATGAGAACTGTGTTTCTCATGGGTAATTAACTCCTCAAATATATCTAAATAGGTTTGTGCCATTGTTGACCAGCTATGTTGTTCAGCGACAGTACGGGCGACTTGACCCATTTTTTGCCGCAATGAGCGATCGCTATTCAACAACTTCATGGCATCGGCTAAAGCATCAACATCGTCACAGTCGGATAAAACAATGCCACAATCAGGATTAAGTAAATCTGCTGCACCGGTAGTAGTCGCGGTAATTACTGGCAACCCGGAAGCCATTGCTTCAATCACTACCAATCCAAAGGGTTCATAGCGGGAAGGAAACACAAATAAATCTGATGCCCGTTGAATTTGTGGCATATCATGGCGATAACCTAAAAAATGCACTCTTTCACTAATATTCAGCATCTTTGCCATTGCGGGATACGGGCTGTCTTTTGTATCTCCCACAACTGCTAAATGTAGTTCAGGAACTTTTACTAAAGCCTGAAGTACAGTGTCTAAATTCTTGCGAGGAATGCGAATATCGCCAGCAAATAAAGCCAAAGTTACATTTTCAGGTAATCCCAAAGCAGTACGATCAGAGACACCAGGGGAAAATTCTTGTAAATCTACACCATTGACAATGACGCGAATTTTCTGGCGGGAAATACCAATATTTACTAATTCTTGAGCTACTTTTTCAGAGACAGCAATTAGAATTTTTGCTTGCTGAAAAGCCTGGTTTTCCCAATAAGCATTAGCCGCAGTAAATAACCATTGATAGAACCCATACAAATCTTTACGGGTGCGGGAAATATGCACAGGCGATCGCCACCATGAATTATGCACAAAATGCACAGCATTCACATCTGCTGCACCCATCGTAATCGCACCATTGACTTTAATTAAATCCAAATGATCACGGTTTTTCTTTAACCAATCACCGCTTTTTTTGGCAAAAATAAAATTGCGGATAAATTCCGTTGGATACCCAGAAACGGGAATAGAAATCCAATCAACTGCACTATTTTCTGCTAACTCTGGAGTAACTTCACTAGCTAATAACGTTAAGTGATAACCCCGACGAATTGCTTCTAGAGCAACTTCATAATTAACTCTTCCTTGACCATCACCTTTTTTAATTTTGTGAGTAACAATACAAAGTCTCACTCATCACCTACCTGAATTTATTGAATTTACCGATTATGAAATCTTTAAAATTTTATTACTCAAAATCCGGGGAGTAAAACTAAGAATCAGAGCTACCAAAGTGCGTAAATTAAACTTCTGTTCGCTCAAAGTCTGCCAAAAATAAGGACGGGCTGCGGAGATTTGTTGATCTCGTAATAAACCAATACCTAAAGTTGTATTCGCTGTTAACCATTGTTTTTTAAAGTATTGATGAAATTCCTGTAAATTTTTATCTGCCATAAAAATTTGATAACAGAATATCTCACTTTTAGCCTTACGAATTTTTGCTTGTGTATTACGACTACCACTCAACAGAGTATCAGTTTGTTCATGTTCCCGATATCTAGTTAATTTTTCAGGAACATAGTAAATTCCATAGCCAGAAACACAACACAGATATGTTAAATATAAATCCCACATTCCCCCAACTTCGGCAGGAATACTATCCCAATCAAGGACACCATTGCGAATTACACAAGCAGCCGCAGTGGGGATACTTTTATCCATCAAGCCAATTTGAGTAAAATTTTGATGAACTCCAGCCACAATTTGATCTCGCTTATAACTACGGGTATTGTTTTCAGTAGCAGCAAGATTTATTTTACTATCACCATCTATAATATATTGGTCACAAAATGCTAAGATCAAATCGGGATTTGTTTCTAAATGGGGTACAAGTTTAGATAAAAAATCCTCATTCCACATATCATCATCATGAAGACTAGCAACATATTTTCCCTGTGCCATTTTAAAAGCATTAAACTGATTACCTAACATCCCAATATTTTGTTCATGTCGCCAAAATTTAATGCGTGAATCTTGAAAAGATTCAACCATTGCTTGAGGATTTTCAGAACTACAATTATCAGAAACAATAATTTCCAGATTTTGATACTTTTGTTGAATGGCGCTAGTAATTGCTTGTTTGAGATATTCTAGGCGATTATAGGTAGGAATGATTACACTCACCAGCGGTTCTAGTGAATTCATATTTATAGACATAAATTCTACCTCATTAATTTTTAGCATTGATAGTAACAGGAGAAAACAAACTATCGGGAATTTTTTTTGTTCTTGGGAAACTATTTCTAATAAACGTAAAGCAGTAGGTGTAGGACTATAATATTTCATAGCCCAAATTCTGCCTTCTTTAGCAATATATTCGAGAACTTCGGGATTTTCTACAATTCTATCTATTGTGGCTTGGATATTATTCAAATCTACACCAATATAATGTCGCCAATTTTCAGGCATTACAGGTAGAGAAATTCCATATTTTTCAAAATCCACATGAAAGGTAACACATCCTGCGGCTAAAGATTCCCAAAATCGCCAACTATCCCATTGGACAATTGTTTTTGATTGTAAGTTTAACTTGGCTAAACATTGTTTAATCATGCGATTAACTAAGTTACCAGGATTATTAGGCCAAGTAGGTACAAAAAAACCACCAAAGCAAGTACAAGCAACAGATTCTTGCAGCCGTTGATAATAATTTGGATAGTGTCTACCACCAGTTTGTAAATATTGTAGATAATGATATCCTACTTGAGGATGATGACGAGGATCATCAACTACATCATTAATAGAGAGAATATCTTTAATCTGGGGAATAAGTTGACTACAGCTAATATTTCTGACAGAATGTCCGGATTTCCAATGTCGAAAATTTACCAATATTTGTTTTTTTCTATCAGCAAAATCTGGGATAGTGTTCAGTTCTTGCAAAATGCGATTACTCAGTCCAAATGCCCAAGGATGAAAGTTATCACCATAAGTTAATTTACTATTCAGATGAGTTCGGAAAATAAAGTCAAATTGCTTAAATTCTGGTCTTTTAGTATAGGTTTTATCATCATCCTCACCATCCAAATAAATAGTTATATATTGACGTTGTGGATGAAATAATTTTTCTGGCAATTGTTGACGAGTATGATACCAATAATTGGTAAGGATAACAATAGAACAATCATCAGGTGTCACATGATCATGATATTGAAACAGATATTCTGATGTTTCTAAGGAATTTTGCCAATAATTAGCATTAGAAAAAAACGATATTCCTAATTCTCGAAAACCTTCAGCTAGACAAATTAATAGATGTTGAAATTTATCCCCTATAGGAATATTTTCTTGAGAGTCACAGTAAAAATATATCTTGAGGGGAATTTTCGGTAAACGATTATTTATCATCTAGAACTCCTATTTGATTTTTGTTAGCATAGTCTGCTCGTTGCCCTCACAAGACGGAAGATACATTGATGTTTTTCTATTGGTTATATTTAATATTTCAATTTTGAAATTCAAAATCAGTGATAGTTTGAGAATATATTGCCATTAATCTTTGAATATGAACCTCAATCGTAAATTCTTGCTGAAATAAAATCTGACCTTGTTCACCCATAAGTCGGCTTTTTTGATAATTTGTAGCCAATTCAGCGATCGCATCAGACAATTGAGAAATGTGATTATGTGATACAAGAATACCTGTTTTACCATCTTTTACATATTCAGGAATACCACCGACTGCACTGGCAATAACAGGACGATAATGAGCATAAGCTTCTAGGGTTACTAGCCCAGCCGGTTCAGGCCAAAGACTAGGAAATACCACCGCAAAGCATTGGTGATAAAGATGTGCTAGTGCTTCTCCTTGACACCAACCATGCCACTTAATCCGATGACTCAAACCCATTTGATCTACTAATTTTTCCATATCAGATTTTGCCCAACCGTCACCAGCAATATCCAGATAAATACGCTGATCAGTGTTTGCTAAACATTTAATCAACCATTCAATTCCTTTATCAGGAACAATTCGACCAACAAATAAAATTCTTTGTTGTTGATGAATATTTTTAGTTAATGGTTCTGTGTAATTTTTAGGTTGTTGTACACCACAGGGTAATGTAATTACACGGTGAGGTGATATACCATTTTTAATAATTTGCTTTTTTACATAGTGACTATTAGCAATAATAGGAATACTTAGTTTTTTGAGAACTGTAAAAGGATGGTACGTACTCCACCAATTTTGTGCAATGTTGGGAATTCTACGACTACCACAACCATCAACTAAATGCCCCCAAGTACATCCTAGAGGGTTCATCATGCGATCGCACTGCTTTTGACGATCTGTTAAATATTTTGTCCCACTCGGACAGTAGCTAGAGTGATTATGTAATGTAAAGACGGCTGGACATTCTTCCTTCCATTCCATCAACATTTCTCGATCATGAAAATGCAGTAATTTATACTGACTTTGATCCATATTCTTGAGAGAAGTAATCAAATTTTTACTAACTTCATAAATTTGTGAATTTATCAAAGAAGTTATATAAGTTTCTAACCCACCACCACCCTCAAGACTAATACTAGAGCAATGATGTATCCTCTTTTCATGAACTACGGTATTATCCATCATCAAAATAGTCTGATAAATAAAAATATGAGAATTACGCCATGATCAAACAATAAAAACTGTGTTTAAAGTTCTTAGAAATTAAGGCTTTATTTTTTCGACTATTTTTGTCCAAGTAGGGGCGAAGCATTCGGAAAATAAATTTGGGAACAAACCGATAAGTTATCACCCGAATGCTTCGCCCGTACAGGAGTCAGAAGTAAAACTAGCTTTGTGTATATGTTTCAATTTAGATTTTATACCTCATTGATCTCCAATTTGCTATAAATTAACATCAGTTTGTTAACAGATACTAAGAGCAAGTGATTAATTAATACCTTCACTTTTTCATAGGAATTACGCAATAACTCTTTGAAACTCTTATTTCGACCTGTCCTCTGCGTTTCGTTTCTTCATGATTTTGCGTAAGTCCTGTTTCAATGTAGCCAGAGTCTTATTAATAAGAGAATATAAAAAATATACCATCCTGTGAAATATATCTCTGTCCTTTCCTGATATATTAAACAGGACTTACGCAAAACAGAACGGAAGTAGGGGTAATTCATGAATTACCCCTACGCAAGAATCAGGTTTTGAGTTCAATCTTGCGTAAGTCCTATTAAAAACAGAACAGATTCCTAGCCAACAAAATTAATTAGATATTTTTAAAGTTACTAAGCTATTTTAATAACCCTTCTTGCACAAAGATTTGGCGCAATTGTTGTTGATAATTTTCTAAATTAAATTGTTTAGCAGTAGTTCTGGCAAATGTTCCCATCTCTGATCTAATCGTTTTATTCTCCGCTAAAAATGTCAATTTATCAGCTATAGCTTCTATATTTCTAGGTGGTACAATAAACCCATTTACTCCATTATTTACCACATCAGCCGCACCACATTGAGACGTGACAATTACAGGTAGTCCAGAAGCCATTGCTTCTAATGCAACTAAACCAAAACCATCTTCTACAGAAGGTAAAACTAAAACAGACGATTTACCAAATATCTCCGTCGGATCATCCTGACTAAAATCCCGAAATTCCTGTTTAATATTTATATGTTGACTTAATGTTTTTTCCATGAATATTTTCAATCCACGAGTTGTAGTTCCACCCACAATCAATAATTCGGAATTAGGAATATTAGCTTGTAAAAAAGCATTAACTAAATAAATAACTCCTTTTCTTGGTTCAATCGTTCCTACATATAAAACGCGGAAAACTTGATCAGCCTTCGTCACAGGATGAAATCTATTAGTATCTACAAAAGGTCTGAGAACCGCAACTTTTTCTGATGTATATCCAGCTTGAATAAAAGTTTTTTTAGCAACATCTGAAAGCACTACAATTAAATCTGCTTGTTGACATTCACCTTCAAAACGATCTAGCATTCTTGGATTCATTTTTGCTACAGTAGAATCACCAATAAATTCTAATTCTTGGTGAATTTGTGACTGCATAAAAGGTAAATAGTTATTTAAACAATATAGCCAAGCTTTTGCACCTGTAGCTTTAGCTGTTTTAAATCCTAAATTAGTTTGTCCTGCTACCCCCATAATTAAATCGCAAAATTGAGATTTTAAAGTTTTACTTACTTGTTTATCAAAATATAAATCCCCCATTAATACAGCCCAATCATGACGACGACGTAAAAATGGCGTATTTAGCAATCTTTGACTCCAACGAGAATATCCCATTGAATAAACAGGAAAATTAGTTTTTGGTGATTCTAAATCAGCAGACAATACAGTTAAATCACCAATTTCACTTAAAGCTAAAGCTGCATTTTCTAAGCAAATTCCTTGTCCTCCTTTACCTAGACTTGTATTGCAAGTTAATGTAATTTTCATGATTTTAAGTTTGATTTAAAACAGACATCATTGAATATTTGTAAATAGTTTTGAGCTAAATTTTTATAACTCAGTTCTGCATATAAATGAGTGCGATTAAATCTGAGAGGATCACCAGCAAATTTAGCTTGAGCAATATAAGAAATTACTTGCATAATAGCTTCTATATCTGTTGGTTCAACTAACCAAACACCTGGTTTATCTTGTAAATAATCTCTATTCTCTCCTGGAGGAACTGCTGCTAGAATGGGTCTATCTGTCATCAAATATTCATAGGTTTTACAGGAAATTCTGCCCCCTGGAGTTCCGTCTAGACGATTAGGTAAAGTTATTAATAATAAATCTGCCTGTCTAGCTAATTGAATAGCTTGGAAGTGAGGTAATGGCTCTAATACAGTGACTACATCTGCAATATTTTGATTGTGTAATACCCGATTCACTACAAATTCTGGAAAACTATTACCATACACAGAAAGTTTAATTTTGCTTTCCCATTCTGGGTTTTGAGAGATGACTTTTTTGATAGCTTTACCAACAAAAACTGGACTAGAACTGCGATAATCAAGTTTCGAGCGGTGATAATATCCCCATTCTAGCCAGGCTTTATAAAGTTTTTTAGCTAAATTTTTTTCGGAAGGAAGATGATAAAATTCATACCAGCCATTCATCCCACCTGTATAAACAATATCGAAATATGAGTTATCATTTTTTAATTCAATAGGAGTAGTAAAATCCTCTGGATCTGCGCCACAACGAATTAGATTAAATTTGGATTTTTGAGATGCAGATTGACGATTTTTAACTAAATCTAAATTGAATTGAGAAACATAAACTACCGCATTTGCTTGGCTGACATAAAAGTTTTCTAACCAGCGTTCAAGATGATGATGTAACCAACTGACTGCATTAGAGTGCATATCAGTACAACTAAGTGAATCATCTAAACTAATTACCAAAGGCAACCCTGTGAGGAATTTAAGTGCAATTCCCACCAACCCGGCAGAATAGGGCATCATAATCACAAAAATAGCATCAGGTTTTTGCTGCTTAATTAATTGATAGCCTTTCAATAGTGCAGGTAAAAACCAAAATATTTCTGGATCTGGCCAAATCAATAATGTTATTATTTTCTCCAATCTCAGTTTATTTAACCATTTAATTAAAGTTTGAGGATACAAACTTTTGATATAATGTATGTGAGATTTTTCTGATAAATAACCACCAGTTGTACCTGTTAATACATGAATCTGCCAAGTTTTTTGAAATTCTCCTAATAGTTTATTAGCCCTATGAGCAATTGGTGTTTTTAAGGGTGGTAAATCATAGGCTATACAAAAAAGTGTTGGCTGATTGGGTGACTTTTCTGCCAATTTATTGTGAGAATCGGCAGATTTTCTGACTTTAGAAAAACTCAATGGCAAAAAGTTCCACAAAGAATTATTCATTTTGCATACATTTGTTGACTCGTGAATATCTATAAATTGCGATTGAGAATCAATCTAGAAATCCTATTTTATTCCTCCCGTATCAATTCTCTGCATCCCTGAAAAGCTTGAGTAATGAACCTTGATTATTGAGCAGCTTAACTATCGCTAGTAGGTCTAATTTCATATTGCATTTGGTGATATTGCCAAAGCTTCCCTTTAAGTTCTAGTAACTCTTGATATTTACCCTGTTCTACAATTTTGCCTTGTTCTAAGACGACAATTTTATCAGCCTTAGCAATAGTAGAAAGACGGTGAGCGATCGCAATTACTGTCCGACCAACAGAGAGTTTTTCTAATGATTCTTGAATTAAACGCTCAGAAACAGAATCTAAAGCACTTGTAGCTTCATCTAAAATCAAAATTTCGGGATTTCTGAGTAATGCGCGAGCGATCGCTATTCTTTGTCTTTGTCCCCCTGATAATCGAATTCCTCTATCTCCTAATTGTGTATTAAAACCTTCAGGCATTTCTAGAATAAATTCAAGAGCATTGGCAAGTCGAGCCGCTTCTCTAATTTGCGATTCTGTGGCTTTTGGTGTCCCATAAGCAATATTTTTCCAAACAGAAGTATTGAAAATAAATGTATCTTGACTAACAACTGCTATTCTCCGACGAAGAGAGTTAATTTCAAATTTGCGAATATCAACTTCATCTATATAAATAGAGCCTTCAGTAGCATCATGAAATCGAGGAATTAAATCTGCTAATGTAGTTTTACCAGCCCCAGATGAACCCACTAAAGCCGTCATTTTCCCCTGTTCAATCGAGAGAGTAACATCATGTAAAATCCGTTGATTGGGATTATAACCAAAATCAACAGATATTAAATCAATGGATCTTTTCAAACCAGGAAATTTAAGTTTTCCATTTTGAAAATAGATTTTATCATCAGGTTTTAATAGATTCTTGATATTTTCTACTGCTCCTGCTTGGGTACTTAAAAAAGCTACCACTCCATTCAAATCCTGAGTCATGGGGATAATTCGGAACAGTACAAAGAAGAACGTTAACAAAGCCGAAACTTTCATTAAACCTGTGACGATTGCCACAATAATCATACTAATCAAAATCATCGTAGCTATACTCTCTGCCAGAGGTTTAACTACTAAAGAAATCCAATAAACTCGTTTCCAAGTATCAACTATTTTTTCACTCGCTTGATAATATCGTTTTCGCTCAAATTCTTGAGTAGAAAAAGCATGAATTGTCCGGATACCTTCGACAAACTCTAGTGTCCTAGAAGTAAAATTATCATTAGCTGTAGTAATCGCAAAGCTACGTTCTCTAATTTGTTTATTTAGTGTAGATAATCCTACTGCTAAAAGACTAAATAGCAAAATCGAAACTATAGAGAGTTTCCATGAAAGAATAAACAAAGAAATAGAATAAACTATCAGTGTGAAGCTTCTAGTGGTTAAAAAAGCTATACCACCGAAAATCTGTCTAATTCTCTCCATTTCACTGGTGAGTGTATTAATTAATTCTCCAGATTTTTTCTGGCCAAAATAACTGAGACTTTGAGCTTCTAATTGTTCAAAAATTCGTTTGCGGAAATTGTCTACTAAGCTGACTTCACTAAACTGAATGCACAATTGTCCCAGGTAGTTGAACAATGCACGCATACAGGTGGTAATTACAATTAAAGCCGATACTCGATATAATCGCTCATTTGCGGAAGCATTAATTCCTAAAATCAAAATATCAAACCATTCAATTCCTGTTTGCACAGGTTCTGCACCAGGAGTGGTTAAGCTTTGTAGAAATACCAACAAAAATCCTAAACCAAATCCCTCTAAACTGGCAGATATTACTGAAAAAACTACAGCTAAAATTGCCACCAACCGAAAATGTTTAAATTCTCGCAATATTAACCGATTATTTTGCCAAAAACTTGTAGATTGCAAGATTTTCACGGTTGAGGGTATAAATTTAGAATCCATAAACATTTGAAGTTGTTATTTTGATAATTAAGCACAGAAGCATCAACTAAAAGAACAATAAATATTCTTAAATTGAGTTGTTCCGAATAAGATGACAAAAACCATAAATGCAATTACAACTTCGGTGAAAATCGTTATAAAGCTCTATCTGCATAGGTTTTTTGTTTTGAATTAGCTACATAATTCATGCTTGAAAATATCAAACCAGGAAATTTTTATCATTTGGATAAATATATATTTATCCTAGATTGTAGTCCAGTGAATTTTAAATCATCACTCCTATTTTTCTAAGTTTAGATTCACTACTTCCTCTAACGACAAACAAGGATTATTAATTAAGTAAAATTTACCCTGTAACACATTCAGTAAATTAGACACATTTTCCAGAAAGTATTTACCTACACCAGGTAGAAAATTTGTAATTTCATTTTTAGCAATTGAGCTAAACTTAATTGCCTGAAAAAGTTGACCTTTTTCTCCAACATACCATTCATAATCAAACAATAATTTGGGAGAATATACCTGCATGACAATAAATAATCCCAGCATGAATGGACTTGTCAACAGCAACAAGGATAAAGCTAAATTCCAATCAACAATTCTTTGAAAAATTCTGAATATTTGATTACCTTTTTTGGGTAATTTCTGATATTTAGGAATATTGATAAAGATGGGTTTATTAGCTTTTTTACAAGCATTTGCCCAAAATTTCAATAGAGAATTACCGAGTTTTGGATCTACACTCACTAAATTCACTGAAGAATGTTTTAAACACTTGACTAGGGATTCTGCATCTTCTACTAAATTTAAATAGGGCTGTGGTGATTGTGTAGAAGTTTTCACTAATAACTTTCCTCTGCGCCATTTTAAGGTACAAGATGATGGATTAATAGTGTCAAATTCAGGAGAGATAATAAGGTTATTATTTAGACTAGGAATAACTGAAGTTGTCATATATATTGTCAGGAATAAAGTAGTAAAAGGTTGACTGGAAATATCCGCAGAGGAAATTATTATCAGTATTTCCCTATGGTTATCTCCACTATAAAATAGTCAGGTTGTCCTTAGCTTGAGGCTGGGAATATGTGTCTCAATCTCTAGAATATAAGACTCTCGATAAATAGATCATCAATAAGCAACTTCTTTATTTACTCTTTAAATAGATATTCCTTTTTTCTATAAAATATCAAGTTATGATAAATTGAATTAATTGTAACTAAATAAAATTAACCAATATTTTGTGACTTGCAAAACATATTTTTTTGTTATTTATCATTTGTAGCAGTTACTGTTTAAGTGAGATATAAGAATAAATAATTAACCGCAGATGGAAGAGGATAAACACAGATGAACGCAGATAAATTTGTATCTCGTTAGACTAAGGAATGCTATACAAGTAACAGTAAACTAGATTTTTATCATGAATTGGATATCTGACTATTGCGGATATTTATCCCGATTTATGAGGTGTAGGTTTGGTTAAGCAACAGCGAAACCCAACAAATGCTTATATAGCGGTATGCACTTGAGTGAGATACAGTCAGCAAATCGCAAAGCCTGTAGGGGCGCAGGCCCTGCGCCCTCGATTGTATTGCATCCTAGCGATAACCGCTATAAATGTATCCACCAATTAAAGGATTAACAGAATAAAAACAGAAATTTACTCACCAATCACCAATCACCAATTACCTATTACTAATCACCAATTACCCATTACCAATCACCAATTACCCATTACCTATTACCAATTACCAATTACCCATTACCAGATAACTTGAGTTATCTAAATAAATCTCGTCAATAAAAAACCCCCATGAAGTATGAGGGGTCAATAATATAAAACCTGGTTGAATAATTAGGAAATAGCTTGGTTTACTCTTCCATTGCTTGTTGTAATACCAAATGTTTTGGCTTGACATAGGGTACATAAGTGCTATCAGATGGGGAAACACCATTAGCCACAACCCCAATCAAATTTAACTTACTCAACATACCTGTAGCTTGATTAAGTTGGGTGCGTGTCACCTTACCAATACTCGCCATCATCACCACACTTCGACAAGATGACGCTGTGAGCATAGCATCCACTAAACCCAGCACTGAGGGGGCATCTATGAGTACCAAATCATAGTTTTCTTCAAATGCAGCAATCAATTGGATCATCCGGGGAGAACTCAAAAGATGGGCAGGATCAGTAGGGATAGGTCCAGCGGTCAAGATATCAATATAAGATGAACCGGAGTAGGGAACACTAATTTGATTTGGTAAGGTAACTTCACTTTCTAATAATGTAGAAAGTCCCTGTTCATTAGGAAGATTTAATTGTTTGTGCAGGTTAGGATAGCGCAAATTGGCATCAATTAGTAATACCTTTTTATGCAAGCGAGCGGCACTCATGGCTAGACCTAATGCTAAAGCTGACTTACCATCATCTGGTAACGCTGATGTCACCATTAAGGATCTTAAATCAGAGACATTATTGAGCAGTTCAATGTTTTTGTAAATGAGATCAAGGGATTCCCAACGAGGAGGAGATTGTAGTACCTGAATTGTCCAAGGAGCGAGAACTTCTGGTTTGCCAAATGGCAATTTGATCATTGATTCTCTGGGTTTAGCCGGTGGCAATTTAGGAGTTGTTCCTAATAATGGCAAAGAAACTTGTTTTTCTAATTCAGCAGTAGTATGGACAGCATCATCAGAGGCTTCACGAATAAAGGCAGCAATACCGCCAAACATTAAGCCAATTACTCCTCCTAATAAGAGGTTTTGTCGGAGATTTGGACCAGTTTTAATACCTTCTTGAGGTTCTTCTACTACTTCCCAATTAAATCCACCTTTAGAAAGTTCTTGGCGTAATTTTTGTTCGGCTCTTAATAATTGTTCCAATCTTTCCCGGCTAAATTGTAATTGGGGAAGAATGCGATTGTAATAAGCTAATAGAGAAGGAAAGCGTTTCAGGTCTGCTTGTAGTTCTTTTTCTTTGGTTGCTAAAGTTTGATCACGGGCGCTTAATGAAACTATGGTAGTTTGTGTGTCTACTAATTGACCTGTGAGGTTAAGATCAATTTCACCAAGTTGTCCTTGTTCTAAAAGATTGTCTCCAGGACTAAATACACGATTGGATCTTTGTCCTAATGTTCTAGTAACTTCTTTTTGTAGAAGTTGTTTCTGACTTTGTAATTGTTCGTTCAATTTTTGAACGCTGGGAGTATCATCTGTGAAGCGTAGTTTTTCCTGTGCTAAGGCTAATTCTGTTTTCTGAATTTCGTTAAGTAAACCTTGGTAGCGGGTAGACTGACTCAAACGAGAAGAAACTAGAGCATTTTGTGGAGAACGGTTAAGTTGTAATTGCAAAGATTTTTGCTTTGCTATAGCTTCTTCATACTGGGAACGAGTTGTTTGTCGTTCTTGTTGGATAGTATTTAAAGTTGCCTCTATGGCTTTGGCTTGAGTTTCCGGATCAATTAGATTTTGATTTCTGCGAAACCGTTGCAGATTTGCTTCTGAAGCAGTTACTTCATCAGTAGCTTTTCTTAATTGATCTCTGATAACTTGTAGACCTTTTTGCAAGCGTGAATCCTGCTGTTGTTTATTGTATTCTAAATAAACTTGCCGAATGGCAGTCAGCACTTTTTGTGTTTTTTCTGGATCGTTATCGCTATAGTCAACTTGAAATATTTTAGTAGCAATATTGTCCTCTGGAGTCTTAATTTGAGTTAAGGTCAAGGACTTTTTTAAATCCATTACAGTTAAGTCTGGATATTCATTTTTGAGTTTATCAACTGCTTTTTGAATTAGTCCAGAACTCTGCATTAAGTTCAGTTGAGTAGCAGTATCTACCACTACGTTAGCATCAGTAAACTGGCTTTCAATGGTATCAGCTTCTTTCTTACCTTGATAGTTAGGTTCTACTAACAATTGCATGGTGCTTTTGAAGCTGGGTTCTGTTCTTAATGTAATGATGCCAGCAATAGCTGTAGAACTCAGCAATACTAATAATAACCAGGGAAATCGCCGGAGCAGTACGGCAAATATTTGTCCATAGCCTGGTTCTGTTTCTGATGCTGAATTTATATTTGGATTTAGACTAGTTTGAACCACTTTTATTATCCTTATCTGCGACACATTACGCAAACACCTAAAAAATTAAATGAATCAGTGATGCACACATCCAGCACACAATGACAGAAGTTAACTAACAATTAAAAATTCTCAAAAAGCTGGTAGAAGTTGCTTTTTCAATTTTTAATTCCGTCTTGCGATACTAGCTTGATCAATAATTTGCTCAACTTTACTAAAGAATGACTGTTCGGAAAAATTACTAACAGCATGATTACGAATGGTTTCATAATCCCAAGATATTCCTCCGGCCTCTAGTAATGCTGCTTGTAAAGAGCATGGTGTTTGTCTATTAAAAAAAACGCCAGTTTTACCTGGTATTTGAGTATCTAATACTCCACCTGCTCCATAAGCAATTACTGGTGTACCACTAGCATTTGCTTCGACTGGAACTAAACCGTAATCTTCTAAGGCCGCAACAATTATTGATTTGGCTTTAGAGAATAAATTTTTACGTTCTTTGTCACTAACATGACCAAGAAATTGGATATTGGGCAAAGCATGAGCTTTTAATCTTTCTTCTTCTGGTCCATCACCTGATATTAATAAATTCCAGCCTAGCCAATTAAAAGCTTCGACTATTATATCAAGACGTTTATAACTTATCATCCGCGCTGATGCTAGGTAGTATTCTGATTTAGTATCAGAAAAAACAAAGTTGCTAGTATCAATTGGATAGTTAATAACTATGGCTTGCTTGTTATAAATCTGTTGAATGCGCCTGGCCACAATGCTAGAGTTGGCAATGTACATATCTGGTTCTTGAGCATATTTCAGGTCTACATTTCTCATCATTTGAAATACTTTTTCGATGAGGGGAGCAAAGTATCTATAGTCTCCGTATTCCCGTAAATAAGTTTCTGTGTCCCATAAAAATCGGGTAACATTATGACAAAAACAAATATGTCTGGCTTGGGGTTTTTTCCGTACTGCTTTCGCAAAACTTGTGCTACTGCTAATAATTAGGTCATAATCTTGTAAATCCAAAGACCGAAATGCAGGAAAATATAAGGGGGCTAACATCCGAAAATATTTAGTTGCACCAGGAATTTTTTGCAAAAATGTTGTATTGATAATTCTCTCACCTAGATCAATACTTTTTTCTGAATCATATAATGAGGTGAAAATGTCAGCATCGGGATAGCGTTTACACAGTAATTCAAATACACGCTCTGCCCCACCGCGTTGAGTTAAGTAATCATGAACGAGAGCAATTTTCATACTGAATTCCCTATAATTGAGTGAGTGGTAATTGGTAATTATCCTCTCTTTTCCCTATTTCCTAAAAGTAGCGATCGCTCTACTATAAAAGTGATTATGCACCGAAATTCCGTGTTCACGATGCCAATCAATTAGCACCTGATTATGCAATTAATTTTTGCTATATATGTAAATTCAGAGGTCTGATGAAAATATCAGGAAACCTCTGAATTATCTTGATACTGATTTTTAAAACTATTTTGTGAGTGCTAAAGTTTTCGCAGGTGCAAAATAAACTGATTGTTCAGCCCGTAATTGATCGCAAAGTCTGCCTTCTGGTAATTCGACATCATCGTAAGTTAAAACTTGATCTTTGAGGATATCGCGCTGCAAACGGCATCCTTGAGATATACCCATTGGTAATAAGTTTTCTTGTTGAACAATTGGGGAATTTTCACATTGTCCATAGGTCATGTAATAACCAATACCATCAAGAGTTTCTCCCGCTTTGAGGTCAATTTTCGCAGTGGTGACGACATCAACAACAGGTCCAGCGATTGGTGCAAGCGCAGCATCATGGAAGAGGACAGCACGGGCAACAGACAGGGGAACTTCAAAATGACAGAGGTGATAGGGGGTGTAGAAGCTGTAGAGGGGTCCTTCACCTAATTTGTAAAGATTGAGATAATGGCGTTGTTTGGGGTCTTCGTGGGTGGCAAATACAAACACTCCGGGACTGGGATTAGTGCCAACAACGTAATCAACTATACCGCCTAATTCTTGGAGTTGGTCAACATCATACATTTTGGTCATTTCATCAACATGACCTGTGTAGTTATATCCCAACATTCCGCGCTTGGCTACTTTCATCCCTGTGCCATTAGCCACTATCGCTTGCTCAAAGGAAATTTTAGTCCCATCGGCAAAGCTTGTCACCATGGCGGGATTTTGCCCCCAGCGTTCGGCAAAACCTGCTTGGGTGGTGGGGTTGCGATAGGGGTCTTGTAAACCTTTGATATTGCCACAGAGAAGGGGCTTTAAACCGATGCTTTTGACAAAGCGGTACAGGTTCATCTCTACCCCTGGTTGGTCGCCATCACAGGCACTGAGGATGACTCCAGCGCGGTCTGCATGGACTTTGAGGATGGGTCCGAGTGTGGCATCAAGTTCAGCATTCATTAAAATGATATGCTTTTGATGAGCGATCGCACACATGACCAAATGAGTTGCATATTCAATTGTTCCTGTCACTTCAATGATTGCATCTATGCCTTCTGCTTCACATAGCAACATGGCATCTTCGGTGACTGCATATTTATTTTCAGCGATCGCATCTTCTAAATCAGTTACATTTGTAATCACCTTGATATCCTCAATACCCGCTTCTAAATAAGCTCGTTGGGCTGTATCAATGTGCCGATTAGCGATCGCTACCAACTCCATTCCAGGCACAGAATTGATAATTTGATTAGCAATGCCTCGACCCATAAAACCAGCCCCAATCATCGCTACTTTCACAGGTTTACCTAATGCAGCCCGCGCTTGTAAGGCTTTATCAACAATAATCATGATTAAACTCCTATTAACATAGATTCTAGTAAAGGCCAATTCCGATCTTTATCGGATATTTCAGTAACACTCAACGGCCAAGAAATTTCTAAAATTGCATCATCATAACGCAAACCTCTTTCATATCCAGGAGTGTAAAATTCACCCACTTGATACATAACTTCAGCATCATCTGTTAAAGTCTGATAACCATGAGCAAACATTTCTGGAACATAAAGAGCGCGGCGATTTTCTGCACTCAGTTCTACACCAATATGCGCTAGATAAGTGGGAGATTCAGGACGCATATCAATAATTACGTCATAAATAACTCCTTGAGTACAGCGAATTAATTTTGTTTCGGCTGCGGGAAGACTTTGATAGTGCATTCCTCGCAATGTCCCTTTTTTATGATTAAAAGAAAGATTACATTGGGCAACCGTAGGTTTTAAACCATGTGCTACAAATTCATCAGCACAGAAAGTCCGCGCAAAAAAACCGCGAGCATCTGATTTTTGTTCTAAGTCAACAATGAAAGCACCAGAAAGATTAGTGGAGGTAAAAATCATGGATAATAATATTGGTTGAGATGGATAGTAATCAATGGATAAAGTAGGTGGGCGTTAAAAATTGTCGTTGGGGCAAGGGAACAGGAAGAGAGTTTTGGGCGATTTTACTTTTCTTCACATACCTTTAAATTTTTCTGTTCACCTACTAATTGGCGATAACTGGATTTGCTTTGCGAAAAAGAAAAAAACCTCTTTTAATTAAAACCTACGCAAAATATCTCTGAAACCCTCTTCTCTTCGTTTCCTTCGTTCCTTCGTGGTTCATTCTTTCTTTCTTAATTCTTTCGTGACTGCGTAAGTCCTGATAAAACTAAGAGATGCTAATTTTTACCAACAGATAATACGTGATCATTTTCTTCCTGAACAGATTCACTATACAAATTTGGTTTGAAATAAGAATCATCCCAGAAATGATTACAAAGTTGTGGTTGTTTAGGAGATTTAGTAGTGTAGGCAAAAAATAATGTTGAACGTTCTTGAGTCCGGATAGTTCCATGATGTAAAAGTCTGCGGGTATCAACAATAATCACTGTACCAGCAGCACCAGGGCAAGATTTCCAAGCTGATTTGAGGATAATCTGATTTAGTGTTTCATCATTTATTCCTTCTGAAGTATTAATCTTAGATTTAATCCGATAATAATTAGGATTATATAAAGAAGTATAAGATAATGGTACATATTCAAAAGGACCATGTTTTTCTTCTACATCATTTAAATAAACGATGACCTTGATCACTCGCCGATCTTCTATATCTCTATGCCATAGTAATGTGGCAAACTGATCTTTATTAGCGAAATCTTTGCGTAAATGTACACCATGATAGGCAATAGGAACACCCATATAATTCTCAATAAGATTGAGTAATCTGGGTTCTCTTCCCCAATTAGAAAATTCCGCTAAATCTGTAACTGTATAAATTTTGGGCGGAATTTTCTCTGAATAGCTATAGTTAGTATTTACCATACTTGGTAAGAGAATATCAGCAGCATTAAGCAATTCTGGAGTATAACCAAACCCTAAATCCGTGAGATTTGTGATATAAATACAATCACGTTTGAGAGCATTAAGAATTTTGCGATCGCCTGAATCAATAACAGGTAAACTGCTCCGATTTTGCCAACGTTGTGCTATATAATTCAACTCTATTTGCAACAGAGATATTTTCTCTTTAATTTTGACAAACATTAAACACCTCCCAATTAAAATTTTTCATGCACAAACACTTGGTAATTTATACATTGTATTTTTTAACTTGGATTTCTCACCAATTATACAAGTTGAAATTTCCCTAACTCTTAGCAATTAACGCAAAACCAACATAGGCTGTTCTAGAGATTTTGACAATTGCATAAATTCCTGAATTTGCTCTTGAGTTTTTTGCTTCATATCATCACCTTGTTGCCATGTTTTATGCCAATCAACAATCCAAGCCAATGCTGTTTTTAAATCTAAACGAGCTTCCCAATCAAGTTGATTACGAGCTTTGGAACAATCTAATGTTAAAAGATTAGCCTCATGGGGTTGAAATCTCCTATCTTGAATCCAATTAGCATCATTACCCCAAAGCTGTTGCAGTTCTTCTAATATCCAAGCAACAGTTTTTACTCCTGATTCACTTGGACCAAAATTCCAGCCTCCGTTATAAGTGCAACCTTGAGTAAATAATTTTTCAGCTAACATTAAATAACCATGCAATGGTTCTAGTACGTGCTGCCAAGGACGCACTGCTTGAGGATTTCTAATTACTACTTCCTCTCCTGCTAACCAAGCTCTAAGAATATCAGGAATCAAACGATCTTTTGCCCAATCTCCTCCACCAATCACATTTCCAGCCCGAACGGAAGCTATGGCTACTTTATGTTGAGCATAATCAGCCGCATTGAAAAAAGATTGACGGTAAGCTGTGGTGACTAATTCAGCACATCCTTTGCTGCTACTGTAAGGATCATGTCCTCCCATAGGGTCTGTTTCTCTGTAACCCCAAATCCATTCCCGATTTTCATAACACTTATCAGAAGTGACAGAAACTACCGCTCTGACGCTAGATACAGACCTAACTGCTTCCAGTACATTAACTGTTCCCATCACATTTACGGCATAGGTATCTACCGGGTTTTGATAAGATTCCCGTACCAAAGGTTGAGCCGCCAAATGAATAACAATATCTGGCTGGAAAGTCTGCATTACTTCCTGGAGATTGTCTAATTCTCTCACATCTGCAATTACCGATGTCATCCCATCAGCTATATGAGCTAATTCAAACAAATTCGGAGATGTTGGCGGATTTAAAGAGTAACCACACACTTGGGCCCCTAGCATTTGTAGCCACATTGACAACCAACCACCTTTAAAACCAGTGTGTCCTGTGACAAACACTTTTTTCTGATGCCAAAAATTTGATTTCATGACTAAACCTTTTATTTGTTCCTATGCAACTATTTATGACCAAACTTGCCAAGGAGCTTTACCACTTTTCCAAAGTTCTTCTAGATAGTGTTTATCTCTTAATGTGTCCATTGGTTGCCAAAAATCATGATGTTTGTAAGCAGATAATTCTTCTAAATTCGCTAACTTTTCTAATGGTTCTTTTTCCCACACAGTTGAGTTATCAGCAATAAAATCAATTACTTGGGGTTCGAGAACAAAATAGCCACCGTTAATCCAAGCACCATCACCTTCAGGTTTTTCTTGAAAACTGGTAATTTTTGTTTGTTCGTATCCTAGAGAAATCGCCCCAAATCTTCCTGCTGGTTGGACGGCGCTGAGTGTCGCTAGTGTGTTTTGTTCTCGATGGAATTTAATTAACTCTGTAATATTGATATTGCTGACACCATCACCATAGGTAAAGCAAAATGTTTCATTTCCAATATGTTCACGAACTTGCTTTAAACGTCCCCCTGTCATCGTACTATCACCTGTATTTACTAAGGTGACGCGCCAAGGTTCAGCATATCCAGAATGGACATTCATTTGATTAAATCGCATATCAAATGTCACATCTGACATATGTAAGAAATAGTTAGCAAAGTATTCTTTAATGATGTACCCTTTATAACCGCAACAGATGATGAAATCATTAATACCGTGAGCCGAGTAAATCTTCATTATGTGCCAGAGAATTGGCTTACCACCAACCTCAACCATTGGTTTGGGTCTGATACTGGTTTCTTCACTTAATCGTGTACCAAGACCCCCTGCTAAAATTACCGCTTTCATATAATTACCTCAAAGATTTGCAGGTGGTTTTTTCTTTAACTACTGTGAAATGAAGAGAATGCACAATGAATGCAGAAAATTAAGAGGGATTATTGTTTTCTGTCCGCAACTGATAAATATAATTTACCTATAAATTTCATCAAAAGAATGAAGAAGAAGTAAATTAAGATATTTTATCTGTAAAATATTTATAATTGACAATTGATACCTTCTTAAGTAGGCAGGCAAAATTAATTATATAAAAGATTTGGATTTAATGTAGGGGTAGCGCCCCCGTGCCTACCCCGGTATTTGGGGCAACCACAGGGGGTTTGCCCCTACAAAATTGATTGATTTAGGTATTTGGGGCAACCACAGGGGGGTTTGCCCCTACAAAATTGATTGATTTAGGGATTTGGGGCAACCACAGGGGGTTTACCTCTACAAAATTGATTGATTT
>NZ_VILD01000008.1:277885-308356 GCF_009712085.1 Anabaena sp. UHCC 0253
CCCCTACAAAATTGATTGATTTAGGGATTTGGGGCAACCACAGGGGGTTTACCTCTACAAAATTGATTGATTTAGGGATTTGGGGCAACCACAGGGGGTTTACCTCTACAAAATTGATTGATTTAGGGATTTGGGGCAACCACAGGGGGTTTGCCCCTACAAAATTGATTGATTTAGGGATTTTTAAAATGTTCAATTTATTTTGCATTACTACTTATTACCTATTACCTGTCACCTTCTCCTAGCCATAAATATAGAAAAGAATAGATCCCTGACTTCTTGCAGAAATCAGGGATCTTTTTCAATTTTTAATTTTCAATTTGCCATACTATGTCAATTAGTTTGTCTAACAAGGGTTGATTTGGGTAACACATTGTCACATTTATTAGCAACAACAATACAAATGCTACCTAAAGCTTGTTGATAACTATCCATATCATCTCCTTCCAGGGAGATTTTCGCCGCTGTTTGTAAATCTGCAACTGCTTGGATTTGGTTTTTATCAGATTCACTTTCCCCATATTGTGATAGTTCATAATAAGCCATACCACGTTTTAGATAAACTTTGACCAGTTGGGGATTGATTTTTAAGGCTTCGGTAAAATCAGCGATCGCTTGTTTATATTCTCCTACATAATTGCTGCTGTATTGAGCAATTTGATAACGCACAAGACCACGTTGAAAGTAAGCTTCTACTTTCGATGAATTGATTTTAATTGCTTGGGTAAAGTCAGCAATTGACTTTTGATATTCTTGAAGAGAATTATTGATATATTTGGTAATTTCAAATCTCACAATACCTCTTCTAATATAAGCTTCCGCATCATTTTTATCTATGCTGATAGCGGTATTAAAATCAGCGATCGCTTGTTTATATTCTTTGTCAGGATCACTACTATAATCAGCTAACATATAGTAGGCATTACCGCGATTTACATAAGCTTTAACTTCTTGAGGGTTCAGTTTCAATGCTTGGTTATAATTGGCTAATGCGCCTTCAAAATCATTTAAATTGTAGCGAGCATTACCCAAATTTACATAACCTCTGGCATACTGAGGATTTTTTGTGATAGCTTTCGTAAAGTTGGCAACTGCTTGTGGATAGTCTTGTTGTTGATAAGCATTGTCACCGCGTTGAGAGTAATCTTTAAAAGAGAGATTTGTCGGCTCAGAAATCTGATTATCTTTCCGAGATATCAAACTTTGCTGAGTATAAGGATTTTGGGAAACAAAAGGACGAGTAAATTTAATCATTACGTCCAAATAGCCCAAAAGACCGACTCCCATTAACCCAAAAATTACACCATAAGCCTTCGAGTTGTGTTTTTTGGCAGATGAACTATGATAAAACGGCTGGTTAGATACTGGTTGCCAATGATAGACAGGGGAGTTTGATCCTACAGGTTGGGTAAACCGTGGAGTAGGAATATAACGACGTTTAGATTTGCGACGGGGTTGGAGATGTTGTTTAGAAGCGATCGCTCCTAATGATGGAAACGGATCTCTACCACCTAATCGCTTAGTCCGTTCACACCAAGGACATTTATCTAAATGATTATGATAGAGATGCTGGGGATTAGCCGCACAAGTCACTAAACTCTCTTCTACCGCTGTTAATGCTGATAACCAAGTTTGAGCATTAGGGCGTAAATGTGGATGGTCATGACCTTCTTCAAAACAACGCACAAATAATTCCTGCAAACTGGGATGTAGGAGATCCCAACGAGGTGAAATCGGCGTTGGTAAATAAGGTACTTGTTTCTTTTGACTATAAGTAAAATGACCAGAAAGTATCCTGCCTTCATAAGGCGGCGGCTCAATACTACCTTGAAATATACCTGAAAATGGGTGAGTTCCTTCCATTAACAATTGGAAAATCAGCACAGCCAAACCAAAAGCATCATGATGACTTTGGCGGTCATAGTCAGCAAAAGTTTTATTCTGTAGTTCTGGGGGAGTATAGTCAGGTTTACCCACTGAACAACGATAGACAAAATTCTGTAATGGTTCGGGAACTTGGAACGAGTCTGTATCTACCAACGTCACCAACGCTGTATCACTCACCAAGATATTCGACTCATTCACATCACCAATACAATATCGGCTGGCGTGTAAAGCCGCAAAAGCCGCTGCCAAGTTGCGAGCAGTCCGCATTAAATATTGATAATTGAATAAAGGGCAATGTTGTCGGCGCGTTCCTGGATTATAAAAATCCATAATTGGCCGCATTCCCTGAATCCTGGGCATCAAAAAGCCAACAATCTGACCACTACCATCTGCTGCTTCTAATAACTCCTGTGGCCAAGCGATGGAAATATGTCCTAAATTTGCAGTAGGATTGGCTGGTGGATTGGCCAGCATCGCCTGGAGTTTTTGAGCATAAGCAATAGTTGGTTTGTGATAGATTTTAGCTACCAAATTTTCATCCGATGGCACTGCATAGATACAAGCTTCACCACCATGTCCCACACTGACAGAGATGTTGAGAATTTCGGGGTTGGGAAGACGACGTAGTACCTGCATGGAAGAATTAAGGTTATGTGGGGTTATTAAAATTCGGTCAACAGTTAGTAAAATTATGGCTTACGCCATGCGATCGGAATTAAGGAACTTTACAGATAGTAAGCAATAGTTGGCGTTACAATCTCAAACTTTGCGCCTTGGCGAGAAACATAATTCATACCACCATGTAGTCTCTTGGTGAAAATATGCTCCAACTACTGCACTCCTCCATTCTTAACTCCTTTTTTTAATAACTGATTACCATGAATCAAGAATTGCCAAATGCGGCTAAAACTAGTGTCAAATCATCATCAGTGCGCTGAGTTATTTTCTCAGAACTTAAAAACCTCACTAAATGTTCTTTTGCTAATATTCTATCTTCTGCGTTCGCTACAAACTCGAATAAAGGAAAAAAGAAAGGTTTGTGTGGTTCACCAACAATCATATTCAACGCTAACATTTGTAAACCATCGGTGAGAACACCAACATTAACAATCTCTTCTCGCCATACTTTGATTTGTGCTGTCTCTAAGGCATCAGGAGATGTTAAAAAGGTAGTTTCGTTAATGTACTCACCGCTGCTAGGTATGGTTAATGCGATGAGGTTGTCTGTACTATTCTTTGCCACAGCTAAACCATCACCAATTTGCGCTACAGCAACCATCTGTGGCGTAGCAATCATCAGAATTAAGGTAGTTGCTAAATCCTGGGGTTGATTTTTACCAGCATCTGCCTCAGATTCTATGGCTTTCCTGGCTACCAATAAGGCATCCGTGAGCAGATTCTGCAAAAGATGATCATTGGCCAGTACAAAACCGCCAATCTCTTGCATGGCTAGATGTTCAATTGCCGTTTCTACAGCAATCATTGATCCCACCTTTCCTAGTTTAGCAGAACCAGCCCCATCGGCTGCTGCTACCAACAACACATTATTTGCTAATACCTGCCAATGGTGAGCATCTTGACAAAGTTGCTGGTTTTTTGAATGGCTAGTTCCACATATAGATGCGGCTACTATGCGCCATTGAGAAATCTGTTTTGATGTATTCATATATTTTCTTTCCCACAGCTAGTTAACTATAAACAACAAGCTGTTATTTTAATTAAACAGATCCCCAACCAATTGGCGGTAGTGCGACTTGTTCATCTACCTTGGAATGAGATACCGCTGACATACTCGCCGATAGCCAAACAAACATCTCAATAAAATTTAATCCTTTTAGTTTGAGTGGGCTACGCACAGCAATTTGACTTAATCGGCTCATATTCGCGTTTTCTACACCAACTGTAAAGAAGGCGACACGCTTATTAGACTCATCGCCTTGTAGTCTTTGGGATGCTTGTTCGACAACATGATCTAGTTCACCTTGGGGTTCACCGTCAGTAATCATAAATACCCATGGGCGGTAGTAAGCAATACCATTATTCCGATATTGGGATTTACGCTCTTGAATAATATCTAATGCTTTATGAATTGCTGAACCCATGATTGTTAAACCCTGGGCGGTGAGAATCGGCGGGTTAAATTGATCGGCAGTTACAAAGTCCTGCACGACATTAACACTACTATCGAAAGTCACAATTGCTACTTCTACCCGTCTGGCTGCTAAGGAATTTTTGACTAATTCATCCTTTAAACTCAGCAAACCTTGATTTAGAGCTTCGATTCGTTCCCCTTGCATTGAGCCAGATGTATCTAGCAATAGCACGCATGGACAACGGGGTTCGGGATTTTCCGCAAATTCTACAACTTCATCAAGGTTAAATGTATCAATCATAACTTTTTGTGTTATGTTATAGTCCAAAGCTTTATTTTCCTTTTACTCAAAGTATATAGTTTCTGGCGCGAGTATGACTAAATTTCTGATATTTTGCCGTAAATACTTTAGTTTTTAAGTAAAGATATTGATTTAGGCAAAGTTAACCATATATTTTTGCAATTCCTCATCACTAATTGGTTATTGGTAATTTATGAGGATTTTTAATCCTAATCTGTTGTAAAGTGTCTACCATCATTGATCTTGACTAAAGTTAAAATGGAAGAATTCAGGACAGGAGTTGCTAATTTACTAAGTCAGAAGTAAAACGGGTTTGAGGCGTGGTTGTTTACCTATATGTTCTAGTCCCTTGACTTGCAAACTCCAGTAATAATCAATATATACATTTACCTCCAGGAATTTTTAAAGATTCTATGTGGAATTTTGTCTGTTTTAACGTAATTAAATTCATCGTTGTTAAATTTAGGAAGAGGAGAAATATAAGTATGAAATTCGATGAATTTAGATTACCAATCAAATCTCAGCATCCTTGATAGTATTATGTGGTGTATTAAGTTAAAATAACTACAAAATATAACAAGCTGGAGATTTTAATACAGACAAATGATCAAGACTCAAAATGCTAAATATGAAAAATTGTTACATTCAAATTGTGATTTTTTCTTAGCATAATTTCTCAGGAAAATTCATCATCCAATAATGTTTATGGTGATAATTTTTCCAGTGATCTCGGAGAACAACCTGATATTTAATCTTTTCCAAGAGTATGTTGATTTATCCGTAAAAAAAAATGTAAAAATCATGAAGAATATCGGCACGTTTACAAGACTATCTCCACAGGGTTTATTAAGACAATTAACTAATTGTTATGAAAGTACCTGTTTACAGGTATTTAGTAACTCTGTATCTTGGTTGATATATATAGAACAAGGAAAAATTATTTATGCTACTCACTCAGTAGAACCTTTTGATAGATTAGAACGACAGATGCGTCGTCTTAGTCAAGAAGTTCCTTTAGTAGATAATGAAGTGCGTACACAAATGCGCTTGATGTTTGAAAATGAGGATCATCATTTACCAAATCAATCCCCAGAATATGAAGCGATTAGTTGGCTGATAACTGAAAAACATCTTCTTTCTACTCAAGCAGCATTACTTATTCAAGAATTAGTTAAGGAAGTAATTGAATCATTTTTATTGATTAAAACAGGCACTTATGAACTAGCAGAACCACTGAATAATCTTCCCAAAATTTGTAAGTTAGATATCAATAATATTGTTGAACAATGCCAAAATCAGTTACAAAATTGGCGATATCTGGGTAGATATATTTCTTCTCCTTACCAACGTCCATATTTATTAGTTAGTAGTAAATTTTATGATAAAAGATTACCACCACTCCCGGAAAATCTCATCAATTGGATGAAGGGTTTTAGTTTGCGTCATCTAGCGATTATTATGAATCAGGATGAATTGCAATTAACTTTGAGTTTATATCCATATATTGTTAAGGGTTCGATAGTCTTACATGAACCAGATCCCCCGTTTGATAAATTACCAAAAACCTGCGTAAATTCCTTATTATCTGCTGAAAATAGTACGGAATTAGTGCGGGGTAAGTTATTGACTTTAGATGTAGCACCTAGTACAAATATCCACAGAGAAACGTCAATTGTTGCTGAGGATAATCTAGCAGTTCCACCGCTAGTACAGGATGTTGCTGAGTTACCAAAAACTGTTGATGAAAATATCAATGATGATTCTGAAAAAGTCAAAATAAATACGAAAACCACACAAAAGACTTACAAAATTATCTCTGTAGATGATAGTCCCACTATTCTGAAGGAAATTAGCCGTTATTTAGAAGATGAAAATTTTGCTTTGGTGACTATTAATGAACCTGTGAAGGCTGTGATGTCAATTATTAGACATAAGCCAGATTTGATTTTACTGGATCTAAATATGGCAGGAATTGATGGTTATGAACTATGTCGAATTATCCGCAATAATTCAATGTTTAAAACTGTTCCTATTATTTTTGTTACCAGTAATAAGGGGATTATAGATAAGGTGAAAGCTAGATTTGTCGGTGCTTCTGGATATTTAACTAAACCTTTTACTCGCGCTGAGTTGTTAAAAATGATTTTCATGCACTTGGCTTAATGGAATGTCAAATTTCAATGTGGTTGTTTGGTGGATACAATGCAGTTGAGGGCGCAGTTTGTGCGCTTTGTTCAATGTCGTAGATAAAATGCAGTTGATTCGATGGAGTTGAGGAGTTGAGGGCGCAGGCCCTGCGCCCCTACGTAGCCTAATTATTAATAATGTGAATAATCAATCGTGGCACAAGTTATCTTAGAAAATGTTTATAAAAGTTTCCCTTCTCGGAAAGGGGATGTAGTCAAGACACAAGCAGATGGTACTGATGGTGTTAGTGTCTTGCGTCGGATTAATTTAACGATCGCTGATGGGGAATTTATGGTGCTGGTGGGTCCATCAGGTTGCGGTAAAAGTACCTTGTTGAGGATTATTGCTGGCTTGGAGGTGATGACTGGTGGTAATATTGCTGTGGGCGATCGCCTGATTAATGATTTACCTCCCAAAGATAGAGACATCGCTATGGTGTTTCAAAATTACGCCCTTTATCCCCACATGACGGTATATGACAATATCGCTTTTGGGTTACGTCGTCAGTTTGGTGATGGGGAAGTTGGGGAAAAAAGAATTAGTAAATGGGGTAAAAATTTATTGGTAGGGTTGACAAGGAAGTTACCCAAGGGATTTTGGTATGTTTCCGCGAAAGAAAAGATTGTCAATGAACGAGTGCAAAAAGTAGCGGCGTTGTTACAAATTGAGGCGTTATTAAATCGTTTACCCAAGCAACTTTCCGGGGGACAAAGACAAAGGGTAGCATTGGGAAGAGCGATCGCTCGCAATCCGCAAGTATTCTTAATGGATGAACCATTGTCTAATTTAGATGCCAAACTAAGAGCCGAGACCCGTACTCAAATCGTCAAATTGCAGCGTCAGTTAGGGACAACTACGATTTATGTCACCCATGATCAAACTGAAGCCATGACAATGGGCGATCGCATTGCTATCATGTCAGAAGGAAAAATCCAGCAAGTTGCCGCACCATTGGAACTGTATAACCGTCCTGCTAACCGTTTCGTTGCCGAATTTATCGGTTCTCCACCCATGAATTTTATCCCGGTGGAATTTCACGCACCTTTATTAATTAGCCATCCTCACTTTCGTTTTACCCTCCCAGACTTGTGGGGAACTGCATTACAAAAATACGACGGACAAACTTTAATGTTAGGTATTCGTCCAGAACATCTATTGTTGAGTGTACCTGCAACTAAAAATTTACCAGTCAAAGTAGACTTAGTAGAAAATTTAGGAAATGATACTTTTCTATCTGTAAAAATCACAGATCCTGACTTACCAAATATAGAAGGACAAGCCCTACAAGCAAGAATTCCACCAGATAGATTCATCAATCTCGGTGAACAACTTTGGCTATCATTCATACCCGATAAACTCCACTTTTTTGACCCAGAAACCAATTTAGGAATATATCCGTAAGGGAATTGGGAATGGGTAATTGGGAATTGGGAATTGGTGAGTAAATTTCTGTTTCTATCCTGTACATCCTAGAATCCTGGACATCCTGATATGGCTTGCGCCACGCTACGCTATCAGACAAAGAAAGGGTTTAAGTAAGTAGATGAACCGAAAAAATTAAAGGTATGTGAATAAAATTAAAATCGCCCAAAACTCTCTTCCTGTTCCCTGTTCCCTTACCCCAACGACAATTTTTAACGCTTAAGGTAATTGTGATAATAAGTTTTTCATTTTAGGAGTAGATAGCATTTTCTGAGCATCAGTAATTATACTTTGACCCCAAAAATGCTTTTTCATAACGTGAAAATCGGCAAAATTTTTGTTTAACTTTAATGCTGTTTCCGCTAACTGATAAGCCTGTTGCTGTTCACCTTGACCATACAAAGCTACGGCTAAAGCTAAGATAGATTCAGCAGATTGATTATTAATTTTTACGGCTTGTTGCCATTGTTGAATCGCTGTTTCTTTGTCTCCCTGTTCATATTTGATAAAGGCGATATTATTGATAGCTGCTAAGTGCTTGATATCTGGCGCAACTGTTTGATGATAATTAGACATAACGGTTATATAGTTTCCTAGTGGATGATAATTAATACATCCACTGCGGTAAACATCCGTAAAATCTCGATCAATAACAGGAGAAAACACGAAGTTATAAGAGGGAAGCATTCGGACAGAAAATCAATGGTTTTACCGATAGGTTATCGCCCAAAGCTTCGCCCCTACTAATTACAGCAGCTTTCATGTATTTGTACCACACGCAGATTTTTCTATTCCTTTCTTCCTTTGCGCCTTTGCGTCTTTGCGTGAGATATAAAATGTGGTTCATTTACCCGAAAATCGCTGTAATGCTCAAAAATTAGATATCCAAACGGTAATTTTCCTGTTCGCGTTCCACAAAATACTGCACACGGGCGCGGTAATCTCTGAGAGTTTCATCAACCCAATCGCGATCGCTGCTGTTAACATAGAGATGGACTAACGGCTCACTGGCATCCGGTAAAACCAACAGCCAATTATCATCATAGGGCTGACGAATTTTTACACCGTCAATTAACTCCAAATTTTGCGCGGGGTGCGTTTCCACCAAATAACGCATTAGCGACCCCTTAGCAGTCCAAGGACAGCGAACTGTGTAGGTTCTGTGAATAACACGGGGTAACTCTGAACGGACAGTTGCGAGCGATCGCTCTTGAATGGTTAACATTTCAATCAGCTTGGCAATACAGAACATAGAATCAAACCCTGGATGGAGTTGGGGAAAAATAAACCCAGTTTCCCCACTACCACCTAAAACCACATTCGGATTTTTCTGACAAGCTTCCATTAAAGCTGTTGGATTGGCCTTAGTCCGAATCACCTTACCATCATGACGATGGGCGACTAATTCCACCGCACTAGAAGCATGAACCGGCACAACTACCGAACTGCGAGGATTTGCAGTTAACATCATATCCACCATCAACGCCGTCAGCATTTCCCCCCGAATAGAAAACCCCGATTCATCAACTAAGATCAGTTGTTCCCCATTAGCCGATACCTGCACACCAAAATTAGCGTTTACCGCTTCCACCACATGGCCTAATTGAGTTAGCAATCCTTCTCTATCAGCGTTAGAAATTGCCGTTTTATTCAAACTAGCATTTAGCACCACCGCATCAGCCCCAAACTTATCTAACATTTGTGGCAAAACCGCCCCAGACACAGCGTAAACATAGTCAATCACCACCTTTGCCCGACTATTACGCAGAGTATCCACATTCAATAACTTCTCAAAAGCCTTGCCATAGCAATCCATTAATTGGCTAGAATATACGACATCGCCAATTTCATGACTTTGGGAACGACGCATATCTTCTTTAAAATACGCCCCTTCAATTTTCTTTTCTTGGGCTTTAGAGATATTAATTCCCTTAATATCCATAAACTCAATCAAGATATAATCACGGCGTTCTGGGTGAACCCGGACATGAATCCCCCCGGCTACTGTCATTGTCGGGATCACAGTTCGAGCGATAGGAATAGCTGTTGTATCGAGGTTCTGGACATCCACACCTACAGACATTAAACCAGCAATTAAAGAGCGTGTCACCATCCGCGAAACATTGCGTTGATCACGGGAAACTGTGACTATTGAACCAGGTTTTAAAGTCGAACCATAAGCCGCCCCCAACTTCACCGCAAACTCTGGAGTAATGTCAATATTGGCTAATCCCTGGACTCCCCGCTGTCCAAATAAATTCCGCTGGGCAGTATTTCCCCAAATCAGATTAATATTTAAAACTGCACCAGATTCAATCTTTTTACTCGGCCAAACCCTCACCCCTGGGCTAATTTGCGCTTCTTCTCCCACAGTAGATAAAGAACCCACTACAGCAGCTTCTAAAACATGAGCGCGTCTATCTACACGAGTCCCACGGGAAATTACACAAGCGGATAATTGGGCTTCGTCTCCAATAATTGCCCCATTCCAAATAATCGGCCGCTTTAAATTAGCGTCAGCGCCAATGGTGACATTATCACCAATGACTGTTCCATCTTCGATTTGTACCCGCGCCCCAATCCGGCAATTGCTACCAATAACTGCGGGGGTTTCGATTTTGGCTGTAGGATCAATATAAGTATTTTGTCCTACCCATAAATTAGGTGAAATTTCTGGATAAGCTACTTTTAAGTTGACTTTCCTTTCTAAGGCATCATACTGGGCTTCTCTGTACGCATCTAAGTGACCGACATCGCACCAGTATCCACTGGCAACATAACCGTAAATCGGCTCATCTTTAGCTAGTAGGAGGGGAAATAAATCTTTAGAAAAATCGCATTCAGTATTTTCTGGTAAATAGTCTAAAACTTCTGGTTCTAAAATATATGTACCAGTGTTGACGGTATCAGAAAAAATTTCGCTGGTAGAAGGTTTTTCTAAAAATCGGTTAATGCGTCCGTCAGCATCTGTAATGACTACACCAAATTCAATTGGGTTAGGGACACGGGTTAAAATTAAAGTGGCTTTTGATTGTTTTTGTTTATGAAATTCAATAGCCGCAGTTAGATCAAAGTCTGTAATACTATCACCGCTAATGACTAAAAAAGTTTCATCCAAAAGTTCAGCGATATTTTTTACACAACCTGCTGTTCCCAGGGGTTGGTCTTCTTCAATCGCATAGGTCATTTGTACACCAAAATCACCGCCATCTTGAAAGTAATCACGCAGCACATCTGGTAAATAATGCAATGTAGCAATTACTTCATAAATCTGGTGTCGTTTAAGGAGATTGATAATGTGTTCAGCAATTGGGCGATTTAATATAGGAACCATTGGTTTGGGTAAATCGCAAGTCAAAGGACGTAACCGTGTTCCCGAACCACCTGCCATTAGCACTGCACGCATAAATCCTCCTAACCTGTCAAAAACTGATATTCTTCTTCCTTTAGTCTCATACAGAGATTAATATTTAAGGAACTTCCGTAAGAAACATCTATGATAAACAATTGAAAATTAAAAATTAATCCAGCGTCAGCTTTTCAGCCATTGACAAGATATTTCAAATGCCTAAATTTATACTATACTTGGTGATTCTAATTTAAACTAGAATTAAGCAACTGCAATGCCAATAAAAGTATTAAGGGAGTAGAAGATGATTAATTTCCTGATTTTTGGAGTAATAGTGGTTTATATCGGTGGTGTATGGAAATTTTGGACTGGATTTGGCAGAACTAATTTTAATCAAACTTTACCTAACCGTGTCGGTTTGGCTTTACTATGGCCTGCGTTATTTTTAGCAAATCCATCCTATCGGCGCAATTTTCAAAAGGCATTAAAAGGGTAGGGGCGCAGGGCCTGCGCCCAGTCACCGCGGAAGAATTAGCAGGAGATCAGAATAGTCTCGAATCTGTGTAAATGAAAGGTTTTTGATGATTTCATCGCTTATTCCTTGCACCTTCTCCAACTTTTTTCAGCCTAAAACTGTTGATGTAATTTTGGTTAAAAAGCCTGAATCCATTCTTTCACAAAATACTCTGTCCAAATACCGTTTTGCCAATAGGGATCAGATTCCACTAATTGACGAACGGTGTTTTCGTCTTGGGCTTCGTAAATACCAAAAACTTGGGTTACATCTTTTGTCGGACCAAGGGTAATTAAAATACCAGATTCTTTCTGTTTAGCTAATCCTGCTAAATGGGCTTGACGGTGGGGTTCACGTTTAGTTAAAACGTCTTCGCAATAACTTCCCCATAAGATGTATTTTGTCATAATTGCTAGTTAGAGATACTTACTAAAAGAATAATATAGCATTTCTTAGTTATTTGATAGCTGGCGTGGCTATCAAACAACCTCTTAAACCTCTGGTTCTAAATCTAAACTATAAAGTTTTTGACCTTCCAAATTATGCAAAGTAACAGTTAAAACTTCTGTTTTGCCATCAATTTTTACCATGCCAAAAAACTGTAACCCTGAACTTGGTGGTTGATTAAGTTTTATCTCTGGAGATGCAGTTTGAAATCTTACTTCTGGACCAAAAGTATTATCTAGTTGATTGGGTCCAAAGTTGCCAGAATTAAGAGGTCCAGCTACAAATTCCCAAAAAGGTTTAAAATCAGTAAATTGGGCTTTATTAGGATCATAATAATGGGCTGCGGCATAATGGACATCAGCAGTTAACCAAACCACATTGCGGATATCATTTTGTTTAATAAACCGCAATAAATCAGCTAATTCTAATTCTCTTCCTAATGCTTTACCATCACCATTAGCTAAGTTTTCAAAGTCGGTTTTTCCATCTTTGATCATTAACCCAATTGGCATATCACTGGCAATAATTTTCCAAGTTGATTTTGAATTATTTAATTTATTTTTCAACCAATTGATTTGGGAATAACCTAAAAATGCTGTTTTCTCGCTGGCTACTGGTTGATTATTAGGAGAATTTTTACCTCTGTAGCTGCGTTTATCGATCATGAAAATTTCTAGCAATTCACCATGATTAAAATGACGATAAATCCGGTTTGGATCTTGGGAATTAAAACGAATGGGCGTATATTCTAAAAATGCTTGTCTTGCCCGTGATGCTAATAGGGAAACATCCTTAATTTGATAGCGGTTATCATCTAATATCTGTCCAGGATACCAATTATTTATAACTTCATGATCATCCCATTGGACAAGTTGAGGAATTTGGGCATTAAATCGCTGAATATTTTCATCTAACAAGTTATAAATATAGTTACCACGAAATTCTTTCAGGGTCTCCGCAACTTTTGATTTTTCTTCAGTAGTGATGTTTTTCCAAATCTTCCCGTCGTCTAATTTTACTTCCGCTTGAATGGGATTATCGGCATAAATATAATCACCAGAATGAATAAAAAAGTCGGGGTTAAGTTTACGAATAGATTCATAAATTCTCATCCCACCCCACTCAGAATTAATTCCCCAACCTTGTCCTGCGGTATCTCCAGACCACGCAAATAATATATCTTTTCCTTTTCCTAGAGGTGCGGTTTTTAAATGACCAATCACAGGGGCGCTAGAAATGTTAGTATCAACTAAATCCTGAAATGTGACACGGTAAAAAATATCTTGACCTGGTGGTAAATTATCTAAGTAAGTGCGGGTAGTAAAGTCAGTGTATTTGGTCGCAACTTTGCCGATAACTCGTTGACTATTACGGAAATTTTCATCAGTAGCATATTCTATAATCATTCTGGCAGAGCTATCGCTACGACTCCAAATCACCGCGCTATTACTGTTAATATCGCCACTAGCGACACCGTAGGGTATACCTGGACGGTTTTTGTCTAATGTGATAAATGCAGGTGTCTGGGCTATGGCTAATTTTGACCACAGGTTTGCCGTCATCACACTACCAGTAGTTACTATGGCTTTCATTAAGAATTGACGACGCTTTAATGCGTGGGAAATATCTGGTTTCATGGATTTCATACCTCATACACTACAGTCTTTTCGTTAGATATATAATTTCATGCTCTATAATCTTTATTGATATAATTTATATATTGTCATCTATCTTTAGCTAGATTTTTATAAAGTAATTTTGATACTATAACTTAAATAATTCGTGCTATAAATACTTACTTGTATAGTTTCTTAAATCATACATAAAAATTATGCTCTTACCTAATAATGAACGTCAACGCCTAAAATTACTGAATCAATATCAGATTTTAAACACTCCACCGGAGACAGCATTTGATGAAATTGCTCAACTAGCCAAAGATATTTGTGAAACACCAATTGCTTTGATTAGTTTAGTTGATGAACAGCGAGAATGGTTTAAGTCAAAAGTGGGGATAGCTATCTCAGAAATTCCCCGTGATTTAGCTTTTGGTAGTTATACTATTTTGGAAAGAGAAATTTTTATTATTCCAGATACTTTACAAGATCCAAAATTTGCAAATAATCCTCTTGTTGTCTCTAATCCCTATTGCCGATTTTATGCAGGAGTTCCCCTAATTAATGCTCATGGGTTTGCTCTAGGAACGTTATCTATTATGGATAATATGCCTCGTACATTGAGTCTTAAAGAAGAAAAAGCTTTAAAAAGTTTGGGTAAACAAGTCATCAGATTTTTAGATTTACACCAACAGAAATTTCTGGAAAATAGTCAATGGAACTATCAGCTACTATTTACTCATCATCCTAGTCCTATGTGGATCTATGATTGTAATACACTACAATTTTTAGATGTGAATGAAGCAGCCACAACTCATTATGGTTATTCAAAATCCGAATTTTTACAAATGCGGATTATTGACATTCATCCTGTTGAAGATATGCCTATGTTATTGGCGTATATTGCTAGAAATCGTTCTGGATTATGTAATTATGGAAAATGGCGACATATTCATAAAGATGGCAAGGTTATTTTTATAGAAATTATTTGTAATAATATTAATTATGGTAATCAAAATGCTGTACTAGTTCATATACGTGATTTAAGTGCGCGTCAACAAGTAGAATTAAAACTGCAAGATAGTGAAGCTAGATTTCGAGTAATTTCTCAAGCAATTCCTATTCCTTTAGCCATTTCTCGTGTATCTGATGGCATAATTATATATGCTAATCCAGAATTTTTACACACATTTCAATTTTCTTCAGATGATTTATTACAGAGAAAAATTTCAGATTTATATCACAATAAATCTGATTGGAACAAGTTATTAACAGATTTTAATCATGATGGATTTTTGCATAATTATGAAATTCAATTACATAAAGCAGATGGTACTAATTTATGGGTAATTGCATATTGGCGATATTTAAAATATAATAATGAGCCAGCGGTATTACAATTATTTAATGATATTACTGAGCGTAAAAACTCGGAAGTTAAACTTCAAGAACAAAATGAGTTTTTACAGTCCATATTTCAGAATATTCCTTTAATGATTGCCCTCATTGGTGCTGATTATGATGTTCACTGGGTCAATCACAAATTTGAAGAAACTCTAAAATACTCTTTACAAGATTTTCAAAGTCGTAATATTTTGGCCGAATTCTATCCTAATGAAGAATATCGTCAAGAAGTGATTGAATTTATTCAGTCTGGACAACCTGTTTGGCATGATTTTATAACTCATATAAAAGATGGTTCTATTATTGATACATCTTGGACTAATGTGAAACTACCCAATGGACATACTATCGGTATTGGCCAAGAGATTACAGAACGTAAGCAAAATGAGAGAATGTTAAAAGCTCAAGCTGAACGCGAGAAATTGATGCGTAAGGTTTCTGAGCGAATTCACCAATCTTTAAATCTCCAAGATATTCTCAATGCAACTGTTGAAGAAGTACGAGATTTATTACAGGTTGATAGGGTTGTAATTTATCAGTTTGCACCAGATATGAGTGGTGAAATTATGGCGGAATCTGTATTATCTGAGTGGACAGTTTCTTTGGGTACTAAAATTCATGACTCTTGTTTCCAATCAAGGGGAATATCAAATTATTATCAAGGATATAACCGGGCAATTTCTAATATTTATCAAGCTGGTTTAACTGATTGTCATATTCGACTTTTAGAACAATTTGAAGTCAAAGCCAATTTAGTTGTCCCCATTTTACTAGAAGTGAATGAGGACAATATAGGTTCTTCCCCCTGGGGGTTGCTGATTGCTCATCAATGTGCTAACTTTCGGGAATGGGAAGAACATCAATTAGATTTACTTGATCAATTAACGGTACAAATTGCGATCGCTATTCAACAATCTAACATATTACAACAAGCCCAAATTGAAATTCAACACCGAGAACAAGCAGAAATAAAGCTAAGAAGTGCTTTAGCTGAAAAAGAAGTCTTGTTAAAAGAAGTTCACCATCGAGTTAAAAATAATTTACAAATTGTTTCTAGTTTACTACACCTCCAAGCACAAACAATTAAAGATCCACAGATTCTCAAAGCTATCCAAGAAAGTCAAAATCGCATCGAATCAATATCTTTAATTCACAAAAATTTATATACTAATCCTAATATTGGCAAAATTGATATTGCCGAATATATTAATAGTCTAGTGACAGGGATACTCATATCCTATCAAATAGCACCTGGTCAAATTAGCTTACAAACTGATATTAATTCAGTTATTTTAAATGTTGATCAAGCTATTGCCTGTGGATTAATTATCAATGAATTAATATCTAATGCTTTAAAGCACGCTTTTTCCAGTCAAGAATCAGGTGAAATTAGTATCAGCTTACATAAAAATAATCATGATATTCAGATGATTATTCGAGATAATGGGATTGGTTTAGCTGATAATATAGATTGGCATACTACTCCTTCTTTAGGACTATCTTTAGTTTATGATTTAGTTACTGAACAATTAGAAGGTTCTATCACTATAGAACGTAATCAAGGAACTATATTTAATATTCAATTTTCACAATTCACTTTGCATGAATAAATAAGAAATGGGTTTAGCTAAAATTTTAGTAGTTGAAGATGAAGTAATTCTGGCTAGAACTATTGCTAGTCAACTAAATCAATTAGGATATATAGTTACAGCTAAAGCTTCTTCTGGACAATCGGCCATTAATCAGGCTTTAGAAACTCACCCTGATTTAATCTTAATGGATATTATTATCAAAGGTGATATGGATGGTATTGCTACTGCTAATTATATTCATGAACAATTAGATATACCTGTGGTTTTTCTAACTGCTTATGGTGATGAACAAACTTTAGAACGGGCAAAAGTTACCCAACCTTTTGGTTATATTGTTAAACCATTCACGAGTAGAGATTTACGTATATCTATAGAAATTGCTTTGTTAAAACACAAACTAGAATGTGAATTGCGGGAAAGTAGAGATCAATTAGCAACTCTATTAGATTCGATGAGTGATGCTGTTATCGCTACAAATGAACAGGGAATAATCACATTTATTAATCCTGCTGCTGAAAAAATTACTGGTTGGCAAGAAACAGAAGCTCTTGGTAATAATGTATCCGAAATTATTAAAATTATTGATGAAGTTACCAGTGAGATTATTGAAAATCCTGTAACAAAAGTCTTACGAGAAAAACAGGCTTTAGATTTAAGAGAATTTGCTTGTTTAATTACTAAAAATGGCACAAAATTACCAATAGGTAATAGTGCTTCTTTGTTAATGCGACGACCTCATGAAATTAGTGGTGTTGTGCTTGTACTATGGGATTTAAGCGAACGTCGTCAAAGAGAATCTTTAGAAAAGGCTTTAAAAAAAGAACAGGAACTCAATCACCTCAAATCTTTATTTATTTCTACTGTTTCTCACGAATTCCGCAATCCTTTGAGTGTGATTCAAACCGCAGTCGAATTGATAGAAATTCACGGTAATAATTTAACAGATGACAAAAGAACTAAATATTTAACACGCATCTACGGTGCTGTAGAATCAATGGAAAAACTCATGAAAGATGTCTTATTCATGGGTAAATCAGAGGCAGGAAAACTTATTTATAATCCTGAATCAGTTAATTTAGAAAAATTTTGTCAAGAACTAGTTGAAGAATTTGAACTTATTGAAGATAGTGGGCATGAAATAATTTTTAATTGCCATAGTCAGAATACAAATACGGTGATGGATGAAAGATTATTACATCACTTATTTAGAAATTTACTTTCTAATGCAATTAAGTATTCACCCATAAATGGTAAGATTCGGTTTGAACTTATTTGTGATTATGTAAATGAATTAGCAATTTTTGAAATTCAAGATCAAGGAATTGGTATTCCTGAATCTGACCAAAATAAAATTTTTGATTCTTTTTATCGGGCTTCTAATGTTGAATCAATTCAAGGTAATGGGCTAGGTTTGGTAATTGTTAAAAGATGTGTTGATGCCCATCAAGGAACAATTAATATGGTAAGTAAAATCAATGTTGGCACGACATTTACTGTTACTTTACCATTAAATTTACAGCACATTCTTTAAGTCAGTTGTTGTAGGGGCGAAGCATTCGGTGTAAGGGCGAAGCATTCGGAAAATAAACTTGGGAAAAAACCGATAATTAATCGCCCGAATGCTTCGCCCCTACATGGGAAAAAACCGATAATTAATCGCCCGAATGCTGATGCTTCCAGTCCCGTTAGGGATACGCCCGTACAGTTTCAGGAGAAGAAAGAAGTTAATTATCTTGACGGACGACTCCACCAACAACTGGTTTAAGCTCTCCATCAGAGAATGGATCTGTGCCACCATTCCAGTTAAAATCACTGATGCGGATACTAAAACCACCTAATTCTAGTACAGGATTATAACGGAGAGTAATACCATAGGTACGACGACTGTATTCTAATATATAATCAGTGCTGGTTTCTTTGCCTGTATCGAGGTTGACAGATGTTTGCAATCCTAACCGGAATGGACCATAAATTTGTTGAGAAATGCCAGCATTTAGGACTTTGTTATCAACAGAACGGTCAAAAAGAAAGGGTGATAAACCGCTGTTAGTTCCTTGGGAGTAGCTAATATTAAAAGCTGTATAATCTAAGTAAGGACGAGAAAAATTCCCAATTTGTCCGATCAGACCGATAGTAGCAGTTAAAGTGCTTTGGTTGTCACTGCTACTGTAATAGCTAGTAGTTCCGGTTAAACCTGCGATCGCTTGCAAATAGGGAACTACAGGATTAGGTGTATATTTTAATCCAGCTTCTGCTGTAGCTGCTAAGGGTTTTCCCTCCCATAACTTGATCCCACTACTTAACGCCACACTACCTTGCAGACGACTCAGAGAGATGCGATCGTTTTTTCGGTCTGGGGAGAGTAAATCTTGACGATCTGTATTCGCTTCGATATACTGAGCGCCGCCTTGATAGCTAAGATTGATACCACTTTTGCCTAAAGGAATAATTGGGGAAGTGATGACTCCACCAACACTAGCTTGTACAGTTTGAAAGCCAAGACTACCATTATAGAGGCGATCGCGGTAACTAGATTCTAAATTCAATGTATGCGGGTTCACATCTCCTAAAAGTTGCCTTAACCGCAAACTTCCGCGCAAATTATTTTCCACATCATTGAGATCAAAACTAGTTAACTCCCCCGTCCCTTCCAGAACAGTTTTCGGACTTAAAACAGCATTCAGCTTAGTATTCACACCAAATAAACTAGCCAAATTCTGGCTATTGTCCCAAGCCTTCTGCACATAAAACTGGGGTGTAATAATCAAACGGGTCTGATCTGTATTAATCGGTTCAAAACTGCGTTCTATAAACAAACCACCCCGTTGACCATTATCAAAACCAGGAGAGACAATTGCCGGATTTACCTGTCGCGGCCGACGATCTATTGTCCGACTGCTAATAGGAATAGGGATAGTAACATTTTGATCAAAAACTAACCGTTGACGCTCAGTAGTAATTTTATCTATTAACGGTGCTTCCCGCGTCACCGTGACTTTATTTGCTCTTATTTCTAGTTCAGGGGGTGAAAAAGGATCATTTGTAATTCGGACATCTTGCGCTTGAAAACCTCGTGGATAAAATTCAATCCGTTCGGCTTCAAATCGTAACCGCTTCACAACACCACCAGATTTAGCCGGAGCGACATTCCGCGCATCTGACTGACCACTAGCACTAAATTCTATTCCTCCTGGACTGCTAACACCAGCAACAGGCTGATTAGCGCGAACCCGATTACTCAAAGGGCGACTAGGTACACCACCTGCTGTAATATCCGTAGGGAGAGTAGGTGTAAAAGCAAAATCTGTTTCCGTGGTGGGGATATAAAGTTCACCTTTCCCATTTTCCAAATCCCCACTATCTTGAATAAAATTATAGGTAAAACGTTGTCCTTGTAATATCTGATTTCCTCTAGTTAAAGCAACGTTACCTTCTCCCACCGCAATCAAATTCTCTAAATTGATTTGCAGGCGATCGGCATCAATCACTGCTCCGTCAAATCTGACGACAACGTTACCTTCAGCAGTAACAATTTGTCTAATCTCATCATACTCCTGGCGATCGGCAACAACTTCAACAACCCGTTCTCGCCCTGGAGTGATATTTCCCGGAGTTTGCGCTGGTAAAACTTGTAGAGGTGGTGTTTCAAGGCTGCTAGGTGTTAACTGTTGATTTTGGGAATCACGCAGTTTAAACTCAATAATATTTTGTATTGGTGGTAAATCAGGTGTCTTTTCACCAACAGACAGAGAAAAATTTCCCCCCGATTCCTGTAAATTCACATGACTTTGTTCTGCTGGGGGGGTTGGTGCTTCTGCTAAAATTTGCCGGTTGCCTGTAATATTACTAACTCTATCTGCAACTTGAAGAGAGGCTGGTGAAAATTCAGGAGCTAAGTTTTCTGGTGGAGATAATGGCGAAAAAGTTTTCGTCACATCATCTGCATTGACTAAGCTGGTACTTGACTGATGCTGATGATCCGGGTTTTTACTGTCAACGATGAATTTTTGTTCATCAGCTTCAACCTTGACAACAGCATCAGCGGTAAGATGATGAACTGGTTTTAATGATTCAAGAGTTGGAGGTCGCTGAGGCGGCAATACTGGATGAAACATAGTTTAAGGCAATCAAGCCGACCAAAAAACAAAACATAGCCGGAAGGTTGAATTATATCTTAGCCTGTTTCTACCTTCCAGCCGCTAGGAGTGATCTGTTGTATTTTTATTCTAAATCCCGGCGACCAGGGTTACGGGCTGGGTCATTAGATAAAAGCCCGAATATAAAAATGCTTACAAACAAGCCTACAACAATATAAACAGCGATTTTTAAAGTCAACATAGAACTAACTCCAAGGGGTTTGATGAATAGTAAGTAGAGATTTACTGTCTGCGATGCAGAACGAATATCTATTTTATATTACTCATATCTTGTACCTTTTGCGTGGGAATTGTGGTACGTGGCATTCTCGCAAGATTAACAGTCTAAAGAGGATGTAAGTGAGCCTGTAAACTTTTCAATCAATTTTATCCATAAATCTTTGCAGTCTTTATGTAACAAGATTTATAGCTATTTTTTAAAATCGGTAATATTTTGGTATTATTTCCGCATTGGATTTCAAGTATCTCACCAGTACAATTCAGTGCCAATAGAGTAGTAAAATAATGATATCTTTACGGAAAAAATTATTGTTATTGGGAATACTATTAATGGGTCTATTCCCACAATCAGTAAAAGCCCAATCTGTAACTTCAGCTACCGACGGGACAGGAACAGTTATCAACCAGAATGGTAATCAAATTGACATCACTGGTGGGACACTTTCGCAAGATCAAATCAATCTTTTTCACAGTTTTACCCAATTTGGTCTAAATCAGCACGAAATTGCTAATTTTTTATCAAATCCGCAAATTAAAAATATTCTCGGCCGTGTTGTTGGCGGTGATGCTTCTATAATTAATGGCTTAATTCAAGTTACAGGTGCTAATGCTAATCTATTTTTAATCAACCCATCGGGTATAATTTTTGGTGCAAATGCTCAATTAAATGTACCTGCCAACTTTACCGCTACAACAGCTACTGGAATTGGGTTTGGTAATAATCTTTGGTTTAATGCCACTGGTTTAAATAATTATGCAACATTAGTGGGAGATCCCAGTCAGTTTGCTTTTAATATTAGTCAACCAGGAAGTATTATTAATGTCGGTTCTTTGCAAGTAGGAACTGGGCAAAGTCTCTCTTTAATTGGCGGTAATGTCATTAATACAGGAACTCTCACAGCACCAGAGGGCAATCTGACTATGGCCTCAGTTCCTGGTACAAGTTTAGTGAGAATTTCTCAACCAGGACATTTATTAAGTTTAGAGATTAACCCTACACAAACTTCTGTACCAAGTAATATTACTGGTCTTTCTTTACCACAACTATTGACAGGAGGTAATGTCAGTCAAGCGACTGGGGTAACAGTTGATAGTAATGGAGAAGTTGTTTTAACAAGTGCTGGAGTCATTGTCCCTGCTGATGGAGGAGTTTCCATTGCTTCTGGTAATCTCAAGGTCGCAGGGGAAACAGGCGGTACTGTCGGGGTTTTTGGGGAAAAGGTTGGGGTAATTGGCGGTAATATCAACGCTTCGGGGACCAATGGTGGTGGTACTGTTTTAATTGGTGGAGATTTTCAAGGTAAAGGTACAGTCCCAAATGCTCAGTCTACCTTTGTTAGCACCGACTCAAAAATTAAGGCTGATTCTTTAATTAATGGTGATGGTGGTAAAGTTATTCTTTGGGCAGATAACACCACTCGATTCTATGGGAATATTAGCGCCCAGGGTGGTTCTATAAGTGGTAATGGCGGTTTTGTCGAAGTATCCGGTAAAGAGTTTCTGGATTTTAATGGTCAGGTTAATACCTTTGCAGCTAACGGAAATTTAGGAACGCTCCTACTAGATCCTACAGATATTAATATAGTTGCTGCCGGTGGTAGTGCTTCTCTTGCTAATGTTTCTGCTTTTGCTAACCCCGATACCGACGGCACGAGTTCTAACATTAATGCTGACTTGATTAATAATGCTACTAGCAATGTGATTTTGCAAGCAACAGGTAGTATTTGGTTTCAAACAGGAATTAATATTAGTCAGTCTGGTGTGGGATTAACTGCACAGGCTAATGATTATATTCTTTTGAGCGATATTACAACAAATGGAGGCAGTTTAAACATTACTGCCGACGTTGACAATAATGGTATTGGTTCAATTCAAGATGGTTTAAATTATAGCCTCATTACCAACGGAGGCGACATCAACTTAAAGGGAGGAGGGGCTATTTCTGATTCTAGTATTGAGCTTGAAGCAGTAACAATTAATTCAGGCGGTGGGAATATTACCCTCATAGGAAATAATAACAGTGGCACTGGGTTTCCTGCAATTAATATTAATTCTGGTTCTAGTATTTCCAGTGGTGGAGGAAATATTACTCTGAATGGTACAAGTGATGGAACTGGAATTTTCATCCAAGGAGTAAATATTAATGCAAATATTAATTCAGGAGGAGGAAGTCTTACCCTAACTGGTAACGGTGTTAATGGCGATGGTATTTTCTTAGAGGATGTTTCCCTTAATTCAGGAGGGGGAAATTTAAGTCTCTCCGCAAATAGTACAAATTCAGTAGATTTTTCTGCTCTTGCAGTGAATATTAATTCAGGAATTGGGAATCTAACCCTGACAGCAGACACTACAGATATTTCTCTAAGTAACTCCTTATCAGGTACAGGTAATTTACTGATTCAGCCTCTATCTGTCAATTTAGGAATGACAATTGGTGGAGGTGGAGCGGCAAATACTACATTTCTCAATAATGCAGAATTAGCAAGTTTTACTAATGATTTTAATTCTATTACTATTGGACGCGCTGATAGTAGTGGTGCAATTAGTTTTGCAGATAATCTTACATTTAATGATCCGGTGATTTTGCGATCGCCTTTAGGTTCTATCAACTCCACAGGTTTTACACTTACTGGATCTGATAATGCAACTATTACGCTTTCGGCAGGTAATGGAGGCATTACCAGTGGGAATATCTTCAACTCCAGTCGGACAGTTACTCTCGATGCAATAGGCAACATTACCACAGGTGAGATTGATACTTCAGTTGACTTAATTGGTAGTAATATCAACGGCGGAGCAATTCAAATTACAAGTGGAAGTAATATTACAACTGGGACGTTAAAAACCGAAATCTTCAATGGGCTTGGTACAGCCGGAAACATTACATTAAATACCACAGGTAGCACAGGCAGCATTAATACAACAGGTGGAACTCTCGATGCCTCCGCTATAAATGGTTCTGGAGGAACTATTTTTGTCTTCACTCAAGATGGAAACATTACCACAGGAAATATCACAACATTCTCAAATACAACAGTTACTGGATCTCAAGGCGGTAATATTTTCCTCACAGTCAATAGTGGTAATGGCAATATCAATACTACCGGAGGCAGTCTCAACTCAGGGGCTAATAATGATGGACTAGGTGGTGCTATTACCCTTACAACTGCCAATGGCAACATCAATACAGGTGATATATTATCTACCTCTCGTTTGCATAATGGGGGCGATATTAGTCTAGAAGTAACGGGAACTGGCAATATTGATACAAGTGCTGGCACATTAAATTCTAGTTCCACTGATACGGTTCAATTTAACGGTAATGGTGGTGATATTTCCCTCTCAACAACCGGAACAATCAATACAGGAAATCTAAATGCAGTTTCTAATACTGGTGGTAGTGGTGGTGAGATTACTCTAGCAGGTCAAGATATTAATTCTAATGCGGCTATTTCCACAACAGGAACAGGTAATGTTCAATTTGATGCCAACAGAAGTATTACCCTAAATTCTGGTTCAAGGATTACAACTGACAGCGGAAATATTAACTTCACCGGGGATGATATTTTTCTGGTTAATAGTAGTGGATTAGAAACTACCGGAATTGGAAATATTAACCTAGATACGACTCGTAGCATTAACATTTATTCCGGTTCAAGTATTACAACTGATAGCGGAAATATTGTTTTGAATGCTAATCAAATTGGCACAAATCCAGGAAATTTTGCAGGAATTTTTATTGATAATTCTACGATACAGTCCAATAATGGAGAAATTACTCTGAGTGGAAAAGGTGGCAATCAAGAAGAAATAAATACAGGTAATGATGGAGTTCTTGTCCAAAATAGTAACATCACATCTAACAATGGCTCAATTACGTTCACAGGAGTATCTGGACAAGGATCTGTTAATACTGCTGTAGAGTTCTTTAATAGTACAGTTGCAACAGGTGGAACAGGGAATATTACAATTGATGGAGACAGTGCAACCAATAATGGAGATTATGCAGTTTTACTTCGTCAAGGAACACAGATTACATCCACAGGATCAGGTCAAATTAGCTTAACTGGGACTGCTCCCGCTACCAAATTAGGAATTTATGGAGAAGGCTCACTTTCTTCTATTATTAATCAAACGGGAGATATTACCCTCACTACAGATACTCTCGATTTAACTAATATTAGCTTGCAAGGTACAGGAAATTTAACCCTTCAACCTCTAACACCTAACACAACTATTGGTCTTGGTAATGGTGCAATCGGAACTTTTAATCTTAACAGTACCGCAATAAGCAATATTCAGGATGGTTTTAACTCAATTATCATTGGACGTAGTGATAGTAGTGGTGTAATTACATTAGCAGATAATCTTATATTTAATGATCCGGTAATATTGCGATCGCCATTTGGTACAGTTGCTATAAATAACTCTATCACTACCCCAACTATCACTTTCGAGGCTACCACTTTTATCGGTGGAGATATTACTACCATTAATCCTCAAACTTATAATTACCCAGTTATTTTTACCAATAATTCCACTATCACCACTAATGGGATCACCTTCAATAACACAGTTGATGGTAATAAGAATTTGACGATTAATGCTGGTAGTGCTGACGTTATTTTTACACAAGCAGTTGGGAATATAGAAACTCTCGGCAATTTAAATATTAATAGTAGTGGAAAAACATCTTTCTCAAATGTTAACGCCGCAAGTATCACTACTGACGCATCCGGTATCACTGAATTAAATGGTAATATTAAAGCTATCGGTGGAAATATTAACCTCAACGATACCATTAACCTCACTAATAATACTACTCTCACGGCTGATAACTCTATTAGCACCAATAGCATCAACGGTAATTATGATCTGAGTTTCAGTGCAGGTGGTGATATCAATTTTAATAGTGACTTAGGCAATAATCTAACTTTAGGAAATCTTGCTATTAATCAAGCTATTAATGTCACTGGCAAAAATATTAATGCTGCGAGTATTACCCAAACTTTTGGAATCGGAAATACAATATTGGGCGATCTTAATACAAATCAAAGTGGTGTGAATTTACGCACTAATCAAAATATTACCACAGGCAATATTACCGCCAACGGACAGGAAATAACTTTAACTAGTCAAAACATCACCACAAATAATCTTAATTCTAGTTCTGCTAATGGTGGAGGAGATATTAATATCTTAGCTCAAAACCAAATTATTACTGGTCAAATAGATTCTAGTTCTAGCATTAGTAACGGTGGAAATGTAACAATTGACCCAATTAGAACTATTATTGCATCCATTAATGCTCAAGGTGGAATAAATGGTTTTGGTGGTAACGTTGAGATTATTGCCTTGGATACGTTCCGCTCTACAGGTACATTTATTGATCAAAATGGTATTAGTGCCTCTATTTCTACTGCTGGAGGTTTAGGGGGTGGTGATATTACTATATATCATCCAGGTGTACTTCCTTTTATTATTGGTAATGCTGATATTCACGGTACAGCCGGAGCAATTACATCTGGTGTTAATAATACTATAATGCCAACTCTTCCGGTTTTATCAACTTACACTCAAGAAAATATTCGCCTATTTTCCTTGAATGAAGAAGATATAGAACCTCCAGTTATTGATAAAGCCGATAATGTTGCACAAATTGGCACAGAAGTAACTAATTTAAAACCTCTTTTAGTTGGTAGTGAATTTCTTCGGCAAACGGCATCAAACCAACTTATTCAAGGTGATATAGCAGGTGCAGTTTCTTCAATTGAACAATTCATATCTGGAGAATATACAGAATATTATCAAGAAAAATTAGAACTTAATGCTCAACCACAAACAGCAGAAACTATCCGCGCAGCTTTAAAGAAAATTGCCCTACAAACTGGAAAGCAATCAGCGATCGTTTACATCATATCACAACCTGAATCTTTAGACTTAGTGGTAATTACACCTGCTGGAAAAGCAATTCATCGTAATGTCAAATTCGACAGAAAACAAATAATTGCTGATGTAAAAACTTTCCGTAACCAAATTACAGACCTTTCTAGTGTTGGTTATCAGCAGTCTGGGAAAAAGCTTTATAATTCTCTCATTGCACCTATCGAAGCAGTATTAACCGCAGAAAAAATAGATACCTTATTGTTTTCCGTTGATAATAACTTGCGATCGCTTCCCTTTGCAGCTTTATACGATGGTAAAAATTATCTAGTCGAAAAATATAACATGGGACTAATTCCCAGTGTGTCTTTAATGGATACTCGTTACGAATCTTTAAAAAATTCGCAAATTTTAATCATGGGAGCTTCGGATTTTGCCAATTCTAATCAAGATGATTTACCAGGAGTTAAGATAGAATTACCAACAGTAGCCAAAGAATTTGGCGAAAATCGCTATTTTATTAATCAAGAATTTACCATTAATAATCTCCAAAAACAACGACAACAAAGAGCTACACAAATAGTTCATTTAGCAACTCATGGAGAATTTAATATTAAAGATCCTAATCAATCATATATTCAATTTTGGGGAACAGAAAAATTAAAAATTAACCAAATTCGTAACTTAGGATTTAGAAATCCTCCAGTCGAATTATTAGTCTTAAGTGCTTGTCGGACAGCATTAGGAAATGAACAAGTAGAATTAGGTTTTGCGGGTTTAGCAGTACAAGCTGGAGTCAAATCTGCCTTAGCCAGTTTGTGGTATGTTAGTGATGAGGGAACATTAGGATTAATGAACGAATTTTATCAGAAATTAAGAAATGTACCAATTAAATCTGAAGCATTAAGACAAGCACAAATAGCGATGATTCAAGATAAAGTAAATGTAACAAATGGAGAATTAAGAGGTACAAGAGGTGATATTTCTTTACCACCAGAATTAAAAGGAACTAATAAAAGTTTATCCCATCCCTATTATTGGGCTGCTTTTACAATGATTGGCAGCCCTTGGTAATTAGGGCTTACTGATAAGTAGATGATCAAAATTAAATATAAACTGAAAACCAATTCATACTTTCATTCACCAACGCTATTTTTTTGACGTTTTTTGACTGTGTTAAATATCCAATAACCCATATCGTTTTTGTAAAGTTAATAATTTCATCCTCGCTTCCCCAGCATTGTCAGCCAAATCAGCAAATTCCACAAACCGCCGTAATTCCTTCTTTAATAAATTCCGTTCGACTTCAATAGTTTCTCTATCCAAATCTGGTGGTAAAACAATCATATCAAAAATAGTTGCCCTTTCTTTGCCAGGGTGAGGACGTAAAACCCGGCCTCGTCGTTGGATAAATTGCCGGGGATTTCCTGAACTTGATAAAATTACTGCGGTTTGAATTGCGGGAATATCCACACCTTCATCTAAACAACGAATTGCGACTAAACCCTGTAATTCTCCACTTTCAAATTGACGGCGTAAAGTTTCCCTTTCTTCTAAAGAAGTATTTGCTGTATAGGTACTGATTTTATAACCTAATTCTCCTCCCAAAAGTTGAGAAACCGCTTTGAGTTGACGCAGAGATGAACGTTGTCCGATTTCTTGAGAACCATCACTACAATAAAATAGTGTATGGGTAGTTTCTCGACGAGTAGTCATTAACTCTTGTAAGGCGATTAATTTATTTTCCGCAGTACCAACTAACCGCGCCCTTTGCATTAATAATGATTTGATATCTTCGTTGTCTTCAAAATCTCCTGATTCCCCCATATCTCGATCTCGATACAGGAGAGAACGCCCAATTTTTTTGGTTAATTTTAAATAGGCGATACTTTCAGTTTCTGTCAATTCTACCAACACCGGATTATAGATATAATGAACTAATGCACCTTGAGAAATTGCATCCTGTAAACTAAATTCAGGTTGGAGAATATTTCCAAAATAATCTAATAAAGATTCTGTTCCATCATCATCAAAATATCTTTCTGGTGTCGCTGATAAAGCTAGACGTAAACCCACATTTCGGGGTAAACTTTCCTCTAATTTCGGTGCGCCTAAATTATGGGCTTCATCACCAATAATCAAAGTTTTCGGGGGAAAATATTTCAGTTGTGTCTGAAAACCATCACCAATTAAAGTCGAGTTAGTGGTAATTACCGTTACGAAATTTTGAGAACCAGAACACAGATTATAGATTTGTGTAGAAAGTTGACTTTGCCAACTACGTAAATTATCAAATGCTAAAATCGGCTGTAAGTTAAACTTCTCACATTCTCTACCCCACTGGCTAACAAGATGACGATAGGGACACACCACCAACAAGACTTGTAAACCAATTTGCTGGTACAATTCACAAGCGATCGCTAATGCAGTAATAGTCTTACCACTACCAGTAGCCATTTTTAATGTCCCTCTGCCATGATTCGCAAACCAGCTAGTCACAGCTTGGCGTTGATATCCCCGCAATTGCAGAGATAAAGGCATTTTTGGACATCCCGGTAATGATTTCTTAACTTCATAACTGCCCTTTTTCTCACCCGCATAAGGTAATTTGAGTTTAAATTTAGGCAATTTCGATACTGCATTTTGCGTCAGGTACATAAATTTGCAAATTGGTAATTGGTAATTAGTGATTGGTAATTCGTAATAATCAGTAGTCACCTGTTTTTCATTTGCCACTGACAACTGACAACTGACTACTGACAACTGACTAGTTATAATTACGCCAAATACCCACCAAAGAACCTTGCACCTCTACTTGCATTGCTGATACTTCTATTGGATGATAATTAGGATTTGCAGGTTTGAGAGTCACAAGATCATCATCGCGATAAAACCGTTTTAAGGTTGTTCCATGTCCTTCCACTCTCGCAGCCACGATAGTCCCATTTTTTAACTGATTGGGTTCAGCTACAGGGCGCAGAAATACCACATCACCATCGGCAATCAAATCTTCAATCATACTGTCCCCAGAAACCCGTAAAGCATAGCTTTGGGGAGGTAATGATAAATTAGCTAAATCTAAATGTTCTACCGCGTCTGTGAACGGTTCTATCAATCCACCCGCCGCAATAGTTCCTAAAATTGGTACACCTTGTTTAACAGGATGAAGTATACGAAGAGTTCTCGCTCTACCTTCATTCCAACCGATGTAACCCTTATTACGTAAATGTTCCAAACGACTTTGAATAGGTGCAGGAGATTTCAAATTCATCCCTTGCATCATTTGGCGAATTGAGGGAGAATGTTGATTCAACCTGATATATTCAACCAACCATTCATATAGTTGTTTTTGGGGATCTGTGAGACGTTCCATAATTTTTTCGGGAAGTAAATAATAAATG
>NZ_VILD01000008.1:308638-326530 GCF_009712085.1 Anabaena sp. UHCC 0253
CCCTTAACAAGCTTTAATTAAATATTCATGATAATAGGTAACAGATAAGAATTTCACCAATTACCCATTACCAATTAATAATTGTCAATTGTCAATTGTCAATTGTCAATTATTAACACTGTTATTTTGCTCCTAAAATACTCGCAAGTAAAGCTTTTTGAGCGTGTAGGCGATTTTCTGCCTGATCCCAAACCCGTGATTGTGAACCTTCAATTACTTCTTCAGTAATTTCTTCTCCACGATGGGCTGGTAAGCAGTGTAAAACAATTGCCTCTGGATCAGCAAGACTTAATAATTGTTCAGAAATTTGATAAGGTTGAAAAACAGGGAACCGGTTATTAGCTTCTGTTTCTTGTCCCATGCTTGCCCAAACATCAGTGTATAGTACCGATGCACCTTTGGCTGCTGCTTCGGGATCATGAGTTAATAGAACTTCAGTTTTATTATTAGCGATCGCTCTCGATTTTTCCACAATTTCCGCATCTGGTGAATATCCAGACGGAAAAGCTACCCTAACATTCATTCCCACCAAAGCACAACCCAACATCAGGGAATTAGCGACATTATTACCATCACCGACATAAGTTAAAGTTAAACCTGCCAAACTCCCAAACTTTTCTTGAATTGTCAGTAAATCAGCCAATATTTGACAGGGGTGTTCTAAATCGGTGAGGGCATTAATTACCGGAATTTTCGCATATTTCGCAAAAGTTTCCAACTCCTGTTGAGCAAAGGTGCGAATTGCTAAAACATCTAAATAACGATCTAACACCCTAGCAGTATCTTGGATAGGTTCTCCTCGACTTACTTGAGTGACATTAGGGTGAAGATCAATTACCTGTCCCCCCAGTTGGTACATTGCTACTGTGAAACTAACTCTAGTGCGTGTTGAAGCTTTGGAAAACAACAAACCCAAGACTTTATTGCAATGCAACTTCAGTTTTTCCGATTTTAGTTGAGTTGCTAATTCCAGAAGTTCTTGCAGTTCCCCAGAATTCAGATCCGCTAAACTTAATAAATCTCTGCCGATCAATGCTGCCATGCTTGATTATCTGTAAAGAACAAATGTTTTTCTGCACCTTTGCATAGCCGTGTCACAAGGAATACAGAATTGAACTGTACCAAATATTTTTGCATGGATCTACAGCATGGTGGCTAGTTTTGCTGATTTTTGGCCGCCAAAAAAATATTTTGCTTACCCTCTAGACAAATCATTTACATGAAGCTATAATATGAAATCGGTGAGGGAATAAAAAACCTTCTTACCAAATCCGCCAGCATAGCACAGTGGTAGTGCATCCGACTTGTAATCGGAAGGTCGTAGGTTCAAATCCAACTGCTGGCCTTATTTATTAAATAATATTTGACTGTAACTTCGTGGAGAGTAATTCCTACGGAGCGATTTGCGATCGCCTAAAAATACCCAAATAAAATTGGTGTAATCGAATTCCGCGTTTATCTATAGAGCATAAAAATATTGATATTTAAATTTATGGGTATTGATTACGTATAAACACTCATGCTAAGTTATGTAGTAACAAATAAAATCTAGTTTATACATTTTGCATCTAATTTTGATTAACAGGAGTATCAAAAATGGCAGTAGGTTTACCTGAATTCGTGGAAAACCCTGAAAATCGTTGTCCGGTAATTCTCTTACTTGATACTTCTGGATCAATGTCAGGACAACCTATACAGGAGTTAAATAGAGGTTTGGCGGCTTTTAAAGAAGATGTGATGAAAGATGCTCAAGCTTCCTTGAGTGTAGAAGTTGCTATTGTCACATTTGGTCCAGTGAAACTGACGCAAGATTTTGTCACTATTGATAATTTTACAGCGCCTAAGCTAGAAACAGAGGGTGTGACACCAATGGGTGAGGCGATAGAATACGCTTTGGATTTATTGGAAACCCGCAAACAGTCTTATAAGGATAACGGTGTTCTTTATTATCGTCCTTGGGTATTTTTAATTACCGATGGTGCGCCTACAGATGCTTGGGAAGGTGCAGCGCAAAGGGTGAGGGAAGAAGAAGCGCAGCGCCGAATGTTGTTTTTTACTGTTGGTGTCCAAGGTGCAGATATGAATAAACTTAAACAGATTGCACCCCCAGAACGTCCTCCAGTGACTCTGAATGGCTTAGATTTTCGCGCTTTATTTGTTTGGCTTTCCACTTCCATGAAACGGGTTTCTAGCGGCAAAGTAGGGGAAGCTGTGGCATTACCGCCGGTGGGATGGGGTCAAATTACTACTTAGATTTTGAGGATTTATTTATTGTGAGTTGGAAAGCAATAGCCCGTTCTGCAACGGGTACAAGTCATCAAGAGCAAAAAATACCTTGTCAAGACTGCGGACATTATCGCATTTTTAATGATGTGATTGTCGGTGCAGTTGCTGATGGTGCTGGGAGTGCTAAATATTCTCAAATTGGTTCTGAATTGGCGGTAAAAACTGTAATTAAATGCTTTGCTGATATTAATGAACTTCCTGATAAACAAGGTTTTTCTCAACCACTTTCGGAAATGGAAGCTAAGGAAGTATTTGCTAAGTTTGTCAAGGAAGTTATTACTGCGTTAACCAAAAAAGCAGATAATAAAGGTTATTCATTTCATGATTTAGCTTGTACTCTTTTAGTTTTTGTGGCTACTCCTGATTGGGTTGCAGCGATGCAAATTGGGGATGGATTTATGGTGGTGCATTCCCAAAATTCAGAATATCAATTATTGTTTGAACCAGATAAGGGGGAATTTTTCAACGAAACAACTTTTGTGACTTCAGCTAATGCGCTGGAGGAAATGCAGGTACAGGTAATTTCAGGAAAGCAAGAGTTTATTTGTGCTTCTACGGATGGATTGGAAAAAGTTGCAATTCGCTTGAGTGATTGGAAACCTTTTGCGCCATTCTTTAAACCTTTTGAGGAATATTTGCGAGAAACAGATAATCCAGAAGATGATGAAAAATATGTGATTGATTTTCTCAATTCTGAAAGGCTAAATTCTCGCACTGATGATGATAAGACCTTGCTTTTGTGCCTTTTTGAATAGGATGTAATTGGTAAAAAACTGTAGGTTGGGTTGAAGAATGAAACCCAACATTGTCGAGATTTATAAGATTTTGTTGGGTTTCCCAAAGCCTCAACCCAACCTACGGATTTTAGGATTTTAGAAATATATTTCAACCAATCTAATTAAAATTATATGACAGTTCTGACCTGTGCCAGTACGGGGAAATCAATTACTCTATTGGGTGAAGAGATTGCTAATAGTGGTGAAGCGAAAGTTTGGCGAACTAATCAAAAAGGTTATTTAGCGAAAATTTACCATACTCCAACACCTGAACGGGTGCAGAAGTTAGCGGTAATGATAGCACATCCACCCACAGAACCAAATTCCCATCTTCATCATGTTTCTTTTGCTTGGCCTAAGTCGGCCTTGAAAAATGCTCAGGGTGATTGTGTGGGCTTTTTGATGCCAGAAATTAAGGATGGAAAAGAACTTATTGATGTTTATAATTCCCAGCGTCGAAAGCAGTTAAAACTTGAGATTGATTGGCGGTTTCTGCACACAACGGCGCTGAATATTGTCTCAATTATTGAAGCACTGCACGCTGCTGGTTATGTTTTGGGAGATATTAAACCACAAAATATTTTAGTTAATAATCGGGCTTTACCTTCTATTATTGATACAGATTCTTTTCAGGTGATAAATCCGAAAAATGGTAAGGTTTATTATTGTTTAGTTGGTTCTGAGGGATATACTCCACCGGAACTGATTGGAAAAGATTTTGATAGTATTGAGCAAACAGAAATACATGATAGATTCCGGTTAGGAGTAATTATCTATCAATTATTATTTGGTGGTAATAATCCTTTTCAGGGAAAGTGGACTGGTGCGGGGGAAGATCCAGATCCAACTGAAAGAATCCGTTTAGGTTTATGGGTTAATGGGTCAACTAATTTAATTGCAGCAGTAGCAAGAACAATTCCCCTGGAGATTGTTCATCCAGAGATTCAGCAATGTTTTCTGAGATGCTTTAATGATGGGCATAAAAATCCTAATTTCCGCCCTACGGCTAGGAAGTGGTTAGAGGCGTTAAAGGTAGGGAATGATAGGCTAACTATATGTGGCAGGGTAGATAATCATTACTATAGCCGAACTTATGGTAAATGCTATTGGTGCGATCGCTCTACAAATCTTGGTGTTGATATTTTTCCTGGTGTTGTTAAAGCAAAACCATCTGTTGTTGTGGAATCAACATCAAAGCCGCAAGTCGTTAATAAAGTCTCAAAACCAGGACACATCCCAACCTTTTCAGGGCATTCCGACAGGGTTAAGTCCGTAGCATTCAGCCCAGATGGTCAAACCCTGGCTAGTGGAAGTGGTGACAACACTATCAAACTGTGGAATGTGAATACAGGAAAGCTACTCCAAACTCTACCAGGACATTCTAGTGCGGTTTCTTCTTTAGCATTCAGCCCAGATGGTCAAACCCTGGCTAGTGGAAGTGGTGACAACACTATCAAACTGTGGAATGTGAATACAGGAAAGCTACTCCAAACCCTACTAGGACATTCTAGTACGGTTTATTCCTTAGCATTCAGCAAAGATGGTCAAACCCTGGCTAGTGGGAGTGCGGACAAGACTATCAAATTGTGGGATATGTCAATAAGAACGCAAATCCACACCTTCCAAGGGCATTCTGCCTGGGTTTATTCCGTTGCATTCAGTCCAGATGGTCAAACCCTTGCCAGTGGAAGTGGTGACAACACTATCAAACTGTGGGATGTAGCCACAGAAAGAAACATCTGCACCTTTCAAGCTTTCAACGCTGTTAATTCCGTAGTATTCAGCCCAGATGGCAAAACCCTTGCGAGTGGGAATGATGACAAGACTATCAAACTGTGGGATATGTCAATAAGAACGCAAATCCACACCTTCCAAGGGCATTCTGACTGGGTTTATTCCGTTGCATTCAGTCCTGATGGTCAAACCCTTGCTAGTGGGAGTGCTGACAACACTATCAAATTGTGGGATGTAACTACAGGAAACCTACTCCAAACCCTCACAGGTCATTCTGACTGGGTTTATTCCGTTGCATACAGCCCTGATGGACAAACCCTTGCTAGTGGAAGTGCTGACAACACTATTAGGATTTGGCCAGTCCAGCAAACCCAATTTCAAGTTTCGCAACCAGCAGTTTCTGCATCTCAGAATCAGCCTGTAGTAACTCAACCAACGGCAACATCTACTACTGCGACTAATTCAAATTTTGATAGACAAGAGTTAGTTTTTAACATTGCTATAAATATTTCTCTATTTGGTTTAATAAGGGGGGGGTTTTTGGAAAATATGGTTTTGCTATCTTTTGTTTTGCTATCTTTTGTTTTGCTTTGTTTTTCTATTTTGCTTTTCTATATCAATAAAATTCTCAATATTTAACCAACAAACATTAAACAAAACATCCATAAAACAGTGGAACAAATAGCCGCAGAACCAGGAACAAAAGTTTTCCATCTTAACGGTAAAAAATTAATAACAAACAAACATTTTTAAAACAAGCTGCTGAAGCAATGGAATTTCCTGCATACTTCGGCTATAGCTGGGATGCTTTTGATGAATGTATCACCGATTTAACATGGTGTCCGGCTCAAAGATATGTGATATTATATGATCATGCTGATATCTTTGCTCAAGCTGAACCGACACAGTACCAAATAGCATTGGATATTTTCAATTCAGTAAAGGAATACTGGGAAGCTAATCATATTCCTCTCAAGTTTTTAGTTATTAACAAATAGGTAAAGTTACTTTTTCATTATTTGGAGATTTTTTGTTGTGGTTGTCAGAATCAGGATTTCCAGGATTTAAGGATGTACAGGATTGTTATTTGTAGGTTTTCTGTGAATATTTAATAATTATAAATTATGATGCAGAGGAAAATATATTTTCTACCATTCACAACATATATTTCCTAAAAAACATCCTGTTAATCCTCTAATCCTGGTTATCCTGATTCAGACAATTTACTTATTACCCGACTTCCTTTATAATCAAAATACTAAACAATAGAAATAGCCAAACAGGAGTAAATAGATTATTAATAATCAACCTCAACTGCTTCCAGGAGAAGGAATTGTAGGCACTTATGGAGACTTAATCAAACAGGGACGTAGAGGTGATAACCTCACACCTCATCATATACCTGCGGATGCTTTTATGAAAGCCAAAGTTCCAGGTTATACAACAGATAAAGGATATGCCATAATGATGGAACATTTATCACCAGGAAAAGGGGGTCGTCATCGGCAAACAATGTCTTACGGTAAACGCCCGAATTTAAACCTATCGTCCAGAGAAGCATTAGCACAAGAAATTTGGGATGTACGTTGTATTTATCTTCGTCAAGGTTTGTATAATAGAGAAATCAGGGAAAGTTTGCAAACATTAATCAGACAGAATAAATCTACTTGGCCATGGATTTTTGAGAAATAAGGGACAAAACAATGAATCAAAATAATTTATTGGCAACCTTGCAAGAAAATCGCTTAATGCAAACAGAAGAACAAGTTACAAATTTTGAAAATGCTTTAGCTGAAATAGCTGAAAATCCTGATGAAAATAAATTATCTGCCTATCATCTAATTTTAGATGATCAATGTCAACAGCCAGAAGTGATGTTTAGCTTAATTCATTTTCTGGAATCTTTTGATATAGAAAAACAAATTACCGCATTTATTAATGTTGTACCTCAATTAATGATAACAGCACCAGAATGGACGAGAATTATTCACAGCCGGATTTTAAATGATGTATCAGCGTGTGGAGTTTATCAAAACCTATTACATTCAGCTAATTTAAAAAATCCCCATTTTCTCTATCATCTTTTAGAAGAAAGTATTGTGAATAAATTACAAGTTCGAGAAAGCGTATTATTGTGATTGTCAGAATCAGGATACCCAGGATTTTAGGATATACACCGATTGTGATTTATAGATTTTCTGTGAATATTTAATGATTATAAATTAGAATTAAGATAAAAGCATATTCTTTATTATTCACAACAACCTATATTTTCTAAAAAATATCCTGTTAATCCTTTAATCTTGGATATCCTGATTCTGACATTATTCACTAATACTCCAATCTTCCAAACGCAAATTAGGCACTTTTTCAAAATCTTTCCAATTACGAGTGACTAAAATTCCATCTACTGACAACGTAATTGCCGCAATGCGTAAATCTTGAGTACCAACGCGAATTTTTGTTTTCAATTCAGCGTAAATATTCCCAGCTGCTTCACTAAATTCTAGTAAATTTACATTTTGTAAAAACTCTAAATTAGCCTGAAAATTTGCATAAGCTAATACCAATTTATCCGATGATGCGGCATTTCTAATTACATTAAACCTACCTCGCAATTGTTCTTCAGCAGTAATTATGGTTATGGCAATTTCTTCAAAATTGACTTTATTAACACGCTGTACCACAAATGGATGTCTATATTGAAATAAAGAAACGTGATCTGTATCCAGTATCCATAAACTCATTTTATATTCTCCTGATTTTCTATTGGTTGGTTATATTCCTCCATTTCTGCATCTAATTCACGACGATATTGTTCTATATATTCCAGCACTTCATCAAATTGCGGATCATCTTGGAACATTCCTGCAAATTTCATCCAAGAATGTTCTGTTTTAGCTGGTTCGATTTCTAAAGTTACTATTTCTGGTTTTCGGGCTTGAAAAAGCTGAATCAGATTATTTAATGCTTCTTCTTTAGTCGCACCCAAACCTTGACATTCTGGTAAACTTAATAATGTAGCTTTAACCATGCCATCTTCTTGATTTTCAATCAAGACATCATAAGTTAACTTGGGTACAATTGTGGAAAGAGCATTTTTAACAGCTAAAATCATGATATTTTTACTCTTCTAACTCTGGATTGATCATAACATAATACTTGAAAATAGTTAAAATTATCATCTACATGATTTTAAGATTTATAGATTTTTATTAGCAATCATCCGTTTTATATTTTATCATCCTGTAAATCATTTAATCCTGGATATCCTGATTCAGACAAAATAACAAACTTATAAGAATATTCCATCATTCCCAATAGTCGGTGTAAACAGACTAGAGCTTTTAGACAGGCAATTAATTCCCTGGCTTCCTTTTATCTAACTGACGGGTGAGGACAAAAACCAATGTTGCCTGATAGACTTGAGAAAATTGAAATAATAACATTAAAAATCAACCGCAAAATTGTAATATTTTGACGCTTTGGCAATGTAGGTTTAAAAATGAATCCACTATTAATTGTCAATCCCACATCAGGAGCATCTCTAAATTCTAATTTGCTACCTGATCTATTAGAAGTTTTCAAAAGCCAAAACCTGGAAATTGAGATAGAGCAAACCACACCTGAAGATGATGGACAGCAAATAGCAGCTAAGGCTTCCACAAATGGAGTTCAGTTAGTTATTGTTGCTGGAGGAGACGGTACAATTGAGGCTGTAGTTCGAGCGATCGCCAACACTCAGATAACTTTAGGTATAATCCCATTGGGAACGCGTAATAATTTGGCTGCTAGTCTCAATATTCCTAATAACTTTCATCAAGCAGTACGCATAATCAAAGAAGGTCAGATTAGTTCAATTGATCTCGGTAAAGTAGACGGATATTACTTTTTAGAAGTGGTTGGTATTGGTCTGGAAGCTTCTCTCTTCCCATGTGGTGAGGATGTTAAGGAAGCAGCCAAGAAAAATACTTTTGCACCTATTGGGAGTATTTTTAGTGGACTTAAAACATTTTTCGCATTCCACCCCCACCGCTTGACCTTGCGGCTTGATGGTAAACTAAAATACCATCCTCGCACATTACAAATCAATATTTGCAATAGTCCTCGCTATGGTGCAGAAATTGTCCTAGCTCCCAATGCTAAGATGGATGACGGCAAGCTTGATGTGATCTATATGAACCGTTCCTCCAAATTGGATCATCTTCGGCATTTATTTAGTGCAATGCGCGGTCAACCCTTTGAACATGAACTGCTAAGAACTTATCAGGCCAGCAAGATCGAGATTGAAAGTTATCTGCCACTTGAAGTCCATGCTGATGGCACTTGTATAGGACAAACCCCAATCACCATCGAAGTCGCTCCCAAAGCCTTACAAGTTCTTCTTCCCACACCGAAACTCCTGGCTGAATTTGCAGATCAAGAAGGTAGTAACATGAGAGAAGATAACAATTGAGGATTGATTTAAAACGTCAGTTGCACAGTGAAATCCTAAGACTCCATTTCTGCTAACTCTAACCAGCGTTCCGTTGCCACATCAATATCTTTCTTGAGTTTTTCCACCTGTTCATAGAGCTTCTGCACTTGGCTATAATTACCAGCTACATTTGCTAACGTCTTTTCTACTGCTGTTTTCTCTGTTTCCAACTTGGCAATTTTTCCTTCCAATTCCTCAAATTCCCGTCTTTCCCAATTGGATAACCTCCGGCGTTTTTTAGTTTCTGTAACTGGAGATGCAACCTTTTCTACAACTACAGTTTTTGATGTTTCCTGTTGTTGGGCTTCTTCAGCTTTTTTATAATCTAAATAAATTGAATAATTACCAGGATATTGACGTAAACCTCCACCTTCTTCCAAAGCAAAAATTCTGTCTACAGTCCGATCTAAAAAGTAACGATCATGGGAAACTACAATTACACAACCAGTAAAATCTTCTAAATAATCCTCTAATACCGCTAATGTTTGCACATCTAAATCATTAGTCGGTTCGTCTAAAATCAAAACATTGGGCGCACCAATGAGAATCCGTAATAAAAATAAACGGCGTTTTTCTCCTCCAGAAAGTTTATTAATAGGTGCATATTGTTGATTTCCTGGAAACAAAAATCTTTCTAACATTTGGGACGCAGTGATTTTTGTTCCGTCAGATACTTGGACAAATTCTCCTTCTTCTTTGATATAATCAATCACTCGCTGATCTTCATTCACAGCCGTTAACAATTCTTCTGAATGTTGATCAAAATAACCAATATGAATTGTACTACCAATTTCTACAACACCAGAATCTGGTGCAACTCTGGCAGTAATAATATCCATCAAAGTAGATTTACCTGCACCATTTCCACCAATGATCCCAATTCTATCTTCTGGACTAAATTCGTAGGTGAAATTTTTAATTAAAGTCCGATCATTATAGGCTTTACTAATATTATTGAGTTCAATAACCTTCTTACCAATACGACGGCCAACAGTAGAAATATCAACCTTACCATTAATTTGTTTAAACTCAGTATCTCGGAGGGCATGAGCGCGATCAATTCTAGCTTTTTGCTTCGTACTTCTCGCTTTTGGTCCTTTTTTTAACCATTCTAATTCCCGGCGTAAAATCCCTTGATGTTTACGTTGAGTGCTAACAGCCGATTCTTCAGCTAAAGCTTTCTTTTCTAAATAATAGGAATAATTACCCGTATAAGTATAAATATCACCTCGATCAATTTCAATAATTTTATTAGTAACTCTATCTAAAAAATAACGATCATGAGTAATTAATAAAAGTGCGCCCCGATAGCGGTTTAAATAACTTTGTAACCATTCTACAGACAGAGCATCAAGATGGTTTGTTGGTTCATCCATTAATAATAAATCTGGTTCTGATATCAAGGCTGCTGCTAAAGCAATCCGCTTGCGATATCCCCCAGATAATGTCCCAATTTTCACATCAAAATCAGCAATTCCTAATTTTGTTAAGATGATTTTGGCATTAGTTTCTACTTCCCATGCACCAGTAGCATCCATTTTCTGCATCACACTCGAAAGACGAGACATTAACTGACCATCTTCGGGATAATGGGCTAATTTATCAGATAATTCTTCATACTCTCTCACTAGATTCATTTGTTCACCACTGTCAGCGAATACCTGCTCTAAAACAGTGTGATTTTCATCTAAATCTGGCTGTTGAGGTAAATAGACAATTTTCGCCCCAGAATTAACTAAAATTTGTCCACTATCAATTGATTCGAGTCCAGCAATCATTTTTAATAGAGTTGATTTACCAGAACCGTTAGTCCCAATTAATCCAACTTTATCATTAGTATCAAGGCTAAAATTAGCATCTTTTAAAAGTTCTTTAATTCCGAAATCTTTTTTAACTGACTGTAGTGTAACAATGCTCATATTATACGGAAATTAGGGATTAATAATTAGGTGGGCATTGCCCACCCTACAGATAATTGTAACTGAAATTCTAGACAAATAAATCGAGGGGCAAATGTCCATACATCTCGTTAACTCCTCCCTCTTGATACGACTGACAAGATACTAACACTCCCCGATGATGTCCAGCATAGGAATCGAGATAACACAAGCCATTTTTACCATTTAATTTGATGTAAACTGGTCCCTCTGGTTGTGGTAAATCGGTTGGTGCTTGATAGCCCAAAGCCCGAGAATAGGTTTTCATTGCTAAAATTCCTGCTTGGGATGTATCAGCACAAATACCTAAAATTTGATAATCGGAAAGGCTAGTCAGAAAAATTAATGCCTCACGGGTGGCGACTTTTTCTGACGGTTTGAGAATAGGGGCTATATCCAGACAGTTAAATTTGTTGAGGATTTTTTTGGCTTCTGGGAGTGTAAGTTGCTGATGATTGGGAGTAGACATAATATTGATTTGTCTAGTTGTACGTCTGGTTCAGGGTTTAGGAGCGAGATTTGCTCAGGTTACTAGCATTTTTGAACAAAATCAAGATTGATATTGATATGGCATATTCCCCAAGTTTAAGCAGGAATCTTGGCTACCTTGGGAATCTTCCTTGGAAATTAGCACATCTGGCATTTTTCGCTGTGACTATACCCTGCGGCTTGGTGCTGGGGAAAATAATTTTGGCGATAATATTTTTCTAATATAATTCCGAAAACTGTAGTTTGCCAATTTACAAGTTGCCAATTTTTCCATGTCATCTCTCCTGCTATACGCTGCATTTTGGTTACAATAACACAGATGGATCTGAGAATAGTAAATAATCAAAAATTGATGACGATAGATACCAATATGTTCCTTGATGAAAATAACTGTATATATTACTTCAATCTTGATAACTAATAAGTGGATTATGTGGTAATATTGGCTGCTAGTAATTAGAAATTGATGTGACTATAGTATTTAAATTTCCTCCATTATCTCAGTATAATAAATTTTTTGACTTAGCACTACCAGTATTAATTGGGATTGTGGTAGATGTGGTAGTCAATCAAGAAGATTCTATCATTGACCGGTTAGGCGTAAAAGATGTTTATGGGCAGTTTTTGATTTTATCCTTGTTGACTGTGATTACTTGGATATGAAAATTATTGTTTAAATATGCCTACAAATTACTATGGCGCAATTTGGGGCAGAATATTCAAAATATTTTCGGGATTAACGCATATAAACATCTATAAGAAGGAGAATTAGCGGATTTTGAATAACGCAGCACCAGTGCTTTAATGTCTATCTTCAGTGATAATATTAACCAAGTAGAGTGTCTTTTTGCTGTGGGAGTAGGCATTCTTTTAGCGCCTAGAAACGAATTACAATTAATATAACCACTACTACGATTATTGCGATCGCTCACCGTCTTTCCAAAATTGACAATACTGATTACATTAATGTCATAGAACATGGCACATTAGTAGAAGCAGGAACTTGTCAACAATTGTTAGAGAAAAATGGTATTTACACAAATCTCTAGCGTGTCCAATTTGGGTTAAAATAGAAAAAATAAAATTACGAATTAATCATCATGTTTAGTATTCCCCAACCAGAAACAGCAGATAATAAATGGCGAGGACAGTTAGATAGATTTGTGAAAGATAATCAGCCAGAACTAGCCGCACTTTTTTGGGGATTATGGTTAGAAAATGGCAATACTCAGGGAACTATCGGCATTAATTTACAGCCAATTCCCCATTTCGTTTATTGTCCCCAAGCCGAAATAGAAAAGTTAAATGAGAGAGTTGAAAATCGTCTCCAAGAACTTTTGGGAATTATTGATAACAATAAACCAGAAACCGAAGTCGTTATGATTGGCATTGGTACAGGAGAAATTAAGTTAATTCAATTTGCACCCAAATCATCACCAGAAACCTGTTTTCAAGCAATAGGAAAAGATGTAGATGAATTATTAGATTTATTAGAACAGCGTTTAATTGAGAAAATTAATTAATATTGATGTTCAGCATAAAACTTAATCTCTAAATAGCTGTGGTTAGCACAATAAAACCTGATATAATCAAGACTTTTTCGGATGATGCGATAGCTACGCTTGCCGCAGGCATCGTGCAAGCCCTGACTTGTCAGTTCGCTTAATCTAACCTACAATTTTCTTTACCTGGAAATCAATTTTCAAGTCATTTATTTATGATTCACCATCTTTCTATTTCGGCTCAAAATCCCCAACGCGTGGCTGAAGTTTTAGCGGAAGTAATGAATGGAAAAGTAATTCCCTTTCCTTCCCATCCAGGTAGTTACATGATGATAGCTCTCGACGAACATGGAACTGCAATTGAAGTTTATCCATTACAAACTGAATTACAACCTGGTGAAAAAGAAGACAATTTTCAGTTTAAAGAAACTTCTCAAACTATTAATTTTACAGCTACTCATGCAGCCATTTCTGTTGATTCTAATCAAGAGAAAATAGAAGCAATTGCAAATCGAGAAGGCTGGAGAGTTACCCGTTGTAATCGTGATTCTTTCTTTGATGTCATAGAATTTTGGTTAGAAAATAGAATAATGATAGAATTTTTAACACCAGACATGGTAAATCAATATTTAAAACTCATGCAATCAGCAAAATTACAAAAGGCGTAGATTCCCAAGTTAAATAAAGTTTAAAATAAATAAGTGAAGTGTGCCACGCTTCAAATAACTACTTTATTAGACAAATGTAGTAACAACTTGGTTTAATTAAAAAAATTGGTGTCACCAGAAAAATGATGATTTTGGCTCAAAGCTTAACTATTGATTCGGTTTTAGTAAACAACTGTATCCAATTCACTACATGGGGATTTTCATCCCTCTTACTCGCGGAAATTTTCAGAGATGCTTACCATGCTTTGTGTCATCACATCACTTGGTTAGCGAAATGGCATAACAAACACCATGCTGCATACCGTCGGGATTTAACATTAGTATCCCAAAAAGCTTATGTAGATTCCCAGTTGTATCACGATATCGTAGAATCGGTATTACTAGTAACAATATTAACAATAATAGCCTTATTCGCTCATCAATGGGGGTTATGGTTAGGAGTCGCTTATGCCGGCACTTTTTTATATGGTGCATCTTGGCGATATTTCCAAGGAACAATAGACACAGACTACAATCACTTACCCGGACCTTTAGAAAAAATTCCCTCTGTTTGGTGGGTAAATAGAACCTATCATTGGCGACATCATTTTGATGACGTTAATGCTTACTATAGTGGTGTTTTTCCTCTAGTGGATAAAATATTAGGAACAGGACTTTCTCTCAAAGGTAAAACCGTAGCTTTAACGGGTGCTTCAGGAGCATTAGGAAAAGCATTAGCAGCAGAATTATTGAAGCATAACGCCAAAGTTGTGGCATTAACAACTAATCCAGAAAAAATCGTCATTCAACCAGGTATCAAAGTTATAAAATGGGAATTGGGTAATGAATCTCAACTACAAGAAAGTTTAAAAAAAGTTGATATTCTCATTATCAATCATGGCATAAATGTTTATGGAAGCCGCACTTCTGCCGCTATCCACAATTCTTATCAAGTCAATACTTTTTCAGCATTGGATTTGATAGATATCTTTTCTGCAACTGTTACAGGATCAGAAGCAAAAGCTACTAAAGAAATTTGGGTAAATACTTCCGAAGCCGAAGTTTCCCCAGCTTTAAGTCCTCTATATGAACTAAGCAAAAGAGCATTAGGGGATATTGTCACTCTCAAACGATTAGATCAAGTTTGTGTAATTCGCAAATTAATTTTAGGTCCATTCAAAAGCCAATTAAATCCCTATGGTGTGATGTTATCTTCACAAGTCGCCAGGGGGATTTTGTTTTTAGCTAAACGGGATTTTAGAAATATTATTGTCACCGTAAATCCTTTGACTTATTTACTATTTCCCGTCAAGGAATTCAGCACTTGGTTGTACTATCGCATTCTTAGCAAAAATGCAAAAAGTGAATAATTAACAAAATAGCGTTGCTAAAGAATTATCATTTTCAAAAATGTAATTAGCAACGTTATCTATTTTTTTATAACCTAGTACCGTGCGGCGTAAGTGAATGAACCATTTTCAAGCCTTGTAATCAATCAAATTTTCGGAGCTTTTAATGGTCATGTTATTTACGCCAACCTGTACTAGAGATATAAGACATTCTCTTTTTATGTTCAAAATATAAATATTAAAGTGACATTAATCTCGGTGATTCTTTTCTATATCATAAAAAGCAATTTTTTGATGTATTCTACTTGGGTTTTACTGCTGGAGATAGTTATTAAAGAGAATCAGCCTTTATTTTACCCCTGAATACATTGATATTACTGGAAGTCATATATCTGCAACCTCCTGTAATTAAGAAATATTGATGACAATATTAATAAATCATCATTTTGTCATGAAATTCCCATTTATTTAATTGGAGTTAATTGTTAATGACATTCGTTTTATTTTACTTAATTCGTAATTAAAACATCTTTTTATGTTGTTACTTTATAGTAATTATTGACAAAGGGGAATAACTGACGACTTCCAATTATTGTTGTATTTTCAGATTTTCGCAAACATTACTTGCCAAACAAAATATACTATTCTTGGGGCTTAAATACTTATGTCATTGGATATTTCTCAGCACTTCCCCTCTCAAAAGAACATCAATTATACTCCTATTTCCCAAACCAATAGCTTTCAAAATCCTACTGATAATCATATAAATTGGGGAAATCATAGTGCTTCTCTTCAACATCCTCTAGAAACAACAAAATTGATTGCCACTAATAGTAGCTATAGCTCAAATAATGGCTATGGCTTAGTGAATGCAGGATTAGCCGTGAGTAAAGCTGTTGGTAATGATCCCTATACAGATGCTCCTAAATTAGGTGGCAATAACTGGGGAGCAGATATGATAAAAGCTCCAACAGCATGGAATAATGGACATACAGGACAAGGAATTATTGTCGCTATTTTAGATACCGGCGTAGACTACAATCATCCAGACTTAAAAAATAATATTTGGACTAATTCCAAAGAAATACCTGGTAACGGTATAGATGATGATGGTAACGGCTATATTGATGATGTTCAAGGTTGGAACTTTGATAGTAACAACAATAATGTTTTAGACAACAATGGTCATGGTACTCATGTATCTGGAACTATAGCCGCAGAAAATAATGGTATTGGTGTCACTGGAATTGCCTATAACGCCAAAATTATGCCAATCAAAGTCCTAGATGCAAATGGCTCAGGTTCTTATTCAAGTATTGCCAAAGGCATTTATTATGCAGTTGATAATGGTGCAAATGTCATTAACCTCAGCTTAGGGGGTAATTCCTCTAACACCACTCTTGAGTCAGCCATTGAATATGCCAGCAGCAAAGGTGTAATTGTTGTCATGGCAGCAGGAAACAATGGTGAATCAATACCATCTTATCCCGCTCGCTACGCTTATAATTCAGGAATTGCCGTAGGTGCAGTAGATCAGAATAACAAGTTTGCAAATTTCTCTAACCGTTCTGGTTCTCAAGAAATTACCTATGTTACAGCCCCAGGAGTTGATGTCTATTCCACAACACCCAATAATCAATATGCCACTTACACTGGCACTTCGATGGCCGCTCCTCATATTGCCGGGACAGTTGCCCTCATGCTCAGTGCTAATCCTAACCTAACTGAGAACCAAGTCCGCCAAATGATTACAAGTACAGCCGCAAATAGCACTAATACTTCAGAGCCAACAACACCTTCACAACCAGGATTGGAATTTCCTTCCTTCTTCCCTCCATTAGATTCTTTCTTTCCTCTTGAATTGATTAATATAGTTTCCCAATTACCTTTTAGTCTACAATCTCAAGCCCCAACCTCCATTCCACTTCCTCCTATTGTTGTCTCTATTAGTGAAAATCAGTTAAGGTTACGATTTGGCGATCGGGAAACATCACCAGCACCACAGTCTAGTTATAATAATGAGAGAGCAGTTCATCCATTCATCCAGTTAACACTGCGCTATTACGACAACACATCAAGCAAAAACTATGTAAATAATCTTAATAACCAAGAAGATGAAACATATTGGTAAGGATTCAAGCATTATATCCAAAAGCTTTATGCGCTCCAACCCTTTCTAAACAAGCTTTCTAGCCAATTAAATCCCCCCCTCCAAAAAAAGATTTAAAAAACCCTTGACAGAAAAAGGAGAGGTTGATATATTGGATAAGTGCCGAAGAGAGACAACGACTCCCGGCAACTGAACCGAGAAAAAATAATACTTTGAAAGAATAGATTAAACCAATCCTCGTCAAGAAGATAATTAAAAAGATGACTTTGGGATTACCAAAGTTAATCTAAGAGGATGCCGAAATTTGAGATAATTTCGGAGCCAACAAACTCGAAAAGAAACAAAATGGAGAGTTTGATCCTGGCTCAGGATGAACGCTGGCGGTATGCTTAACACATGCAAGTCGAACGGGAATTTTAGGATTCTAGTGGCGGACGGGTGAGTAACGCGTAAGAATCTACCTTCAGGTTCGGGACAACCACTGGAAACGGTGGCTAATACCGAATGTGCCGAGAGGTGAAAGGCTTGCTGCCTGAAGAAGAGCTTGCGTCTGATTAGCTAGTTGGTGGGGTAAGAGCCTACCAA
>NZ_VILD01000009.1:0-55592 GCF_009712085.1 Anabaena sp. UHCC 0253
TAGTCCACAATGGGTTAGGCATTGTTGACTCAAGGAAGAGTAGATAGTGAATTTTCAGTCAGTAATAACGATATTGCATCAGTTTTGGGGACAGCGTGGCTGTTTGATTGCCCAGCCCTATGATATGGAGAAGGGCGCGGGTACGAAGAACCCCCATACTTTTTTAAGGGCTTTGGGTCCTGAACCTTGGGCTGTAGCTTATGTTGAACCTTGTCGTCGTCCTACAGATGGTCGTTACGGCGAAAATCCGAATAGGTTTCAGCATTACTATCAATACCAAGTGTTGATTAAGCCGTCACCGGATAATATTCAGGAAATTTATCTTGATTCTTTACGGGCGTTAGGGATTTGTCCTGAAGACCACGATATTCGTTTTGTGGAAGATAACTGGGAAGATGCGACTGTGGGGGCTTGGGGTACGGGTTGGGAAGTTTGGTTAGATGGGATGGAAATTACTCAATTTACATATTTCCAACAATGTGGAGGAATTGATTGCCGTCCTGTGTCCATTGAGATTACTTATGGTTTAGAGAGATTGGTGATGTATCTTCAGCAAGTGGAGGCAATTACTAAGATTCAGTGGACGGATAACCTTACTTATGGTGATGTTCATCTTCAGGGTGAGATTGAGCAGTGTACTTATAACTTTGAAGCGTCGAATCCTGAGATGTTGCTAACGCTGTTTAGTTTATATGAGCAGGAAGCTACTCAATTAACGGAGCGAGGATTGGTTTTACCTAGCTTGGACTATGTAATTAAGTGTTCCCATGCTTTCAATTTGCTTGATGCTAGAGGAGTAATTTCAGTGACGGAACGGACTCGTTACATTACTAGGATTCGGCATTTGGCTAGGAAAGTAGCTCATTTATATGTTGAACAAAGGGAAAAGTTAGGTTTTCCGTTGCTGAGAGATACCGTAAGCTAAAATTTTTGGCGTTGCCTAATTGGAGTATGAATAAGCTCACGCAAAGGCGCAAAGGCGCAAAGGTAAGAGTTTGAGACATGGAATTTTTGATTTTCATACCTCAATATGGCTTCGCCACGCAGGCTATCAGCAATGCCAAATTTTTTAATCCCCCCCTGCCCTGTGGGATGCGGAAGTTGATGTTAAAAATAGTGGTGTGTGTTGAATGATAAATATAAGTGCAGCTTTAGAACCGATTGCGGCTTGGTTTCGTTCGTTGGGTGTTCCTGAAGTGGTTGTGCATTGGGGACATCCAGTGATGATGGGGATTGTGATTTTTGTGGTAGGGACTTTTGTGGGGGTGACGGGTTGGCGCGGAAAGTTGCTGGAGGGGAAGAATAAGGATGCAGCAATTCAAAGCCGTAACGCCCATCGTCAATTAGCTCCTTGGTTGTTTGTGTTCTTGGCAGGTGGCTATACTGGTGGGGTTTTGTCGTTGGTGATGCAGCAAAAACCACTGTTTGAAAGTCCACATTTTTGGACTGGTTCACTGGTGTTGATACTGTTATTAATTAATGGTGTAATTTCTCTGAGTGGATTTTTTGGGGATAAGGCTGGATTACGTGCGGTTCATGCTTATTTAGGAAGCACAGCACTTTTGATTATGTTTGTTCATGCTGTTTTAGGGTTGAATTTGGGTATTTCTTTGTGATGTTGTGATTGCCAAAGCTACCAAGGATGAATTATATCTTTCCCAAGCAAGTTAAATATTTATACGGTATTCTCTGAACTGGGTGCTTTGGCAATTAAATTTTTATGATGCAGACAAGTGGAATAATTATCTGTCTTAGTTATATTTTGGGTTTGCTGTTTACGGCAATTCCTTGGGGTGGTGTATGGATTTTACTATTGGGTGTAGTTGGGGCGGTTTTCTTTCGGCGAATATATAATAAGCTGCGAAAATTTGCTCTTAAAAAAGAAGGTGCTGTTGGCAAAACTAAGGCTGCTGTGAATAACTGGACGGGTACTCCCCATCCTAGAATATGGTTAATTGCTGGGTTGGTGGGTTTGTTGGCTACTGTTTATTTGCAATTGCGTGTACCTCAACCGGGAATAAAAGATATTAGTCAGTTTGCTGCTGGTGATAATAGTAATTTTGAACAATTGGTGATTGTGCGTGGGTTGGTGGATAGTAATCCCCGCGTAACTCGTAGTCAAAGAGGACAATTTTGGTTAGCAGCAACTCAGTTAGATGAGGTGAAAAATAATCAAGGTCCTGCGGGGATTTCTAAAGGAGTGACGGGTAGGTTATATGTAACTGTACCGATACTACAATCTACTGGTTTATATCCTGGACAACAAATTGCGGTGACGGGATTTTTGTATAAACCAACAGCAGCTTCCAATCCTGGTGGTTTTGATTTTCAGAAATATCTGCGACAGGAGGAGACTTTTGCAGGTTTAATTGGTAGACAGATTAATATTTTGGATGATGAACGTCCTTGGGGATGGTGGCAAGTTCGTGAGAAAATTGGGCGATCGCAAGCTAGTTCATTGGGTGTTCCTGAAGGGCCTCTTGTCAGTGCCATGGTTTTAGGTGGTAAGGCTGTTGATTTACCTTATGATATCCGCGATTTATTTGTCAAAGCTGGTTTGGCTCATGCTTTAGCTGCATCTGGATTTCAAACTTCTCTAATTTTGGGTGTAATTTTACAGCTAACCAAGCGTGCTAATAAAGCCACGCAGATTACTCTTGGTGGCTTAGGATTAATTACTTTTTTGTTTTTATCAGGTTTTCAACCTGCGGTATTAAGAGCCGTAATTATGGGCTTTGCGGCTTTGGTGGGTTTGGCTTTGGAACGAAATGTGAAGCAATTGGGATCTTTATTAATAGCAGCAACATTATTATTATTGTTTAATCCTCTGTGGATTTGGGATTTAGGCTTTCAACTGAGTTTTTTAGCAACGTTGGGGTTAATTGTCACTGCATCACCCATTACTCAACGTTTAGATTGGCTACCACCGGCGATCGCTTCTTTAATTTCTGTACCTTTAGCAGCGACAATTTGGACTTTACCCCGATTGCTGGAATTTTCTAGTGTCATTCCTATTTATAGTGTGCCTCTAAATATTCTGACAACACCATTTATTTCTATTGTTAGTATTGGGGGAATGATTAGCGGTTTGGTAAGTTTAATTTCACCCGATTTAGGTAGCACTTTAGCCAGTTTTTTATATTATCCTACCCATTGGTTAATTCAACTTGTGGAATTTTTTGCTAATTTACCAGGAAGTTTGGTAGCAGTTGGTAGTATCTCAACTTGGCAAATGTTGACTATCTATTTTTTGATTATTTTAGTTTGGTTAGTTAAATGGTGGCAAAAACGTTGGTGGTTTGCGGGTTTAATTGCAGTTGGTTTGGTAATTGTTCCCGTTTGGCATTCTGCAAATAATTTGGTAAGAATCACTTTATTAGAAACGAGAACAGAACCTGTTTTAGTAATTCAAGATCGGGGGAAGACTACAGTAATTAATAGTGGGAATGAAGGCACAGGCAGATTTACGATTTTACCATTTTTAAGACAACAAGGAATAAATCAAATTAATTGGGCGATCGCAAGTAAGTTTCCCGGTTATACTCATGATGCTTGGTTGGAAATTATGCAAAGTTTACCAATTAAGAATTTGTATGAATATACTGCCAATTTAGAAAATAATATTGAAACGCAGATCCTGCAACAGCAACTCCAAAAACACCAAGGAATCTATCAAAATTTGCCACTGGGACAACTTATCAATACTCCCACAATTATGGCACAATTAATTAATGACCAAGTACCGATTTTAAAATTACAAATTTTCAATCAAAGTTGGTTATTAGTAGGTAATATTAAATCTCAACAAATTGCTGAATTGATTAAAACTGGAGATTTATCTTCTCCCCAGGTGTTATGGTGTCCATCAGAATCTTTACAAGATTTAGTTTTAGCACTAAAACCACAAATAGCGATCGCTCCTGGGAGTAATCTAGATAGTAAAACTTTATCTTCTTTGAGTAAAGGGCAAACAAAACTTTTCTTTACTGGGAAAGATGGTGCTATTCAATGGACACCAAATGGAGATTTTCAAACTTTCATTCAGACAACAGAAAATAAATCTTCTGTTTTATGAGGTTTAAGCAAAACAAAAAAATGTAGAGACGTTCCATGCAACGTCTCTACAAGAAGAAAAAGTATATTGTTTAAGCATCTTGAGGATTAAGACGACTCATTTGCCATGTGGTATATGTACCTATGGGACTCCACAGTAAATAGGGCAATAATAGTAATGCTGCCCAGGATGATACTGATAAAACGGCTAGTGTAATTAAAATACAAATGAGTAAGCCTGTACCACCAAGGATTGTCCCTACAATGAGACTACGAAGACGTAACATTACAGGGGTGTAAGCTATAGTAAATATCTCTAGTAGTAGGTACAAACCCATCATTAAACGAGTTATTTCGGTGTTTGGGCTGTGTTCCCAAATGATGTAAGCTGACCAAGCACCACAGATAAATATTATAGTCCAAATCAGGGGAATTGCTGATTCAAAGGTTAACCATTTAGGTCTTTTTAAATGCCGAAACCATTGATTCTGGTTAGGTGTAATCCAGTTACCAGCGAAGGCTACTAAAAATGTTATACTGCCAATTATCATCCAAGATTTAATCATAATTGCCTTGGTGCTGACTTTCAAAAAAGTCGGACGCAACGATATTACAATAAAATCTACAGTTTATCAATTAACACAATTGTCAATTGTCCATTGTTAATTGTCCATTGTTAATCACCTATTCCTCGACACGATAACCTAATTCGGCTAACCGCACTCGTGAATGTCGCCATTTAGGTTGTACTTTGACAAATAATTCTAGATAAACTTTCCCAGCAATTAGCTTTTGAATTTGTTCTCTGGCTGCACTACCCACAGCTTTGAGCATTGTTCCCCCTTTACCAATGAGGATTCCTTTTTGAGAATCTCTTTCAACATGGATAGTAGCAAGGACGCGGGTAATTTTTGGGGTTTCTTCGACTAAATCAATGGCGATCGCTACGGAATGGGGAACTTCTTGACGAGTTAATAATAATATCTGTTCTCGAATTAATTCACCCATGATAAACCGTTCTGGTTGATCTGTAACTAAATCGGGTGGATAATAAAATGGTCCTGGTTCGAGATGACTAATTAATAAATCTTGTAGTTGTAATAATTCCGCGCCAGTTTTAGCGGAAAATTTTACACTTTGCCAATTATAGCTATTAGCTAATTGGATGTAACTTTCATCTATTTTTTGAGCATCTTCTGGTTGTTCATCAATTTTGTTAATTCCCAGAATTACAGGTGTTTGACTATTAATTAGTAGTTCGGCAACATAGCGATCGCCTGGACCACAAGCTACTGTACCATCAACTACAAATAATATCACATCTACTGATTCAATGGCAATTTTCGCATTTTTTACCAGCACTTCCCCTAATTGATGATGAGGTTTGTGAATACCTGGTGTATCCACAAAAATTAACTGGGCTGTTTCTGTGGTTAAAATCCCCTTTAACCGATTGCGAGTAGTTTGGGAGACGGGGGAAGTAATGGCGATTTTTTGCCCAACTAATTCATTCATTAAAGTGGATTTACCCACATTAGGACGGCCGATAATGCCGATAAAACCTGATTTAAATCCAGCAGGTGATTGAGGAATCATTACCCCACCGAAATCAGTAAAAATATTATTATCAATATTAGATACTTGTGATTCTACTTGCATTGTTTAGATTTATGATAAATAGATTATTTTGAATTTGATTAAATTAATTATTACATAATTATGATCATAAAAAAAAGGAAAAATCAGAATTTTACTGTCTCTTATAGCACAAATAGCGATCGCTTATTATATTAAGTAAAGTGTCGCTATCTAACTCACTGACTATGACCATAGCATCAACAGTCATAAATCCCTATTTAGAAGGCAACTTTGCCCCCATAAATACTGAAATCACCACTGACACCCTAGAAGTAATCGGAGAACTACCCCCAAAATTATCAGGGATGTTTATTCGGAATGGTCCTAACCCGCAATGGCAACCCATTGGCCAATATCACTGGTTTGATGGTGATGGAATGTTACATGGAGTAGAAATTAAGAACGGTAAAGCTACTTATTGTAATCGCTACATCAGAACGAAAGGATGGAACATTGAACATGAAGTGGGTAAAGCTGTGTGGAGTGGACTTTTAGAACCACCGCAAATAGATAACCCCCACGGATCTGGCAAAAATACCGCTAATACAGCCCTAGCATGGCATAATCAACAACTTTTGGCTTTATGGGAGGGAGGTGCGCCCCATCAAATCAGCGTTCCTGATTTAGCCACTATTGGGGAACACACCTATAATAATAAACTAGTTTCCGCCTTTACTGCCCACCCCAAGGTAGATCCAGTCACAGGGGAAATGATGTTTTTCGGTTACGGTTTTGAACCACCTTATCTACAATATGGCATAGTTTCTGCCCAAGGTGAATTATTGCGAACAGTACCCATTGACATCCCCATGGCGGTGATGATGCACGATTTCGCCATCACAGAAAATTATACCATTTTTATGGATTTACCCCTGACATTTAGTGTGGAACGAATGCAACGGGGAGAACCAATGATGATGTTTGAGAGCGATCGCCCCAGTCGGTTTGGTATAATGCCTCGTCATGGTGACAACAGCAATATTCGCTGGTTTGAAAGTCCCTCTTGTTACGTCTTCCACACCCTCAACGCTTATGAAGCAGGAGACGAAGTGGTACTTATCGCTTGTCGCATGAATTCTAGTAATGTTCTTGTTTCTGAAGATACATACCGTGACGAAAAAGGAGATATTCCTCTTCTCCACCGTTGGCATTTTAACCTTTCTACAGGTGCAGTCACAGAAGAAAAACTAGATGATATACCGGGAGAATTTCCCCGTATCAACGAAAATCTGTTAGGGAGAAAAACCCAATTTGGCTATGTAGGAAAAATGGCACATAGTCAAAATCCTTTATTTGATGGTGTTATCAAATACGACTTTGAAAATGGTAAATCTCACATCCATGAATTTGGTAAAAATCGCTATGGTGGAGAAGCAGTATTTGCACCATGTCCTAATTCCACAGTAGAAGACGAAGGATGGTTAGTAACATTTGTTCATGATGAAAATTCCCAAACATCAGAACTTGTAGTTATTAACGCCCAAGACATGACTAATGAACCCATAGCACGGGTAATTATCCCCCAACGTATACCTTACGGATTCCACGGAATTTGGATTTAATGTAAGGGTAGCGCCCCCGTGCCTACCCCGTTATTTGGGGCAACCACAGGGGGGTTTGCTCCTACGTCATTTATTTAATGTAGGGGTAGCGCCCCCGTGCCTACCCGTTATTTGGGGCAACCACAGGGGGTTTGCCCCTACGGTGATTTTTCTCAACCAAATCAGCAAACTTTTTTAACATCTCTCCATACTTTTCTCCTGCAACAAAAGATAAATCATTATGGCTGGCTTTTTCTACCCAAAAAGAAAGTTTGGGAGAAGATACCGCAGCAAATAATTTTTCTCCATGAGTAAAAGGAATAATTTCATCATTTTTACCATGTATGATCAAAACTGGGGAATTTACCTTTTTGATTTTTGCGCGATTAGTAAATTTATCAAAGGGTAAAAGTGGCACAGGAACAACTACCCGAAAAATAGAAGTAAAGCTACTTTCAACTATTAACCCACCAACAGGTTTTCTTGATGCTAAATCTACGGCTGAACCACCACCAACGGAACGCCCAAATACTATAATTTGTTGAGGAGGAATTTTTAACGTTTGAGTTAAATAATTGTAAGCAGTATCAATATCTTGATAAGCAGTTTTTTCTGTAGGTGTGCCTTCACTTGTACCATATCCACGATAATCATAAGCAAAGACACTAAAACCCAAATTGCGAATTTTTTCTAAATGTGGTTTAATATATCCCAAATCTTCAGCATTGCCATGAGCATAAAGAATTGTATATTTAGCTTGATTATTGGGTAAATAAATAGCAGAAATATTTTTATTATCTGTATTTTTGAGTTTGAGAATATCCTGATTATCTTGATAGCTGGATGGTTGAGGTAAAAAAATCATGCTGTCAGCACGAAAATAAACATAAACCGCAAAAAAGGCGTAAATAAAAAGTAATGATTTTAACATTCGTTTCCAGGTTAAATCACCAATAAGCAGTTTTTGTAAATGCTGTTTATCCATATTTTGTTTTGATTTCGCGCAGAGACGCTAAGGAGCAAAAACGCAAAGGAAGAAAGACAGGAAAACTGTATTCAAACAAAAACTCCTGTCTTTGGTCATTTTTAGATAACTTTTTCCATTATCTCACAGAAAAGGCTTCGCTAAATCGTCGAGTAATTGGTTCAATAATGAATGTCAAAACCGACTTTTTGCGAGTGACAATTTCGGCGTTAGCAGCCATACCTGGATTGAATTCTACCTCTTGTCCGCGCACGTTCAAGGAATGTTTACTTAACTTAATTCTTGTCGGAAAGATTAAACCTAAATCTTTATCAATTATGGCATTGGGACTGATTTGTAATACTTCTCCTTCAACTACACCAAATTCTTGAAAAGGAAAAGTGGCAATTTTGACTTTTGCTTTCATTCCCTGATTAATAAAGCCAATATCACGGTTAAGAACTTTTACTTCGAGGAGCATTTCTTCTCCTGCTGGTAAAATCGAGAGTAGTTCTTCTCCAGATTGTACTGGACCTTTGGTAGCTTTAATTTTGTAAATTGTCCCAGCCACAGGGGCTTTGATAGTTTCTCCGTCTTTTTGTTGTTTAGCTTGTTCTAATTGACCAACAATATTAGCTAATTCTTCTTTACGTCTATTGATTTGGGTGAGAATTTCACTTTGACGTTCTGAGGTTAAACGAATATTTTGATTAAGTGCTGTTTGATAGGCTTGTTCTGCTTGACTCACTGCTTGAAATTGAGCAGCAATATCTTTTTCTAAAGATGTAACTCTATCTTGAGCTTCTGTTAAACTATTTTGAGTTTTTGTAACTTCATCGGAACTTCTAATAATATCTGTATTGGCACGATTTAATCTTTCTTGAGCTTCGAGATAATCAACTCTAGCTAAAGCACCGGGTTGAATTAAGGTACGGAGATTTTCTTCACGTTGTTTAGCAATTGCCAAATTATTATCTAACATAGAACGCAGGCTTTTTACATTCTCTAAGTTTTTTTGAGCATTAGTAAAACTAATTTTTGCATTCGCTAAATTTTCTTGTAAACGACTCAAACGAACTTTGGCTTGATTAATAGTTGATTTTTGACGTTTGGCTTCGGCTTCCGCTGCTGCTTGTTTGGCTTTGTAGTCTAATAAACGGGAGTTTAAAAGTTCATCTTGGATAATTGTTCCTGTAGTCTTACCTCCAGAACGTTCAGCTTGTAATCGTTGTAAGTCGTCTTCAATTAATTTACTAGATTTAGCGAGACGGTTAACATTACTTTGTTGAAAATTGGGATCACGTTCAATTAAGATTTGATCTTTGGTGACGCGATCGCCTTCTTTGACTTTTACTGCTAAAATAGAACCATTACCCAAAGCTGTCACCGGTCTAACTTGGGTGGAAGCAATTAATTCTCCTGGTGCTGTAGCGACTTCATCAATTTCCGAAAAATTTGCCCAGGAAATCGCCCCAAATATAATCATACTAATTGTTCCCGCTAACAATCTTGTATAAAGCGGTGGTAGTTCCTGTACGGCTTTACCCAATTCATAGGATAATTGTTCTTCTGGTTTAGCAAATCGTTCTTTTGTCTGACGGGCTTGAACAGCATTTGCAGCTAAGGAGAATTTCATAATTTGTTAGTTATTAGTTGTTTCTGTGAGCGAGTGATAGCAATTTCATGTCAGCCCATATATAACTAACTTCTGATAGCATAGCTCAAGCCATAGAAGAAGAGGCAAAACATGGTAATTTTGTGAAGCTGCATTCAGTATTGCTATGAGCAATAACTAATCACCAAATTGCTAAATTTTTAATATTAAACCCTTTTGATATAAAATTTTGTACTGTAAATCACATCTTTGCAGATATATTTTTTAAATTTCCCAAGATCCAACCTCAACTATGCTGGTTATTTTCAGAACATGATAATTTTTGGGAAATTATCTGTATTTCTTCCTACAGTGAGAAGCAATTTTCTCTACAATATACGTTGATAGGCTAGTAGCTTGCTAGTTAAAGACGTAAAAAATTAACTCTATGATTTACCATAGCGACACGATTGCATCTTATCAAGAAGGGACATTTTCAGGTGTGGGGGGGCTGGATTTGTATTACCAAAGCTGGAATCCTGAAGGTGAGTTAAGGGGAATATTAACTATTGTTCATGGACTTGGAGGACACAGCGGACTTTACAAAACTATAGTTAAACATCTGTTATCGAAAGGATATGCTATTTATGGTTTTGACTTACGTGGTCATGGCCGTTCAGCAGGTCAAAGAGGTTACATTAATAACTGGGCTGAATTTCGAGATGATTTGCAAGCTTTCCTCAAATTAATTCAACAACAACAACCAGGAATCCCAACTTTTTTATTGGGACATAGCATGGGAGGTGTGATTACATTAGATTATACTCTCCGTTATGTCCAAGATAAATCTGCGTTGCAAGGTGTGATTGCTTTTGCACCCAGCATTGGTAAAGTAGGAGTGCCACGGAGTCGTATAATTTTAGGTAAGTTGCTTTCCAGTGTATGGCCGAGGTTTTCTTTAAATATTGGTTTGGATTTTAACGCAGGTTCACGAGATCAGAAAATTTTAGATACCTATACTCAAGATAAATTACGTCATACTCTCGCTACTGCTAGGTTATCTACAGAGTTCTTTGCTACAGTAGATTGGATTCATACTCACGCTGAAAAATGGCAACTACCGCTGTTAATTTTACATGGTGGTGCTGATAGAATCGCTTTACCAAAAGGAAGTGAAATTTTTTACCAAAATGTGACTTATCCAGATAAGTTAAGAATTGAGTATCCTGGAGGCTATCATGATTTACACTATGATATTAATTATCTGGAAGTAATGACTGATTTAAGTAATTGGATGGATCAACAATTGACAATTGTCAATTGACAATTGATAATTATGTAGAGATGTTCTATGGAGCGTCTCTAAAAATATTTTAGAATAGGAACTAATCGTTAATTAATACGAAATAGATAAAAACCGGCAAGTACCAGAATAAATATCATAGTTGCAGAATAGACAATTACATCTTTCACCAGAAAGTTAATCCAATCTTTTCTTAATTCTTGTTTAAACTTGAGTTCTCGTAATTTACGTTCAAGTTCTAAATCTTCTTGATTGGGTAATCTGCTGTAAGGACTAATCTGTAAATCGTCAATAACTGCTTCTGTAGGATCTGGATTTTGCCAATTGTCTAATACAGGATGGGATTCAGTAATAACAAGAGGTACATCATCCTGATTGAGGCTTTTGATCTCTTTTTTGATTACTTTCTTAACGATTTTGACAATTAAATCTTCTAAGTTTTTATCCGCCATATCTGCTGAAGTTACATCTTGTTTTTAGGAGGATTAAAAATATCCACTAAAACTTGGACAAGGTTGTTTCTTTGAACACGGGTAAGTTTACTAATGATCAGGCGATCGCTTGCCAAAGGATTTTGTTTTAAACTATCATTACCTGGATAATCATCAGCATATATAGTCTCGTTGGCATCCAAGTAATCAGCTAAAGTCAATTTCCAATCAAGGCGATAAATAGGGGATCTACCTTTATTATAAATATGATAACGAATTAGACGACTAGCAAAAGTATTATTTTCTGCAATTTGTCCTGTTGATTTACTAATATACTGATTTTCTTGAGGTAAATCAGGAATTTGCTGGTATACTCTTTGCCATACATCACTAGGACTAACTCTTTGGGCTACGGCTGGTGAAATATGCAATAAATTAGTATTTCCTGTTCCCAAAACAATTATTACCATCGTCATTAAGGTAATAATAAATAGTGTAAAGAATTGCCGATTAAAAATTTTTTGCTGTTTCATTAGCATTACAAAAAAAGGGAACAGGGAACAGGGAATAGGGAACAGGAAGAAGAGAGTTTTGGGCGATTTTACTTTTCTTCACATACCTTTACTTTTTCTGTTCATCTACTTAGCATTACCTGAGAATACCGCCAAACCTATTACAGATATGACGGTGATTAATTTAACTTTTATAATTCGCCAATAATTTCGGGCTGATTTAACTCATCAGACATTTCGATAATTGCTCTGAGTACGGGTTTCATGATTGCATCTTCGTTATTTTCAAAGTCTTCATAACGTCGCCGTTTGGCACGATTTGCGACTTGTACTGTAATGCGGTAGCGATTTGATGCAGCACTAATTAGTTCTTCTGCACGGTGCATGATTTGAGACTGAGTAGTCTCGAATTTTGAACGCTTAAGCATAATTTATGACTTTGGAGATTCTATCCCAGTTTACCCGGATTTTTCGATTTAGGATGATTTTTATTTTTGAGATTAGATATGGGCAACCAAAATGATCCTTGAGCAATTTGTTTAACTAATAAAATGAGATTGAGAATTTGCCGCAGTTGTTGGATTTGCTGTTTGAGGATTTGATTATCTAACCGTAAATTATTAATCTTTTGTTGACCTATATAAATATTTTCTGGTGCTGTGTGTAAAGCTGCATAACTAGCGCGTTCATATTTGTCAAAGCTGGCGGTTACAACTGCTAAAGTATGTTTTATTTTCCATAATTGTTGAGCTAAATAAAAAAGTGCGAAGGAAATCAGGAAGTTAATCAAGACGACGATAGTTACCATACACTTTGAAAACATCTCCTAAATGTGCCAGAAATTGCTATGCTAAAACCATAATAACTATTAAGGAAACAATGCCTGCGCCTACTCTTACCCCGACAATGACTGCTTTTCCGCTGACTGCTGTAGTTGGTCAAGAAGCGATTAAGATAGCCTTGCTGTTGACAGCAGTTGATCCCGTTTTGGGGGGTGTGGTAATTGCAGGTCGTCGCGGTACGGCTAAATCTGTGATGGCGCGTGCTATTCACGCTTTATTACCACCAATTGAAGTTGTTAAAGATTCCGTTAGCAACTGTGACCCCAACCATCCAGAAGAATGGGATGATAAACTCTTGGCTGAAGAAAGACAGGAGATAGAAACAGAAATTATCCCTGCACCTTTTTTGCAAATTCCTTTGGGGATTACGGAAGATCGGCTTTTAGGTTCTGTGGATGTGGAACAGTCGGTTAAACAAGGTGATACCATTTTTCAACCGGGATTACTGGCTACAGCTAACAGAGGTGTGCTGTATGTGGATGAAATCAATTTATTAGATGACCAAATTAGTAATCAACTGTTATCTGTATTATCTGACGGACGTAACCAAATTGAACGGGAAGGGATAAGTTTTCAACATCCTTGTAAACCGTTGTTTATCGCTACCTATAACCCGGAAGAAGGTGCGTTAAGAGAGCATTTACTTGATAGAATTGCGATCGCATTATCAGCAGACGGAGTTCTGGGTATAGATCAAAGAGTACAGGCAGTTGAACAAGCGATCGCCTATTCTAAGTCTCCCTCAGAATTTCTCCAACAATACAGCGAAGATATAGACTCACTCAAAACCCAAATTCTCCTCGCACGGGAATGGTTAAAAGAAGTCACCATTACCCAAGAACAAATTACTTACCTCGTCAATGAAGCTATTCGCGGTGGTGTAGAAGGACATCGTGCAGAATTGTTTGCGGTGCGAGTAGCCAAAGCCGCAGCAGCCTTAGAAGGACGCAATACCGTCAACGCTGAAGATTTACGTCGGGCTGTCGAATTGGTGATAGTTCCCAGAACCACGATAGTGCAGACACCACCCCCAGACCAACCACCTCCACCTCCCCCACCACCACCAGAAAATCAAGACGAGTCGGAATCAGAAGAAGAACAAGAGGAAGAACAGGAAGAGGAAAAAGAAGAAGAACAAGAACAGCAAGAACCCCCAGATATTCCCGAAGAGTTTATCTTTGATCCTGAAGGGGTAATTCTTGATCCAGAAGTGCTTTATTTTACGCAAATGGCACAACGTCAAGGTAAATCTGGAAGTCGCAGTATTATCTTCTCAGATGACCGGGGACGTTACATCAAACCGATGATTCCCAAAGGTAAAGCCCGCCGCATAGCCGTAGATGCCACATTACGAGCCGCAGCCCCGTATCAAAAATCACGCCGGGCTAGACAACCTGATAAAAAGGTGATTGTGGAACAGGGAGATATCCGTTCTAAGCGGTTGGTGAGAAAAGCCGGCGCGTTGGTGGTGTTTGTAGTTGATGCTTCTGGTTCAATGGCTTTAAATCGGATGCAATCTGCTAAGGGTGCAGTAATGCAGCTTTTAACAGAAGCCTATCAAAATCGGGATCAAGTATCTTTGATACCTTTTAGAGGAGAACAAGCGGAAGTTTTATTACCTCCTACCCGTTCCATTGCTTTAGCCAAAAATCGTTTAGAAAGATTACCCTGTGGTGGTGGTTCACCCCTCGCACATGGTTTAACTCAAGCGGTGCGTGTGGGTGTAAATGCCCAAATGGGTGGCGATATCGGTCAAGTTGTCATAGTGGCAATTACTGATGGACGTGGTAATATTCCTCTGGCTCGTTCTTTAGGTGAACCCATAGAACCAGGTGAAAAACCAGATATCAAAGCCGAATTATTAGATATTGCGGGGAGAATTCGGGCTTCAGGGATGCAGTTGTTGGTAATTGATACGGAGAGTAAGTTTGTATCAACTGGCTTTGCTAAGGAATTGGCAAAATCAGCAGGAGGTAAATATTATCACTTACCCAAAGCGACTGATAAAGCGATCGCAGCTATGACTAGAGGAGCGATCGCCGATATGAAAGCAAAATAGTAATTAGACCTATCTGTAAATTTTGTTTTAACCCTTAACTGATCAGGTTTATAAGCTAAGTTGTAGATAGGTCTATTTATTTTTATCATCATTAAAGGAGAATGTACTAAATGCAACTTCTAGCTCCAACTGAAGAAAAGATGTGGGAAAAAACACCCTCTCCAAACCACATCACTATGTCTGATCAAGAAATAAATGATAAATATGAAAAAGGTGAACAAAGAATATTAACTGAAATGAACCGGGAAAAGTTACCAGCTTTTGTAGAGTCTTTAAAAAAACCCGGTTATATGGATCTTAGACCTTTTTATCAAAGAAGAAATAGATGGGATCATAAAAAACAATCTCAACTAATAGAATCTTTTTTAATTAATATTCCTGTACCTCCCATTATTCTTTATGAAAAGAAATATAATGTTTATGAAGTAATGGATGGTCAACAGAGAATCACTGCTCTTAAAGATTTTTATGAAAATCGCCTTCATTTAACAGGATTAAAACTTTGGCCAGAATTGAATGGACGTACATATAATACACTTCCTGGTAATATTAAAGCAGGAATTGATCGTCGTTCAATATCCTATGTGGTTTTGATTACTGAATCGGCATCTAGTCCAGAAAAAGCACTATTTTTAAAGCAGCTTGCTTTTGAACGTCTCAACACTGGAGGAGAAAAACTTAGTCGTCAGGAAATACGTAATTGTTCATTTTATAGTCATTTTAATCAATTATTGCTGGAGTTAGCAACTAATCCAATATTTGCAGATGCTTGGAATATTCCTATTAGTGATGAAGAAGAACTTCAAAAAAATAACCTCTACAAAAAAATGGAAGATGCAGAATTAGTGCTGCGTTTTTTTGCATTACGTAATACAGATAAATTCCGTAATGGTATGCAAGAATTTCTCAATCTATATATGATGAAAAGTGTATCATTTTCTGATGATGATATAGAATTTCTGAGAAATATTTTTATCCAAACTATCACTCTAGCTCACCAAATTTATGGAGATAAATTATTCAAGCCTTTTAATACTCAATCTGATACTTGGGAAAATAAAGCATTTAAAGATTATTATGATGCTGTAATGGTTGGTTTTAGCAAACATTTAGCAGATTCAGATTCAAATATTTTACTCGAACGTAAGCCAAGAGTTATTGAGAAAACTAAAATTTTGTTTAGTGAAGATAAATCAAAGCTATTTACTGGTGGTGGAAAAACTAAGGCTGATATCCAAGAAAGAATCAGACTTTTTGATGATATGTTGTCTCATGTCATAGCAGAGTAAAAAGCCATGTTTCATAATCTGCTTATGGCTGTAAAAGCTAATATTTCTACAATTCGTTCCATCATTAAAACTAATGAAAAAATGCGAGAGATTGATTTTGAAGACGTTTCTCTATATACAGAAGAAACAAAAACAATTCTCATGAATATATTTCAAGATATTCCTGATAAAAATAATTCGCGGGTTTATGATCAATGTGCTGTTGTAACTCGTTTATATGCTATTTATGAAAGCTTTGTTGAAGACTTAATTCAATCTTGGCTGATACTGCTTCCAGATTTATATCCTAACTATTTAGACTTAGATAATGCTATTCGCAAAACCCATCAAAGTGGGGTAGGAAGACTTTTACAAGAAATATTAAGAGAAGATAATAATAGATATAAGGAATTGTCTGCACAAAAAGTTATACTTGGATTATTAAATGGAGAAACTGGTGAAAATAAATATGAACTATTACCAGAAGCTTTTCTCTTTCATGAACAAAATTTACGTAAAAATAGTCTGGAGAAATTATTAGCGAATGCTGGTATTTTTGATAGTTGGAGTTGGGTAGTCAATCATAGAGATATAAAGAATTTTTTAAAGGAGATTAGGGGAAATCAAACTACTTTAGAAAAAGAACTGAATATATTTATTAGTTATCGCAACGAGGCTTCACATAGTACAAAAATAGAAGATTGGTTAGGATTTAAACCACTGTTAGAATTATGTGATTTTGTTGAAAGTTTATGTGAAGCACTAACTGAATTAGTAAATTATCAGGTGATTGAAAGGAAAAAATCAATCAGTCAAGCTCAAGAAATTGGTAAAATTACAGAATGGTTTAAAAAACCTCAAGCTTGTGTTTTAACAGTAATTGAAGAATGTTCATTGTCCCTTGAAAGTAGTCTTTTTTTAGTGGGTGATTCCTACTGTCAAGAAGCTAGAATAGAGAGTATTAAGCATAATGGTGAGTCAATTAATGAGATTGAAACAACCCCAGGAATGGAGTTAGGTTTAAAATTTGATGTTGATGCCAGAAAAGAGTTAAAGTTATATCAATTGACAACTTGAATTTGTACTCAAAATTAATCTTAAAACAGCCTTAAATTCTGTAAATTCTAATGCTGATAATAAAAAACAGCCGGAGGTAAATATTATCACTTACCCAAAGCGACTGATAAAGCGATCGCAGCTATGACTAGAGGAGCGATCGCAGATATGAAATCCAAGTAATTTGATGAAAAATTAGGCAAGGGCGAAGCATTCGGACAGAAAATCAATGGTTTTAGTAATAGGTTATCGCCCGAATGCTTCGCCCCTACTACTCATATTAAAATAATAGTAAAAATGGAGTTAAAAAAATATGACACAATTAACATCACAACAACCAAGAAGAAGAGGCAGAATTTTTCCTGAACTGACTTTATCAGCGGAAGAATTAGCTAAACGTAAAGCGGAAGATGAACTATTTTATCAACGTTGCTGGGCAATTTTTGAGCGTTTGCGTCCTGATCTGATGAAAGAACATTATGGTTGGTATATTGCTATAGAGCCAGATAGTGGTGATTATTTCATTGATCAGAATAAGGAAGTTGCTAGTAAACAAGCACGGGATAAACACCCTAATGTGATACCTTTTGTATTTGGCATCAATGAAACTGGAGTAACTGGGAGAATATGATAGAGGGTTATTTTGGTGATGGGGGGCGGTTATTTTTTGAAGTTGAATTAATTACTGCTGATGCTTTAAATCTGCTTGTGGATGCTTTATTTGATACAGGTTTCACAGGCTTTATGGCTATTAACAAACAGGATTTAGACGGTTTAAATTGGTCATTTATATCCAAGGAAAAGTTACGCACTGCACAGGGAGAATCACGATTTGATCTTTATTTAGGTAAGGTAATTTTGGATAATCAAGAGTATGAAATTCCTGTTTATGCTGGTGATGAATTAACGGAGATTTTATTGGGTTCAGAATGGTTGGAATTTTTGCCTTTGGTGGTGAATTTTCAACAAAGTGTTTTAACTTTGGGATAATTTGAGAAACGAACCACGAAGGAACGAAGGACACGAAGGGAAGAAAAGAAGAGAGTTATTTTTAATTAATTGGTAAGTCGCGCAGGTAGTAGAATTTATCTGTTTTGCAATCATCTCCTGTTTCTCTTCCTAAGTAACCTATTAATGGTGATGATAGTTCTATTAATAAATCATGGACTATTTCATCTGTTAAGTTAGATTTATTAATGGCGTTATATTGAGTGCGAATTTCCATAACTGTGACAGCTATTTGATTATTTGATTTGGGAATGTCTTTTGCTGCTTGAATAATCAGTGATCGCAATTTAATCTCTTTTTCTATTTTATCTATATATTCGTTAATTTTATCATCAATTTGTCCTGGTTCTAAGTATTCTTTTAATTCAATTAAGTTTATTGCACCTGGATATTTTGCTTTGAGTTCAACTAATTTTTGTAATGTCATGGCTTTGATAATACTGACTTTCCATTCTTTTGATGATTTTTGAGTATCTGAGGTAGCGTTACCTGGTCCTATTACCAATTTTGGTGAATTCAAAAATTTATCTGCACCTAAGTGCATTCCACCTAGTTTAAGTAATTCTTCAATTGTACCACTAGGAATACTTTTACCTGCTTTACATTCACACACTAAAGGATAAGGCTGTGAACAATATAAATCTAAACCTCCTGCACCTCCTTTATAAGCATTTTCAACTTTAAATCCTAAAAAATCAAGGCTATCCCGTGCGATGTTTTCAAAGTCTGTACCCGCTTGATAGCTATTTTTTTTCTCTTCAAATTCTATACTTCTATCTCCTAAAGATGCAATGGTTTTTATCCAAGCTAAATCGGCATCTATTGTATTTGTAGTTGGTTCATTACTCCAACCTAAAAATACTTTGATTTCATTTTCTAATTGTTGTGCTGCTGGATTATTGTTAGCTATTTGTGATAATGCACTTTGCAATTCTTCCAGTTTAGGATGTAGGGGAGGTTCTAGGTTTTGTAATTGATATTTACGTTGCAGAAATATCTGATCACTTAATACGGGTTTATCTTCGGAAGCAGAAATATTAGGTAAACCGATAAATTTACCTAACTTATCTTGAATATTAGGAATTGCTGGAATTTCATAAGGTTTATCTAAATGATAAACGCGCAAATAAGCCAGAAAAAAATGCGGACGTTTTTGTAATATTTCCTCAAATATTTCTGGTTTCCAGATTGTTAATTGAGATAAAATATCTAATGGTTTAGTTTTATCTGGCATTTCGCAAAGTTCACATTTAGCCCATGCTTTAATTAAAACTTTGCTTTCAGATAACGGCAATTGTAACTGTTTTTGAGTTGGTATTAAACTCAGTTGTTCCGGTTGTAATAACATACTAGGATGATAGGATTTTTCCCATGCAGTTTTAGCAATTGGTAAAAAACTTGGATGGTAATATCTATCAATTGCTGCTGTGGATATCTCCACAGGATAGAGAGCGAATGTTTTACCCAAATCTAGTAATGTCCGAGGAATTGCGGCAATAATTCGCCCTTGTATTAAAGCTTCAACATCGGGAGCAGGTAAACATAAGGCGTTATAAATCAAAATTGATTCGTTCATGATTAATTTTATAATTCACTTAAGTCATCTGATTCGTCTGTTTCACTTGTACCTGAAAAATCGAATGCGTCAAATATTATTCCTTTATCTTCATCATCCAATGAAGGCATATTACCAGATGGGTTGCTTAAAATTTCTCGAAGTAACAAATTATCAAAGGTAATATTATGTTTAGAGATAATATCAAAAATCTGCTCTTCTGTTAATTGATAATTTTGTCGCTTATTATAAATAGCTAAAATTGCTATGAGTGGGCGGATTTGTTCTTCTATTAAATCTACATTTTCACCACCTTTTTCTGATATCAGTTCATTAAGCAATCTATATGCTTCTGAATTTTTCTTTATTTGTTCTATTCTGGATTGTGAACGAACTAAACAACCACGAGTAAGGTCATATTTTTGGTAATCTATTAACCATTTTAATCCTGCCGTTAATTTCACTTGAGGAGACTGTATTACAGCGACACCAATTTTTACCTCTTCTCCTTTCTCATTTCCAATAATTTTGAAGTTTATATAATGTTTGATATGATATGCTTTAGGTTTAACATCCTTTGTGATCTCTTCAATTATTACGCCTTCTAATGTCTGGCTTTTTAAAGTTTCAAAGCCAAAATAAAGAGCATCAGCAATTAGATCACTATCCTCTAGATAATCTCCAATATCTGCCTCACTTTCTCTTTTGAATGCTAGTTCAAACCTTTCAAACGGATCTGAAGGAAGTTGCTCTTCTTCAACCTTAAAGTTATCTGCACACCATTGTAAAGCTTCCCTAACACTTGGTTTATTTACCTTTCCATATTCTCTCAGTTGCGTTTCTTCAAATGGGTAGAGTGGATAAGGTGGAATTAAATTTTTTAAATTGTAATACTCTTGTAGCCAAACTGTTACTAATTCCACCATAGAATCTCCATTAACATATTTTAGATCTAGTGGTTTGCGTTGTGTAAATTTAGAAATTCTATCAGGTGTACCGTTCAGTAAAGAATTTACTTTGTCTCTCCATGTTTGTGGTAACATAACTGTCAGAATAACCACACCTTGACTAAGGGCTGAATTTTCCAAAGTATCATGGAGAATTTTCACAAAATTAGCAATTACAGTTTCTGTGGGAAACCCATCTTCAGTAGAGTTGTTTTGAACATCTATTTCATCAAAACAAATAATAATTGAGTTGTAGTAACTAACTAAATTCAAAATTTGTTGAATATTTTTAAGTGCCTCAGCTTCTCTATCTTGATTTGTTTTGCTAGGATTAGGTAATCCTAACTCTTCAGCATTTAATTGAGCTAATTCTTCACCAGATAGCCATTTAATTGCAAAAGGGGCTTGGGTTTCTGAAAGTGTCCACAGAATAGCGCGAAGAATATAGGGATCTGCATTGGGTTTAGTTTTAAGAACTTCTTTTTGCAGAGAATTCATTAAGTTTTTATTTTTAGCAAAAGTATTTGCACAGGCTTGGTCAAATTTTTTGACTAACTCTGCTGGAGTGGAGGAATTATCAGTTTTAACTTCGTTTACCATAGCTGCGGCTACTTCCTGCCACTGCATGACTTCTTGACTACCAGTTTTACTGAGACTATCTGCTAAAGTTTGCTGGAATTGGTACTTAACAAAATTTAAGTCTGTATAGTTATTACCACCTGCATAAACAAATAAAGCACAACCCACTTTTTCTAGTTCATGACGAATGCGACTCAAAAGATGGGTTTTACCAACTCCCTGCTGTGCAGTAATAGCAATTGAAGTTACTTTATCTTGACTAGATTGACTTTTGCGAACAAATTCAATGGCTTTAAAAACTTGATTAGAAGCATGGGCATTTAATGTGGGTACGTCGGGGACTCCTTTTCCCCAAACATCCTGTTCTTTAACAATCCCAGCGTTAATAAATGGATTGTGACTATTAATTGCGGCGTTAACGGCTTCTATGGGAGAAATAGGGGTATCTGTCATGGTGATTTGTATGGTGTGAGGAAGTAGAAACTGTAGGGATAATTTGATTAACTCAAGCGTTTAGCGTAAGAACGTAGTTGTGTACCAGGTATAGAAATTGAATCTTCGCGTTTATCAGAAGTAAAGTCTGGTATTTCTCCGGCAATTAGCTGCAAAATGTCATCAGCTTGCATTTCTACTAGCCATTTATTAAATTTTTCACGGCTAACTTGTTCACCTATTTCTCTTCTAATGCGATAAATAGGCACTAAATCATCGAAAATGTGATCTCGATTCAACTTGTCATAAACAGCCAACGCGACAGATTTAAACTCCTCATAAGAACCAATCACCCCACCACCAGACACAACCGGCGCAGCAACCACAACATCAACCTGACGAAACAACCGCAACAAAGAATTTCCTACCCACGCACCAAGATTAGTATTAAACTCAAATTCATCACTACGCAAACCTGCCTTCAACACATCTAAACCTATAGGAGACGTAAGAGTATAATTAGTTGACGAACCTTTTTTAGCAACAGTAATAGCTTTTTGCGCTTCCAAATCCTCTAAAATACTTTGATAGTCGGTCATCTTATGTCCTTTAGACACTATCCGCTTGCTTAATTTACCCTTAGCCACTTTCTGCTCAGTTCCTCCCAAATCCCACAACGCAAGCAGCAAGCGTGTTTGAGCGTAACCAACCTGTAAATCCTGGATTTTTGGACTCATGATCATGTGTGTTAAATAACTAAAATTATTATAATCATGATTGTATTTTTTATTTCAGCCAAGCCAAAAATTGTTTATTTTATAGATATTCCTGACAAATTCATCAATTTATCAACATAAAAAGCAATAGAGAATTTACGTAACTTATACATTTTATAGTTACAAAACCACAGAAAATAAATGTATTACCCGCATAAAAATGTAGAAACATTTCATATACAAATGTAGAGACGTTCCATGGAACGTCTCTACAAAAAAGAGTAATTATCAATTGTCAATTGTCAATTGTCAATTATTCTGATATCTCCACATAGCAGAAAGATCCTCTAAATCAACCCCCTTAACATCACCTTCCGCCGTATTTTTAAACAACACCGTAAAAGCACCAGCACCCAACCTATCTTGAGGAAACATCCGATAACAAGGAATGCTAGTTAAATGAGATTGATAGGCAGATAAATGACCAACTTCCACCGCTTGAAAATCAGGAAATCGTTCTAAAAACCATTCACAAACCTGCTCATTTTCTTCCGGGGAATAAGTACAAGTCATATAAGCCAAATAACCTTGAGGGGCAACCATTTGGGCAGAATTAGCAATAATTCTTTTTTGGCGATTGGCACTTTTATTAATTGAAGTCGAGTGAAAACATCCCGGTGCTTTCTCACCCTTAGCTAATAAAGATTGCCCAGTACAAGGGGCATCAACCATGACTAAATTACTCGAAGCTGGTAACAATTCCGCAAAAATACTAGAATCTCTATTTACTACCCCACTGGGTTTAATTTGGCAACGTTTTAAATTAGAAATTAGCATTCCCAACCGCTTCCCAATCACCTCATTACTAATTAATAAATCAGGTTGTAAAGCCCTCCAAGCAAACACACTTTTACCACCAGGGGCAGCACACATATCAAAAATAATAGATATTGATTCGGGAATAGCCAACAAAACAGAAGCCGAAAATACCGAAGAAAAATCTAAACAATAAAAAGATCCTTGTTGATGTAAAAGATGTTTACCAGGTTTTTCTCCCACAGATAACCTATCTACAAAATGCGGTTGCCAAAGTGTTGGCATTTCCACAGCAAAAGGCGAAATATCTGGTTTATCTTGACACCACAGAATACAAGGTGCAAAAGGTTGGGGATGAACTAAAGCATCAATAAACTTTGTTTGTTCATCTACATTTGTAAATAACCGACGGGTAACTTTAAGCAATAAATTAGAAGCTTTTTCCATATTAATTTTCACAAAATTAAGTCAGCAGAGAAAGTGTTACAGAAGAACAATGCAATCAATATATTTGGCTGCATACTGAAAAGACAATGACCACCCTAAAAAATTGAATATTCAGATGGCGTTTGTAAAGCGCGTCCAGTACGGCTTGTAGCTAGAAGCTAACCTTATTTTGATATAGCAGGGAACGGGAAGGATGAGGAAACGGGTTTAAAAGTCTTTTGTACCGGAGAGGTCATGATATTTAACAATTTTCTGCAAAAACTGCGCCAAGAAGCACAACGTTGGCGAGATGAAGGAATTATTAGTTCTTCCCAGTATGACCAAATAGCCAAGCGTCATCAATTTAATAACATAGAAGAGTCTACCCGTGATAGTTTTGGTGCGATCGCTATTGTCATCGGTGGCTTACTTTTAGGGTTAGGTTTAATGACCTTAGTGGGCGCAAATTGGCAAGGTTGGTCACGGGAAGTCAAGTTTATCTTGTTAATGAGTTTATTTCTCTCCACCGCCATTACTGGTTTTTTAACCTGGAGAGAACCAACCATGATCACAAATCAAGGTAAAAAGTCTCAAAAGGGTAAACGGGCAATCGGGGAAGCATTATTAATTCTCAGTGCTTTCATTTTAGGGGCAACTTTACTCTTGATGGCACAAATATTCAATATTAGCGGTTCAGCTTCCGAGTTATTTTTAGCTTGGGGGTTTGGAGTGTTAGTCATGGCTTATAGTCTTTCCCTCAACTCCTTGGGAATTATGGCCATTGTCCTCATCCAAATTGGCTATTGGATAGGAATTGGTGATTTATGGTCTGGTTCTGGGGAAGTGACTTGGGCGCGGTTAGCTGTGCGCCATATGCCTTTATTATCATGGTTACTGTTTGTCCCCCTAGCTTATATTTGCAGATCCCGGTGGATTTTTGGACTAGGGGTAGTGGCATTTACCGTATCTTTGCAATATAACCTCAGACCTTTGCCACTGTTGACATTTTCTGATGTCGTGCCGTGGATAGCTTCTTTTGCTTTAGCCCTTCCAGCCGCCTTACTTTGGAGTTATGACGATTTACTTTTCCCCACAGTTAATTACAGATTGTTTCAACCCCTAGCCCGTAATTTAGGCTTGATCTGTTTTGGGGTAGTTTTTTATCTTCTGTCTTTTCGTTGGCAATGGCAAGCTGTAGATTTCAGCTATTCTCAATCTAACAATTTATCAAGTGTATTCCGGTCTTTGCCAATTATTGATTTAGGGATTCTCAGTGGTTTAGCAGTGTTGCAATGGTTGTTTCTCATCCGTCATAGCAACAGTCCTCTCCGTCGGGAAGTATTTTTCACACTTGGCATCATTACTACTTTTTTGGGATTCATTCTGATTACTCCCTTTTGGCATCAAGCTATCACCAGAATTACAGAACTAGGCATTTTTATCTTCAATGTTTTGTTAGCGATATTAGCCTGGGGATTAGTTCAAGAGGGGTTAAAGTTACGGAATAGAACCTCTTTTTGGTGTGGTATGCTATTATTTACCCTGCAAATTATCAGCCGGGTTCTAGAGTATAACACTGATGTACTTTTCCGAGCTTTAGTATTTGGTATTTGCGGTTATTCCCTAATTGCAGCCGGACTTTGGTTTGAACGTCGTTTTACTACTTCTAAAACTAGTAATAGCGGTGGTAGCGGAAACAGCGGTGGTAGTTGGAATAGCGGTGGTAGTGGAAATAGCGGAAATAGTGGTGGTAGTGGAAATAGTGGTGGTAGTGGAAATAGCGGGAATAGCGGAAATAGTGGAAATAGCGGAAATAGTGGAAATAGCGGAGGGAGTAATAAAAAGTAATAGAGCAATTTCGACTAAAATGAAGACATATTCATGAAAGAGAATTCAGTTGTTAAAATCAGTTATTTGGTGATACTCTAACGGATATTGCTACATCTATAAATGATTCTGAATTCTTTCTATATAAATCTCTGCGTATAAACTCCTATCAAAAAATCAGAGGTAATGGGAAAAGTATTTTTTCCTATTATCTATTAACCCAAGTTACGGGTAATAATCTAGGAGTTGTACGGGCGAAGCATTCGGGCGATAACCTATTCTTCAAACCATTGATTTTCCGTCCGAATGCTTCGCCCCTACTATTTATTTTACCCAGCACTCCCTAAATCATCATGACTATAACTAGCAACTTGGGTTATTACCTCCTTACCAATTACTAAATTAATCACATGAAAAGTGACTCCCCTGAATCAAAAAGAACCTTAACTCCCGAAATGGAATTTTCCGAAAAGTTGACCTTTCGGGATTATCTAATTGCTACAGAACATAAGGCTAATAAACCTTTACCAATTTGGCGATTAATTGCCCCTTTAATAGTCCAGGTAGGTTTGATTCTCGCTGTACCTGTCCAAGCAATGTACACAGATGTCACTGGTAAAACAGTAATTTTGCAAACTACATCTGCAAATTCTAATGATGTGTTACGGGGTTCTTCATTAAACTTGGATTATAATATTTCCCGTCCCGAAACATTGAGAAGAGTAAGAGGTTGGAATGAATGGTTACAGAGAAATTCCCGCAGAAATAGACAAATTATTCAGGGAAGTACCTTATACCTAATTTTGCAAGAACGACAATCTTTTGATAGAAGTGAACTTCAGTCTTGGCAACCTGTACGGGTAAGCAGTAATCGTCCTAATACTCTTCCTAATAATCAGGTAGCCTTAAAAGGTAATTATCAAGATGGCTTGGTTAATTATGGTTTGGACAACTATTTCATTTCTGACGAACAAAGACAGCAAATTAATAATGATCTGGCACAATTCCAGGGAAACAGAAATAGCAATAGAAATAGAAATAGTAGACAACAACCAATATTCGTCCGGGTAAAAGTAGATCCTCAAGGTAATGCTATTCCTTTGGGTTTATCCATTAGAAACCGCAATTACCGTTTTGAGTAAGTGTCACACTAAAAATCTGGGCATTGCTGATAGCCTGCGTGGCGATAGCCATATTAGGGGATAAAATTGAAAAATCAATGATTTCAAACTCTTACTCTCTGCACCTCTGCGCCTCTGCGTGAAACAAAATCATACTCTTAATCAGCAACGCCCCGATTTTTTCATTAATTCCTGAACTTGAGCCGCAACTAAAGGATGTGGATCTGTTTTTAAATAGGGAAGAATTTCTTGGATAACCCGCCCAGAAACAACACTCAGATAGGAAATAGCTGCTTCCCTAACAAAGCCTGTAGGATGACGCAAAGTTGCCACAATTTCATCAGAACTCACTCGGATATGAGCCGCTTGGGCAAAATGAAAACAACAAGCCAAACACCAATCAGAAAGCAAGTTACCGAGCATAATTAACTTACGAAGACGATTAGCAATAATCGTGGATTCTTGCTCATTTATTCCTGGTCTTTTTTCACGTTCCACAATTCCATTGTCTATAAGATACTGGAGTTTTTCGTGTGGAGAACGGCGGTCTAAAATATGTAATAAAATTGATTTAGATGCTAACTTCACTGTGTGATCTAAGATTTCTAAACCTCTGGATAAACTTACCACTGACTCAGATTGAAGGTTTAATGATGCCGCTTGGATCTTCGCAGGAGAATAAAGTAATTTTAGTAGTAATAGTAAGCGATCTTTAACGTCAATTTCTACTTCTAATAGTGCGGTTTGCAATAATTCACCAATGGCAATTAGTCTTTCATGGGAATGATGATGATCTAGGGAATTGATCATTTCTAAATCTATATAAGCAGCATAGATTTCTCCTAAAAATTGCACTTCTTCTTTAATTAAAGCTTCTATCCTCGTTTCGTCCAATTTATCGCCGACATGATTGTTTTCTGACTGTTGGAGGATTTTGATTAAGCTACGGAGAATATATTCTCTGGTACTACCCCAAGATGTATCCAAATTCAGCCATAAACTTTCCTGTGCTTCTACAGTACCGATTTGGGCAATTGTCCGCCAAGCGTGCATTCGCACTACTTCGGGTTTATAAATATTTGTCGCTAATTGTAATAACAAATGGAGTCCTTCATTCTCCAATCGCACTAAGGAACGGATGGCGGTAGTGCGGGTAGATTTGTAATATAGGGCTGCTAATAGTGTCGGATAGTATTCTTCTAATCTAGTTGCAGCGATCATTTCTAAGACGGCGCAACGCACCCGCAATGATTGATCTTTTAATAAGTTGGGGATATATATTTGTAGTTCTTGTAAATCTACAGATTCTCGGAAAGCTTTGACCGCATTGATCCGTTCTTGCTCTTGGGGATGAGTCAGCATTCCCCGCATAGTATCTGTGGCTGCTATTCTTTGCTGAGTTGTTCCTTGACGCAGAAGTAAGGCGGCAGCGGTAGCTCGAATTAGGGAATGATGTTGAGGGTGTAGGTATTTTTCTAAGAGACTCAAATCAGGATTAGGATCAGCTAACCAAATGTAGCGCAAAGCGAGAGCAAACACTTCCGGTTCAAATGCTTCTGGGGATTGTTCTAATAGGGGGCTAACTGCATTCGTATAGGCTGGGTTTGCACCTGCTAACAGCATGACTTCTAGGCTTTTAGATTGTAAATCTGGTGGTAATTGTCCGAGTAAGGGGGCTAAAACCTGGGCTGCTCCCTGGAGATCAATTTGGGCTAAAAGTTCGACACAAGCGCCTTTGTCGGCTGCGTTGCCTGTTTCTACTAAGGCTTTGACTACCCCTTGTTGGAATACTCGTAAACCGACGGTAGCTGCACTGACTTCGCCTCTTTCGGCGCTTAATACTAATAGATCAACGTAGCGCGATCGCAATTCCCAAACTACTTTTAAACAACTGGCGGCGATAATCACTGTTTCTCCCACAAACACCCATTTTTGTAAGGATGCTGGCACATATTGTTCGACAAAAAACAAAGTGATAAAAATTGCTATACCAGTTAAACCAGATGAGATTGCTTCGGCTGTACCACCGGATAATGTTTGTATCCAACTGCGAATTTCTTCGGGAATGGGTTGATATAAGACGGGTCCACTACTGACAACAAAGGTATAACGGAGGAGTTCATCACAGAACTTCAAGCTGACTAAGCCCCAGAATACAGTTTGTGCTTGAATAGCAGGAAAGAAACTCAAAAGAGCGATCGCTGATGGTAATAAAAATCCTACAGTGATTGGTAAAAGTGCTGCTGTCGAAAATACCCCAATCTTCTCAATTAACCGACTAGAAACAAACCATTGAGTAAATAATTCACATACCCCTACAATGCCACCAAACAGCCCCAAAAAACTCGCTAAGTCCTGATTACCAAAATTAGAATTTAGTTCTCTCAAATATTGAAAATCTATTAACAAGCCCATGACTTGCAACAGAGCTACAAAAATAAATAAATACCAGACATAACGTTTCAAAGGAGTTTGCAAGCGACGATGGCGAGAACCTTGTTCTTCGGGAATATCCCTTTGAGGCTTACTAGGAAAAGCGCCACGATATTTATAAGTTAAAAGAAATAAAATTACTGAACCACAAAGAACCACCAAACAAGCCATAATGATCACCTGATTCAGTGACATTATTTTCACTAACCAAGGTAAACTAAAACCGCTGATTACATCTGCTACCAACAAACCACTACTAACTAGTGGGTAAGTCCGCTTAATTTCCCGAATATTGAATAGTTGATTAGCAACAATGGAAGCATTGAGATCAGTAACTACATAACAAGCATCTACCCACAATCGCAGTAGAAAAATAATTATCATAGAAACGGACGGAATACTAATTCCCCACCGCAATAATACTAATAAAAATAAAGGCACGATCATACAAGGGACGATCGCTACAATCACCCAACGCAGAGGGAAAATCCTTTGCAACCAAGAAAATAAACCTACTAATCCTGCACCCAGAGCAGCACTAGCAATATAAATCCAAGGTAATTGTCCCGCTCCATATTGATCTAAAAATAGGGCTACAGTGCTATCTTCTGCCCATCGTAATCCTACAGCCACAGTTGTGTAGAAGGCAAACATCATCCAAGTCCGTTCAACTTCTTCCGGACGGAGATTCACCCACTGAAGCAATCGGGACAGAAAGCCTCGATTGGCATTAAACCCTTGATTTTTCAATTCCATGTAGTTTGATTTTCTGAGTTAATTAGGTAGAAATAACTATACTTTAGTCAGGATAAGGACAGAGGAAAAAGACTTTTACACTTTCAGTTTAATGAAAGACAGTAACAAATGTCAGAAAGGAAGAATCATCATCAGATTTTTCCCATAGCAAAAGTCCTGAACAACTGAGTCTTATCTTTCCCACTCAGCCGTCAGGACTATCACTTTGAAATAAATTTACAAGAATATAGCACTGATGAACGCTGAGGGGATGGAAAAATCCTCTGATCTCAATCTTAGGTAAAATTATTACCCAATTTATACAGCATTCATCACCAGTTTATTGACAAGATTATTTTTTGGGTGAAATAAGCATCATCATATTTCTTCCTTCTTTCTTTGGTGATTGCTGTACTTCACCAAAAGGCTCTAGATCCGTAGCCATTCGCTTGAGCAGAGTTTCTGCCAAGTCACTGTGTTGAATTTCCCGACCTCGGAACATCACAGTAGCCTTAACTTTATCGCCATCCTTGAGGAAGCGTTCAGCTTGCTTGACGCGCACATTATAGTCATGCTCTTCTATTTTATAGCGCATCTTCACTTCTTTCACATCAGCCGTGTGCTGCTTCTTCCGGGCTTCCCGCGCCTTTTTCTCCTGCTCAAACTTATATTTCCCATAGTCCATGATTCGACATACTGGCGGATCAGCCTTGTCACTGATTAGCACTAGGTCTAATTCCTTTTCTTCTGCTAATTGTATGGCTTCTTGGGGAGTGATGATTCCCAGTTGTGCGCCATCAGTGTCAATCACCCGAATTTTCGGGAAGCGAATCCGTTCGTTAATTTGGGGCAGATCGCGAGTTCTTTTTTTCTCAATCACAGGCATTATGATTAGTGGCAGCTCTTTAGTTAAGAATTTGGGTTGGTCTTGGTGTTTGCTATGCCAATCAAGGCAAAATACAACAATAACTCAGAATCGAAAAACGAGTATCCATCTCTAGGGTAGGTGACGTATATATTTGTTATTCTACTCACTTCGAGATAATTTCTCTACATTAGTTATAGATATCAGATATCTATAAGGGTATTTCTAGCATAGCAAAATTAACTAGACATTGAAGTGAATCAAATATAATGTAACATTTTAGTAAATCAGGAACAAAGCTAAAAACATAAAATCAGGTAGGTTGGGTTGACGCTCTTGTTACCCAAAATTTACGGACTTTTGTTAGGTTGCGCTGTCGCACGAAGCCAACCTACAAAAACTAGCTAATCAGCGAGGGGGAAATGTGACAACCACAATACATTGGCAGCACCGAGTGGGTAATCAAAGGGACTGGGTGTGGCGTGGTTGGCAAACCCGTTATACTTACATTCGTCCCGCCACTAATCATCTAAAAACAACACCTTTAATTTTATTACACGGATTTGGCGCTTCCATTGGTCATTGGCGACACAATTTAGAAGTTTTAGGTGAATATCACACCGTCTATGCTTTAGACATGATTGGTTTTGGTGCTTCCGAAAAAGCTGCAACTAGCTACAACGTAGAACTCTGGGTAGAACAAGTTTACGACTTTTGGAAAACCTTTATTCGTGAACCAGTAATTTTAGTAGGTAATTCCATTGGTTCACTAATTTCTCTAGTCGCAGCCGCTACCCATCCTGACATGGTAAAGGGCATAGTGATGATGAGTTTACCAGATCCCACACTCGAACAAGAAATGATTCCTACTGTCTTACAACCTCTCGTTAGGGGGATCAAAACTATATTTACCTCAAGATTGATATTGAAACCGATATTTTATTTTGTGCGTCGTCCCAGTCTCCTGCGCCGTTGGGCTAGTTTAGCTTACGCTAATCCAGAGGCTATTACAGATGAACTTATAGATATTTTGGCTGGACCCCCCCAGGATAGAGGATCTGCTCGTGCTTTTAGAGCTTTATTTAAGGCAACAACAGGAGTAAACTTTAGTCCTAGTGTCAAGAAGATTTTACCAAACTTAACAATTCCGATGCTATTAATGTGGGGACAAAAAGATAGATTTGTTCCCCCCACACTAGCGCATCAATTTGTCCGCTACAACGAAAAACTACAGTTACTATATCTAGAAGATGTCGGTCATTGTCCCCATGATGAATCACCAGCACAAGTTAACCAAGCAATTTTAGATTGGGTTAATAACCTGCTTGTCTAAATTTAACTAATACTGACTGCTGTAGTATCAATGTTGCTACTGCCATTGACAGTATTAGCAACGGAAACCATCTTGTTGAGAATATCTTGACTAGGAACTTTACCTTTTAATACCACCGTGCTACCCGTTTGAGCCACCCATAGAGTATCAATATCATTAAGTTGAGGATCTTGATCAAATGCTAATGCTACCCGCTTGGCTAAACCACTTTGGTCATATTCTCCATTTAATCCCATGCGTTCTGGAGGTATTGTTTGTGTGGTCGTATCATTATTAGCAGTAGGATTAACTTGGTTGCTTTTCGATTGTTCTAAGCCAAAAAGTCTTTTTAACCAACTCATAAATACTTCATTCCCCTCAATGTTCACTTTTATTAAATAATATAAGCTCTTAAGCCAACGGCTGCATCTATCCGAAAAGAGATAATTTTCATAATTGACACTCTCAGATATAAAGACACTGAGATTCTTTGATCGACGATATGACTTGCTCATACAGGATTTCTCCGGCACAAGTAGAGGCCTTATCTCCTAAAGCGTTGCTTGCGTCTAGCGCAAAAGTTCCGGTATGCCCTACCGTACCCAATCCTCGACTTAGGATATTTCTAGCTGCGTTTTCATCTCTATCCATTACACAACCACACTTGCAAGCGTGGGTTCTGGTGGATAGAGTTTTTTTGACGATTTCACCACAGCTAGAGCATTCTTGACTCGTGTATTGCGGATTAACTGCAACCGTGACTCTCTTAAATACTTTTCCAAAATATTCAAGCCAGACACGAAACTGATACCAAGATGCGTCGTTTATTGACTTAGCTAAACAATGATTTTTTACCAGATTTTTAATTCTCAAATCTTCATAGGATATCAAGTCGTTTGACTGAACTACGCACCGTGCTAATTTCACAGCATGGTCTTTACGTTTCCTACTTATTTTGAGATGGCGTTTCCCTAAAATCTGTCTAGCTTTGCCTCTATTCTTTGACCCTTTAACTTTTCTGGAAACACGGCGTTGAGAACGTTTAAGAACCTTTTCTCCTTCACGAAGAAACTTAGGATTCTCCACTATTACGCCATTGGAATCGGTGTAGTATTCTTTCAAACCTACATCTAATCCAATTGTATTTCCTGTTGGTTCTATATTTTCTTGGCGGTTAACATCAATGCAAAATTGACAATAATAACCGTCAGCCCGTTTAACTAATCTAACTCGTTTGATTTGATTGATTTGATAGAAATGCAAATCACGAGTTCCCTTGATCTTTAGCCTACCGATACCTTTTTTATCGGTAAAAGTAATAGATTTACGATCATCCGCAAGTTGCCATCCAGATGTTTTGTATTCAACAGAACGACAATCTTTTTGGAATTGAGGATATCCCTTTAAGCCAGGAATATTCTTCTTGCAATTATCATAAAAACGGGCAATGGAAGACCATGCTCTTTCAGCACTCGCTTGTCGTGCCATCGAATTAAGTTCATTAGCGAACGGAAAATTAGCAGCTAATACAGCGCAGTATTTCTGCAAGTCGTTTTTGCCTGTTCCCTGAACATCCATCCATAGCCGAATACAGCTATTGCGAACGAATTGAGCAGTCCGAATTGCATCATCTATTGCTGTTAACTGAACTGATTTTCCGTAAACTTTAAACTCAAAAACTAGCATTGTTCTTACCTTCCCTTCACTCTTATACTATTACCCCTGGCGTAAAACTGTCAAGGTAGTTGATATAAGGCTAGACTGTGGCAAAACGAACGTGTAAGATTGAAGGCAGTTAAAACCGTGGTCAGTGAGCTTGCCGAACTGCCCGTGTCGCTTGTATCTCAGCACGCTTTGTGACTGAGCTTTACGCTTGCCGGATATTTCTGTAACGATTAAGTTTAGAATAAGAATTCAGACCGACAATTCAGCGTGGTAAAAACTAGCTTCGCAGTCATGAGTGCCGGTCTGCGTTCATGCCATGCTTTTTTAGTCGAAGATGAAACATACGCTGTCAGTTATCGTTGAAGATGAAGCGGGAGTTCTATCCCGCATTTCCAGTTTATTTGCTCGTCGGGGTTTTAATATTGAAAGCCTTGCTGTTGGACCAGCGGAACAGGGAGGGGTATCTCGGATTACTATGGTTGTACCTGGTGACGATCGCATTATTGAGCAACTTACCAAACAACTATATAAGTTAGTTAATGTTCTCAAAGTGCAAGATATTACAGAAATCCCTTGTGTAGAAAGAGAATTGATGCTTCTTAAAGTAAATGCTACTAGCAATAATCGTTCAGAAATTATTGAATTGTCTCAAATTTTCCGAGCGCGAATTGTTGATGTAGCTGAAGATTCTTTAACTTTAGAAGTTGTTGGCGATCCTGGTAAAATGGTAGCTATAGTTCAAGTTCTACAAAAATTTGGACTGAGAGAAATTGCTCGAACAGGTAAAATCTCTCTGACTCGTGAATCGGGTGTAAATACGGAATTACTAAAGTCTTTACAAGCAAAAATTTAGCTTGATTACAAGATATTAAAGCAGCAGATATAGTGTAAATACTATGTTTGCTGCTATTATTTTATTTTGATTAGGAATTATGTCAAACTGGCGTTACTTAACAAGTGAAAACCTGATAAAAAGTTTATAGTTCAAGACAAAAAATAATAACCCATAAATTAATGTTCATGTTTGCTTAGTAAATATAAATAATATAGCACTGTGATGTGATTAATGAAGATAGATTATTGCAAATTATCACCCCAGAAGTAGGATATATTTTCATTGATCAGTTATTGATGCTATATGATTTGACACAAATAATTTCTGGATTCCCCTTTACAGGTTAATGACATGAAAACAGACTCAATCATTCTATAGAGTTAAGTAGATGAACAGAAAAATTTAAAGGTATGTGAAGAAACCAAAACTCTCTTTCTGTTCCCTTGCCCTTCTAGTTTTTAATTAAAGTTCCAGGTGTTTATCCAGTGAAAGCTTCTGCAAATTTTCCTGGAGATACGGATATGAATATCATATTTTTCGCTTCTCATTTCACTATTCAAAAAATAGTTAGTAATTTATCAATTCAATTAAGTAAAGTTAGAAATAGACATTGGTTTATTTGTGACATCATTATTTTTACCATCACACCATTGTTAGCATTGTTCTTGCGTTTAGACGGTAATCTAAATTTACAGGAATATATTTCACAATTAGGAATTGCGACAATTTTGTTTTTAGTAATTAAACTAATTGTCCTGTCATGCGGTAAATTTTATAGACGCTATTGGAGATACGCAAGTATTGAGGAAGTAATATATATAGTCACGTTGATGATGGGGATAATAGTTATCCAAACAACGTTGTTTAATATATTATATAAAACATTCAATTTTCCATTAGATAAGTTACCACAATCACTACCAATTCTGGAGGGATTGCTATCCTGTATTTTTGTGATTGTATTACGGTTTAGTTTTCGAGTTGTAGAAAGGTTAAATCATCGGCAAGAAATAGTTCAAAATAAAGAAAGAGTCTTGATTATTGGTGCGGGTAATGCGGGAGTTTCTCTGGTAGAAGATATGCAAAGAAATCCTCAATTTGGGGTTTATCCTGTAGGATTTATTGACGACGATATCAAAAAAAAGCAAATACATTTAAGAGGAATTCCTGTATTAGGCGATCGCTATCAAATATCCGAGATTATCAAAAAACTAAAAATCCAGAAAGTTATCATTGCCATGCCCACAGCTTCTGGAAAAGTAATTAGAGAAATTGTCGATATTTGTCAAACCAATGGAGTGCAACCTAGCACATTACCAGGAGTATATGAAATATTGAATGGTCGCATTAAGTTAGATAGTGTTAGAGATATCAAAATTGAAGATTTACTCAGACGTGAACCAATTCAGATAGAAAGAGAAAGAGTCTCCAAATTTCTCAAAAATAAAACAGTATTAATTACAGGTTCAGGTGGATCAATTGGTAGTGAACTATGTCGGCAAATTTTCCGTTGTCACCCAGCGAAAATCATCCTAATTGGACATGGAGAAAACTCTGTGTTTAATATTCAACAAGAACTAGAACAACTGATCCAAACACTTAAAAACAACGGTAAATCAGCCATAAATATTCCGCAGATTTATACATTCATTGCTGATATTCGAGTGCAGTCGAGACTAGAACACGCATTTGAAAGATTTAAACCAGATGTAATTTTCCATGCTGCGGCTCATAAGCACGTTCCCTTGATGGAATTAAATCCCGCAGAAGCAATTACTAACAATGTGATTGGTACAAGGAATTTATTACAAGTAGCACTGCAATATGATGTAGAACATTTTGTGATGATTTCCACAGATAAAGCCGTCAATCCTACAAACGTTATGGGTGCTAGTAAAAGAGTAGCCGAAATGTTAGTTTTACAAGCAGCAAGAGAAAGTGGTAAATCCTATGTTGCTGTGCGTTTTGGTAACGTTTTAGGAAGTCGTGGTAGCGTAGTTCCTACTTTCCAAAAACAAATTTTAGCAGGTGGACCAATTACAGTTACTCATCCCGATATTTGTCGTTATTTCATGACTATACCAGAAGCAGTTCAACTAGTTTTACAAGCATCTGTTCTTGGTCGTAGTGGTGAAGTTCTAATGCTCAATATGGGTGAACCAGTAAAAATTGTAGACTTAGCAAAAGAACTGATTCATCTTTCAGGATATGAAGTTAATAAAGATATTGACATCGTATTTACAGGGTTAAGACCAGGAGAAAAGCTTTTTGAAGAATTGTTTATTGAAGGAGAAGAGTATGAAAAAACTGAACATGAAAAACTGTTAGTTGTGAAAAATGCCAGTCAGATTATCCCTAGTTACTTGGATATTACTGTAGAAAGATTGTTAGGAGTTGCAGCTAAAAATGATACCCATTCTATTATCTTTTTACTGTCACAATTAGTAGCAGGTTATAAACCAAAATTCCCAGAAGAAAGCAGTGCCTTAGAATCCGCCAAATATGCTAATCACGGATCGAATATACAAGTAAATGTTCTAACAAATATCGAAAAAAAGAGCGCGTAAATATATCAAATGTTTGGATTTTGCCTTCATAAACTTGATAAACATTAATAGAGAATATGGAATTAAAAAATAGCAATAAAACGGAATCTTTTCTCCAAAAAATAGCAAAAACTTTTGTGAGAAGAAAGCAGGATTGGTCAATAGGAATTTATACAGGTGAATCACCATTTAAGTTAAGTTCTCCAGAAAATATCCAGAATCCAGTTCTAACAGCTAAAGATGTTACTGATATAACAGCCAAATTTGTAGCTGATCCATTTATGGTTTATGAAAATGGGACTTGGTATATGTTTTTTGAAGTTTTAAATGATGTAAATAATCGAGGAGAAATAGGACTAGCAACTAGTAATAATGGATTTAACTGGAATTATCAACAAATAGTCATCAAGGAAAACTTTCACTTGTCTTACCCTTATGTATTCAAAGTCAAAGATGAATACTATATGATTCCAGAAAGTTATGAAGCGAATTCGGTTCGGTTATACAAAGCCGTTGAATTTCCAACTCAATGGACATTAGTCAAAACATTACTAGAAGGTGATAATTATGTAGATTCTTCGATTTTTAATTTCGATGAGAAATGGTGGATATTTACAACATCACCCCAAGGAAATACTCTGCATCTTTACTATGCTGATGAATTAATGGGAAATTGGATTCAGCATCCCCAAATCCCTCTAATAGAAGAAAACTTAAATACATCCAGACCGGGAGGTAGAGTATTAGTTTGGAATGGTAAAATTTTCCGTTATACCCAAGATGTTGAAGGTAATTATGGTAATCAGGTGCGTGCTTATGAAATTACCAATTTGACAACTACTAATTATCAAGAAAAAGCAATTGATGATAATCCAATTATTAAAGCCAGTGGTTATGGGTGGAATAAAATGGGAATGCACAATATTGATCCTCATCAACTTGATCATGGTAAATGGATAGCCTGTGTAGATGGTTATCAAATAGTATTTGTATTTGGCATGGCACAACATAAACAAGTCAAGAATATGACTAAAGCCAATGCTAGAAAATAAACCAACCCTACGGCGCAATTTCTCTTGGACTTTTGTTGGTAATTTTGTTTATTCAGGTTGCCAATGGGGAATGTTAGTAGTTTTAGCTAAACTTGGTAGTCCAGAGATGGTAGGGCAGTTTACCTTGGGTTTAGCGGTAACAGCACCGATAATGATGTTTACAAATCTCCAACTACGAGTTGTCCAAGTAACAGATGTTAAACAACAGTTTTTGTTTAGTGATTACTTGGGATTGAGACTAATATCCACAGGTTTAGCACTTCTAATTATTACATTCATTAGCTTCTCTGGTGGATATGAGACAGAGACATCTTTAGTTATTTTCTTAATAGGATTAGCCAAGGCATTTGAGTCTATTAGTGATATATTTTGTGCGCTAATTCAGCAGCATGAACAGATGGATAGAATTGCCATATCCTTGATAATTAAAGGAGTTCTATCATTACTACTACTAGGCATTGGCGTATATCTATCTAGACGGGTTTTTTGGGGGGTATTAGGGTTGGTTTTTGCTTGGATTGTGGTGTTATTTAGCTATGATATTCGTAATGCTTTAATAATAGTGAAGCAGAGGTCAGAATTACAACCCCGTTGGCATTGGCAAACTCTAGTACAGCTTTTATGGCTCAGTTTACCCTTGGGATTTGTGATGATGTTAATTTCATTTAATGCCAATATTCCCCGTTATTTTATTGAGCGATATTTAGGAGAGAGAGAATTAGGAATCTTTGCTGCTTTAGCCTACTTGATGGTAGCAGGTGGAATGCTCATTAATGCCCTGGGAGAGTCAGCTAATCCCAAACTTGCCAAATATTATGCAGAAGGCGATCGCCTAGCTTTCCGTACTCTTTTGATGAAACTGCTGGGAATTGCGGCTGCACTAGGTGGAATAGGTGTCTTAATAGCCGTTATCGGTGGGCGATCCATTTTAACACTGTTATATAAACCTGAATATGGAGAACAAACAACGTTATTTGTTTGCTTGATGGTTGTTGCGGGAATTAACTATATGTCATCATTTTTGGGCTATGGAATGACCGCAGCACGATACTTTCGGATTCAAATGCCTTTGTTTATGACTGTAGCAAGCATCTCCGGAATAGCTTGTTTTTGGTTATTACCAAAATTAGGTTTATTGGGGGGAGCAGTAGCCCTTTTATTGGGATCAATTACCCAACTCATTATTAGTATAGGAGTCATGATCTATATCCTTTATAAACTCCAAAAATATGAAAATTCCCAATCAGCAACATAGTTTAGTTAAACGTCGCCACGTTATTTACTTATTAACTTTTGGCGGTGTAACATTATCATTAATAGCCGGAAATACTTCTCCAGTTATTAGTCAGCCCAGGATTTTGGAAGTATACTCTACACCTAAAATTGCCAAAAAAAGCAGTAGCTATCAAGTTACAGTTAACGGTCAACCAATCTTCGTTCATAAATACAACTCCATTAGTTATGTTCACTTTGCTTTTGCTGGCATAGCAGACATTAATATCAGCTATAAACAACCAATCAAAAGCTATACCCTTAGCCCCAAAAGTGCCAATATTTCATCACGTCATAACAACAATAAAATTTCTTTTTCTCTGCAAACTCCGAGAAAACTGATTCTTCATAAAATCAATGGAGTGAGTGAGGAATTGTATATTTTTGCAGACCCATTAGAAAATCAGAAACCTGATCAAAGTAATCCTAACGTCATTAACCTCATGAATTATGGCGTAGATAATACAGGTGTAAATGATGTTACTGATAAAATTCAACAAGCAATTGACGAAGTTTCTGCTCGCAAAGGAATTCTTTATATTCCTCCAGGAGTTTATAAAACTCAGCAACTTAATCTCAAAAGTAACATGACCATGTATTTAGCAGGTGGATCAGTTTTATTGGCAACAAAAGAGATTAACCCCTCCTATGGTCGCGGAGTCTTGCACTTAGAGAATGTTAGCAACGTTAAAATTATGGGACGTGGATTACTGTATGGAAATGGATCTTATTGGCGACCAAGAGGGGGATGGTACAGTTTAATTCAGTTGGTTAATACTAATAATATTAGTGTTGAGGATATTCTATTTATAGATGCGGCTGTAGCAAATGTTTGGATGGGTTACACAGATAATTGTACATTTTACAATGTGAAAATTTTGGCTAATCCTGAACCTATTTTTGCTAACACAGATGGCTTTGGTTTTTGGTCATCAAGAAATATCACCATTGATAATGTACTTTATAAAGGCACAGATGATGCTACTTCTCATGGCGGTAGCAAATTAAAAAGCATCACAAATAACGAGAATATTAATGTCAGAAATTCGGTTTTTTACAATTACTATTCTGGTGGCATCTTTAAAATTGGGACGACAGTAGAACAAGATGTTATTCGCAACATTACCTATGAAAATATAGATGTAGTTTTTGCAGGTGAATTATCAGGATTTTGGCCAGTGACAGGGGCAAACTTTGAAAATATTTATTTTAAGAATATTCGAGTAGAAGAAATAGTTAACCAAAAAAAAGGAGATGCTTCCTCTTCCCTATTTCAGTGGCGTATCATCCAAGCTAATTGGGAACCTACATCCACACTAAATACTTTAGGATATATTAGAAATATTTATTTTTATAACTTAAAAGTTGATGATATTGGCAGAGAACCATCAATATTTCAAGGACATAATCGAGAAATAAATATTAGCAATATCAACTTTGATAATATGTATGTTAACGAAAAACTAATTACCAATCCCACAGATGCAAACTTTGAGCTAAAAAACCAATATGTTGATTTACAATTTACTCGTAGCAACCCTACAATTGTGGAAATAGTAGCAGCTAAATTGTATACCTCTAAATCTGAACCTTCTGGGCATTTCCGCATCAATCGCACAGGTAATATCAGTCAGGATTTACAGGTTAAATATACAATTAGAGGCACAGCAAAGAATGGGGTTGATTATCAAAAGATTTCTAATTCTATAACGATTCCACCTGGAAAGAAAGAGGTATATATTGACATTAAACCTATAAAAACTACTCAACAAAAAAGGATTTCAACCGTGATTTTAAGTTTAGAGAATATTCCGAATAAAAATGATTACCTAATTGGGTCAAACTTTTTAGCAGCAGTGAATATTTCAGAAGATTAAATTGACTAATTACTGAATTATCCGCTTGCTAATAATGGTGATTTTGTTCTGGGTAAAGCAATAGTTTTTTTATCTAAATAAGGAGTGAATGCAAATCATGAAACAGCATATTCTTCATGTTGTAGGCGGGATGAATCGGGGGGGGATTGAAACCTGGCTAATGAATATTCTCCGTCATATTGACCGCGATCGCTTTCAAATGGATTTTCTAGTTCATACCGATCAACCTTGTGCTTACGATGATGAAATACTCGCCCTTGGTAGCCAGATTATCCCTTGTTTAAATCCCTCAAATCCTTGGCTATATGCTGCCAATTTCCGACAGATTCTCCACAAACATGGACATTATGATATCATCCACAGTCACGTTTATCACTTCAGTGGATATGTCTTGCATTTAGCCCAACAAGCTGGTATACCAAACCGTATTTTCCATAGCCATTGTAGCTCGGCACTAGAAGCCAACCAAGGAATATATCGGCAATTGTATCTAAGGTTGACAAAATATTTGATTAAGTATCATTCTACTATTGGTCTGGGATGCAGCGAAGTTGTTAATGCAGATTTCTTTGGTCAAAATTGGCAAAACGATCTTCGTTGGCAAATACTTTACTGCGGTATCAATTTGACCCCTTTCCAACAATCTATAAATAGGTTTGAGATTCGCAATGAATTGAATATTCCAGCAGATGCTTTTGTTATTGGTCATGTTGGTCGCATTGAGAAAGAAAAAAATCATCAATTTCTTTTGAAAATATTCGCCACTATTGCCAGCCAAGAACAGCAAGCATACCTTTTAATAGTAGGAGAAGGTAGTTTAATCTCGGAAATCAAACAGCAAGCTAGGGATATTGGTATTGCTGATAGAGTCATCTTTGCGGGTAGTCGCCCTGATGTTGCCAGAATAATGCGGGGTGCTATGGATGTATTTGTATTTCCCTCCTTCACAGAAGGATTACCTTTAGTATTAATTGAAGCCCAAGCAGCAGGATTACCTTGTATTTTATCGGATGCGATTCCAGAAGAAGCAGACATAGTAAAGCAATTAGTCAAGCGACTTTCTCTCCACCAACCTGTTTCCGAGTGGGTTCATGAGATCCTGTCTCAACAATCTAAACTCTCTCATAATATGCAACCAGATTCTTTGGGACTTGTAAAAACTAGTCCTTTCAATATTGAAACTTCCGTACAGCAGTTGGAAAAGATTTATCAAACCCAGTTTACCAAAGCAATTTCATAATGAATCACAAAAGAACTTTCCCCAAAACTTATGTAAATAGCATCTTTATTTCTGTTTTTATCTGCTGCGTCATACTGTTGTGGTGTCTTCAAAGCTCAAAACAATTCGAGCATTGGTTTTTAATACCTGTCACATTAAGTGGAATTGTGATTGGTATTGATGCTATCAAATGGTTTCGCAATCACCTAAATATATTTGACCCAGTGGGAATTATCGGTGTATTAGGTTTCCATTTCTTTTTTTTAGCCCCCATACTTCATGTGAGTTGGGATCGTTGGTTAGAGGCTTGGTTTGACTATCCACCAGACTGGAGACCGTGGTTAGGTGGTATGGCAATCCTCAATTTATTAGGTCTTTTAGCATATCGCTTTTGCAGAAATCTCGTTGTCAAAAAACCAAAAAATCCGTCAACTCAAATTGTATGGCAAATCAATCTCAAGCGTTTTTATTTTATTGTTAGCTTTGCTATGATCTTTTCTGCGGTACTTCAGATTGGAGTCTATCAGCAGTTTGGTGGAGTGATGGGTTATATTGCCTCTGCCACTCAAGAGGGTGAATCAAATTTAGAAGGTATGGGAATTGTATTCTTATTTTCAGAAACTTTCCCTATCTTGGCAATGATGGTATTTAGTATTTACGCCCAAAGAAATAAACGTTTTCAATCTTGGCCAATATTAATTTTAGTTTTGCTAGTATTTCTAGTATTACAGATGTTTTTTGGTGGTCTTAGAGGCAGTCGTTCTAATACAATTTGGGCTTTATTTTGGGCGGCAGGTATGATTCATTTCATGATTCGTCCAATTACTAAAAAAGAAGTAGCTATAGGAATAGTTTTTCTGCTCTTTTTTATGTACTTGTATGGTTTCTTTAAAGCAGGAGGACTGGATGGAGTCAATACGGCGCTAGAAAGTCGTGAAGATGCTGCCCAATTGGAAGAGAAATCAGGACGAACATGGCAAGGCTTGCTGCTGGGAGATATTGGACGCAGTGATGTCCATGCTTATATGCTCTACAGATTGATGCTTCCTCATAGTGATTATGAATATGTTTGGGGAGAAACTTATATAGCAGGAGCAACTATTTTAATACCCAAATTCATTATGCCTGATAAGCCTTTTAAACATAAGGTTATGCAAGGAACAGAACTATTTTTTGGTAAAGGATCTTACAAAATGGGTGTATGGGAAACTTCCAAAGTCTACGGAATTGCAGGAGAAGCAATGCTTAATTTTGGTTTTTTTGCTGTCCCCCTAGCATTTATTCCACTAGGGATTTTGGTTGGCTGGGTTCAGCGTTGCCTGCTTAGTTGGAAATCTTCAGATAGTCGCTTGATTTTATTGCCGATGCTTGTCAATTTTTGTTTTATGGTGCTTACAAGTGACTTTGATAATGACATTTTTTTCTTAATCAAAAATAGTGGGTTGCCTGTTTTAGTTGTTTGGTTAAGTTCTCAAAAGGAATTGATAGATATAACAGGTGACAGGGAACAGGTGACACTTCGACAAGCTCAGTGCATCGCAGGTGACAGTGCAAGAAGCCTTTTATTGTCTAAGTTTTAGGATTAGTTGATGTTCTAACTGCCTTGTCCATTGCTATCAATCAATTTTTTTTAACTGATCATCAGTAGATTAAGTAATGTAAAAAAGTCTGGAGATAATTTCGTCGTGAGGAATTTATTGCTCATTTGAGGACTGAAGTCCTCACTACGAACTTTAAATGATTTAGTTGGTTTTACTTATTTTGTAGGGAATTTATGCAAAGTAAAAAATATCGTTTTTTTCCGTTTACCTACTTAACTGGCTTTCATATACGTACAGAAAAAACTCTTCATTTTGTCAAATGTTATGAATATTATCGTTGCACTTGAATACCGTTTCGATCGCACACCGGATGGAATGGTATGGACACAAACACAGTTCCCATATTCATTTTGGCAGCGATATCTGGAGGTTTTTGATCATGTGCAGGTGGTTGCCCGTGTTCGGAACTTACCCACAGTACCATCTGATTGCAAAGAGGCTAATGGCGATCATGTTTCCTTTACTGCTATTCCCTATTATATTGGACCAGTGCAGTATTTATGGCGATCGCTCCAAGTCAAACGGATTGCTCAACAGGCTGTAAATCCAGAAGATGCTGTAATTTTGAGAGTCAGTTCGACAATTGCCTCCTGTATCGAACCCAAACTCCGCGCTACCCATCATCCTTATGCTGTAGAAGTCGTTGCCGATCCTTATGATGTCTTCGCTCCAGGTTCTATTAGACATCCTTTGCGTCCGTTTTTCCGGTGGTGGTCTCCTCAAATATTGCGCCGACAATGTGCCAATGCTTGTGCAGCAGCTTATGTCACCAAAGAGGCTTTACAAACTAGATATCCTTGTCCTCATTATTCAGTAGGCATATCAGACGTAGACATCCCAGAGGAGTTTTTAATTTTAACTCCCCGTCAATTTCACCAGATGAAGACATTGCATCTGATTTTTGTGGGTACTTTAGCTCAACTCTATAAAGCGCCTCATATACTGCTCAGTGCCATGGCTATCTGTATACAAAAAGGAATAGACCTGAAATTGACCATGATTGGCGATGGTAAGCACCGCACTGAACTGGAGGAACAAGCAGCAGCCTTGGGTTTAAAAGAGCGAGTCTGTTTCCGTGGTCAGTTAGCGGCAGGAAAAGCTGTCACTACTGAGTTAGATCAAGCTGACTTATTTGTTTTACCTTCTTACCAAGAAGGGCTACCTAGAGCAATGGTAGAAGCAATGGCGCGGGGACTACCCTGTATTGGCTCAACAGTAGGCGGTATTCCCGAACTATTGCCAATTGAGGATATGGTAACGCCCGGTAATGTAGATGCTTTAGCCAGCAAAATCCAGGAGGTTGTGACTGACCCAGAACGCATGGCGCGAATGTCAGCCCGTAACCTAGAGAAAGCGAAAGATTATAGAGATGAAGTGCTGCGCGAGCAAAGAATTGGATTTTACCGTTATGTGCGATCGCAGACCGAAAAATGGCTTTTAACTCAGAAAACTTAGCAAATAAGTGAAAGACGATGAAAATAGCTCAGAAAACCGTCTTAGTAACTGGTGGCTGTGGATTTATTGGATCGCATATTGTCGAAGCCCTCGTGAAAAAAGGCTATAAAGTGCGGATTTTGGACAATCTTTCGACTGGGAAGTTGGAAAATATTGCTACTCTTCATCCCCAGGATATTGAAGTCATCATCGGTGATGTTGCAGATTTATCCACCGTTGATGCTGCTATGCAAGGATGCAAATATGTTTTTCATGAAGCCGCGATCGCTAGTGTTCCCAAATCTATCAACGATCCTATCGGCAGCAGTAAGGTCAACTATGGTGCTACTCTCAATGTTTTGGAAACGGCACGCAAACATAGTATTCACCGTGTAATCTTTGCTGGCAGTGCTGCTGCTTATGGTGATGAACCAACTCTGCCAAAAATAGAGTCAATACCTGCAAACCCAATCACACCCTATGGAGTAGACAAACTAGCCTCAGAACTGTTGGGTCACTTCTATGCCCGGACTTTAGGGGTAGAATTTGTCTGCTTACGGTACTTTAATGTTTTTGGTCTGCGTCAAGATCCATCCAGTCCTTATTCAGGTGTAATTTCTATATTCTGCGATCGCATCCGTCAAGGTTTAGCCCCAATTATTTACGGTGATGGTTTGCAAAGTCGTGATTTTGTTCACGTTTCTGATGTCGTGGCTGCTAACCTACTCGTCATGGAACACCCAAACGCCACAGGTAAAACCTTTAATGTTGGCCGCGGTGTCGCCACATCTTTACTAGATATCGTTCATATCCTCAACGATTTAACAGATCAAAATTTGCATCCCATTTACAAAGAATCCCGCCCTGGTGATATTCGTCACAGTCTCGCCAATAATGCCGCTCTCAGAACTTTGGGATGGTTGCCAAATATCAGTATTCGTGAAGGTTTAGCAGAGTTGTTAGAGACAACACACACAGGACTTACACACAGTCACGAAAGAACGAACCACGTTCGCGGAGCGTCCCGTTAGGGATAGGAACGAAGGACACGTTCGCGCAGCGTCCCGTTAGGGATAGAAAAGAGGGGTTCAGAGATATTTTGCGTAAGTCCTCACACAAATGCTTAAAAATCAAAACATGAAGAAAATTTTAATAGTAGCGACTATTCCGGCTACTCTACGTGCCTTTCTCCTGCCTTTTGCCCGTCATTTTCGTGATCAAGGTTGGCGTGTAGATGGTATGGCTTGTGGTATTTCGGCTTGTGGAGATTGCATACAGGAGTTTGATCATGTTTGGGATATCCAGTGGTCACGTAATCCCCTAGATCCACGCAATTTGCTAAAGACACCGCAAATTATCCAAAATATAGTCAAGCAAGAGAAATATGACATAGTTCATGTGCATACGCCTGTCGCTGCTTTTGTGACTCGGTACGCCCTGAGAAACTTAAAAAAGCATCTCCATACAAAAGTCATCTATACTGCTCACGGCTTTCACTTCCATCCTGGTGGAAAACCATTGAAGAATGCTTTGTTTCTAGGGTTAGAAAAACTAGCAGGAAATTGGCATGACTGTTTAATCGTGATCAATCGTGATGATGAACAAGCCGCAAAGTCCCACAGAATTAAATCTCCCGAAAACATCTGCTATATGCCGGGAATTGGCTTAGATACCAATTATTACAGTCAGGATGCTATTACCGAAACTCAAGTTGAGCAACTACGCCAAGAATTAAAGTTAGCACCAGAAACCTCACTATTCTTGTCAGTGGGAGAGTTAATTCCCCGCAAACGCCCTCAAGATGTTTTAAAAGCTTATGCTTGTCTAGCGCGACCTGATACCCGCCTAGCTTTTGCTGGAGATGGTCCACTGATGAATCAGATGCAGCAGTTAGCAATGCAATTGGGGATACAAGATCAAGTTAGTTTTTTGGGTGTGCGTCAGGATATTACAACTTTAATATCTATATCAGTGGCTACTATATTGGCTTCTGAACAAGAAGGATTACCCCGATGTGTAATGGAGTCAATATCACTACAAACTCCTGTGATTGGCACAGCAATTAGGGGAACTAGAGACTTACTAGCGGACGGTTGTGGTCTTCTTGTGCCAGTGGGTGATATAGAAGAACTAACAAAAGCAATGGCATGGATATTAGATCATCCCGAAGCAGCTCGTATTATGGGTCAAAAAGGGCGTAACCGGATAATAGATTATGACCTCCGCCACATTATTAAGTTACACGAAGCTTTATATGAAGAAGGTGATAGGGAAGAAGGGAGGTGACAGGTGACAGGTGACAGGTGACAGGGAAGAAGGGGGAAGAAGAGGAAGAGGAAGAACAGTCTTTAATCTGGATTATTAAGCATTTTCAATTGTCAATTGTCAATTATCAATTGTCAATTATCTTAACTAAATATTGTTCATCAAATACTCATAAAAGTAGTGCCAGGCTGGCGATTTGATTTTAGAAATCAAGTCTATCCTGTAAATTATTCACGGTGCAAAAAAGACTTCAAAAAATCAAATAAGGCTTGATAGATTTAATGGAATTCAATAATTTCATTATTTGCTGATTAGTGAAAACATCAAGCAGGTATTTCTGCAAATTAATTGCTGCTTAATATTTCGTATTCATGGTTTTTGGTTTGAATAAAAGGTGAACTCATGAACAAATATAGCAGATTTCTCAAATCAATACTAGATAGATTTGTAGCAGCGATCGCCTTAATTATTCTTTCTCCGATTATGCTAGGTGTCGCGATCGCTATCTACATAAATATGGGTAGTCCAGTTCTTTTTATCCAACCTCGTCCAGGTAAAGATGCACGGGTTTTTAATTTCTACAAATTCCGTACCATGACCGATGAGTGCGATGAAAAAGGTAATCTACTTAGCGATGAAAAACGCTTAACATCTTTTGGTCAATTTCTCCGAAAAACAAGTTTTGATGAACTTCCCCAACTATGGAATATTCTCAAGGGAGATATGAGTTTTGTCGGACCACGACCATTATTAGTACAATATCTGGCTCGATATACCCCAGAACAAGCACGAAGACAGGAAGTAAAACCAGGGATTACAGGTTTAGCACAAGTTCGAGGTCGAAATGCCCTGAGTTGGGAAGAAAAATTTAACCTAGATATCTTGTATATCAACAATTGGAGTTTATTACTAGACTTGAAAATTATTTTCCTGACTGTTTGGACAGTTATGCAACAGCAAGGGATTAGTCAGCAAAATCATGCCACAATGGAAGAATTTATGGGAGATTAAATTAGCCATGAAAAGTAACATCAATAAAAGATATAATTGGAGTATAAATCATGGCTAAGGTTGTTATTTTCGGAAGTAGTGAAATAGCCGAAATAGCCCATTTCTATCTTCAGAGAGATTCTGAACATGAAGTAGTTGGTTTTACTGTTGATGAAGCCTATCTGAAAACAGAGAGTTTCCATAATTTACCAATTGTCCCCTATGAAAAACTAGAAAAGTATTATCCGCCTGATCAATACAAATTATTCATAGCCATTAGTTACCAACAAGTTAATAAATTGCGGGCAGAAAAATACTTGAATGCAAAAGAGCGAGGATATAGCTTTATTTCCTATATCAGTTCTCAAGCATCTTATTATGGTACACCAGTGGGTGAAAACTGCTTTATCATGGAAAATAATGTTATTCAGCCTTTCACCTCCATCGGCAACAACTGTCTACTTTTGGGTGTGAATTCTATCGCCCACCATTGTGTGATCAATGATCATTGTTTTCTGACCTCTAATGTCGTTCTTGGTGGTGGAGTCAACATAGGAGAATACACTTTTATGGGTTTGAATGCTACTATCCGCAATTACATCAAAATTGGCAAAGAAAATATTATTGGTGCAGGATCAATCATTCTCAGTGATACAGAAGACAAAGCTGTTTACTCCCCTGGGGAAACTGTCAAGTTTGAAGTCCCAAGTAACTTAGTCCGAATCTAATAACAATTGACAATTGACAATTGATAATTGACAACGTTTAATAATCCAGATTCGAGACTAATCTTTTTCTTCCTTCTCATGACTGGGCGCAGGCCCTGCGCCCCTACCTCCTGATTCCTGCTTATTCCTTCTTACCTGTAACCTGTCACCTTACTTAGTGTTATGCGTAGTCAATCTTCTCATCCCCGGCGCACAAGGCGGAATATTCTCCAATTAGCTGGAATCGCTACGGGGGCGGCTATTGTTGCTCCTGTTCTTCACAACCTGAAAATATCGGGGTTTTCCCCTGGATCTGTGATTCATACCCTGAAAACATCTAAATCTATTCTGGAAGCTGCTAATGCCAAGAATAGTCAGGCCATGAAAATAGTAGCATCACCAAAACCGACTGGTATTAGCAAAGTTGTCTTAGTTCACACCGAAGATCGGGTATCAGGGACACAGCAAGCACTTGACTTATTACAGCCAGATGGGATCGAAGGAAAAAGTATTTTTCTCAAACCCAATTACAATACCGCCGATCCATCGCCAGCAGCTACAGATACTAAATTATTAGCAGCCTTGGTGGAAAAACTGCAAAAAGCTGGAGTGGGAAAAATTACTGTAGGCGATCGCTCAGGAATGGCTCAGACTCGTGAAGCTATGAAGCTAAAAGGGGTGTTCCAACTGGCAGAACGCTATGGATTAGAAGCGATGGTTTTTGATGAAATGTCTACTGAACAGTGGCAATATTTTTCACCATCAGGAACTCACTGGCAACAAGGTTTCGCCTTTGCGCGGCCAATTCTCCAGGCTGGAGCGGTTGTCAATACCTGTTGTTTGAAAACTCATAGGGGAGCGCATTATACCCTGTCACTCAAAAATACAGTAGGTATGGTCGCAAAGTATGTTCCTGGTGATCCCTTCAACTATATGAATGATTTGCATACTTCACCATATATGCAGCAGATGATCGCGGAAATTAATGCCGTCTATCAGCCCAGTTTGGTCTTAATGGATGGTGTGGAAACCTTTGTGGAAGGGGGACCAGAGTCTGGTAAGAAGGTGGCGGCCAATGTGATTCTAGCCAGTACAGATCGGATAGCTATTGATGTTATTGGGTTGGGAATGCTGCGTTTGTTAGGCAGTACAAATGAAGTTACCCAAGGATCTATTTGGAAGTTAGCACAGATTAGCACCGCCGTAGAGTTAGGTGTGGGAGTATCTCATCCAGACCAGATTCAACTAATTACTGCTGATAGAGCTAGTCAAAGAATTGCCGATCAGATTCGGCGATACATCACTTAACTAATTGACAATTGATAATTGACAATTGACAACGCTTAATAACCCAGATTCGAGACTATTTTCCCTTCTGGCGTTGCTAAATCGAGGTATGAAATCCACCCAGTCCAACTTTGAAACCTCTTACCTTTGCGTCTTTGCGCCTTTGCGTGAGGCTAATTCATACTTCAATTATGCAACGCCTCCCTTCTTAGCTGTCAATTATCAATTGTCAATTGTCAATTATTTTCTTCGAGGATAGATGAATTATGTCCAGCTTTTCTTGTTTTGTTGTCGGCGATGGTGTCCTGCCTTTGAGTTGTTTAGAAATTTTGTTGCAGAAAAACTGCCAAGTGCTGGGAGTGTATTCCACAGATCATTCATTGCAAAAGTGGTCTCAAGAACATGGCATCACTCATGCTCCTTCTCGACACGTTTTCCATAAAACACTCTTGGAGGCTGAGTACGATTATCTTTTTAGTATTAATAACATCAAATGGATCATTCCCGCCGATGCGATCGCTAGGGCAAAAAAAGCTACTATTAATTACCATGATTCCCCATTACCTAAGTATGCAGGTTTGTATGCAACTTCTTGGGCTTTGCTGAATGGTGAAACTGAATATGCTATTACCTGGCACGAAGTAGCTTGTGAAATTGACGCTGGGCGGATCTTTAAACAAAAAGCTGTGCCGATTTTGGCAGATGATACAGTATTTAACCTGAATGTTAGCTGTTTTGATGCAGCAGTTAATTCCTTCACCGAATTGGTGCAAGAACTGGCAATGGATCTGATAGAGCCTTGGCATCAAGACCTATCACAACGAAGTTATTTTAGCTCTAGCGATCGCCCTGATGCGGCTGCTCTTATTTCTTTTGATGTTAGTAGTAAGGATATTTGTAATCTGGTCAAAGCATTAGATTTTGGACCCATTCGCAATGAACTAGGTTTGCCCAAGGTGTGGTTGCCAGGAGGAGTGGTTGCTGTCGGTTCTGCCCATGTCATCAAAACTGCTTCTGGTACTCCAGGACAAGTGCTGAAACTAGGAGAGGAGGGAATGTGCGTTGCCACTATAGATGGGGCTGTGCAATTAAGTGGTTTAACGACATTAAGGGGAAAGAATATTTCCCCAGCACAATTGAGAAAAGATTATAGTGTGCGCGTCGGTGATGTCTTGCCAGTAATTGATGGGGAAGTCAGGGAGGCAATTAATCAACGCAATGCGGCTATTTGTCGCTATGAGCAAACTTGGTCACAACGTTTGATGCAGCTTGCACCCTTTAGACATCCTTATTTGCCGAGGGAAATGCCTAGTCAGTCTCTAGATATCTCCATGGATTGCTATGGCATTTTGTTGTCCACAGAGCAGGTAGAGGCTAAGTCTTTGCTGGCTATGTTTGCGGCTTACTGTGGGCGCTTGGCAACGGAAATGGAATTTGATTTGGGACTGCAAACGGATTCACAACGTAGCATTGCGCCCGAAATATTTGCTCAACGAGTTCCTATCCGTATACAAACTCAGATAGGGGAGTCATTTAGTCAATTTCAAAAGCGGTTTGCAATTGCTTTAGATGATACTTCGCGGTTGGGTAGCTTTAGACATAGCCTGTTGAGACGTTATCCAGAATTACAAGATAGCCTCCAGAGTAATTTTCTGCCTGTAGCAATCGCCTTAGCAAGCAGTCCAGATTGCCTAGATTGGCATTATTTGGAAGCATCTATGGTTTTTGTGGCTTATGAGGATGGCAGTTTACCAGAGTTAATTCATACTAGCTCTCTGAATGAAGCTGACTCTCAAGCCATTGTTCAACAACTCCAGAGTTTTATCACTGCTTGTATAGAGCATCCTCAACAACCGCTACATCAATTACCGCTGTTATCGGTGTCCGAACAGCAGCAAATTTTGGGGGATTGGAACGATACAGCACAGCCTTTGCCTACAAATCGGTGTATTCATGAGTTGTTTGAAATTCAAGCCGAATCTACTCCTGATGGTGTAGCGGTGGCTTTTCAAGAGCGACAATTAACTTACCGGGAATTGAATGAACAAGCCAATCAATTAGCCCACTATTTGCAACTACAGGGGGTTGGTCCCGATGTTTTGGTAGGTATTCATCTCGAAAGATCATTAGAAATGATGATTGGGTTATTGGCAATTCATAAAGCCGGTGGGGCATATCTTCCCCTTGACCCCGATTTCCCCCCAGAGCGTTTGGCTTTGATGCTGGCAGATTCCCAAGCTCCGGTGATCTTAACTGAGGAGAAATTAATTCCTAAACTGGTTGTTAATGATGATGTCTGCATTATCCCCATTGATATGATCTGGGGCGAAATTACTCAACAACCAATCACAAATCCCCATAGTGGGGTGAAACCGGAAAACCTGAGTTATATCATCTACACTTCCGGCTCAACGGGGAAACCTAAAGGTGTAATGGTGGAGCATAGGAATGTGGTCAACTTCTTCACTGGTATGGATGCTGTGATTGACCATGATCCGCCGGGGGTATGGTTGGCTGTCACCAGTTTATCTTTTGATATTTCCGTCTTGGAATTGTTTTGGACATTGGCACGGGGGTTTAAGGTTGTCATTTATAACCCCAAACAAGAACGACAACAGTCAACTTTGCCGCCGTCAAATCAATTAAAACACACTGATTTTAGTCTTTTTTACTTCTCCAGCCATGAGCAAGGTGAAGATGCAGCAACCAAGTATAGACTGTTGCTAGAAGGGGCTAAATTTGCTGATGCCAATGGCTTTAAAGCTATTTGGACTCCTGAACGTCATTTTCATGCTTTTGGTGGCTTATTTCCCAATCCTGTGATTAGTAGTGCAGCGATCGCTACTATTACCAAGCATATCCAAATTCGTGCCGGTAGCTGTGTTTCTCCTTTGCATCACTCGGTGCGATTGGCTGAAGATTGGGCTTTGGTTGATAATCTTTCTGGTGGTCGAGTTGGTATATCCTTTGCAGCAGGTTGGCAGCCTAATGACTTTGTGCTGTGTCCCCAAGCCTTTGAGAACCGCAAGGAAATTATGTTTGAGCAAGTTGAGGAGGTGCGGAAACTCTGGCAAGGTGGAACTTTAGCATATCCCAACGGTAAAGGCGAAATCGTCGAGGTGCAAACTCTGCCCCGCCCCATTCAGCCTACTCTCCCAGTCTGGATTACAGCGGCAGGCAACCCGGAAACGTTCCATCAGGCAGGAGCAAGCGGCGCTAATATTTTAACTCACTTATTGGGGCAGGGTTTAGATGAGTTGGCAGCCAAGATTGCTATTTATCGTCAAGCTTGGCAAGAAAATGGACATTCTGGACAGGGAATTGTCACTGTGATGATGCACACTTTTGTGGGGGAAAGTGATGATATTGTCAAAGAAATTGTCCGTCAACCCATGCGGCAATATTTGGCTAGTTCTTTGGATTTAATCAAGCTTGCGGCTTGGTCTTTCCCGACTTTCAAGCAGAAAACTACGGACGAAAAGGGACGGTTTGCCATATCTCATTTGTCTGATCCGGATATGGTTGAGGTGCTAGATTTTTCTTTTGAGCGGTATTTTGAAACCAGTGGTCTGTTTGGGACTGTGGACACCTGTTTGCAGATGGTGAATCGAGTGAGGGACATTGGTGTTGATGAAATTGCCTGCCTGATTGACTATGGCGTAGATACGGATAGGGTGCTATCTCAACTACCTTTGCTAAATGAATTGAAGACACTGGCTAATGATCCAACTCCGACTGAATCTATAGCTGACCTGATTCAAGGTCATGGGGTAACACATCTGCAATGTACTCCCTCTATGGCAAATTTACTAATTGCAGAAACCGCTACCCGCAAAGCCATGGGACAACTTAGGGAGATGATGGTGGGTGGAGAAGCTTTGACTGAGGCTTTGGCAATTCAACTCCAGGAAATTGTGCCGGGACGAGTCCACAATATGTATGGTCCAACAGAAACCACTATTTGGTCAGCAACCCATACTCTAGGTAAAGTTGATGGAGTAGTTCCTATTGGTCGTCCGATTGTGAATACTGAGTTATACATTTTTGACAAAAATCAGCAACCTGTTCCTGTTGGTGTTGCTGGTGAATTGTATATTGGCGGTAAGGGAGTGACGCGGGGATATTTGCATAGACCAGAGTTGACTCAGGAGCGATTTGTTGCCAATCCTTTTAGTACGGATGCCACGGCACGTTTATACCGGACTGGGGACGAGGTTCGCTACGGAAGAGACGGGAATGTGGAGTTTTTGGGACGAATGGATTTTCAGGTAAAGGTGCGGGGATATCGGATTGAATTGGGAGAAATTGAGACAATTTTAAACAGACATGAGGCAGTGTGGGAAGGGGTGGTTGTTGTCCGTGAAGATGTGCCGGGGGATAAGCGTCTTGTGGCATATTTAGTCCCACAGCCTGGACATGAGCCGACCAATGCAACTATGCGAGAATACCTACTCTCTCTATTGCCTGAGTACATGATTCCTTCTAATTTTGTCTTGTTGACAGCATTTCCCCTGACTCCTAATCAGAAAGTTGACCGTCAGGCTTTACCTGCACCGATGTTAGTTGCTGCGGCTGGGGATATTTGCAATTCAAGAATCTCTCAAAATCAAATTGAGCAAACTTTAATTGAACTTTGGCAGCAGGTACTTCAGATTTCTCCAGTGGGAATTAAAGATAATTTCTTTCATCTGGGTGGGAATTCTTTAGTTGCAGTTAGGTTAATTGGGGAAATTCGCTCGGTATTTAATGTGGATTTACCTTTAATTTGCTTATTCCGATCTCCAACTATCAGCGATATTGCAAAGCTGA
>NZ_VILD01000009.1:55945-72108 GCF_009712085.1 Anabaena sp. UHCC 0253
ATCACAATTGACAATTGTTTACTTCGATCTTTAAGACTTTTTTTAATGAACCACGAAGGAACGAAGAACACGAAGAGAAGAGGGTTCAGAGATATTTTGCGTAAGTCCTAATGTTTAACAACTTCCTAATTTTTTAATCAATATTGAGCTTTTAAAATGCAACTTTCTTGGCAAAGACTTTTTGAGTTAGAAACAGAATTTGGTGATTCCTTTTTTATTCTTGATCTAGAAAAATTTGCAAGTAACTATCAAGAGTTTCTGCAAAGTTTTCGCTCGATTTATCCCCATACCAACTTAGGCTATTCTTATAAAACTAATTACATTCCCAAATTATGCCAAACCGTGCATTCTTTGGGAGGTTATGCAGAAGTGGTTTCGCAAATGGAGTATGATTTAGCGATCGCTATTGGTGTCTCTCCATCTAGAATCATCTTTAATGGTCCTTTAAAGTCTCCAGCAGATTTGGAAAATGCTATCCTGGCTGGTTCTATTGTCAATTTGGATTGTTTGGAAGAAGTGGAAGTAGTTACAGCCTTAGCGCGAAGATTGCCAGAAAACAAGATTGCAGTCGGTTTAAGATGTAATTTTGATGTTGGTGCAGGTAGGATCTCTCGCTTTGGATTTGATGTGGAAGGAGGAGCATTAGATGATGTTTTTAAAGAATTTCGAGAATTAAATAATTGCTCAGTGTTGGGATTGCATTGTCATATTTCCACATCAACAAGAAGTGTAGAATCCTATAAAATACGCACGCAAAAAATAATAGAACTCACTGATTATTATTTCCCAGATCAACAGCCGCAATTTATTGATATTGGTGGTGGTTTTTTCGGAAAAATGCAAGATGATTTAAAGGCGCAATTTGATTGTCATATTCCCAGTTATCAAGAGTATGCAGAGGCAATTGCTCCTCAATTAAGAAGTAGATTTCCTGATGATTCTGGACCAGAGCTAATCATTGAGCCTGGTGTTGCTGTTGTTGCTGATGTTCTGAAGTTTGTCGGTAAAGTGGTGGGAATTAAAACAGTTAGATGCCGACAAGTTGCGTTGGTAGTTGGTAGTATTCACAATATCAAACCAACTTTAACTGACAAGAAATTGTCATTACAAGTTTATAGCAGTGGAGAAAATTCTCAAAAGCCAAAACTCAGTGGTTCTGTTGATTTAGTTGGATATACTTGCATGGAACATGATTGTTTATATCCAGATTATGCTGATGAAATAGGCATTGGTGATTATGCAGTTTTCGATAATTTAGGTGCATATACAGTGGTATTTAAACCGCCGTTTATTCGTCCTAATCCTCCAATTATTAGCTATGATTCCACTCTAGAAAAGTATACATTAGTCAGACGCAAAGAAACTTCTCAAGATGTATTTTCTACTTATGTAATATGAACAGCAAAAATATGAATATCATGTTAACTTGTGCGGGAAGAAGAAATTATCTGGTGAAGTTCTTTCAAGCAGCTTTAGAAGGTCGAGGATTAGTATTTGCTGGGGATGCTAGTCTAGAAGCTCCAGCATTACAGGAAGCAGATGAAAGTTTTTTATTACCATTTGTCAATGATGGTGATTACTTTGATAAACTCCTGCATATCTGTCAGCAAAAATCAGTTAAGTTACTTATTCCTCTCAACGATTTAGAACTGCCATTTTTAGCAAAACAACGTCATAAATTTCTAAAAATAGGAACTATCCCAGTTGTTTCTTCACCGGAAATTATCAATATTTGTTTTGATAAATGGGCAACTTTTCAATTTTTAGAAAGCCTGGGTATTTCTACACCAAAAACTTATCTGTCTATTAGGGAAGCACAAGCAGCAATTCAGCGCGGAGAAATAGGTTTTCCTTTAGTAGTTAAACCCCGCTGGGGAAGTGCATCAATTGGGATTGAATATCCTGAAGATGATGAAGAATTGGTATTAGCTTATCAGTTTGTCAAAAAATCACTAATGAAATCGTTTTTATCTCAAGTAAGTGCATCTGATATTGACAGGTGTATTCTAATTCAAGAACGACTTATTGGCCAAGAATATGGTCTTGATATCATTAATAATTTAGAAAGTTCTTACATTACCACTTTTGTTAAACGCAAGCTTACCATGCGAGCGGGAGAAACAGATCGGGCTGTCACTGTCGAAAATCCAGAACTGCAAAAACTAGGTGAAACAATTGGCCAAAAACTAGGTCATATTGGCAATCTAGACTGTGATGTAATTGTGGGAAAAAAAGGTAGTTTTGTGTTAGAAATGAATCCCCGTTTTGGTGGTGGCTATCCATTTTCTCATCTAGCAGGAGCAAATATTCCCGCCGCATTAATAGCTTGGGTAAATGGGGAAACTCCTCATGATGAATGGCTAAAAGTGCAAATTAATACAATGAGTGCCAAATGCGATCGCCTTGTCACTGTTTTTACATAAAAAGGGCGAAGCATTCGGGCAATAAATTATCGGTTTTTTCCCAAATTTATTTTCCGAATGCTTCGCCCCTACAGTTTACAGAAAATAGGCGTATATATCGCCTATTTTTTGATCAAGATAATGCCAAAATGACAAGATTATTTCCAGGTATTTAGTGTAGTTATTAAATGGATTAGTAAATTAATATAATTTTCTAGAGGAAAATATGGTAAATCGTCAAGAAATACTAGAAACGTTAAGTGAAGCCATGGAAATTAATGGTGCATATCTTACGGAAGAAACAGCACTAGAAGAATTAGGATCTGCATGGGATTCAGTTTGCAGACTATCCGTAATATCAATGCTTGATAGTTATACTCATCGTGCTATTCCTGTCAATGCTATCGTCGAAAGTAAAACGATTAAAGACCTGATTGATCTTATCTGTCCCAGTGCAAATCAAATAATTGGTTATGAAACAATGATTAAGGAAAATAATGTGTTAAATACAATCAGGGAAGAGGTTGTCAAAATCATCAAAACAGCATTTAAAGCAGTTGCAGATAACTCGAATATTCATTTACCTGCCAATATAGATGAAGAAACCAGGATTTTAGGAGGAGATTCACCTTTTGATTCTATACATATTATCAATCTTATTTTTCTCATAGAAGAAAATATTATAGATACATTTGATCTTGATATTACTCTTGCCAATGATCAGACTATGTGCAAGGAAAAAAGCCCGTTTATATCAATTAGTAAATTAGCAGATTATATAGTAGGGCATTTTCACTAAAACAGAAATTACGCAAAACAGAATGGAAGTAGGGGTAATTCATGAATTACCCCTAAGCAAGAATCAGGTTTTGAGTTCAATCTTGCGTCAGTCCTATAAAAATAATCTTGATAAAGCTCGGATTGTTGCAGAATTCATTTAGCAAAACATGAGAATCTTTGATTTTGGCAAAATCTATGAATAAAACAAGTATTCCTAACATCAGTATGCGAGGAATAGCAGTTGCTTTACCTCAAGAAACTGAATTTAATCATGAATTATCTGATGTATTAGAACATGATGAAATAGAACGGATTAGTCAAACAATTGGCATTTATAGCAGAAGAGTTGCCGAAGAGGGAATAACAGCTTTTGATCTGATGTATCAAGCTGTGAATAAACTTTTAAACACTACCAATATTAGGAAAGAAAATATAGACTGTCTTGTTTGTATTACCCAAACTCCAGATTATCTAATTCCCGGAAATTCCTTTCTTTTATGTCATCAATTAGGGTTAGATCCCAAAGTATTGACATTAGATATAAATACTGGCTGTGCGGGATTTACACATGGTCTAATTGTCTTGGGAAAATTACTTAATAATGGTGATCTTAAATGTGGACTATTGGTGATTGGAGATACAATCACAAAATTAGTAAATAACCAAGATAAAGCCGCGCATTTATTATTTGGTGACGGTGCGGCTGCTTGTGTCTTGGAATTTGATCAGAACAGTCAAGGATTAACAGCTTTTTGGCGAACAATTGCCGATGATTATGATAAGTTGATTGTTCCTGCTGGGGGAATGAGAAAGCCAATTAGCCAGGAAACAAGTATTACTACTTTCAGAGGAAATGGTATCTACAGAAGCGATAATGATTTGGCAATGGATGGTGCTGCTGTTTTTTCATTTTGCATTAAAGAAGTGCCAGATTTGGTCAATTTCGCTTTAAGAACTTGTAATTTAAGCAGTGAAGATATTGATTTATTTGTATTTCACCAAGCTAATAAATTTATGGTTGATTACATTCGTAAAAAACTCAAATTGAGTGCAGAAAAAGTTCCCATATTGGTAGAAGGAATCGGAAATACAAGTGGTGCATCTATCCCCATTGCTATTAGTCGTTATGCCTACAATCAAGGAATAAATAAAATTAGTGGTCGGCTTTGTTTAACAGGATTTGGAGTAGGTTTGTCTTTGAGTAGCATCATTATTGAAGTAGAAGATTTAATTGTCACTTCCCTATAATTTCATGATGTTATGAATCAAAAAAAAGTAATTGTAATTGGTGCAGGAGGTCATGCCAAAGTCGTAGCAAGTACGCTCATGGCAGCAGGACACCACGTAGTCGGTTTTTACGATGATGATCTGCAAAAGAGGGGAACGCATATTTCTGGTATTCCGGTTGTTGGTCCCGTCAGTGAGCTTAAATATGGCGATTTTTCTCATGCAATCATTGGTGTTGGCCAAAATGAAAAAAGAAAGCGGTTAGTAGAAGAACTTAATCTTGATTGGATTACCGTAGTTCATCCCTATGCGTGGGTTCATCCTGATGTTTCATTAGGTATAGGTACAGTAGTATGCGCCGGTGCAATCATCCAGCCCTCTGCAAAAATTGGATCGCACGTAATTATTAATACTAAAGCGAGTGTTGATCATGACTGCTGTGTGGGAGATTACGTACATATGGCACTCTCCCATCTGGCAGGAGGGGCAACAGCCCAGGAGGGGGCTTTTTTAGCCCTGGGAAGCATTGTATTGCCAGGAATTCAGGTGGGAGCTTGGGCTACTGTCAGTGCCGGCTCAGTAGCCATGAGGGATGTGATGCCAAACAGTACAGTAGCAGGTGTACCTGCTCGATTAATTAAAGAAACTACTTTAAATTAAATGAATAAACCAATTCTCCTCTCAACTCCTCATATCGGAAATCAAGAATTAGAATTTGTTAAAGAAGCATTTGATACTAATTGGATCGCCCCTGTTGGACCCCATGTTGATGCTTTTGAACAGGAATTTTGTCAAGTTACTGGTGCTAGTTATGCGGCTGCTGTTAGTTCGGGAACTGCGGCTTTACATTTAGCTTTGCAATTAGTTGGAGTCACTTCAGGAGATGAGGTTTTCTGCTCTACTTTAACCTTTGCAGCTACCGCTAATCCAATTGTTTATTTAGGGGCAAAACCAGTTTTTATTGATAGCGATCGCCTTTCCTGGAATATGAACCCAGATTTGTTGCAGGAAGCTTTACAAAAACGTGCCTATCTTGGTAAGTTACCCAAAGCAGTTATTGTTGTTCATTTATATGGTCAAAGTGCCGATATTGAACCTATTTTCAAAGTCTGTGATCACTATAATATCCCTCTCATAGAAGATGCGGCTGAGGCTTTAGGTGCTACTTATAAAGGGCTGTCTCCAGGTACTTTTGGGCGATTTGGCATTTACTCTTTTAATGGTAATAAAATCATCACTACATCTGGTGGAGGAATGTTGGTTTCTCATGATGATCTATTAATTACCAAAGCTAAATTTTTAGCAACTCAAGCCCGTGATCCTGCCCCCCATTATCAACATTCAGAAATTGGTTATAACTATCGTCTCAGTAATGTTTTAGCGGGTATTGGTCGGGGTCAATTAAGAGTTTTAAATCAAAGAGTAGCAGCAAGACGACGCAATTTTGAAGTTTACCAACAGGCTTTAAATGATCTCCCAGGAATAGAATTTATGCCTGAAGCAAAATTTGGAATTTCTACTCGGTGGTTAACTTGTTTAACTATTGATGCTGATAAATTTGGTGCAGATAGAGAATATATCCGGCTGCAACTTGCTCGCAGACAAATTGAAGCTCGTCCTGTTTGGAAACCATTACATCTCCAACCTGTGTTTTCTGAATGTGAATGTATTGGTGGTGAAGTGTCCGAAGATTTATTTACAAAAGGTCTTTGTTTACCTTCTGGTTCTAATCTTACAAATGCAGAGTTAGAGCGAGTGATTGATGCTATTCAAGCCATTTACTCTACAACTTAAAAAATAAAAATTTAATTTATTATGGAACTACAAGAACCTTCTATATCACTAGAAAGATATTGGACAATCATTAAACGTCGCTGGCTCGCTACTTTATTTATTACTGTTTCTGTTTTCGTAGTCGCTCAGTTAGCTACATCTTTAAAAAAACCCTATTTATTTGGCAGAAGGTAAATTGCGTTTTCACAGAAATAATGCTACTTCTTCTATGACAGGATTAGGAACAGAAATAAGTAGATTAGATCCTCTCATAGAAATGAGTAATCCTCTCACTACAGAAGTAGAAGTAATTCGTTCTCTGCCTCTGATAGAAACAACTATTAACCGACTAAATCTCCAAGATAGTCAAGGTGTTCCTTTAAAAATTAAGAAATTTCTCAATCAACTTACTGTCAAAGAAGTTAAAGGTGCTGATGTTATCCAAATTACTTTCAATCATACTAACCCTAAAATTGCTGCTCAAGTTGTCAATGAATTAATCAAAATCTATTTAGAGCAAAATGTATCTTCACGTAGAGCCGAAGCAGCCACAGCACGTCAATTTATAGAAAAACAACTCCCAAAAGCTGAATTAGTAGTTCGTAAAACTGAATCTGAATTAGCAGCTTTTAAAGAGAAAAATAAAGTTGTTTCGTTACAGGAAGAAGCTACAAATGCCATAGCAGTGATTGGGGATCTACAATTAAGAATTAACGATACTCAATCTCAATTAGCTAATTTTGAGTCACAGGCTCTAATCATTAGTCAACAATTAGGAATGAACCCACAACAGGCATTAGTAGCGACTTCTATTAGCCAAATTTCTGGAGTTCAAGATATTCTCAAGGAAATTCAACAGCTACAATCACAATTAGCAACTAGACGGACTGTGTTACAGGATAGTCATCCACAAATCATAGAGTTACAAGATAAAATTACCTCTTTAAATAGAGTTATTGATAATAGAATAGTTCAGGTTTTAGGCAAAAATGAACAACAACTAAAAGGCAATTTAGAATTAAGTACCTTACAACAATCACTTGCTAGTAGATTAGTAGAATTAGAATCTAACCGTCTAGGTTTAGCAAGTCAAGCTAAGTCTTTATTAAATTTACAATTTGCTTATAAACAACGATTGAATAATTTACCCAGACTAGATCAGCAACAACGTCAAATAGACCGTAAACTACAAGCCGCACAGTCTACCTATTCTCTGTTACTTCAGAAGTTACAAGAAAGTCGTATTGCGGAAAATCAAAATTTAGGGAATGCAACTAAGATTGCTGAAGCTAGAATTCCTGACGAACCTAATTTTTCTCCTCTGATTTCCTATCTCAGTTCAGCGTTATTAAGTATCATAGCTGCCTTGGCAACTATATATATTTTAGAAGTCAAAGATAAATCTATCAAGACTATTGAAGAAGCTCAGGAATTACTAGGAATGACTTTATTGGGAATACTACCGACAATTAATAACCTTAAACCATATATGCGGAAAAAAGATGATCTGGAATCCTATCAACAAAGAGTTGTGATTCGAGATTTTCCGCGCTCTTCTATTAGTGAAGCTTACCGAATGCTGAGGGCAAATTTGAACTTTATGAGTGCTGATAAAGAGCTAAAAGTTATTGTTGTCACTAGTTCAGTACCTAATGAAGGTAAATCAACAGTTGCAGCTAATTTAGCTACAGCGATCGCTCAAATGGACCGTCAAGTGTTATTAATAGATGGAGATTTGCATCGTCCAGTTCAACATAAAATTTGGAACTTGATGAATAATCAAGGTTTAAGTAATTTGATTGTCAGACAGGAAGATATTACCACGACAATCAAAAAAATCATGCCTAATTTAGATATTTTGACTTCTGGAATAGTTCCTCCTAGTCCTGCATCTCTTCTTGATTCACAACGAATGGCGGCTTTAATGGCGAATTTTTCTGATAAATATGATTACGTAATTGTTGATACACCAGCCTTAAATGTAGCTGCTGATGCGGTTACTTTGGGACAAATGGCTGATGGTGTTTTATTAGTAGTTCGTCCTGGTGTTGTTGATTCTGTAAATGCTAATTTTGCCAAAGAACTATTAGCCAAATCTGGTCAAAATGTTTTGGGACAGGTGGTTAATGGTGTAATTCTCAAAAATGAACCTCACAGTTATTATTACTTTACTAAAGAAGACTATTTACAACCAACTCATCCAGAATCTGTAGAAACTCCACTAGTACCGCAGGGCGGAATTAAAAATTAATAATTAAAAATTAAAAAAGCAGATGACACAAGCTTCTTGAGAGTTCTTATAGCGGTATGCACTTGAGTGAGATACAGTCATTAAATCGCAAAACCTGTAGGGGTGGGGTTTCCCCGCCCTCGATTGTATTTCATCCGACCGATAACCGCTATAATGGTTGCTTGATTTACGCCGCAGTGTACTAGTAAGTAATCGTGCAAAATAAATTGTACATTTAGGAGAGGGAACAGGGAACAGGGATTTGTATTTGTTCCAAAAATATGCAATTAATTTTGCTCAGGTACTTACCGCTTTCTCGAAAGTAAGGAAATTGTCAGAAATGGCTAACGCCAGGCTGCGCTATCAGGATGTCCAGGATTTAAGACTAAGATTTTATCACCAATCACCAATTCCCAATCACCAATCACCAATGTCAAACAACGTAGCATTCATGTAATATTTGCTACGTATTCTTTTGGCTTACTGAGTTCAGTCCTGATATTAACAGTTCGCTGATTGATCTCCTGATCATGTCGAATATCAAATTTAGATTACAGATTCGTCATACTTCTTAATAAACCAACAGCGTAAACGCAAAACGTTCTAATCTAAAAATTGACTTGGTTAATTTACTGGGTTTTGCAGGCTTAATATTCACAAATACGCAAAAATGTCAAGCCTTAAAGCAACTCAGGCTTAACACATAAACGATTATGATAGGAGTTTTAAGAATCCAATGAGTGTTAAGGCAAGCGGTGGAAGCTCAGTTGCGCGTCCGCAACTATATCAAACTGTACCAGTAGCTACTATTTCCCAAGCGGAACAACAAGACCGCTTTTTGGGAAGAGGTGAACTGAGTGAACTCAGCAGTTATTTTTCCTCTGGTGCAAAACGTTTAGAAATTGCCCAGATTCTTACAGAAAATTCCGAAATCATCGTCTCTCGTGCTGCTAACCGGATTTTTATCGGTGGCTCTCCCATGGCTTTCCTAGAAAAGCCCCAAGAGCGAGAAATGGCAATGGTTGGCGCTGGTGGTATGAGTGTCCAAGAGGGCATGACATTAGGAACTGTCACCTACGTTGAAAGTCGTGGTGGTTTCTTTGAAAACCTGCGTTCTATCTTCAATACTTCTGCTGGTGGACCCACACCTCCAGGCTTTAGACCCATTAACGTTGCTCGTTATGGTCCTAGTAACATGGCTAAGAGCTTACGGGATTTATCCTGGTTCTTGCGTTATGCTACCTATGCGATTGTGGCTGGCGACCCCAACATCATCTCTGTCAATACCAGAGGTTTGCGGGAAATTATTGAAAATGCCTGTTCTGGTGAAGCAACCATCGTGGCTTTGCAGGAAATTAAATCAGCGTCTTTATCCTATTTCCGCAAAGACCCTGTAGCCACAGAAATTGTGACTCAGTACATGGATGTGTTGCTGACAGAATTCCAAGCACCCACACCTTCAACCAAAGTCCGTCAACGTCCTTCTGGCGACCAACAAGGGTTACAACTGCCGCAAATTTATGCTAATGCCGCAGAACGTCGTCCTAAGTACGCCATGAAGCCCGGTTTGTCTGCTTCTGAGAAAACTGAAGTTATCAAAGCGGCTTACAGACAACTATTTGAGCGAGATATTACCCGTGCTTATAGTTTGTCTATTTCTGACTTGGAATCCAAAGTCAAAAATGGCGATATCTCCATGAAGGAGTTTATTCGTCGTTTAGCTAAATCTCCCCTTTACCAAAAACAGTTTTATCAGCCTTTTATTAACAGCCGGGTGATTGAATTGGCCTTCCGTCACATTTTAGGACGGGGACCAAGTAGCCGGGAAGAAGTGCAAAAATACTTCTCCATTGTTTCCAAAGGCGGTTTAGCAGCTTTAGTTAATGCTTTGGTAGATTCTACCGAATACAGCGATTACTTCGGCGAAGAAACAGTTCCCTACATTCGGGGTCTGGGTCAAGAAGCTCAAGAATGTCGCAACTGGGGACAACAGCAAGACCTGTTTAAATACAGTGCGCCTTTCCGGAAAGTTCCTCAGTTTATTACTACCTTTGCTGCTTACGAACAGCCATTACCTGACCAACATCCCTACGGCTCTGGTAATGACCCCTTGGAAATTCAATTTGGGGCGATTTTCCCGAAAGCAACTCGCAACCCCAGCAGCAGTCCTGCACCTTTTAGTAAGGATACCCGCCGGATCTTAATTCACCAAGGACCTGGTATTAATAACCAACTTAGCAATCCTAATGCTCGGAGTGTCGCTCCTGGGACTTTGGGCGCGAAGGTGTTCAAGTTAGACCAATTACCTGGAACTATTGGTAGAAAAGCTGCTAAGGGTGCAAGTGTCAAGTTCTCGGAAAGCTCTACCCAAGCGGTAATTAAGGCTTGTTACCTGCAAGTTTTCGGTCGTGATGTTTACGAAGGTCAACGCCTCAAGGTTGCGGAAATCAAGCTGGAAAACGGCGAAATCACTGTCCGCGAGTTTGTGCGGATGTTGGCGAAGTCGGATTTATTCCGCAAGATGTATTGGACTTCTCTTTATGTCTGTAAAGCGATTGAATATATTCACCGTCGCTTGTTGGGTCGTCCTACTTATGGTCGTCAAGAGAATAATAAGTATTTTGACATTGCGTCCAAAAAGGGCTTCTATGCGATCGTTGATGCCATTCTAGACAGTGAAGAATACAGCCAAGCATTTAATGAAGATACAGTTCCTTACGAACGCTATCTAACTCCTGCGGGTGTGTCTTTACGTCAATTGCGCGTGGGGACTATCAACGAAGATTTGGCGAATGTTCAAAAACAAGAAACACCTCGCTTTGTGGAATTGGGTGCAGTCACAGAAATGCGGACTGAACCAGATATTGAATTCCGCATGAACCAAGGTGTTACTAAGCAACGTGAGCAAACCAAGGTCTTCAAGCTCACAGCAAGTAGTAATGACAAGGTTGCTGCTGACACTGTGATTAGCGGTGCTTATCGGCAGATTTTTGAGCGAGATATTGCTCCTTACATCTCTAAGAACGAGTTCACGGTTCTCGAAAGCAAGTTGGTGAACGGTGAAATTAGTGTTAAGGAATTTATTCAAGGTTTGGGTTACTCTAGCCTTTACCAGAAAGAGTTCTACACTCCTTACCCCAATACAAAAGTAATTGAGTTGGGTACTAAGCATTTCTTGGGTCGCGCCCCGATTGACCAAGCGGAAATTCGCAAATACAACCAAATTCTGGCTACTCAAGGAATTCGTGCCTTTATTAGCGAGATGGTGGATAGTGCAGAATACCGTCAAGTGTTTGGTGAGGATACTGTTCCTTTCCGTCGCTTCCCCACGTTACCTGCTGCTAACTTCCCCAATACCGAGAAGCTTTACAACCAGCTAACTAAGCAGAATGATGATTTGGTTGTTCCTAGCTTTGAAACTGTCAAGTCTCGGATTAAAACTGAGAATACGCCAATGTTAGCGAAGGCGATCGCTGATTTGGCAGCCCAAGCTAAAAAAATGGACAAGACTAAACCCTTGTTTATTGAGTTGGGTCGTTCTTTCAATGATGGTCGTGGTCAGTCTGTGGAAGTCGGTGTGGGTACAAGCCGCCGCAAACCAGCCCGGATTTACCGCGCTACCACTGGGACAAATTCTCCAGAAACCAATCAGGTAATTAATGCTATCTACTGTCAAGTAATGGACGTATTTAGCGGTCAAGTTCCTGAATATTTCCGCCGTTCTGAATTAGATAGCAAACTACGTAACGGTGAAATTACCGTGCGTGAATTTGTTCTCGAACTAGCTAGTTCAGATATCTATCGCAAGCGGTTCTACACTCCTTACCCCAACACTAAGGTAATTGAGTTCCTATTCCGTCACCTATTGGGACGCGCACCAGCTACCCAAGGCGAAATCCGTCAGTATAACAAGTTGCTGGCTGATAGCGGTTTAAGGGCTGCTGTAGAGGCAATTGTCAACAGTCCAGAGTATGCTCGCTACTTTGGTGAAGACGTAGTACCTTACAACCGCTATCCATCTTTACCAGCCGGTAATTATTTGGGTAGTGTCCAAGCTGCTGCTGACTTGGTGAAACAATCTTGGTCTAGCTTGTCTCCCTCTGTTTTAACAGGTGGTCTTCCCAATAGATAGGAAAATGGGTAATGGGTAATAGGTAATAGGTGACAGAAAAGGTTGTTTTATCTAGCTTTTTACTGTTCCCTGTTCCCTGTTCCCTGTTCCCTCAGAATGAGCAAATCTGAAAATAAATGTTACAAAATATTAAGAGCAGTAATAAATGCTCAACATAATACTGGACAATGTTTTCCGGGAGGTAGTTGAGTTTCCACCTTGTTTACACTAAATCCGGTCAATCTGGCTAAAAATGTAAATCAAGATGTTAAGTCCCTATCAACCGCATAAAGTCGTACCAGTTTAATCAAATTCTGGTTCCATTAGTTTTGGAGGAGTCCATTAATGAGTATCGTCACGAAAGCTATCGTGAATGCTGATGCAGAAGCTCGCTACCTCAGCCCCGGTGAATTAGACAGAATCAAAGGTTTTGCTGCTGGTGGCGCACAACGCCTCCGCATCGCTCAAGTTTTGACCGAAAACCGCGAACGCATCGTTAAGCAAGCTGGCGACCAACTGTTTCAAAAGCGTCCTGATGTTGTTTCCCCTGGTGGTAACGCTTACGGACAAGAAATGACAGCTACTTGTCTTCGTGACTTGGACTACTATTTGCGTCTTGTTACCTACGGAATCGTTTCTGGTGATGTAACCCCCATCGAAGAAATCGGTATCGTTGGTGTTCGTGAAATGTACAAATCTTTGGGTACTCCCATTGATGCAGTTGCTGGTGGCGTTGCCGCTATGAAGAACGTTGCTGCTACCTTGTTGTCTGCTGAAGACGCTGGTGAAGCTGGTTCTTACTTCGACTACGTTGTTGGTGCAATGCAGTAAGTTTTAGCTATTTCTAGGCTCAAACGAATACTGTTGCAATCAGGTTGGAAATAAGGAAAAAAACAACAATGCAAGACGCAATTACCTCCGTTATCAATTCTTCAGACGTTCAAGGTAAATACCTTGATACCGCTGCTCTCGAAAAGCTAAAAGGCTACTTCGCTACTGGTGAACTGCGCGTTCGTGCGGCTCAAACAATCAGTGCTAATGCTGCTGCGATCGTTAAAGAAGCTGTAGCTAAGTCCTTGTTGTACTCTGATATCACCCGTCCCGGTGGTAATATGTACACCACTCGTCGTTACGCAGCTTGTATCCGTGACTTGGATTACTACTTGCGTTATTCTACCTACGCTATGCTCGCTGGCGATCCTTCCATTTTGGATGAGCGTGTATTGAATGGCTTGAAAGAAACCTACAATTCCTTGGGAGTACCCGTAGGCGCTACCGTTCAAGCTATCCAAGCTATGAAGGAAGTAACCGCTAGTTTGGTTGGTCCTGACGCTGGTAAAGAAATGGGCGTTTACTTTGACTATATCTCCTCTGGCTTGAGCTAGGAGTTAGGTTTGCACTTAGTCATGTAGGTGCGACTTTATTAAGGTCTGGAAATCAATCATGATTGCTAGAAGGTTCTCTTGCTGATTGGTTGTAAGTGTTATCAGTCTAGTATTGATGGTTGATTCCCAGCCTTGGAAAGAATAATTTAAAGATTTTCACTCAACATATTTGAGATAAAAAGTTTCCAAAACAATATCAGGAGATTTGAAACAAAATGGCTCGTTTATTTAAAGTAACTGCTTGTGTTCCTAGCCTAAGTCGTACTCGCACCCAACGCGAATTACAAAATACTTACTTTACTAAGTTAGTTCCTTATGAAAATTGGTTCCGTGAACAACAACGGATTCAAAAAATGGGTGGCAAAATTGTTAAGGTGGAATTGGCAACTGGTAAGCAAGGTACTAATGCTGGTTTGTCTTAATTTCTATAAATCAGAGATTATTTTAGTAGATTTGGAAGGGGTCAGTGATGACCTCTTTTTTTTGTTTACAATTAAGAGTATTTAGCTCACGCAGAGGCGCAGAGTCACAGAGAGTGAGAGTAGTAAGAGTTTAGTTTAGTTTATCTTTTTTTCATTTGATATTCCTTGGTATCAAAGAGAAAGTTGCAAAGTGTTTTAGCTGAGTTAACTGCTAATCTTGCATGATGTTCTGACGGTTTATAGGAAATTACATGAGAATCACTCATTGTATTTCGTAATGTAGCCAAACCAGAAACAATACTTGTCAACCCTGAAAGGATTTGTTGTAAGCACTCCCCAATATTTTCCTGTCCTGGAGAAAGATTCAAATGATTTTGAACTCTCCTGTAAAGTTTTGGAAGATTACCATCATATTTTGGTGGCTGAGGATCAAACTCTTTTTCAATTGCAGATAAAACTGCTTCAATAAGAGACCGCGCATTAGTTATAGCACCATCAAAGTCCCCTTCAGTAAGTTTTCTATCACACTTTTTAATTTGCTCATCAATAAATATGTGTGTTATCTCAACTGAATTCTCATAAGGATGTAATAGATCAATTTGAGTATCAACTAATTGAGAAACTTTCCATTTATTACCAACAGCTATTAATTGATATCCATCAAATTTAAGAAATTCGTTAAGATAATCAACTGCACTTTTAATATCTTTACCTCCATTGAGAAAGTCCAGAGGATGAAAAGCAGTTTCTAAGATATTTTTCATGGAAACTGTATTATTAAAGTCATACAGTTTATCCTTTGTATAACGCCAACGAGAAGGAAAACCGCTCTCATATATATCATCTGAACCAAAGGTACGGAAAAAATCAATGAGTTGTGGACCAGTTCGGTATGGCGAAATTTGTTTATCACCTGTAATAATAGATCCGAGTGCCGATATTGTTTGTTCTGATAAATTCACACTTTAATTAATCTTGATTATTGCATCAACAATTATAAAGTATTTTTCTATGTATCACAATGTAGAAATCTTACCAGCAAGTAATCTATATTATGAGCGATCGCCTGTGGTGCGATGCGCCAACAATAAACTAAAATTAAATAACCTTAGCTAAAAATTCTCTCAACTATGCTAACTGCGACTAACATTGGTACGCTAGTAACCTGTTCTCCAGATGTAAATAATGGTCGTCCCGTGATTACAGGGACTAAAACTTCTGTAAGTCGGGTGGTTGTTCTTTACAAACAAGGTGCAAATGCTGAAGAAATTGCCCGTCGGATAAGTTACCTCAACCTTGCTCAAATATATGCAGCTTTAGCTTACTACCACGCTAATCGTGATCAGATTGAGGCTGAGTTAACTGAAGCAGAGGCTGAATATTGGAGTTTAGCAACTTTACACAGCCAGAAAGATAAAAAAGCAGATGAATAAGATCCGACTTTATATTGATGAGGATTCTATGGATGAAGACTTTGTTCAAGCTTTGCGTTCCCGCAATGTAGATGTATTAACGGTTGCAGATGTGGGAATGTTGTACAAATCTGATCCAGAACAGCTAACTTGGGCTAAGGAAAACAACCGAGTTATATTTAGTTTTAACGCCAGAGACTTTTACCAGATTCATACTAATCTGCTGGAACAGGGTTTATCTCATGCTGGAATAATTCTAGCACCACAACAACGATATGGAATTGGTGAATTAATGCGTGGGGTTTTGCGATTGATTAATACCAAATCAGCAGAAGATATGCAGGGGCAAGTAGAGTTTTTAAGCAACTGGGTTTATTAATTATGCCAGGTTTTACAGTCAATCATACAAAAATGAGATGGG